>JAXMBU010000053.1:0-45829 GCA_046349735.1 Planctomycetaceae bacterium
CGAGAGAGAGTTATGTCAGGTAACTGTTCGCGTGGAAGAATGTCTTTGGCCAAAGCTCATTCATTCACGAAAGTCGACGACTTCCGCACGCTTGTCAGCATTCATCCCGTTTGCTGATCCAGCGACACACTGAGTCACCTTCCATGATGTTGAGGAATGCCAACACCGTGCCGACTGGTCGCAATCTCTAGCCTCAATACAGGGATTTCCCCGGCGCAATGGCCTAAGTGCTTTGGTTGCATAATGTTGAGGCGTGTGCTTCTGTGTTAACGTTTGCACACATTTTGGCGGACCTTGGCGAATGCGAAAGAACTCTGGACACTCTGCATAGCCTCAGTGTCAACAGATCTTTACAGGCCCTTGAATTCACAGGCAGTTCAAGGCCTGGTCTGGCGTCACACCTTTAACGACCTCGACATGACCGATGCAGGATGGCAGCACGAATCTCAATTCACGGCCTTCCGTCTTCTTGTCGAGCATCATGCAATTCACGATGTCCTGTTGTCGGCTGTGGAGCTCCTGAGGGACGGCAACAGGAAGTCCCAGTTGAGCCAGCAAATCGGTTTGACGAGCAGTCTCTTTGGGCGTGATTCGATTTAAGGATTCCGCCAGCCGACTCGCGCAGATCATCCCGATGGAGACGGCTTCGCCATGCAGAAGTCCGCCATACCCGGAGAGAGCCTCAAAGGCATGGCCGAAGGTGTGACCATAGTTCAACACGGCTCGTAGTCCGGTGGTTTCATATTCATCCTGGCGAACCACGTCAGCCTTCAGTTCGCAACTGCGAGCAACGACGTGTCGCAAAACTCCCGGAGCGCGTGCGTTCAGGCCGTCAACATTCTTTTCCAGGTAATCAAAGAACTCGTGATCGAGGATCACTCCGTACTTCACGACCTCGGCCAACCCGGATCGATACTCGCGGTCGGGAAGCGTAGCAAGGGTTGTGAGGTCAATGAGTACTCCAATCGGCTGGTGAAATGCCCCGATCAGGTTTTTTCCTCGAGGATGATTGATGCCGGTTTTTCCGCCGACGGAGCTGTCCACCATGGAGAGCAACGTTGTTGGAACCTGCACAAATCGCAGGCCTCGCGCATAGGTGGCGGCCACGAAGCCAGCCAGATCACCCGTTACGCCACCTCCGACAGCCACGACAATCGTACGTCGATCGGCCGCCATGTCGACGAGCTGATCGTACAGCAATTGCATTTGAGCGTAGGACTTTGACTGTTCGCCTGAAGGCACAATGGCCGTGCGAACTTCTGCCCCAGCCGCTTCCAGACTTTTCTGAACGGCAACTCCATGGGGATTCTGGACGGATGCATCGGCCACGATCAGGAATCGCAGGTTTCCGACGTTGTTTCCGCCGGTCCAGGCACCCACGGCTGATGCAGCGCCTGACAGACAGCCTTCACCAATTCCAATTTCGTAACTGCGCGAACCCAGCTCAACGTGAACAGAACGAGTCCATAGGGAGGCGGAATTCATCGGGATACTCAAATTCGTGAAGAGTCTGGCAGGATGTCACCGAATCGGCGAATCCGGGATGGGAACCATCAGGACGGTTGAAAGATCCCGGAAGAATCACGGAAACTATAGCTGCGGTGCTGACGGTCAACCACCGCTCACGCTTCTGGAGTCTGGAAACATCAATGCTGGCAAAACGTATCATTCCCTGTCTTGACGTTCATGCAGGTCGAGTCGTCAAGGGGGTTAATTTTGTCAATCTGCAGGATGCTGGCGATCCTGTCGAGATTGCTCGAAAATACGAGCAGCAGGGTGCAGATGAGCTGGTGTTTTTGGATATCACCGCCAGCCACGAACAACGTGACATCATTTTGGGCGTCGTGGCGAGAACTTCCGAAGAGGTTTTTATGCCGCTGACCGTCGGGGGCGGAATCAGAACCGTCGACGATATCCGACGATTGCTGAATGCGGGATGTGACAAGGTTTCGATCAACTCGATGGCGGTCAAGAGCCCGGATTTCGTTCGCGAGGCAGCTCTGAAATTTGGAAGCCAGTGCATTGTGGTGAATATCGATCCGAAGCGGATACAGAAGGATGGCAAGGAATTCTGGGACGTGCATATCAACGGGGGGCGTATTCCGACCGGCCTGCAGGCTGTGGAATGGGCAAAGGAAGTGGAACGGCTGGGAGCCGGGGAAATCGTGCTAACGTGCATGGATGCCGACGGAACGAAAGATGGTTACGACCTGGAGATTACCAGGGCCGTTGCCGACGCAGTCAAAATTCCCGTCGTGGCGAGCGGCGGAGCTGGATGTCCGGAGCACCTTTACGAGGCCGTGACCAAAGGTGGAGCCAGTGCAGCTTTGGCCGCAAGCATCTTCCACTATGGCACGTATACGATTGAGGAAACCAAGCAGTTTATGGCCGATCGCGGGGTTCCGGTACGGATGCTGCGTTCCTGAATATCGCTCGCAACCTGACATCAGAATCAACGCTCACCCACCGCACTCATTTTGCCCCTCTACGGATAACGTTGCTGGAAGGGAATTTGCGTTGCTGCAGGCTATTGCAAAAAAAGTCCCGTCCGGGTGGACGGGCCTTTTTACTGGTTACTTCTTCTTGCCGTTGTTCTTGCCTTTTTTGTCGTTCTTTTCTCGTTGCTGCTCAGCGTTTTTCTGCGCTTCCGCGGCGGCATCCAGGAGTCTTTGCAGGAAGCCTGGCGGTTTAGCGGCGGTCGCCTGCGCCGGAGCCGACGAGTTCTTTGCTGGCTTCGTACTTGGCTGCTCATCCGGGATGATGACTTCCACGGCCGGACCTGCTGGAGTCAGCTTTCCGGTACCCAGCAGTTTTCGCTCGGCGATACTCCAAAGGCTGGAGGCGATAAAGTACAGACACAGACCGGCCGGTTGATGCCAGAACATGATGCCCATGACGCCCGTCATCATGTTCATCATCTTGTATTGCATCTCCTGCTGTTCATCCTGAGCAGGTGGCATAAACATCTTCTGCTGAGTCAGAAACAGGGCCACTGTGCAAAGCGGCAGGATGCTGAAGTCAGCCCCAAGTCCGAAAGGCAATGCAAACGGAAGCCTGAACAACGCGTCTGGTCCGGCCAGATTCTCGATCCACAGAAAGCTCTGCAGGCGCAGGTCGACCGCTGAATTCAGAGCGGTATAGAGTCCAACAAAGATTGGCAACTGCAAGAACAGCGGAAGGCATCCGCTCAATGGATTAATGCCGTTCTTTCGCCAGAGTTCCATCTGTGCTCGGGCGAGTTTCTCTTTGTCGTCAGCGTACTTTTCCTTCAGCAGAGTCAACTGCGGCTGTAGTTCCTTCTGGCGTGCTGCCATGATGGCCTGCTTGCGCGAGAGTGGGAACAAACAGCCTCGGACCAGTACTGTCAGCGACACGATGGCCAGGAAATAAGGCATTCCGAGACTGAAGAATGTGTCGAGCAGGTAGTGCATGACGCGAGCTACGAAACCGAACATTCCGTAGTTGAGCACCTGACTCGCCTGGAATGGCATTGGGTCCAGTAGCTCACGATGTTTTGGCCCCACGAAGAATGCATATTTGTGGACGACAGAATCGTTTTTGGCCTGCAAAATGATTGGCGAGGATGCCATTCGCAGGCTGATATCCGACTTCCGTGGTTCTCGCGAATGGCGAGCGATCAATACCGGATATGTACGTTCCAGCCACTTCTTTTCCGCCTTTTCTTCTGGAGTTCTGTCATCCAGCGGGGCGACCAGTGCGGCGAAGAACTGGACGTCAATACCGGCGTAGCGAAAGGCTGACGTCCATTCATGATCTTCACGCAGCTTGTTCTTTTGTTCCGCCGGAGTTGATGGACGCCCAAGTTCATCGTCAAGGTCGTCGCAGTAGTCCGCAATGGCGCTCGCCGCGAGTGTCGCTGCTTTAGTGCCATCGACAAATTCGAGGTGCAGGTCGCGATACTTCGAAGTATGTTCCTCATTCTCGAAGAGTACTCCGACAGGCCCCTGAATTTCGTAATCAAACGTGCGTGGTGAATCGCTAAGGTTGATGACTTCCAGAGTCACCTCAAGAGTGTAAAACGACGGGTTAGAGTGCCAGGCTTGGACGAGTTCTTTGCCTCTGACCTTCAGCCGTGGAAGTGAGAACGTCTTGCGAACTCGCAATGTCCCGTCAGGAGCGTCGTACTCGAAGATCGCCTTGGCCAGCGTGTCCGTTTCGGTCTTTTCAACCAGTTTCCAGTTTGCCGACTCAAGCGTTTGTTTCTTTGACGCCAGTTGACGATCGATAACCAGGATTGCGGTAGAAAAGGTTTTGTCATCAGTCAGGTTGTTGCCGACAATGCGAGCAGGGACCTTCCTGTCTTGGAGATCTTTATACTGGGGCGCGGTCAACGAAACACTCGCGACAGCCGCACCGGCCGAGGTCAGATCGACATTCAACGCATAACCGCTCTCTGGATCTGATGAGCCGAGGACGACTTTTTCCAGAGGATGGTCCGGAATCACCAGTTCCGCAACGGGCGTCTCATCCGTCGCTCCGGCAGCACTGAGTTCCCCGCTACCGCTGCCACTCCCTGAATCTGCTGCTTCGGCGGCTGGAGGTGCCGCAGGTTTCTTCACCGGGACTGGAAAAAACTTGGGCTGAATAACGGCGGTCCACAGCCAGAGGAAGGCCATCGAAGTCAGCAGGAACGAGAAAAGTCGGCGATTTTCCATAAGGGCAGATCGCGAGATGACTCGCGAATTCCATAAAAATGCGTTCAAAGTCCCACGGTCAGCATGCAGAGGCAGGCTTAGTCCGTGTCGTGGAACAAATCCCGGGCGCAAAGTTACTGCGACCACGTCCAGCGGCTGGAAACAAGCGGGGAAAGATAACCGATGCAAACGCAGGCGTGTATTGTCGGATCTGGAGAACTCCGTTTTCCCCGGAGTTTTCACCCGAAAACTCATTAGGCAGAGGTCTGGGAAGTCTGTGCCAGTTCGCTGGTGAATAGGGATTGTTGGCGTTAAAAGGCTGGAAACGTCCTCCTTCTCCCCGCCTCAGGGTCCTTCCTGTTTGATAGAAAGCCGCCTCCGTGATCACTGCCTGCCGCCATATCTTCCTCAGCGCTGCGGTGTTATGCGTTGCTTCCGGGTCGGCTTTGGTTGCGGATGGCCCGTATTCAACGACGGCTCCAGTGCCCGATCCCTTCCGCGCCGGCTTTGAGAGCATCACCGAAAAGGAATCGGAGGAACTGCTGTCCACTTTGGTCGAAGGGGAAATGTTGGGGCGAGGCACTGGGCAGGAAGGCTACTTCAAGGCGGCTGCCTGGTTCGCTTCAAAACTGGAGTCCTATGGGTTCCAGCCCGGCGGGACAGATGGATCATGGTACCAGGGTGTCCCCTTTATCAAATTGTCGACTCAGCCTGACCAGTGCTACTTTCGAGTCGGTGACGACGAAGCCATTGCTGGAAAGTCGTTGGGAATCAGTGACTTCACGGGAACCTACGAGGGCGATCTGCCTGTCACATTGGCCACTGTCACGAAGGAACGGCCTGCGCCAGTTGAAGGTTCGTTGGAGGGCCGGCTCTTGATCATTCAGGCCGATGGAAGAATCAGTTGGGACGATGCGTTCATCCTGAAGTCTCGCCCGGCGTGTGTCTTGATCGTGGCGGATGAAGCTCGCGTGCGAAACGAGGCCGTGAATCAATCAGAACAGACTCCCAGCACGATTCCCGTTGCGATGGTGACCGCTGCGGCAGCAAATCAACTGGCCGGCAAATGTGGTCTCAATGCGTCATTCTTTGGTGATGCAGCGCCTGCGCGAAATCTGATCGTTACGTCTTCACAAACCGTGAAGTCGAGACTTGTGATTGATCGCGAGGCGATTGATGTTCCCAATGTTGTTGGCTGGTATCCTGGCTCCGATGAAACACTTCGACATGAATACATCTGTATTGGCGCTCATCTGGATCATCTGGGAGTCCAGCGCGGTGAATTGTTCCCAGGGGCTGACGACAATGGTTCAGGCTCTGCGGCAATTCTGCAAGTGGCCAAAGCGATCCACACGAATCCCGTCAAGCCAAAGCGAAGCGTGCTATTGATGGCGTTCTGTGCCGAAGAACGAGGTCTGCTGGGCTCCAAACATTTTGTGGCACATCCGCTGAAACCTTTGAGTGATATGATCTGCATGTTGAACATCGACATGATTGGTCGCAATGAGGAGTCCTCTTCGGAGCCCGCCTCGGAGAATGCCAATACCATCCATCTTGTCGGCAGCAAGGATCATTCGGCCGAGCTGCATGCGATGATTGAGACGGCTAACAAGTCAGTGGGATTTGTGTTTGAGTACGATGAAGAAAATCGTGTTGATGGACGAAGCGACCATGCGTCATTTTCCGAGAAAGGGATCCCGGTGACATTTCTCTTCGGAGGCTTCAATCCTCATTATCACAAGACGACAGACACGATGAACGGCATCAATTTCTCCAAGATCGCAAATGCTGCTCGCCTGGATTATCTGGTGCTGATGATGGCGGCTGAACACGGTCGCTTTGCGCTCGATAAGAAATGAGCGGCGTTAGCAGTCTGTTGATTTAATCGCCACCGACCCTGCGTCGGTGGTTTAACGGCTTTTGCACCAGTAAAGAACTAACGAATTTCACTGGTGCAGAAGCCCGCAGGCCCCTGAGGCAGGCTCAGGGGGGCTAAATCAACAACCCGCTAGCGTCCGGGTTTTGAACCGTGGGCTATCGCCCAGCGGCTAATGTCGGGAGCCCTATTTCAAGTGTTGACGTAGTAGTAGTTCCTAATCTAGTCCTGTAGAATTCGCTGAAACATCGAATGCCCATCTCTCGCCATTTTCTTGATCCTTCGAAGCCCGCGTTGCTCAACGCCGTGGACTACTTGATTTCCCGCTACGCCAAGGGAGATAAGTTGGATCTGTCGAAAGTGATTCTGGTATTTCCCGGGCGCCGGGCCGCTCGTCGAATGCTTGAACTGCTGGTTCAGCGAGCCGGCGCAAAATGGCCGGCGTTGATCCCGCCGCGAATGGTGACGTTCACGCGTTTTCCGGAGATGCTTTACCCACAGAAGCAAAAACTTGCGGACGATCTGACTCAGTTGCTGGTCTGGCGGAAAGCTCTCTTTGCCGTGCCGCAGCGAGAAATCCGAGCGGCCCTGCCGCATCGTCCGGATGAAGATTCTGTGCCCGCGTGGATGGCCCTGTGTGAGTCATTGCGAAAGCAACACAACGAGCTTGCAGCTGAAGGACTGGAGTTCGATGAAGTCCACGAAAAACTCGCGCAGTCCGGAGATCTGGAGGAAGCCGAACGCTGGAAAGCTCTGCGACGGATTCAGTCAGAGTACCTCGTCCAGATGGATGATTTGCAGCTCTGGGATCGACAGGCCGCGCGATTGATTGCCGTGCAGATGAATGAATGCCGGACTGATTGCGACATCATTCTGATCGGCACGGTCGACATGAATCGCATCATTCGGCAAATGCTCGATCAGGTCGCCGACCGAGTTACCTCGCTGATCCATGCGGCCGAATCGGAGCAGGATGATTTTGATGAATACGGATGCGTGAAAGCTGACGTATGGGAGAACCGTCAGCTCGATATCAAGCTCGAAACGACCCGCATCACCGGATCGCCGGCCGAGCAGGCACGGGCAGCGATGGAAGAGCTCGCATCTCACAACGGTGTCTATCGAGCCGACGATATCACGATCGGAGTGGCTGATGACACGATGGTTCCGACTCTGCTGCAGTCCATGGCCGATGCTGGAATCGCGGGACAATGGCCGGTTGGAATGTATGTCTCGGAAACTCGTCCGTTTCGACTTCTGCAGTCTCTCGCTTTGCATATTGCCTCCGCACGAGATGATATGCCGGCGGACTTTGCGACTCTGAGCGATCTGGTGCGACATCCCGATGTGAACGACTGGATCACTCAGAATCTTTCCAACACACTCAACGATGACGATGCTCCTGCGAAGTGTGATGTCTGGCTCAGCGAACTTGATCAATACATGATTGATCACCTGCAGGTGACGCCCGGCGAAATGCTCGGAACGGCACCTCGACGAATTCTTGTTGCCGAAGTCTGCCGTTCGGTCGAAGCCCTGCTTCGTTGCCTGGTCGCAGACGCTTACTCCGCTGAATACTCTGGTTCCGCTGTCGGAAAGCTGAAACCTCAGAAAGCAAGGCCCGTTCGAAAGTCGCGTCAGAGAACACTTGATGAATTAGCTGATGCCGCAGAATCGTCATTGACTCAGCAACTTGAACAGCGTCGGCCGTTATCTGAGTGGGCCGAAGGGGCCGTGCGAGTTCTCGCGACGATCTACGGCGATCGCGAGCTGCACAGTGAATCGGCGGCAGATCGAGGCATCGTCGAATGCGTGACTAAGCTTCAGGATCTGAATGAGCAATTGCAAAGAATTCCTTCGGCCGCCCTGCCCTTGTGTTCGGCCAGTCAGTCTCTGCAGTTGTTGCTCAAGCAGATTGCTGACGACACGATTCCTCCTGAAGCCGACAAGAATGCGGTCGAATTGCTTGGCTGGCTGGAGCTGACGCTCGATGACAGTCCGGTTCTTATTCTGACTGGTTTTAATGAAGGCAAAGTGCCGGAGTCGATGAACTCCGATGCGTTTATGCCCAACAGCCTGCGAACGCGACTGGAGCTGACAGATAATCGTCGTCGCTATGCTCGTGACGCTTATGCGATGACGTCGATCCTGCGCAGTCGTCGCAAGGTGGTGCTGATCAAAGGCCGAACTGATGTCCAGGGCAATCCGTTGTCGCCCAGTCGCCTGTGGTTTGCTGCTGATCCTCGCTCGATTCCCGAACGAGTTCGAAGATTCTACGACCCGGATTATGTGGCTGAGAATATTTCCACGGCGGAGATCGCTGTCGAAAATTCCTCCGAGTCAATGCCGCGTCTGAGCGGGTTCATTGTGCCGCAGCCCATTGACGTGCCTGCTGCTCCGACAGAGATTCCCGTCACGGCATTTCGAGAATACTTGCAGTGTCCGTATCGATATTTCCTACGTCGGGAGCTACGACTTCGATCCATCGAAGATGACGTCAGAGAACTCAACGCACCTGCGTTCGGAAGTTTGATGCATGATGTGCTGAAGAGTTTTGGGCAGTCGGACTTTCGTGAATCTCGCAGCACCGAATCGATTGAAACATATCTGTTGCAGGAGTTGCATCGTGAATCGCTGGGGCGTTTCGGCAGGTCGCGATCGGCCACCGTGAGTGTTCAACTCAAGATGCTCGAAAGTCGACTGATCGCATTTGCTCGATGGCAGGTTGAAAGCTTGAAGGATGGCTGGCATATTGCTTTCACGGAAAGGGATCTCGTCTGTGACGACTTCTCCGATGTGAATGGGCGACCTGTTCATCTGATTGGTCGAGTTGACCGGATCGATCGCCATGAACCCAGTGGCGAATGGCGGGTGCTGGATTACAAAACCAGTGAAGCCGCTGAACCGCCGAACAGAACTCATCGCAAGAAAGACGAATGGATTGACCTGCAGTTGCCGCTGTACCGTCTGTTGGTGAAATCGCTGAAGATCAAGGGCACAGTCCATCTGGGCTATATTCAACTGCCAGGAGACCTGAGCCAAGTTGGCTACGAGGCTGCAACGTGGTCCGATGACGAGTTGTTCACCGCCGAGACGCTGGCACGCCAGGTGGCGGCAGACATTATTGATCTGAAGATCGATCGAGTCACCGCGATGAATGATCAACGCTACTCAGACCTCGCCCGCATCTGCCAGGATCCTGTGATTGAACGAAACATTCCGTGGCTTGAAATGTGGCGAGGACGCTGAATTCGTGAAGCCACTCGTGGTGCGGCCACGTAAAGCCGACCCAAACTGCAGCGATGAACTTGTACGCCACCGAGTTTACCTCGGTGGTTTTAAGGCTTTCGCACTACGAATCACCGAGCCAAGAAAATGAACTGCGATAAAAAGTCTGTGCGAAGTCGTAGTGCAAAGGCCTTTTTCACCGGGATAAACCCGATGGCGTAGCTTGTTTGCTTACCTCGATATTGTTCGTATCTGCAGGCTACCTCGGCAGCCGTTTTTCCCGATGGTGTTAAACGATTCCGTAGACGGGCTCTAACAATGGAAACAACCGATCCGTCGAGATCCCCACTTGTTCAATCGCTGTTCCAACATGTCGACATGTTGTCCGGCGTGATTGGGCCGAGGCATCCGTTGAAGGTCGGGACGATGGCCGCGACAGCCGCCTATATTGAGTCGCAGTTTCGGGCGGCTGATTTTGCAGTGACGAGAGAAACATTTCCGGTCAATGGACAGCCCACCGATAATGTGATCGTAACGATTCCCGGCCATAAAACTCCCCGTGATGTTGTCATTCTGGGCGCTCATTATGACTCCACGCCGACGACTCCCGGGGCTGACGATAATGGTTCGGCGGTGGCGGTTCTGATCGAGACGGCTCGCATGCTGAAGGCTGCACAGCCGCGCAGGACGATTCGCTTTGTGGCGTTTGCGTGTGAGGAGTCGCCCTACTATGGCTCGATGGAGATGGGAAGCCTCGTGCATGCTCGTGGCTGTCGATCTCGTGGGGAAAACGTGATCGGTATGTTGTGTCTTGAAATGGTCGGTTACTATGTCGATGGAATGAATTCTCAGGATGTCCCGCCCGCGATTCCGAAATGGCTGCGCTGGTTGTTTCCTCGACGAGGCAACTTTCTGGCGGCTGTCGGGAATCCTCGATCGGCACGGCTCTGCTGGAACTTTCGCCGAGGCTTCAAGCGAGGGACACAGTTTCCGTTATTCTCGATTGTACTGCCTGAGAGCATCCGCGAGATTCATCTGTCTGATCAGCATGCCTTTTGGATCAACGATTATCCTGCTCTGATGTTGACCGACACCAGCTTTCTGCGAAATCCACACTATCACCGCTGGACTGATACGGCGGAAACTCTGGACTACGAGCGAATGGCCGACGTGACTCTTGGTGTGGCCAAGGCGGTCCGGCATATTGCAGGAGAATAATCCGGGTAGATTGTCGCGAATGTGCATGAGGAATTTGCTTTGCCAAGTGCTATGCGGATGCCACGTCGAATGCCACACACGGATCATCTCGCTATACTAATGCGGAGCCAGTCGCGAGGTTGACATTTCCTGCCATTAATCGCTCCGGCCCCTAATCTTTCTTTGGAGTATTCGACGTATGCGGCAGCTTCACCGATTTCTTGTCACGCTTACGGTGCTCATGTTCTTTGGTCTTTCTGCTCCATTGGTGGAGGCAGAAGAATGGTTGACTTATCAAGGGGTAGAAGGCCCCGGAAAAGGAAAGCACATTGTCTTTATCGCCGCGGAAGAGTCGTATCGCTCAGAATTGTCGATGCCGCTGATGGCTCGCATTCTTTCTCGCCATGGCTTCAAGTGTACGGTTCTCTTTGCCATCGATCCGAAGACCGGCACGATTGATCCGCGAGTGAACAATAACATTCCCGGTCTTGAACTGCTGGATTCAGCGGATCTGCTTGTCGCGTTTCTGCGATGGCGAGAACTTCCCGATGATCAGATGAAACACATTGTGGACTATGCCGAATCCGGACGTCCCATCATTGGTATCCGTAATGCGACGCATCCGTTTCGTTATGCAACTCGACCTGACAGTCGCTACGCAAAGTTTGACTCAGCCAGCAAAGAGCCGATCGGCGGCTGGGGGAGGCTGGTGCTGGGAGAAACGTGGGTCTCGCACTACGGGAAAAACCTAATTGAGAGTACTCGTTGCGATGTCGTGAACTTTGCCTGCAGTCATCCGATTTTCCGTGGCGTTCGTCGCAACTTCTGGGTTCCTGATGACGTGTACGGTGTCAGTGAAAAGCTGGAAGGCGACAGCGAGCCCGTTCTTCTCGGTCAGCCGCTGACTGGTTGGTCGGCCGAAGATGAGCCCGTGGCCGATAAAGCTCCAGTGCCAATTGCCTGGACGAAGTCGTACACCGGATCTGCCGGAAAAGCGGCTCGCATTTTTACGACGACAATTGGGCACGCTGATGCGTTTCGAGTCTATGATTTTCGCCGCATGTTGGTAAATGCCAGCTACTGGTGTGTGGGGTTGGAAGACAAGGCTGATGCATGGTCGGATGTGGCGATGACCGGTGCCTACGAACCAGGACCAGCGGGTGGGGCCGGTCTGAAAACCGGCATTAAGCCTGACGATCCGTCATTCCTTGATATGAAGACCGTGGCGGATCATGCCCCGAAACCCGTGAAGATCGATGACTCCCAGCCCGGCTGGCGATCCTTGACAGAAGCTGATTTCAAAAAGGTCAATAGTGCTGATGACACCTGGAGTTGGAAGGACGGCGTATTGCATTGCACAGGTCAGCCAGTCAGTGTGTTGCGAACAGACAAACAGTTCAAGAACTTCGAGATCGTCGTCGAGTGGATGCATGAGAAATCCGGCGGCAACAGCGGTGTCTTCATCTGGGGAACGCCAGCGTCGATCGAAAGATTGACTGCTGCTGGAAAGCCAGGATTGCCTTCCGGCATCGAAGTTCAAGTCCTCGATCACGGCTTCACTGAAAGGATGAAAGCGAATGGTGCAAAGACCGACTGGTTCGGAACCAACGGTGATGTGTTCCCTGTCGGCGTGAAAATGACGCCGTTTCCACCACTGTCTCCGGACGGCAGCCGCAGTTATCCACGCCGGCATCTTGTGAATGGACATGGGCACTGGAACCAGTACTACATCCGAGCGATTAATGGAGAAGTACGGCTGTGGGTGAACGGAGAAGAAGTCTCCGGCGGAACAGGTTGCGAGCCTGCTGAGGGCTATCTATGCCTGGAGAGTGAAGGATCACCGATTCAGTTTCGCAAGATACGAATCCACGAATTGCCGTAGAGTTGGTCAATCTGTTTCCCTGGCAGTTCGATCGATCAGCCGCTGATCACGAAGAATTTCTTCAAGGGTTCGGAGATTGTCCAGGTCGAAACCTGGCCTTTGCGAAAAGACACGATGTCGCCGGGGACGAGGTTAACAGGTGCAAGTCCTTCGACTGTGATGCAGACCTTGCCTTCCAGCAGATGAAAGGTTTCATCTGCTGGAAATATGTAAGGAAACGTCGCTGGTTCGTGAGTCCACAGGCCGGTCAACAAGAGCCCTGCTCCGCTTGAGCCCTGGCGAAGCCAATGCACTTCCCCAAACGGTTTGCCATCGACAAGAAATGGTTCGTAGTTCTGAACGTCCACGCGAGAAACGGGAATAGAACTCATCGCAGGGTTTCCTTTCATCAATCGAATGGCCAGTCAAACAGTGTGGGGAGGATACCTATCCCCTCGCCAAAAACCATGGAGACGACTTGAGCCTGAGGCGCTAGCCGATTTTCTTGTCGAATCGTCCATCGTCCGATGGCAGTCACTTTCTTCTCCGATTGTGGTGTAACGGCGAGGCGCCCAGTTCCTCGCGAGGTTTGCATTCCATCACGGGGCCGTTTGTGCTGTGCCGCTGCAGGGGAAAAGTGGCTTTCGAATCGGCTAGCGCCTCAGGCTCAGAGAATGTGTTCCTTTTACCTCTGACCTTTCATGTAGATTGCTGTTGACGCCAGATTTGATTACTGTAACATCCTGCTATTACAGTGAGGCGCAAGGATGATTTGTCAAATCGACATCAACAACGGCATTCCGATCTACGAGCAGATTTCTCGTCAGGTGAAATTTGCGATCGCCAACGGCTCATTGCTCGTCGGGGAGCATGTTCCTTCGGTTCGCGAGATGGCGACTTCTGCAGCCGTGAACGTGAATACGGTCGCACGTGCCTATCGCGATCTGCAGGCACAGGGAGTTTTGGTTTCCATTCGAGGAACCGGCCTGGCCGTCGCCAGCGATGCTCCTGAGAAATGTCGACATGAACGGCTCGAAATGATCCGCGAGCGTCTGCGCTACATCCTGCGTGAAGCGAAACAGAATGGCGTCACAGCGGAAGAGATTCATGCTTTGGTTCGCAGTGAATGGGACGCGCTAAAGAAAGAACCTCCACCGTGAAGCCGTATACATATTTGTCGACGGCGAGCGGCAGGGCGTGAGCCCTCCGAGTGCGCCTGTGTTCTCGGAGCGTTGACGCCCTGCCGCTCGCCTTGAGGTTGTGGTTACACGAACATTCCACTTGGTAAAGGTCTCCCCATGGAACCTGTCATTCGGTTGTCGAACGTCTCCAAACGTTTCGGTCGTGTGAAAGCTCTTGATGATGTGTCGCTGAACATCCAGCCAGGCACTGTCTGTGCTGTGCTGGGTTCAAACGGTGCGGGCAAGAGCACTGCAATTCGACTGCTTCTGGGGTTTGAAGCGGTCGACAAAGGAGACATCGAAGTTCTGGGGATGAATCCCAGAACACATGCTCTCGAAATTCGCTCGAGAGTCGGCTATGTCTCGGATTCGCCACCGCTTTACGACTGGATGACGGTCGAAGAAATTGGCTGGTTTGCAGCGGGCTTTTATCCGACGGGGTATCAGGTTGAATACGAAAAGCTGACTCGGCGATTTGATCTGAGTCCTTCACAATAGATCAAGGGGCTCTCGAAAGGAACTCGGGCAAAAGTTGCCCTGTCCCTGGCGATGGCTCATCGACCTCAGTTGTTGATTATGGATGAGCCGACCTCAGGTTTGGATCCGCTTGTGCGTCGCGAGTTTCTGGAAAGCATGATCGATGTGGCGGCGGAGGGACGATCAGTTCTGTTGTCCAGCCATCAGGTCGGCGAAGTGGAACGCGTCGCCGACGATGTCATCGTACTCATGAATGGCAAGGTGATCGCTCACGAACGGCTTGAGGACTTAAAGCAATCCGTGACCGAAGTGGTACTCACAATGCCGTCTCCAACATCAATGCCACCGAAGTTACCTGGTGAAGTGATCGCGAATGTGCCGTTTGGTCACGAGCATGTCTGGCTGCTGCGAAATCTCGATGGTGGCGCCCTGGTGGATCTTTGTCGAAGTCAGGAACTGCCACCTCCGATCATTCGTAAACCATCATTGGAAGACATTCTGCTGACGTTGTTGCGACAAAATCGAAACCAACAGTCCGCGGAATCAGGGATGCTCTCGTTGGGAAACCACGGCGTAGCCCCGTTGAGGCCGTAAGTCGTTCGCTTGTTTAGCGGCAAGCCGCAGGCGGGTTGTTGATTTAGTTCCCCCCTGAGCCTGCCTCAGGGGCCTGCGGGCTTCTGCACCAGTAAAATTCGTTAGTTCTTTACTGGTGCAAAAGCCGCTAAACCACCGACGCAGGGTCGGTGGCGGTGAAAATCAACAGACTGCAGGCGGCTGATCTTGTTGGCCTAAAAGAAACAAGATTTCTAGTTCCGACAGCAACAACAGATTGGCTATTCGAGGCCGACGTCACTGAACCACGTGCGAGAAACGCAGTCGCCTGCGGCTTGCCGTTAAACGAGACAGAGAATCATCCATGAACACTGCATTTACAAGACTTGTCTGGAAGGAGCACCGAGCTCAGCGGTCGCTCTGGCTGGTATTGCTTTTGGGATGCCTCAATATCTTTATTCTGACGCGGCTTCGGGCGATTCCGTGGCTGGAATCGCTTCTGACGTCTTCGTCATTCTGCATTCTCTTTGTGGTCGCCGCGACGGCAATCGCGTTTGCTGGAGAAGTTGATGATCGAACAGTGAACTTTTTGCGAATGCTGCCCTGTCGCACTTCAACGTTGATGATGGCGAAGCTAACGGCAATTGTCACGGGATGTGTCACATTGTTTCTGGCCCTCGCGGCATTGAGTGGTGTCCTTGAAGTTGTCGGCCTCGCGTTTCCGAGGTACTGGCGATCGGACGAGACTCTTCTGTCATTCGATGTCGCGATGTTTCTGCCCGTTCTCATTTTCATGACTCTGGTCAGTGTTTTGACGCTTGTGGCGTCCATGGTCACTCGACGAGTAATCTCGGCTGTCGGGCTCGCGGCGGCACTGTGTCTTGTCTGTCTGATACCTTTTTGCGTGGTTCTTGTTGTTCCAGCCGCTGCTGTGTCCGTCTTCTTTTTGGCTCGACCCTGGCATCTCGGTCGAGTACCGCGAGATTGGATAACTCCGCGATCCGAGACCGTGTATACCCGGACCCAAAGACTGTCGTTTCTTCCTCGTTCTATCGCGGTTCTGAAACGAGTGATCGCCCAGCCAATGTCTCAGAGCCGCGTTCGAACAACTCTGTTCTGGCGCGAATGTCGGTCGGCCATTCCGTTTGCGGCCACATGGTTGATGGTTGGAATCGTGATTTGCGTGGGGCGATACTTCACCTTTAGCCATGACTACGTCTGGCCCGCACTGTTTCTGTTCGTTTTCATGCATGAATGCGGTCAGAGAACGATGCGAGCGGATCAACGATCAGGTTCGATCTCGCTGCTCGCGAATATGGGAGTCTCACCCGCGTCGATCTGGCTGACGAAAACACTGACATGGTTTACCGTGTTGACTTTCGTTGGAACTGTCGTTGTTCTGCTGGATGCTGTAGTTCCCGGTGCTCATAGTGACCATACAACACACGGTCAGGAGTTGCGGATCCTTCAGTTGATTTCTTCCATCAGGACGCCGCATGTTGCAGACTCACGCAACTTTGCACGCGACAGTACGTCTGTTGATCATTCGCTTCAGATCAGTACATGCGTCGCTTACGTGCTGATGACGTTCAGTATCGGACAACTCACGGCCTGCTGGATTCAACGCCAGATCCTGGCGTTTGCTGCGTCTCTGTTGTTGTTCTGTGGTGCTGGATTCCTGATTCACCTGTGCAGCTATCTTGATTACTCAGCCTGGATCACGGTTGTCCCCGTTGGTTTTTTTCTGCTTCTGGCGACGCTCTTCACGGCCCGACGATGGATTGATAGAACAGCCACATGGAAGTTGAGGCTCGTGCAGGGGGCATGGATCATTCTTCCGTGCTGCGTTTTCGTCGGCGTGGGACGGATAGTTTGGTACTACGAACCAGCGTTTGTCACTCAGACCAACATCCGCAATCTGTCATTCGGTATGGATGACAGGAATCCTGTTGTCAGAGAGGTATTGGAGCCGCTCGAAAAGAGCATGATGATTCCAACATCGGAATGGAAGACTCTGGTCAGTACTGCGAGCCGACAGATCTGGTCGGAGTTTGACGTGGCCCTTGCTGGATCTGCGTATAAGTCTCAACTGACGCCGCCGCTTCATGGCTGGCAGATAGAACCGAATCAGGCATTGCCGCTCTACGTGACCTCGAATGAACATCATTACGGAGTCCGTGAGCTGCTGCAGATCTTCGAAGAACACCTGGCCGTCAACAAGAAATGGCCCATGCTTCCTGTTTCATGGACGGCTCCGTGGTCAAATACACCGGCACCGGCAGTTACATATCTGCTTCTGGCTGATGCGGCAGATCGAGAAAAACAGGGAGACATCGGTGGAGCGATTCGTCAGCACCTCAACGCCATTCGACTTTGCCAGTCGCTGGCCAACCAAACGTCGTCCTGGAAGAACTGGACCGCATGTGTCACTTCCGAACAGGCCGCACTTAGTAGTTTGCGGCAGTTGTTGGGGAGTGCTGATCTGACTGGTGTGGATTTGAATGCCGTTTTTGAGGAACTCAATGGATTGCTGGTGTACTGGCAGGCGGCAGATCCTCGAATCATGTTGCGACGACGCCTTGTCTTCTGGGGCCGTGTTGCCTCGGAGAGTAATGCACTGCGCGACATTCGGGGTGAATCCCCGGAGCAAAAAGCCTTTGCCGGCGAACTGTCCGCAGTGAAAGAACTTGAGGACGAAATTGCCGAAATGAGCGAGGCCACGCGTTACCGAGCGCTTTCGACGATGAACCTGTCGTTTCTGGTTCAGAACACAGAGTGGTCGGGAGTAAACCTCCTTGGTAGAGTGGCACTGTCGGACCACAATGACGCCAGCATTGTCGCGTCAATCGTATCCGCGTCACAGGCGGTCCAGCGATTTGCGGCGACGTCAACGATTGGCGATCTCAAGGAAGATCCCACGATGGTGAGTGATCGGCTCGATCCTCGACTCTTTCCAGCAACAGTGAATTTGATAGCCGAAGAACGGGCTACATTGATCACGGTTCTGTTGCATCGTCACCGAATGATGCATGGCCGATTTTCCGACAGCCTGTTGGAGCTTGCAGATGGAGACGAGTTGATCTCGATGCGTTTGACAGATCCGTGGTCCGGGACAATGTTTTTCTACGCTCCGAAGGGTCTGACAAAACCCGTTCGGCTTGGCTTCGAGAATGAACAGTACCGGATTGCGGCTGGGCAGCCGTTGTTGTTTTCTGCTGGCCGCTTCGCGAGACCGCTGAATCAGTATCTTCAGGATTCGCCTCGACAAGACGGTGAACCGTATTCAGTTGCGACGCTGCCTCCCAATCTGATTCTGTTCGTGGGGCTTGATGATCGTGTGCAACGATTTCCGTTGCACAATCGAGTGCTTGAGATCAAGGCGGCCGTTCGACCCACCGCCGAAGAGGAAGTCTCATCGCAAGAAAATATGTCCGCAGGAGCAACGGATGGAGCGAGTTCTGAAGCGGAAGGTACACCGACTGAGCCGTTCAAGGATTGATGAGAACTCGTTGCAGATCGTTTCCTGCCCGGTTAATTCCAGCCCCGTAAGAGTTGCACTCCTTGACGAATCACTCTTGTTCCGCCGACTGGCTCAGGTTACTTTGATCAACAATGGCTTTGTTGACGGTGGGCAATTCCACTGGAGATTCATGCCGTGGACCGAACGTAACCTGAAGCAGGATAGTTTCTGAGATGACCTGGCGAACCTCCCGCGGCAAGAGAGTTCTCACTGGAACGGAACGTGAACTGTTTCTGACGGCGTTTGGCATGCTGGTGGATGAAATTCGGGCTGAACTTGCCGGGCACAGAGATCCTGCTGAATTTGGAATTGCAGTCTTCGACGGCTTGCAACCGTGGTCAAAGCTGGCTGTGCTTGCCGATGTTGGTTCTGCCTTGATTTACAAGTCAAAAGAATGTCCTAAACACACCGCCGTCAGTGAAGGGGCGATCGCTGCTGTTTTCTGTCAGATGCATGATCTGATTCAGATAGAGATTGACATGGAATCCGATACGGATCATGAGCACCGCTTTCTGTTTCGGAAGCAGGTCTGCTCAGCGATGGCAGAGCTTTGTCCAAAAGCCGATCGGCCTGAGATTACATGTGGCGATATTAATGAATGGTACTATGCCCTGCAGACTCTCTCAGACCGGATTCTTTGGGATCAGGATTATCTGACCGCCGACGCGTTTATGGATCTCGATCCCGATGGCACGAAGGATGCTCGTAAGTGGTCAGGCATAGACCAGGAATACGTTACGGCAATTGCGCCGGACCCAAGTGAATCCGAACGCCTTCTGTTGCTGAAGCGGCTGCGTGAACTGTATGTGGAAATCGAGTTTTAGCGGTCAAACGATTTTGTTCGTAGTGGCGACTTCAGTCGGCATTGCTGCTAAGATTTACGCAACTGCACAAAGTCACAATGGGATGCAGGCTGAAGCCTCCACTACGCTCGAAACAGCGAATAGATCAACAGACTGCCAGAATTGTTTCCGAACTGCGTTTTGGCACCGCGTCTTCACATCAAATTGCGAGCCTTGATACTCAGATACTCGTTGATTAATCGCTCGGTCAGCAGATCCGGCGGTGTATCAATCAACATAATTCCAGCTTCGCGAAGTGAAGCAGCTTCATGTGACTGGCCGGTCAAAACCTGAGCCGCCGCGGCCGTGTGATACGCATCCAGATCAGACTCGGGAATTCTATCCGCCATTTGACGCAAACCGACGTCCTGCAGCAGGACGCACAAAGGCAGGTAAGGCAGAGATCGCAGCTTAAGGCTTTCGCCAATCACGCGTAGCTGCAGTTCATCGGTCACAAAGGTGATCAGAACAATCAGGGCACGTTTTCGCTGCACTGTAGTCAGATACTCCAGGGCCAGGCTATAGTCGGAGACATTATGCGAGGCCTGAATGTCGTAAGTGGATCTCAGGATTGACTGAATCCCCGGCTTGCCTCGCACCGGACGGATGAACCGTTCGATCTTGTTGGAGAACGCCAGCAGTGAAACGTTATCCCCCTGCCCCAGCGCGATGTAGCTGAGCATGATGGCCGAGTTCAGGGCTCGGTCGAGATAGGAGATGCCGTCGGTTTCGTTTCTCATGAAGCGACCGCAGTCAACCATGATCACGATGTTCTGATTGCGTTCGACGTTGAACTCTCGACTGATGAGTTGACGTTGTCGCGCAGTGGCCTTCCAGTCAATCTGGCGAATTTCGTCCCCATAACGGAACTCGCGCAATCGTTCGAATTCGCGGCCCTGCCCCGGCATACGGACCATGCGCACGCCGATTTCGGAAAGGCGATTCTGGCGAGCCATCAGTTCATAGCGATAGACAGCGCGAATGTCCGGATAGATGCGGATGGGTGTCGCGAGAGGGCGAATCTGATGGCGTGTCCACAAGCCAAGTCGAGTAGGAAACCGCAGATGCACTGCAGGCATCTCGGATGCCCCGCGGCGGCTTGGTTTTACGGAGTAGTGAATCGTCTCTTCTTTTCCCGGGCCGACCGCGACGGATTGCGGGAGTTTATCAACTTCGCAGAGTGGTCCCGGATCATCATGCAAAGTCATCACCAGATTCAGTCCGGTGCGATTGCGGACGGTCAGAGTCGCCGGATTGGAGGCGCCGACGCTCAGGACTTCGGAAATCTCACGATGGATCGCGACATCGTTTGGTCCGGGGCTGATCAGCAAATCGACGCAGGCCACTGCCACCAGAACCAGGTTCAGGAGCAATGCTGTGTCGGCCGCCGAACGATTCAGGCCGGCCAGCAAAAGTGGCATGGCCAGAATCGCCGCCGTCAGAACGAGTCGCCGGGACGGAATCATGACTTCGGCGCCTCCACGCTTTCCAGAATCGCGCGGATGGTTTCGTCGGGAGTTCCGCCTTCCAATTCGGCTTCAGGACGCAGACGCAGACGATGTCGCAGAATCCACGGAGCCAGCTCTTTGACATCATCCGGAGTCACAAAATCACGACCTCGGCTGGCCGCCATTGTTCGAGCCGCCAGCAGCATGTTCACACCGGCACGCGGGCTTGGTCCAACAGTAACCGATCCCCATTTGCGCGATGCGTCAAGGATATCCACGATATACTTCAGGATCTTCGGTTCCACGATGACCTGCTTCACGACGTTCTGGATCGCCAGTACGTCTTCGGAAGTGAGCACCGGCTTCAAATCAAAGTCAGCCAGTCGTCGCGGATCTTTTCCGGAGGCATAATGCCCGAGGATGTCGATTTCATCGGCCGGCGGCGGATAGTCGACCAGCAGCTTGAACATAAATCGATCTACCTGAGCTTCAGGCAGAGGATATGTTCCTTCGTGCTCGATCGGGTTCTGTGTTGCAATCACCAGAAACGGACGTTTCAGAACGTGCGTCTTGCCGTCAACACTGACCTGCTGCTCCTGCATTACTTCCAGCAGTGCAGACTGAGTCTTGGGGGGCGAACGATTGATTTCGTCGGTCAGCAGGATGTTCGTGAAAACAGGGCCCTCGTTGAAACTGAAGGCTTGTTGCTTCATGTCGTAGATGCTGTGCCCGGTCAGGTCGGAGGGCATCAGGTCCGGTGTAAATTGAACGCGGCGAAACTGACATGACACGGTCTTTGACATTACGTTGACCAGGAGAGTTTTGCCGAGTCCCGGCGGTCCTTCGATCAGGACGCTCCCTTCGGCAAACAATGCAATGACAACGCCTTCGACCAGTTCAATCTGACCGATTACCACTTTGCCAATCTGTTCAACGACGTCGTCAAACAGTCTCTTTACATCAATCAGTTCCATAAGTATTACACTTCACACTCAAGGATTGGTATTGGTTAATGCTGATGAATTCGCGGCATCTTCACAGGAAGCGACATCTGCCTGTCACGGTCGCAAGTATGTAATTACGTCTCTCTGATTCCTTCCAATCGCTGCTGCAGCTTTGCCAGCCATCGCAGCATTGCGGCTGTTTTGACGGAGGAAAGCTGACCAGACTCGGCCATCAGATGAGCCTCTTGGAGCTGGGCTCTGACTTCTTCCGCATCCATGCCAGCGCGATTGGCAATCTGTTCAGGCTGATCCAGTCTGAGTAGACTTCCGTAGCGTCTGCGGAGACGGCTGGTCATATATTCAAGATAGCCGCGGACAACGATTCCTCCGTCGCGAAGTCGATACTGAAGATTGCCGACAGCCTGAGCACTCTCCGTAAGTGATCGACGCTGAGAGCTGGTCACATACAAGGCCGGCCCGAACCGGTGAAATGCCATCCAGATGCCAAGAATTGCGACCAATAGAAGTTGAAGGGTGCCGATCCGCAATGTTGGGCTGAACAGGATGCCCGTGTTCTGGAACGAGTCGCTGGCGTTAAAGTATTCGCTGATCACAATCGTGGGCTGATGATTGTTTGGATAGTACTCGTCCTCTTCTTTGGCCGAACAGCGTTCAACCATGCGAACCGCCAGCCGACGGGATCCTCTGAACAGCATCGCACGGTTCGAGAACAAATCTGCACTGCAACACACCAGAACTCGTCCTGAGCCGAGCTGCCATGTTGCGGCTTCAACTGTGCCGGAGGTGGATGTGAGTAATGTTTCTGTTGTGAGATGCGTTGGGAGCTGGAGTTCTGCGGTTGACTGAAAGTCCACGTAATCTGACACGAGGCTGCTGGAGGCATGCACCGCGACGCCTCGGCCTTCCTTGTCTTCTTCATTGTTTACACCGGCTTTGGTTGTGGTGACCGGGGTAGTTCCGGCAGGATTTGTCGTCGTGGAACCGCCCGTTGCCGTTGCCGGTGTTGAATTGGATGTTTCAGATCGGTCCGGAGACTTTGTCGATGGTTCTTCTGCGGTCGCCGAGCCATCCGAAGTAGACGTTCCTGGGGGCGCAGGTGCGGCCGCCGCTGCAATGGCTGCAGCAACCGTGGAGTCGGATCGAAATTTTAGATGAATTCCAAGGCTGGGCAGCAAGACTTCCGGAGGTGGCTCATCGGGAGTCGGCCATTCATAAGACATCCAGTTTGGTGCAAACAGCAGATCGCCTCCGTTGTACACGAACTCATAAAGCTGCTGCTGCTCTTTCTCATTCGGATAGCGATCGGGGGCAACCAGAACTAATGTTGCAGCCTGAGTTGGCGTTACCTTTAACGATTCGCGGGTAACATCCGGAAACAGCTGGCTCAATGTTCGGTAGAGTCCAAGCTTTCCGTCGACCGTCGTGCTGTAACTGTCAGCGGCCGAACCGTCTTCGCCGGGAAGCCACCAGAACTGCAGCAACACGAGCAAGGCTGCGGCGAGTCCCCAAAACGTGTCAGACTGCAGCAGTCGGCGTTTCTTCTTCATGGAAGGCTCCCCGAAAACTTGCCAGACATTGTTCAAACATCTCCGCTGTCGGATTCCGACGGCCGAAGAACACGTATTCGAATTGCGTTGCCGTCGTCAGAAAGGCGTTTCGCTTATCCTGCCGACGCCAGACGCACCGCAGATAATCCCGGTTGGTAAGACCTTTTCGATATCGAATCAACCCGGCCCGCTCTATCCAGCTCATGCTGCCCAAAAGTAGCTCACGAATTGCCGCACGGTGATCACCCCCCGCTGCAAGGCTGATGGCGCGTGATTCATAAGTAGAAGCCGCCAGATCTCCGGGCGGAGTGACAACATCAGAAAGCACGTCGGAGAGGTCGCTCAGCAGGCTCTCCCGCTTTTGTTTCTTCGCGTCGATTGATTTCACCACCATAGCGATAATGACAATGAGAATGGCAATGATTGCGATAATGGCCAGCGTTGTCAGCAGATCGGTGATACCAAGAAATCCAAAGCCACTGCCGGTTGAGTTCTGTGCCGGCGGTGGACGGGTTGTTCCTCGGGGGGATCTTAGCCCACTGAACAACCATTCGAAGAAATTCCCAATGGCGCTGAAGACATCACCTAATCGCTCGCCGGCCCATTCGAGCGCGGAGCCCAGAAAACCCTTATCGATATCCACTTCCGGAAGTTGTTCGAGAACTCGTCGGCGCACGGAGCGAAATTCGTCGCCTCCCATGACTTGCTCACCGACCTGATCAATCGCATCGTCTGTCAGCAAGCTGCCCTCCTGAATCGCCAGAGGCAAGGCGATTGCGGCAGAGGCATTCTTCTGAACTGTCAGCAAAGTAAGCAGGATAAACAACAGGAACCTTATCATGCCAGTTCCTCCAGTCGCGCCGCCTCGGCGCGATACTGCAACTGCAGATCCCAGCACTCGTTTCGAATGCGCTGGTCCAGGTAACAGAAAAACCAGGCCAGACGAATCACCGGGTAAGGCAGCCATAGGGCCAGCTGGATAGTCGTGAGAAATGCGGGATCATCATGAGTCAGTTGCAGGAACACGTCGCGACCATCTCGACTGGCCTCAAAGAGAATCGCAAAGAAAATCGGACGATTGAAAACCATGGTGGCCGCCACATCGATCAGAACAAACAGACCGAATGACAGGAAGGACCAATAGAACAGCAGGCCCAGGACTCTGCCCAGACTGCGTCCGTAGCCGCCTCCGCCGGAAAGCCAGCTCAGTCGTGCCGTCACTCCGTTCAGTTTTGATTGTTCCAGAAATAGCACTTCAGGCATATGTCCCGCGTACGCTGTGACAAAGACCGATGGGACGATCAGGCAGAATCCCGAGATAAACTGGAAGAAACGAGTCACAAACGACAGCAGCAACCAGCTCCAGAATCGATGACGCCAGGCTTTGACGGAGGCACGCACCGAGATCGGTACACCAAAAACCTGAGGCCCCATACACGCGACAAGCAGTGCATTAAAGATGGCACTGAAGAACATAAAGATCATCAACGACGGAATCAGCATATCGGTCGTCCGGGAAACCGTCAGCCAGACCAGTGCACAGGACGGCACAGCGCAGATGAGCCATAGACGCGTGATCGGTGCGGCGAACTCACGGGAAAAGACGAAAGCGAGGTCCATGCATCCGCCGAAGGTTCGTCGTTCCACCGAAACGATGCATTCTTCAACCTTCATGAGTGATTCGCTCCCGCCCCGACATGGTCAGGTAAACCGCGACCAGCAGCCAGAGCATTGAACCCACGAAGTATTTGATCGACGATGCGATCGGCAGTGGCGAAAAGTATCCTTCCAGCATCGCCGCAACGAACAGCATTCCGCCAGCACCCAATGCCAGTTGCAACGCCTCGACGCCATGAAACTTCAGAGAGTCACTGCGTGTCCGTTGTCCAGGCATCAGAATGCCCTGCGCCAGAATCAATCCTCCGGCACCGGCAATCACGATGGCCGTCAGTTCGAACGAACCGTGTGAGATGATAAAGCTAAAGAAATTGTCTGCCGTGGGATTGCCTTTGGCGAGGATTGCTCCTTTGATTATTCCGATAATGATCCCGTTCGAGATCAGAACGTAGCAGGTCCCAATCCCGACCAGAACACCCATCGCAAAGGCCTGAAATGCGATGCTTGTATTGTTATTGATGTAGTGGCCGAACATCCGAGTTCGCTCACTGGAGTAACGCGAGTCACCTTCTATATAAAGGTCGCTTTCATAGCTCTTCAAAGCCTGCTCGATCGTTTCACGGCCTGCAATCAGTTCCGCCAGATCCGGTCGCGTGTAGCCCACCCACACTGAGGCGATCAACGGGACGAGGAATAACGCTAACGCCAAAAAGAACGGCTTGTACCGGCGGCGCAGCAAACGCGGGAATCCGACAGCAAAAAAGTCCCAGATGGTTTTGGCAGACTGCGGTGGAGATCGATAAAGACAATTGTGTCCCTGCGCGACAAGGTCATTCAGATACTGTTCCAGTCTCGCGCCCCACTCCCGTGATTGCACCAAAGAAAGGTCGTAGCAAATGGAGCGATAAAGTCGAGAGAGTGTCGCGACGTCACGATTTCCCCATGTTGACTGACGAGAGTTCTTCATCCTCGAAACCAACGCTTCAAACTCACGCCAGTCGTTGCGTCGATCTCGAATAAATCGCTCACGGTTCATGGCCAGGTTCTCCTGACGATAAACCCGCCAACTGTCGATTCTCTTCGTATGAGGAGTCGCGTTCTGAACGTTTCTTTTTCATCGCAGTTCGATTCGCCGACGGCTCAAGATTCTTTGAGTTTCCTTTGCTGCCGCTCGGGTCATCCGCAAATGTCTTGAGCACTCTCAGGATAAACTGGGTGTTTCGAAATCCCTGAGTACGAAAATAGGTGTGAGGATTTCGTGGGTCCGGGGCAGGATCCTGATAGCCAAGGCGTTTTCGCAGGGCTTCACTTAGCGGCTTCGCGATCTCTTCACGACGTGCGTCAGAGATGATTCGGTCTGATTCAAACAATCGCTCGATGACTGCCAATGTTCGTTCAGGGACACTGAATCGTCTGGGGCATTCAGAACGCAGAAGTGGCTCGATGTTTGCGGTGAGTCCTCCGGTACGACTGATCCATTCTCGCCGTTCATCAATCACCATTGTGTCGAAGACCAAATCGCCCAGGCGCTGCATGCGGCGAGTCATCAACATGGAAATCAAGCCGACGGTGTAGCAGAACGGAAGCATATCGGCCGTCCGCAAGAAATTACGGCCAATCGCACTGGTGACATCGATCGGAGTCCCGTTCGTCCGCACAACCCGGAGTCCCGCCGACTTCTTTCCCGGCGTCTGGCCGTTCATCCACGACTCGAACAGGCTGCCATAAAACCAGTTCATCACGAAGCCGATGATCGACATAATCCCAGCGACGAAGTTCTCACTGGCGTCAGCAAACGCCCCGACGGTTGATAACAATATGCCAACACCGGCAAGGATGCCCAGTTTCAGCAAATTATCAATCAGCCATGCCCAGGCTCGCGTGCCGGGGCCCGCAATCACAAATTGAAAGTCGACACCTTCCGGAGTCTCAACGACGACTCGTGTGTCGACCTTTCTTTTGTGAGATTCGTTCATGACCGAAACAAGAAAAGCTGACGCCAGTTGGCCGGAAAAGCTTGAAAAAGGCAGGTAGACGCCGGGCCTAGGTCTGGTTTCTGATATTGCCCGACAGGAGACCTGTCACTAGCTGGCAACGATGACAGAAACCCATCATGAATGCAAGCCGATTAAAGGGAGATGAGGGGACTCAGGTGTTTGGTGTCGAAACGCTCGTTTTCGAGTGTTGTCAGAGTTTGCTGAAAGAGTAACGTGAGGCCAGATGGCTACTCATTCCCTTCGCATGTTCAATGAAGCTAATCGAGTCTGTCTGAAATTCGTTGTTTACCAATACACATCATGGATGTCGCTCAAGGGATCGCTGCCCAGGGACGTTGTTCCACGATTAACGTGCAGGCAGCAAATTCCGAGGCAGTCAGCGTTTGGGTTAGACCACCCGGCCAGAAGATCGTCACCGATTCAATTGTCTCCGACGAACCCAGAGTGATCACGAGCTGCCGCTCATTGCTCGCCATGTATCCATCCCCGGCGGTAAGTTGTTTGGTGATCGTTCCTGAGCCGGATTTCAATTGAATAATTGTTCCGATGCCATCCCGTGATGACGATGTGGCGCGAAACTGAAAGACCAGGCTTCGCCCGATCTGAGCTGTCTCATTTGTCAATAACTGAGCCGGTGAATATTGATTTGCGATCACGAGGTCTTCTCGCCCATCTCTGTTCCAGTCCAGTTTTGCAGCAGCGCGGCCAAGTGCTGGTCTCAAGGGCTCAGACGCGTTAACTTCCTCGAATAAACCATCATTGTTGCGGAAGAACTGTGCTGGCATTTCAAACGGTTCGTCGGCCCGAGAGAGTTGATCAATGTGACCGTTGGCAACGAACAGGTCTGTTGATCCATCCAGATCCGCATCGAGAAATTGAGTGCCGAATCCAAGCATGTTCCAGCTTGGTTCACGGAGGCCCGATGTCCGCGTGTGATCTTCGTAAAAGTCAGTGCTAATTGCGGTGTAGAGGGTGTTTGATTCTCGAAAAAAGTTAGTGACGAAGAGATCGATCAGGCCATCGTGATTCATATCATCAGCCGCAATTCCCATACAAGCCTGCGGTTTTCCGTCAGCATCTACTGCCAGGCCGCTGACCGCCGCAAGTTCTTCGAATACAGGGTCACCCGCAGCATCAGAGCCCACGGGCACCATCCAGAAATTAGGCGCTTCGTCATTTGCGATGAACAGAGAGAGTGGTCTGTCGGCAGCAGGTCGAAAGGCGATAACACCGAGGCCGAGGCCGTCTGGAAGGCTCAGGCTCTCTTCCGCTGCAGGCTGCCAGTTTCCATCGCCGGAGCTTAGCCAAAGTCGATCATCGTCGGCTTCGAAGGCACGTGGGGAGCAGGATCTTGGAACGCCATTCTGTTCGCAGATTAATGTTGTGACGTTGTCCCCCTTGCAATAGGTCACGTCGAACAGGTCCGGGTTGCCATCGGAATTCAGATCCGCGATTAGACAACTTGTCGTCCACGCAAATGCTGTGCGAATCGAATCTGGAGTCACATCTGCGAAAGTTCCATCGCCAAGATTCAGCAGCAGACGGTTGAATCCGTAGTTCGCAACGTACAAATCCTGAAAACCATCATTGTTGACGTCACCCACAGCAATACCCTGACTGAAATTCGCATCACGAATCTCTGCAACGGCCGAGCAGTCCAGCCATTGCTTACCTCGAAGATTGCGAAAAAGCTGATCTCCATCGGGATTGGAGTCCGGAATCGGGAACGAGGCGGCTCCCTGTGGGAAATAGACATCGGGCCAGCTGTCGGAATCCAGATCGATGATTCCTGCACCGCCTCCGGTGGTTTCTATGATTCTTGCTCCCTTGCGTGATGAGTCCCGTGCGGAAAGATGAGTGAACACGAGGCCGGTTGATGCAGCCTCATCGGTAAACCGAAAAGATGTCGTTGGAGGTACATTTTTTTCTGCACTTTTTCCGGCAGAGCCTGTTGACTGCTTTAGGTCTGGATTCCAGGTCGTGGAGCAAATGTTCTTCACGAACATACTCAGCGTTTGATTCCGTTCATTCGTCTTGCCCTCTGTGACGCGTTGCTGAAGTTCTGTCAGCATCCCGCTGGCCCAGTCGTTTTGAGGTTTGATCTGTATGGCATAGTGGCACCAGGCAATCGCTTCTTCTCGACGACCCAGTTCGGACATTTGAATTACGATTCTACGTACGAGCTCCGTTTGTTCACGGTGTTCAAACAGATCATCGAGCCAGTGAGCGAGCTGCTGAAGTTTTTGAGCGTGTCCGAGAGCCGTTTCAGCCTCACGCTTTCGTCCTGTTCGGCTCAGACTTTGCCCGAGGCGGTGCCATGCAATCCGGGATTGAGGCTGCCCTGCAGCGGCTCTGGCATAGGCTTCTACGGAATCTTCCTGCCTGCGTGCATTCTCAAAATGCAGGCCCAAAGAGGCAAGGACACCCGAGTTCTGACGGAGTGAATCTGTCAGCAAGTCACGCCACGCTGAAGAATTGTGGCCCGGGAGTTGAGCCATGATCTGGCCAGTTGCCGCCACCACGTCCGCATTGTCGGGAAGTTGCTGTGCTGCTCGTTCAAGACACTGAAGAGCCTCCTCATTTTTGTTTTCAGCCATCGCCGCGCAGCCAACGGCAAACAGGATTATGGGATCAGTCTTTGAGTCCGATGTTTTTGACTTCCAGTGATCAGGAACCTGAACGCCATGATCAACGTCTCCGAGATAGAAGAGGTCGTCCAGAGTGCCTGAAGTCGTTCCGATCAGGCTTTCCATGAGTGGGATCGCCTTGTTGCGGCGGCCCGTCATGTTGTACAAGTCTGCCAATCGTCGGCGAGCCAGCAGATTGCCGGGATCAAAATCCATTGACGCCAGGTAGGATTTCTCTGCCTCAGTCAATCGGTCCAGTTGAAGCTGCATTTCGGCTCGTCCGTGAGCCGCAGCCGACAGCAGATCCGGGGAGCCCTGTGTGACCTTACTGTAGTAGACCAATGCGTCTGTCGGACGGTTTGATCGGTATGCAGACTCGGCAGCAACCATCCACGTCCAGGGATCACAATGATGTTCTGATTGTGCGGCCGCCAGAGCCAATGACTCCGCCTCCGTATAGTTTCCCCGAGCCAATTCCCGGCGAGCACTCTTCAGGAGTTCCGTTTGGTTCACAGGAGAATTGGTCAGCAGGATTTTTCCAGCTCCAGCAATCGCGAGACTTGCTATCAGCATAGGCCCCCAGAATCTTCGACGAATTGCCTGCAATGATGATTCCTCCAACACAAAACCCTCCGTGACGAATCACGGAGGGTTTGCTGAGTCAACGCAGAAGTTGAATCACTTCCGACCATCGTTTAATTGCGGGGGCCAAAATGGTCATAGTTACTGCAAATTCTCAAATCAGAATTCACCAACCACTTCCCCGCCACCAACAGTTCCAATCGCTCCCCAGACTCCAAAATTCGGGGTTGGACTTGCGCCGTAATTTCCACAGTCAATGTTTTCGCTGATGAACCTGACAGCCGCCATCTCCCATAAGAACCTGTGCCCCGCCAGTGTGATAACTCGTTGGACTAAAGATACCCCACTGATTGCTGGGATTGTCGCTGTTTCCTGCCCAGCAGGAAGGTGCGTTGGGTGGTAACACTGTGGTCACTGCGGCCTGTGGAGCATGACCGAAAGCCCACAGGGTTCCTGAACCCCACGTGCTGATGCTTGTGCCAGCTACGTACTGTTTATTCTGAGCAGTTGCCATGCAAAGCACTGGATTCGTGTCGATTCCCGCAACGTTGAAAACCGCCTGTCCAAGAACTGACCGAGTGCCAGGATTGCCAAGCACTCGTTCCGCCATAGCCAGCGTATTGCTTGAACCGTCCGTGATATCCTTGAATCCCTTATAGCTGGCACCGGGTTGAACCCCAAACTGAAACATGCCTTTGGTGGCACCCGAGTAATTGTTGTTGATGGTCGTTCCCACGCTGAAGTGGTAGCTTTTCATGCCCAATGGTCCGTTGGTTGTCACACCACTTCCAGATCCCGGAATGGTTGAACTTGGGCAGAGCATAGCCGGGCCGGGAGTGTTTCGCCATGGCTGAAATGTTGTCGTCCAGACGACGGGCACACTTCCATCCTGGGGGATCTGCGCATAGATGTTCGCCTGATCCATGAATGGGAGAAGGTAGATTAGTCCTGTCTGATCGCCTTGTCGATTTGCTCCATCGTTTGGTCCCATTCGGAGCGCCGGGAACCGGTTGTAGTTGTCGTGGTAGTTATGGAGCGCGAGCCCAAGTTGTTTGAGATTGTTCTTACACTGAGTTCTTCGTGCTGCCTCACGGGCTTGTTGCACAGCCGGCAAAAGCAAGGCAATCAGAATCGCGATGATTGCTATAACCACCAGCAGTTCGATCAAAGTAAACGCAGAGCTTCTTTGACGACGTAACGATCGCATCATGGGGTGACCTCCGAGAGAAGAACAGGATTGGAAAAGAACTTCAGGAGAACCTCGCCGTCGTGGATGCATCGGCGATGATGAGTGAATATAATATCACCCGTTGATTCGTGCAAGCATTACTGTTCACGGAGGTTTGGCTACGCTGCCGTACATGGCGATGTCTCGTTTGGTCGTCGGTTTCAAGCTCGCCTGCGAATCTGATTTGATCTCTGGCTCGAAAGTTTTTCGCTCATCAATCATTCTGAGGTTCTTCACGGAATTTGGTGGCAGAGCGTTGAATTGACTGAGTTTTCGAGATGAGGAGAATGGAGCTCAGAAAGGTGGTCTGAGCGTGGACAGTTTGAAGTCGCATTATCGGTTGTTGTTGGGTTTGGACAAGACGTGGGAAGTCACCAGCGTTGAGCTGAATGTGGCGGCGAAGTCGGTCACGATTGCTCTCGAGTATCGTGGGCGTGGCGGCGTCTGTCCGGAGTGCAAGGCTGATTGCGGTCTGAAAGATCATGCTCCGGAGCGGACTTGGCGGCATCTCGATACGATGCAGTTTGAGACGCTCCTGAAGGCTCGAATTCCACGAGTCAACTGTTCGAAGTGCGGCGTGAAGACGATCGCCGTTCCATGGGGAGAAAAGCACTCTCGCTTCACGCTGATGTTCGAAGCATTTGCGATTGATGTGCTTCAGTGCGCTGGCAGCGTGAAGGCGGCTGCGGCCTTATTGGGTCTGAGCTGGAATGCCGCTCATGACATCATGGAGCGTGCGGTTGAACGTGGACTTGCGAAGCGAGATCTCGAAGGAATTCGCTACGTTGGCATCGACGAGAAGAGCTTTGGCAAAGGACAGGATTACATCTCTGTGATGACTGATCCGAAGGTCTCGCGAGTGATCGAAGTCGCTGAAGGTCGAACTGAGGAATCAGCGGAAATCCTTTGGAATTCATTGACCGACACTCAGAAGTCCGACATTGCCGCAGTCTCGATCGACATGTGGCAGGCGTTCGAAAACAGCGTGGCCGTTCATGCTCCTCAGGCTGAGATTGTGTTTGATCGTTTTCACATCTCAAAGCACCTCAACGAAGGTGTGGACAAGGTGCGGCGCGAAGAACATCGCGAACTGATGAAGGAGGGCGATGAGCGTCTCAAGGGCATGCGTTATCACTTCCTGTTCAACGCTGAGAAGCTCGACGAAGAACGTCAGGAAGAACTGAATGCTCTTCAGAAACAGCAGCTTCGAACCGGTCGAGCCTGGAGCATCAAGGACTACTTTCGCTGGTTCTGGGATGAACCCGATGCGATCGCCGGCCGCGAGTTCTTTGACCACTGGTACAACTGGGCCATTCGCTCACGTCTGGAGCCGATGAAGAAGGTGGCAAAGATGCTGAAGAACCGACTCGACAACATTCTGTCATGGTTCCGCCATCGCATCACCAACTCCAATGCCGAAGGCTTCAACAGCCGCATCCAGGCGATCAAGTCCAACGCCCGTGGCTTCAAGTCCTTCCAGAACTATCGCACTCGCATTCTCTTCTTCTGCGGAAAACTGGACCTCAAACCGGCCCTAAACTGCCACTAAATGTCCGGAAGAACCCATTCTGAGTTCTTTTTGTCACCGAATTCTGGAGTACAGCAATGTTTGTCAATGCACAATCGTTGAACGTGATGATGCTGGCTGCTGTTGTCTTTTCGTCAGGCTGTGGTGGAGCTTCTGACGCCCCGACGTTGTATCGCGTGAGCGGGATCGTGACTTATAAAGGACAAAATGTCCCCGGGGCAAAGGTGATGTTTATGGGGGATGGAACCAAACCTCCGGCAGTTGGCATCACAAACGAGGATGGAAAATATTCGCTGTCTTCTCTGGCGGGGACAGGTGCTGTTGCAGGTCGGCATGTTGTTGCTGTGATCAAAGAGTCGGAGCCCGATCCGACCGAGAAAGTCAATATGTCGATGGAAGAGGCCGCCGCCGCTGCTCAGAAGCCGGAGAAATCCTCCAAACCAACATCATTGATTCCTGCGAAGTATGCAGACCCGCAAACGAGCGGTCTGGAGTTTGAAGTCACATCCGGAACAAATGATTTCCCGATCGACTTGAAGGACTAAGAATGCCTGACAAAGCTTCTACCTTTAGCCGGATTCCTGATAGTTCGGATGCGTTTCGTGAGCTCTCACGAGCCCAGAGATTGTTTTGTTAGGCGTTCTGAATGCGTGGCCTTGCTGTGCGTCGCAAGAAGCACGCGTAGCCGTCACGCTCCGCCGAGACGAGCCTTGCAGGGCTCCGCTTGCGGCTATCTGGCTGGTAGACCCTCCCAACGCATTCACATAAAACGGCCTGCATTGAGTCATTCCGGCGCAATGCTCAAAGGCTCGTCTCGGCGGAGCGAGACGGATACTGTAACGGCCCAGTAAATCGTATGGCTTCCTCGGTTGAACTCGAGGCGATTGTCAGATGGCACTGCTTCACGGCATTACCTGCCACGCTCGCTATGGAAAAAAATCCGAACCGCTGCGGAACGAACATTCATTGAACGTGCCTCCGTGATCAGTCAAAGTAGCCGTCTCGCTCCGCCGAAACAAGCCTTGCAGTGCTCAGCGTTTTGTTATCTGGCACGCAGAGACCGGCAGCACGCGTTGGCACATCGCGTTCTACATTCTTTGTTTAACGTGAAACCAGTAAGGCTCGTCTCGGCGGAGCGAGACGGCTACTTTAGTTTGTCCAGAATCGCTGGGTACTACGGCCTGGGTAGGCTGTGTTGCGAAGCAATAGGCAGCATCGGTTTTCAAGTTGAATTCGCATCGTACGTTGGCTTCCAGAAGTGAGTCTTCACTGAGGCTTCTCGTGCCTGCGGTGCACAAACCCGACTTGAAAGTGCGACACGGCGGGACTCAGATTCTCGGAACGCCGGACAAGACGTAGCCCCATAGCCGGATTCGTGACAACTCGGAGGCGTTTCTGAGGTCTAACGAGCCCAGCTGCGGTTTTGTCAGAGCCTCTGAGCATGCGAGTGATTCAACAGCAATAAGCTGATCACTCACGCTCCGCCGGCTTGCTGCTCACCTTCTCGGGTGACGGGACAATGTCTTCGAGCGGGCTCTGCAGGCGAATGGTCTGTGTCATCTGCAGTGGCGGTTCGCCTTCGTGCTGATTCAGAAGAACCTGCAGCTCATAAGTGCCTGGTGGAGGAGGTTCACGAAAGCCAAAGAACAGTTCGTCTTTTTGTCCCGGCAATAGCCATCGGCCGAAGCCGGACTCAACGACAAATCCGCGGCCGAATTCATCGCTCAGCGATAGTCGTCCGCCCAGCGCGATGTGCCGCAGGCTGTCGTTTTGCACGGGGACTGTGAACCCCGATCGATCGTTGCTGATCACCCATTGCGGACTTCCGGGCGCAAGTCGAGCCTTACTTTCACTGTTGGTGAGCAGAGCGATCGGGATCTTGTGAGTTCCAATCGCCTCGCCAACTTCTGGTGATACCGTCAGCCTGGCGTACGCATAACCATGCTCCGATTCATCTCGATCTGCCGACATCGTTACGACCACTTTGCGGCTTTGCCCCGGCTGTAGCTCGAATCGATCCGGTCGAAGTTGCAGTGACTTAAAGAATTCGCCCTGTAGCTGTTCCGGACTCAACTGCACGACGATCTTTTGAAGACTACCGTTCCGGACGGAAATCGACTCCATTCGGCGTCCTCCCTTGCGGAGAGATAACTCGATCTGCGTTGGCTCGATGGTCACGTCTTCGGCTACTCGGACAATTCTTGCATCCTGAGCAGGGAAGTCTCCGTCGTGAATGGAAATATCGTACTCCATTTTGCGAACGAATCGACCCTGGTTGGAGACTTCCGCAACCAGCTTGTAATCACCAGCGAATACGGGATGCGGCAGAAACTCTTCCAGCCTCAGGCGAGTCTTCGGCAGGATGCGAGCCTTGTATCGCTCCGGGGCCGCCTGAGCGGCACGGACAGGGACCACGAGCCCGAATTTTTTGCCAACGGCCTGAGTGTTCTCTTTGATCAACTGGCAGTTCAGGGAAAATTCCATCGCCGTGTCTGTGGGGTTCTCGACGAAGACTCGAGCCAGACATCGGCCATCCTGTGAGATCAGAGTTGCGTCGGGAAACTTGAGCTCGGTGACTGAATCACCCTTCACTCCGATGACATCAATGTCGACTCGCAGCAGGTATTGCGTTACGAAGCGGATGCCAACTCGAGCTTCGTCATCCGGGCCGTCGGCCTTTTGGCCATCGATCGGTATTTCGCGAACCAGGATTCCGTAGGATAAGAACGGCGCTGTCGTGACCGGGATCCGAAGTTCCGCCATGATCTTGTGCTCTTCCGCAGCCGTCAGATCGACCGAAGCTGCACTTGTTAAGCGAATGAGATCAGGAGCCGGAGCTTTCTCATCCGGCATGATGACACCGTTCTCCTGCTGCATCATCGCAACGGGACGAATCTCCAGGCGAGATGCTCGATCGTGAGCTTCAATGAGGAACTCAAACTTCAGGATCTGCCCTTTCCGCCCCTGAAGTCGATGCACGAGCGGCTGGATCAGAAACGCGGGCTTGACCTGTTGCTGGATCTGAACGGCTTTCAGGTCCGATGACTTTTCGACTCGCTCCTTCGGCGTTAACTCTTCCACTGCATCCTGTGCATTGACTGTGGAAAACGACAGGCTGGCCAGCCACAGCGGGATGAGATATCGATAAATCATGGTCGCCGTCATTTCTGCACAAGTAATCCAGGGAACTCGATCAGTTGGAAACAAAGCGTGACTAAACTTACTCGCCGCTGGTTTCATCGCCAGACTGTGGAACCGTTGTTTCGATCGTTGCCAGAGTATTTGGCGTGCAGGCTGGGCCGCTCGTCACGATTCGGGGAGAGATGAAGATGACCACTTCCGCATCCTGCTCCAGATGTTCGACTGTCTGAAACATTCGCCCTGCGTACGGAATGCTGCCCAGAACCGGGACTTTTCCAATTCGGTCCACAGTCTGGCGTTGAACGAGGCCACCGATCACGATCGTTTCAGCATCTTTCACATTGACCGTCGTGGAAACAGTTCTTCGATTGATCAAGGGATAAGGGTTGTTTGCGACATTCTGATTCACATCGGTCGTGCGAATGTCCTCACTGACTTCGGCCTTATCGATCTTCACGGTAATGTTGTCGCCGCGGATGATGGGAGTAATCTCCATGGTGATACCAGCCTCAACCTCTTCCAGTTCCTGTCGAAAGAACTGGTTGGGGTTGTTGGGCTGCGCGGTGAAAAAGGACTGCCGCGTAATCGAAATCTTTGCTGGCTCGCCATCTCGTGCGGTGACTCGCGGGGCCGCTCGGATTGACAGATAGCCTTCCTGAGCCAGCAGTTTCACAAAAGCCGCCGTGACCGCAAAATTGGAGAATGCATTGCTGGCACCCTGCCCCGATCCCTGACCATTGAACGCGAGGCCCGCCATCCCGAACTTCAGCACTTCAGAACCGTTCAGAGTGACCGCATGATTCCAGTCGAGTCCCGATTTAAATCCTTTGTCAGGAGCGATTACGCAAACTATAGCTTCCAGTTCAACCTGTGGAATGGGATTGTCGGCTTCTCGAAGACGCAGCACGATTGGTTCCGCAATCTCGGTCGGAGCTTCTACAATCATCAGATTTCTTTTGTCAACCACGGAGACGAACCGTGCCTCGCGCTGAGGTAACAGCTTCAGCAGTTCGTCAGGGCTGATATGGGTCGGACGGTACTCCAGACGATCAGAGACTTTGGAGAACAATGGTGATGACGGATCGACCGCAGCCACGACGTATTCGCCGGTTTCAATCCGACGTGACACCAATCCCAGTGGCATCAGGACCTTCCGTAAAGCCACATCAAAAGGCTCATTCTCAATCAGCGTTGTGATCGTGCCACTAACCTGTTCATCGACAATCACAGTCACCCCGGCCTGCGTAGCGAGAACCTGCAGAGCCTGACGGATATCTGTCTCTTCGAACTGTTCGCTGACAGCTGCAGGTTCTGTCGAATTGGATCGGAACGCTATCGTTCTTGCTGGAGCTGCAATGCGGGTCTCGGCGATTACTGGTTCGCTCCGCTTCCGCCAAACTTCCGTTGAATGCTGCACCGACGTGGTTGCGCGGGATGTCGCTGAGTTCGTATCACCGGGGGTGGTGAATTCCGGCGTCATTGAACCGGGGTCTCCGGGTGACTGAGGATCGATGGGCTCAATTGGCGGAAGATCAATGGGAACGTCGATGTCCTGCGGCATTTCAGGACTGGAGGAATATCCGGGACTGCTGGCAGAGGAATCTCTGGTTCCGGCTTGCTGGAGGAGCAGTGTTGACGGTGAGTCCGTCAATGTCTGTGGTCCGACGGTCAGTTCGCCTCAACGTGTATTCCGGTCTCTTCGCGAGCGCTCAGGGCTTCCATGAGTTCGTCGATCGTCTTACGATTTGTTCCGATAACCTTGCAGCCGCTGGTCAACGCACAGAACGTGATCGCACTGAGCAGCAGAAGTCTTCTGCGCTCCACAATCCACAAGTGTGGTCGATGTGCGATAATGTTCATCATTTCAGGTTGCTTGTCACGGTGCTGTAACTGTTCCGACGAGCTGATGCGATACTCGCCTGCTGCCGGAACGCTGGTATCAGAAGTGGTGAAGGTGACGGTCAGCCCCAGCGTGGCTTCTCCGTATTCAGTGCAGATGGCCGAAACTGTTGCGGATTTGTCCCCTTTGATAATGTTGGTCGAATCGGACTGTTGAGTGACCTGCCAGGATCGATCCGGAGCAGCATTGAGGATCCGCAGGTTCAGGCCCTGCGTCGGCAAGGAATTGTTGTTTGCCACTTTGAGCTGAAAATGTTCCATCGACCAGATGATTCGTGATACCGTCGTCGCGCTGGTTGCCGTGAACATCCCAGCGAACTCTGAAGTGTTGCTGGCTCCGGCGAAGGTCGCGAGTCAACTCCTGAGCTTTTTCGCGAGCTCGAATCTCGACACTTTGCCCAAGGCCGGTTGTGGTGATGTTCAGGGCCAACAATAAAAGGGCCAGCGATCTGCTCGAAAGCAAACTCGCTCTGGCCCTGTTGTCTTTTTTCTGTTCAGCGAATCCATGCCGAAGCATTGCTTGTTCTGACAGATCATCCAGCGGCAATCGTGCCGACCACATCAATCTGGTAGTCACCCCGTAACAGAGTGGAATAGGTGCTGGTAATAAATGCGACCGAGAGAGCCAGCGGGCTTTGCCCGGCTGACTCGAAGTGGCCTGCACAGCCGCCACGTTATCTGACCCTGCATAGTTGGTCTGGTCAGAAGCCGTTGATACGGTCCAGATCGCGCTGGTTCCATTGTTGTCGCTGGAACTGACAGCCAGATCGAGCTTTGCATCACGCTTGTAGGTGCTGTTGCTGGTATGTGTGAAAGGTGTATTCGTTCGCAGATTTACAGTCGCACCCGCGCCGGAGTTGCACTGCACGGCCCAGTGGTCAGCTGTATTGCTGCCAGGCGCGAAAACCTGGTTATTGTTTGTGGTATCGTGGGTCAATGTCTGGTCGGCCGGTCCGGTAATGGACAGCGTTGACGGAACCGTCACCGTGAAACGCTGGGTGTCCGTCGTTTGAGCCGACACAGTTTGAGACAGCGCGGCAATGGCAAACGCAGACATGATCTTCAGGAAACTCTTGATGTTCATCTTCATGGCAGAAACTCCCCCGGAGTGACTCACGTGGACGCACTCCAACCTTTGATACGTATTCGGAAAAACCCCCATTTCCGAATGAACTTACACCCGCACAATTTGCGAAATCGCGACAATCGACAAACTTAACTCAGCTTGCCTCAAGCCCCGGTTTGGCAGCACTCGTGTTGCTTTTTCGAAACACTTGTTTCGTTCTGTAAACCGTTATGCAATCTGGCTTTAATGCGAGATCCACAAGAACCCTACTGCAGGAAATCAGTGGGTCAAATTGCTACTGGGCAAATACCCTGATTTTGCCGGTCTGCATTCGTCGCGGGGAACACGATGGACGATTTGAGCCGCGAGTAGAGACATACGACGTGATGTAATTGGCGCAGAAACTGCCGAAGCGGGTGTTGTCTCTGGTGCGGTTTCTTTTTCTGAAATCGCGATGCGAACAGCCAGCACCAGGGCACGGTATTCCGTTCCCGGTTGGCAAGTTTATGTTCTTTCTGGTTCAGCAGTTCCGAAACCCGTTGATCGCTCACAAAAGGATTGCGGTCAACAGTATTGTTCTGGTACTGATGGTTTTGATCTGTTGTTTCAAAGAACAAGCCGTTGGCGACGACAAGACTGCACGTCAACGTTTTGTCGTTGAGGTGTCCGGCGTGATTCGCATGAACTTCGTACCGGCAACCGCTACAAATGAGCTGAGTCGCGTCGAGATTTCGTCGACGGGCGAGGTCGTGCTGGCCCTGAGTTCTACTGAAGAGCCTGCTTCATTATCTGACGCAGTGTTCCTGTTGCATTCCGGACAGACCTGTCATTTGAGTTTTCGTCGGGGCGCTGGTCCTCTGAAGGTGCAGACTGTTTCTTTGTCAGCGCAACCCGGAATCGAACTGGTGGAAAAGTTAACGCCGGTTCTGACCATTACTTCGATCTGAGATGACGAATGTGGGAAACAGCAGTGGGGGAAGGCTTTGGTTTGACAGCGATTGCTATTGAACCAGCTCAGGAAACTCCGCGTCGGTCGTGTCGATGAGTCTTGCCATCGTGATGCCGTCGCGGGAGCTCTCTGCGATGACAATTGCTCCGGGGGGCACGGCACGCAGGGAGGAGCGTAGGTCAGCAAGACGATGAATCAACAGAAGCAAGCCACGCTGTCGAACAGGATCGTATTCCCATGGTACCAGTTTGATTTTGCGGTGCTGGACGATCGGTACCAATGATTCCAGATCACTCAACTGAAACTGGTGGCTGACCGGCGCAACGTAAACCAAACTGTTTTCGGGCACTTCATTCCAGAACTCTGAATTCAGAGCATCGGACCAGTATCCTGCTTCCATTCCCAGTTTATCGGCTCCTTGATTTCCGCCAGCCAGTATACCGTACTGCGATATCGCGAAGGGTTGCATAGTCCAGTACAGAGGTACGCAGCCGACAAGAATTCCAACGAATACCTGGCTGCCACGGCTGCATCCACCCCCGGTAGTTGGAATGGCTTGATGGGTTTGAGAGCGTCCATCCAGCCACAAACTGAATCCACGAGCCGCCAGGATCGACATTGGCGGCATCACGATCAGGAAGAGTCGTGTGCCATCGTAAACAGGGACGCCGGGAACGGCGAAGACGGTGAGTGGCATCAGCACGAACAGCAGCAGTAGTTTTTCGGTCGAATCGAGTGCCGCGCGGACGCTGCGGAGTATCAACCCGGCGAGAGTCCAGATTGGCAATGAGATGAGGGTCGTCACGAATGGAAAATGCCACGGAACATCCTTGTCAGCGAATCTCTGACCAAGATACCAGCAATAAAGAGTTTGTCGGTCCGTCGTTCGCCCCAGGTAAGTCATGACATTCTTCACTGGATCCAGCCACAGCCATGGCCAGCCCGCGAAGAAGATGACGGCGCCAATGATGCCAAAAACTGTCAACGGTCGAATTGATTTCCACCGAAACTGGGCGACGGACCAGAGGAACAGCAGCACAGGAAGAAAGATTCCCTGGACTTTCGTCAGCAGCAGCAAGCCCCAGAAAACTCCGCCGACAGCGGCCTGCAGTGTTGTCGGAGCGGTCGGGCGAGTCCACCAGGTAAGCAGCGGAATCATGGCTGCGACCCAGGCCAGATTGGTGCACGACTCCAGAGCTCCCAATCTTGCATGGCCCATCAGATGAGGCATACCCGTCAACATCGCGCTGACCAGCAATCCTGTCGTCAGACCATACTTGCGACGAGAGAACTCTGACAGCAACAGAACCGTGATTCCAAAAGCCACACAGGAGCCAAGCCTTGCCGCAGGAACATTGTAAAGTGTTTCTTCAGAACCGGAGATAAAAGGTGACGAGAGATCGTGTGATACACCGAGTACAAATCGACCCATTGGGGGGTGATCGGGAAGATATCGCGGGGCTCCAAAGACTTTACGAGCGACACCGGGGGTAAACAACAGGGGGCCATGTTGAGCAAACGCATCTGCCAGATAGACGCCCTGATCGATGTTGAATGATTCGTCCAGAGTGAGTCCGGGGCCAACCGGAAGATTCGAATTCACGAGGCCATGATTCACCATCGACGCTGCGAGCACGAATGCGACGAGAGAGAAGCCGACCAGAATTGGTGAACAGCGAAACATGACTCACGTTCGTTTTGGGAAGTCGATTCCATGAAAAAGGGCGTTCCCTGAGGAACGCCCTTTATTTCTCCTGGTAGCAGATTATCGAGGTGCATCGTCAAATGCACCTGACCGCTCAGCTACTTTGCTTCTGGAGCCGGAGCAGCACCTTCGGCAGCTGGTGCTGGAGCTGGAGCTTCAGCAGCAGGAGCCTCGGCAGCTGGTGCAGCACCTTCCGCTGCTGGAGCCGGAGCGGCACCTTCGGCAGCCGGTGCTGTCGCTTCAGCAGCCGGAGCAGCACCTTCAGCGGCTGGTGCTGGGGCTTCTGCTGGAGTTTCTGCCGCAGGTGCAGCACCTTCAGCAGGAGCAGCGTCATGCGAATGACCGTCTTTTTCGTCATGTGAATGAGGAGCTTCGGCTCCACCAGCAACGCCAGAACCAGCAGCGGCAGCACCACCACCAGCTCCTGTTGTGCTTTCATTGGCGGTGCAACCCAAAGTGAACGTCACGCCGGCCAAAAGCACGAGCGTGCTCAATGTTTTAACGAATTTCATATCCCCCAGCCTTTCACAAAAAACACTTCAATTGATGTCGCGACCCAGAAACCGCAGGAAACTGCGATTAAGCGACGCTATAACGCTACGAAAACACGGCGTGAAATCAATCTTTCGGAAGAGCGAAATCGAGGAAGTTTCGTTTTTGGGGCTTTCTTGAGCCCTTGCCGCCAATTGAGATTGCGTAAGATCGACCGACTTGCCAGGAATTGACGACGGAAAATACTGCCCAAAGCAGCCGCCATGGATGAACAAATCCCCGAATCTGTAAATCTTTCGCAATCGGACGCTGAAAAGCCGGGTGGAGCATTAGTTCCGCGTGAGAAAGTTCGGACGTTCCCGACAACGCCTGGTGTCTATCTCATGAAGGATTCCCAGGGCTGCGTGATTTACGTCGGAAAGGCCATCAACTTAAGAAGTCGGGCCGGCAGTTATTTCACTCGTGCCGCCGAAATCGAACAACGTACGGCGGAATTGGTCCTGCAGATTGCGGACATTGATTACATAGACGCCGAAAGTGAAGTCGACGCTCTGCTGATGGAAGCTCGGCTGATTAAGGATATCCAGCCGAAGTTCAATACTCAGTTGAAGGACGGCAAGACTTTTCCGTATCTGCAAATCACGACGCGAGAGGATTTTCCTCGCGTCGAGTTTACTCGGCAACCCGAAACAACGGGTGTCAAACTCTACGGCCCTTTTCTGAATTCCGCCCAGCTTCGCGGAGCGATTGCGATCCTGCAGAAGATCTTCCGTTTTCGCACATGCACACTGGATATCGATGAGCACGACGAACGTTGGCGGTGGTTTCGTCCGTGTCTGCTGGCCAGCATCAATCAGTGTACCGCTCCGTGTAATCAGCGGATCAGCAAAGAGGATTATCGAGAAGACATTCGTCGGCTAAAGATCTTTCTGGACGGAGGCAAAGCCAGCCTTGTGAAGGAAATGGAAGCCTCCATGATGCAGGCTTCAAAGGAGCTGAAGTTTGAGAAGGCAGCTCGGATCCGTGATGAGATCAAATCGTTGAAGGATCTTAGTTTGCGAGGAAACCTGGAGAGTCATGCTCAGCCGGAAGTATTCTACATTGATCCTCAAAAAGGTTTGGCCGGACTAAAGAAGGTTCTGAAGCTGGACCAGATTCCGCGACGAATCGAAGGTGTCGATATCGCACATATCCAAGGTAAGGATACTGTCGCCAGTCTTGTTCAATTTATCGATGGATTGCCATTCAAGCCGGGATACAAGAAGTTTCAGATTCAGTCGGTCGAAGGCGTTGATGACTTTGCCTCGATGCGCGAAGTGATTACTCGACGTTTTCGTCGGCTGGTGCAGGAAGATGAAGCGTTTCCGGACCTGCTGCTGATCGACGGCGGCAAGGGGCAGTTGAATGCCGTGATGGAAACATTCGAGGTTCTGGGGATCGAACCGCCCACAACAATTTCGCTCGCAAAGAAGGAAGAGGAGATCTTTGTCCCTGGGCAGTCGGAATCGATTCGTTTAAGCCGCCATTCGTTCAGCTTGCGCCTGCTGCAATACGTTCGCGACGAAGCCCACCGATTTGCGCAAAACTATCATCATCTGCTGCGGCGCAAGTCCACGTTTGAGGATAATCGCAAGGGGCCGCGGAAGAAGAAATCTTAGCTGTGGAAACCGACGGCGAATCCTCCTGGCAGCAGATACTCAACGCGGTGTGAATTCAGCAATTTCAAGAACTCTTTGAAGTCTGGCGGTGGCTGAGCCGGCCAGGCACTTGACCGATGCGGCCGCCTTTACGGCCCGAAGACATGTTTCGGAGATGGCTGAATACAAGTGACTCCCTGACGCCATCGCCCCAGCATGATCATTGTTTTTGCGATTACAGACACTGCCATCAGGGCAATTCGAAGAGCAAACAGAGGTCGGTCTTTTGAAGTGGAAGATCCGTTCGCATAGTGACGTGCCGCCTGGGATGTCAGCTGAAATGTGTCAATAAGTTCGCTGGATGCGGTCAGGAATCCTGGCAATCCTCGAGCGACATCTTTTGAATAGTCAAACACATCATCAATGATCTGACACTGCATGACGATTCTGAACAGGATTTGAAGGTTCACATCCGTGCGAGTCGCCTTGATGCCGTCTTCGATGGTTGCGTATCCAAACGCAACCATCGTGAAATATCCAATAGATAATCGGGCCACATCTTCTCGATAGGCCTTTACCGTTTCACACTGCGAACGATCACCAAACGCTAATGGTCGGTTAAACTCCAGTTGCTGAATTCGCCACCAATAGTCGTTTGAGGTGTGTCGAAGCCCTGCGTCAAAAAGCCTTTGCTGCAATCTGCGAAACTCATCGGGGCAAAATGCTTTGCCATCAAAGGCTGCATTCAAGGTCGCCCCGAACGTCAATAACAAGGCAAGATTATTGATGCAGGGTTTCGGCAGTCCGCGTGAGCTTCGAAGTGAATAAACCGTGTCGAAAGCCACGATGCACAGGACTCGCAGTGGCGTTCCCGGGTTGGAAGCGAAAATCAACGGCAGGCCTCGCAGGATACATCTGAATGCAACCAGTAACGATGAAATCCGATCGTGACCTTTGACATCCGCAAGTGAACTTTCGGAAAGCATTGAGGTCATGTGTCGGTCTTTCTGTTCCAGTGGCCAGAGTGGAACGAACGCCAGCGTTCAGGGAGGGAGGAATGCGAAGTATTCTGCCAAGCCTCAGAAAAGGGGGCAGGCACCAATAGCCAAATGGCCCGAAGGGTACTTCGTACTATTGGTGCCTGACCCCTTTTCTGAGGCAATCGGGATGCTTCAAACGTAGCACAGTACCACTTCGCGAGGGCACCGCCAGCGAACGGGGATCAAATCGCTGACTCCTCGACTTACAACGAGTGTTGTTGAACCACATTGATGCGTCAGATAGCAGTACGGGTAAAAAAAGGCACCCGGGTAGAGTCTGTCTCGAAATTCAAAGGCCACAAGCTGGCAGCCGTGAAGATGGCCGGCGAGCACGAGATCATAACCGGATTTCCTCGCCGTCCTCCAAATGCGAGGATTGTGTGCGCAGAGAATTCTGACATGTCCGTTGGTCGAATATTCCTTCGAAGCCTCCGGGCCTGAAATTGTGATGATCTGGCCATCGTGAGCCAACATTTCTGTGTCAGCGTGAATCCATTTTCCGCCGCCGTCGAGAATTGCGTCGCGTACATGATGCAGTCCTACGTGGCTGTCGTGATTGCCTCCAACTGCGAATACCGGGGCGATCCTGCAAAGACGATCAACGAGTTCGCTCAAATTTTCCAGCTCAGAAACCTGGTCGACAAGGTCACCTCCCAAAAGGACAGCGTGAGGTGCTGCCTGTTGGACAGCCGTGATGATTTGATCAGCCAGATCTTGTGAACGCCGCCTGCGAAGATGGATGTCGCTCACATACAGAATTCGACAGGCGTTCGGTTCTTTGGAAATATGTTCTTCGCGAATCTGCAGGCCCTGCTGGCGCCCGATCTCGAGTCGTCCGGATTTCAAAGTTGACTCTCCCGTCCGGCGCCATGTTTCATGTCGAACTGCGGCGTTGTACGTGAGTTGTTGACGATCTGATGGATGATTTCACGCAGACTTTGCAATCGCGGTTCAATTTCTTGAAGCGAACAA
>JAXMBU010000054.1:0-45749 GCA_046349735.1 Planctomycetaceae bacterium
GACGAAGTCTCCAATGACGGGCGCTGCCGATACCATCACGCTCGCCAGCGGTAATGACCTCATCTTTGGTGGTGACGGAAATGATGTGATCAATGCGGGCCAGGGAAACAATATCATCCTTGGCGATCACGGCGATGCGTCGCTTGACGAAAACGGGGTCTTGCGGTTTGTCTATACATCTGACACTCTGGATGGAATCATCGTGGTCCTGCCGCCTGTCAGTGGAGATGACGGTGGTGAGGGCGGCGGTGATGGCGGAAGCACACCTCCGGCGCCCGTGACGTTCGACGATACAATAATGTCCGGTTCCGGAAACGACCTGATCATGGGCGGCTCCGGCGCAGACAGAGTGACCGATGCTGGCGGAAATAACCTGGTGTTGGGAGACAATGGCGTCGCAATCATCAGCGGCAATGGCAAGATCGCGGAATTGTCCTCGCTGGCTGCCTCCGATGGTGGAATTGATATCATCGCGATGGCTTCGGGAGCGGATATTGTCTTCGGCGGGACGCTCGACGATCAGATCACCGATGCTGGTGGTGCGAATGTCATTCTGGGCGACAATGGTCATGCCCTGTTTGATAGCATCGGCGTACTCATGAGCGTCAACACATCCGATCATGAATTCGGCGGCGCGGACGTCATCAATACCGGGACGGGAAATGACATTCTGATCGGTGGCTCACTGGCAGATCGCATCACCTCAACCGGCGGCAACAACCTGGTTCTTGGCGATAATGGCGAAGTGACATTCGACACACTGGGACGACTTGTGCGAGCCCAGACTCAGGACGTCGTGAACTTTGGTGACGATACGATCACATTGAACGGAGGCGATGACATCGTTCTTGGAGGTTCAGGTAAAGACCGAATTCTCGGCTCGAATGGTAACAACGTTGTCATGGGAGACAACGGCTTCGCAGTCTTCAACTCGTCTCGATTGCTCGTCGAGTTTGACACGACGGACGCAGATCAGGGAGATCGCGATACCATTCTGCTCGGCTCTGGAAACGACATTGCCATTGGCGGTACAGCCGCCGATGACATTCGCTCAACCGGCGGCAATAATATTCTGATTGGCGATAATGCTCGAATCCTTGCGGACAACGCCGGCCGACTTCAGTCCGTGGCGTCAAAGGATCCGCTGATTTCCGGAACAGACTCTGTTATCTCCGGAGCAGGCAATGATATAATTCTGGGTGGTTCCGAGGCCGATACCATCACGGATGGCGGTGGTCGAAACATCGTGGCTGGCGATAATGCCATCGCCACGTTTGATGCAGCCCGACAATTGCGTACTCTGACAAGTACCGACGCTGCCTACGGTGGCGTCGACCGCATCACAATGAACGGTGGCGATGATGTCATCGTGGCTGGTTTCGCCGGGGACATTGTGAATGCAGGAGATGGTAACAATATTGTTGTTGGTGACCACGGAACTCTGACTTTGGATAGTCTGGGCCGTCCGGTCTCGTTGTCGACCACCAATTCGTCCATCGGCGGCAACGACACAATCACCAGTGGAACCGGCGACGATCTGGTGCTGGCTGGATTCGGTAGCGACAGCATCTCCGTTGCCGGAGGCAGCAATATCATTGTTGGTGACAATGGTCAGGTCACGTGGCTGGCTGGCGGTGTACTCCAGAAAGTGAATACTCTCGATGCGGTGATAGGCGGCATCGACACCATCACAACCGGCGCTGGCGATGATATTCTGATTGGTGGAACTGCGGCCGATACGATCACTGCGGCTGGCGCAAACAATATTGTAATTGGCGACAGTGGCTGCGCAATCTTCAACTCGGCACGCAAGGTCGTATCTCTGGCCAGCACTGATCCGGGTATTGGCGGCAATGATGTTATAACTTCCGACCTTGGCAACGATGTGGTCATCGGTGGTGCTGGCAGCGACCAGATCAATGTGACGGGCGGCAATAACGTGGTCCTCGGCGACAACGGTTCGGCCACGTTCAATGCCGTCGGCGCGATTCTGACCGTGACAACGTCCAGCCCGGACATTGGCGGAACTGATACTGTCACAACTGGCGCCGGAAATGATGTCGTGCTTGGAGGCGCGGGAAGGGATACGCTGACCGCGGGCGATGGTCGAAATGTTGTGCTCGGAGATCATGGTAACATTCTCTTCGATCATCCGGTCAGTGGCTCGGCGTCAACGGCGGTAGATCAACCGGTGCGGATGCCGATCGAATCACAACGGGGCAATGCTTGATCTGATCTTTGGTGGCACCGCCGAAGATACCGTTGACGCTGGTGAAGGAGACAATTTTATCGCCGGTGACAGCGCGGCAGCGACTCTGAACGTTGCTGGATACCTTTTGACATTGACGTCGATGAACAACGCCGACGGAGGACTTGACATCATCCGTAGCGGGGCCGGAAATGATCTGATCATGGGAGGAACTGCCGGGGATTCAATTTACACCGGTGACGGCATCAATGTGGTTCTCGGTGATGGTGGCCGAGCAACATTCAGTGCGGTCGGCAAGCTGGCGACTCTGACAACACAGGATACCAGTGTCGGAGGTCCGGATCGGATCACCGGTAGCACGATGCGTGACATTGTCTTTGCCGGTGCTGATGCCGATGTGGTCTCAGCGGGTAACGGAGACAACACAATCGTCGGCGACAATGCTTCAGCCGTCTTCGATGCCAATGCGAACATGTTATCTCTGACGACCATCAATGCTCTCGACGGGGGCAACGATACGATCGTGACTGGCACAGGCCGTGACGTGGTCTTTGGTGGATCCGCACAGGATTCCATCAACATCAGCAGCGGAAATAATCTCGTGCTGGGCGACAACGGAAAAGCAACGTTCGATACCGCCGGTCAGTGGCTGACGGTCGAAAGTCTCGACACATCAATTGGTGATAATGACACCGTGACGACCAGCAATGGGGACGATGTTGTCTTCGGCGGTGCGATGAACGATCAGATCAATGTCAGCGGCGGACGAAATATTGTTGTGGGCGACAGTGCTCGAGCGACCTTTGATTCCACGGGGGCGATCAGAACGCTTCAGACGATCTCTCCAGCAGTCGGTGGTAACGACGTGGTCGTATCGGGAACCGGCAACGACGTTGTGTTCGGAGGTATGAGCAACGACAACCTGACAGCCTCTGGTGGCAATAATGTCATCGTAGGTGATAACGCCAGTGCCACGTTTGATGTGGTAGGAGCCATGCTCACGCTGACAACCACTGACCCGTTGTCTGGTGGTCTGGATGTTGTCAATACCGGTGCAGGTCGCGACGTGATTCTTGGCGGATCGTTGAACGACACGTTAAATGCCGGCAACGGTACAAATCTGGTGTTGGGCGACAATGGTCGAGTCACCTTCAATGGGGCTGGTCAGTGGTTGGCGGTCGACAGCATCGATACGGCAGTTGGCGGTGCCGACACCATCACCACGGGAATCGACAACGATACAATATTCGGTGGCATGGACGCGGATTCAATCACGGCTTCTGACGGTCGCAATATCGTTGTGGGTGACAACGCGTCGGCGACGTTTGATTCCAGCAGTCAGGTGCGAACGGTGACAACGGTCGATCCTGCAATCGGCGGAAATGACACGATCAGTTCCGGCATCAACGATGATCTGATTCTCGGCGGAACAGCTAACGACAGCATTACGACCGTTGGTGGAAACAACATCATTCTGGGCGACAACGGACGAGCCTTCCTGGCGGCAGACGGAACCATTGAGACGGTCGAAGCAACGGATCCGACGATCGGCGGAAACGACAATATAACCAGCGGTGCAGGCAATGATCTGATCATTGCAGGAACGGCGGACGACACAGCCCGTGCCGGTGGTGGAAACGACCTTATCTTTGGCGACCATGGCCGGATTTCCGGGAATATCCGGCTGACACAGTTGCCGCTGAATACGTTCTCGCCCGACTTCACATTCACGTCGATCGCCACTCAGGGTACGGATCTCGGTGGAAATGATTTGATTCTGGCAGGAGCCGGTGAAGACATCATCGTCGGTGGTCAGGGGCGAGATCGTATTCGCGGCGAAGCTGGCGATGATGATATCATCGGTGGCCATAGTGTGACGGATGGCCATGACGATCAGGACCTGATCGATGGCGGTGAAGGCCATGACTACATCGCCGGTGACAATGCCTGGATTCATCGCGAACCACGCACGACGGACACTCGCTGGCGAGCCATCGTCGGGCCAGAACTTCTGGGCGTCGATGGTCAGGGCAGCGTAACGGCTACTCCGCAGACCGATCCAGGTTCCGTGAATAAGCGCACGGTGACACTGTTCAATCACACATCGACCACGGGATCTCAGTTCTTCGGCAGTGATATCATTGCCGGTGGAAGTGAAAACGACACGATCTTCGGACAGCTCGGTGATGATGCGATTCAGGGTGACGGCGCAGCCTTGTCGTTGTCCGGCGACATGATCTTCGATATTGCACTCAACCACTTGTCGGCCGATGACTACACCGGTGCTGGACGAGATGGCGACGACTATGTCGAAGGCGGCGGCGGCAACGACGTCATCCTTGGCAACCTCGGTCAGGACGACTTGATAGGCGGCAGTTCCGACTTGTTCGGAACCACCACTGCGACTCATCGTCCGGATGGAAGTGATATCATCTTTGGTGGCTCGGGAACTCGTGCAGCTAGTAACGATGCAGGCGACGAATCTGCCAACGGGCATGCTCGCGATGCAGACGTAATCCTGGGCGACAACGGCAACATCTTCCGCGTCGTCGGCATCAACAGCAACGCAGATGGTTCCGGTTATCCGCAGTTTGCCTATGACACATACGGATCTCAGAAGATTGTTCCTCGCACGATTCAGTACCATGAATACGAATTCGGTGCCGCCAACGATGCGACTCTGAATGACGAACTGCATGGTGAAGCGGGCGACGACATCATTCACGGGATGGCGGGCCACGATGTGATCTTTGGGGACGCACAGGATGACGATGTCATCGGCGGCGTCGGCAACGATCGCATCTCCGGTGGTGCTGGTATCGATGGAATTCTTGGCGACGATGGTCGAATCTTCACCAGTCGTAATGGACTCACAGAACCACTGCATGGAATTAACACGCCTTCAACTCAGGCGGAAATTCATCTGCAGGGGACTCTGATCGGAGCTGTTGTCAATCTGAATGAACGTCTGAAGAAGTCCGTGGATCTCGCGGCTTATCTCACCGGCGGCCATGACATTATCTATGGTGGTCTGGGAGACGACTTTATCCATGGCGGAGCTGGCGATGATGCGATCTCAGGTGCCGAAGCGTTGTCCGAGTGGTACATCACGACGGCTCAGGGAGAATCCTCAATCCTGAACTACGATCCGCTCCGACGCATGTTTGCCGACTACAACGCTCTGGATGCTCTCTCGAAGATCAATAATTTCGTGCTGAACTTCGCGGCCGTTGATGGATCGGGAGCAAAGATCAACGATGGCACCGATCATATCTTCGGTGACGAAGGCAATGACTGGCTTGTCGGTGGTACTCAAAACGACCGCATGTTCGGTGGCATGGGCGATGATTACCTCAACGCCGATGACAATCTGGAAACAAACGGCGGCCTGAATAACGTGACCGATGGCGCCGCCTTCGCAGATGCCGACTTTGCCTACGGCGGCGGTGGCTACGATGTGCTGATCGGCAACACCGGGGCTGATCGACTGATCGACTGGTCGAAGAAGTTTAACAGCTACTTTGTTCCGATTGTTCCAACGACACCAAGTGAAATGGTGGCATCTCCGACCGTCATTCGTGATCCATCGGCACAGATTATTAATCTGCTGCTGGAACTGGCCGCGTCTGGTGGAACAGACAGTGATATCAATCCGGAACTGAATGCTCTGTACGCTGAGCTGGGGCTGATTACGATCGAAGACGGGCAGCTTTGGCGAGATCAGGTGCAGCAATTTATCGATCGGGATCCGCAGCCGACAAATCTGATTGCCGGGATCGATACACTCGGTGAGTTCGAAGCTCTGCCAGGCACACCGATCCTGACACGGCCTACTTCAACGATCTTCACATCGACCCCGACCTTCAGTTGGACCGCAGCAACTCGAGCTGTTCGTTATGAGTTCCGGATCGACCGAACTGACATCGTTCAGATTGGAGTCGTCCGGGACAACCTGGTCACGGCCACAACATTCTCGGTCACAACGCCCCTTGTCAGCGGTGCTCGGTACCGAGTTTGGCTGCGAGCGATCAATGTGCGTGGTGAAGCGGGAGGCTGGAGCGTTCCTCTGGAATTCGTCGTTGCCACAGGGCCTGCTGACGGAACGTTGCGGTCAGAGGATGGAGGTTTGGCTCAGCTTCTGGATCAGGTATTGCTCGTTTCTGCAGATCTTCAGGCGGCAAAGAAGTCTGACGCTGCAGCAACGAACCGTGAAGTCACCACCGACGAATCGAGTTCAGCTTTCGACGAGTTCACCGGCCAGTCGCATCGGATCGATCCGGGAACGGCTATCCCTCAAGTGCCGAGCAGTCATCTGCCGGTCTTTGAACTGACTCCGTCCGAAATCGACGCAATGATTCTCTCCGTCGCTGACGACCTGCTGCTCGACGGCTGAGCTAAGAACTAAGAAAATGGGCTCGGAAAAGAGGGGCGGGAACCAATAGCCAAACGGCCCGAAGGGGCTGTTTTGAAATTGCGAGTTTCGTTAGGGCTGGAAGCCGGGCGCATCCTCTGCCGGTGGCGTAAGCCACCGGAGTACAAAAAACACTGCATTTGAGGCCTGAAGGGCCGACACCTCTTTCCTTGTGTTGGCCCTCCGGGCCTTAGTTTCTTTTTGTTCGCAGACCGGTGGCTCACACCACCGGCATTGGATTTGTCGGCCCTCCAGGCCTGAAAATGCGCAACTTCAAAAGGGGGCTGTGGCCTATTGGTCCCCGCCCCAATTTCTGAGCCCGTTGAACTCAATCGGTGAACGATTCATGACAGGACGTATGAGCGTCGTCATTTGACGATTCGTCAAGGATGCGAGCCGTGGGTGCAGTCGGCGATTTCATTGGGTTCTCGTTGCCGAAGAGGATTTCGCGGCTGGTTGCGACCTCTGTGCAGCCTGGTTGATAAGGCCAATTGCGATACTCAGCCACTTGCTTAAAGGCTTCGCCTGCAGCCAAAGTCTGTTTGGGCAGAGAGAGACCACTTTGACAATCAACAGAGACTATACCCATCGCCGCGAGAGTCTCGGGTGAGTCGCGGAAAGACAGTGGAGAACAGTTGTCGGCGTCCCAATGAGCCGTTTCAGAGTGCGGAGGGGCGAAGCCTTTAGCAACACCTTTTCGGTGACCTGAAGCCCATCGGCGTCCGCATCGATATTCTGTTGTTGCCCGACACTCCCAGTTGTAAACTGTCTGCTGCTCCGGACGACCGGTCTGTCGTATACGGGGCAACAAGAGTTGCCGTCGGTGCTGGATTTGACATGGATGCGTTACTCCCGCAACCTGGCTAACACGGTCGTTCATTCGCTGGCCTGAGTTCAGCAGGAATCGTCTCGTAGACAACATGACAACAGCCTCTCCGAAATGCCTGAAGTGTCAAAGCGATACGTTCGAGCTCCGGCTTTTGCGGGATGAGGCCGTTGCCTCGGCTCGCTGTGTCACGTGTTCGGCGAACTACCTTCTCCTTGATAGCGAGGACTACTGGTTCGACGTTATTCAAAAGGGCTATCCCCGTGTAACTCGTTGTTCGTGCAGGAATGAATCTTTCCATCTGCGGATCCACTACAACATCCGTGACGACGGCGACATTGATCACATCGAAATTCACTCGATCTGTTCTGCGTGCGGAAAGGCACGACGCCAACTGAACTTTGAGGTTGATTATTGCGGCACAGACCATCTGCTCACGAAACCGCTGGTGCCATGTCAGAATCCCCAAATCCTGTACGACCTCAAAGACCTCAACTTGCTTCTGACGCTCCCTGACATGCTCCGTATCGTTGATCACCTCGCGGAACAGGAATGCACGTTTCTCGCGAAAGTGAGGCGAGAAGATAGCTGGGTCGTTTTGTGTCAGAATGCCGCACAGGCCAAAGCCACGATTGAGGAAACAAGGTACTTCTTCATGTACGCAATGCCGACACCCGTTGACGTACCTGAGGATCAGATCAACACGAACAGACGTGAAGATGGTTTCTGGAAGCGTTCTGAAGTTATCCGCATCGGATCGAAGAGCCACGTCTGCATCCATCAGTGCGGAGAGAATCCTCCCGGCCTCTGCTATTGCAGCGATCCTCCGACTCACGCCAACTACACCGAGATCGGCCTGTCCTTCGATATCGACTTTTCGAATGAGTTTGTCTGCGGTGAGCGAATCGTCCAAAAATCTGAAGCGTTTCGGAAAGTGACGGCAAACCTTCTCGCTATGCTTCAGAATGAGTTCGTAAGCTGGAGGTCGTCCTGCTGTTTCGATAACCCAACTGTAAACGTTCGCCTGTTCGGTGACCGGTTCAAGGATAAGGCACGAGTGAAGGTCAGACGCTGAAGTGGATCATAGAAAATTATCGTTCGGTCAAACAGGCGCTAGTGTAGTGTCTCTCAAGTCCCTTCGTTTAACCCGTGACAGAGCAGGCCAGGCATTCCACTGCTTGGCCTGTCGGCCACAGCAAGCGGTACAAAAGCTCGGATTCATAAATCAACGAAAGAGAGAGACACTACACTAGTCGCCAGCGAACGACAAAATAAACCGGAGCTGGCGGCCGGCCGGTTTTGACATGGACAGTCACTCGCACCCGCTGCGTGATTGTCGGCTTTCACATGCAAAGGTAGTTCTGTGAGTTGTTTTCACATTCCACTGGTTGCCCTGATCATCTTCACAATGCTGGGATGTGGTTCCACCAGTCGCCCACCGCACAGAGTGTCTGAGTCAAACCAACAAGACGTGCAGCGTCCCATGAGTGACGAGACTGGAGAAGACGACTGGCAAAAAGAACTGGGACGCTCGAATTGCGGCATTGGAAACAGAACTCGGCAAGGCGGATGATGAAATTGCCACATCCGCAGTGCCATTCTACCTGGGCGGCGGTGCGGATGTGCTTACGTTCACAAAACACGTTGATGGAGTTGCATACGTCACTGCCGGGCTGATTGGAGACGACAGCCAAAAGAAGACTGCACTTGGTCAATATGAATTGATGATGTGCTTTCGTTCGGCAAACGACTGGGCGCTATCTTTGCTTTCGCGGCTCGCTCCGTACACCTTCGATGCCGCTCTCAACCCCGGTGAGACGATGGACATTGGTCCTTCAATGCCCGACAACTCGACCATTGCAGGGCTGCTGTTCGTTTCGTATCGGCAATTCAAGGTTAATGACACCAACGGAATACTGCTCTGCATTGGCATCACGAAGTCGAGTTGGCCTGCCAGGGCACTTCAGTTCAGATGCAGTGTTGGCAGCACTGAAGGAAGCTCAGGTGTTTCCGTTTACCGATCCGGAGCGAATGGCCGTACTGCGATCGCTTCAAAATGGCGAAGGCCAAAGCAAACGATAGAATGGACCGGAGCTGGCGGCCGGCCGGTTTTGACATGGATAATCACTCGCGCCAGCTGGGTGATTTTGACGTTCTGTGGCACAATCACACGCAACATGTTTGATATCGCGAAATCACACGACGCGGTCGTTGCCGTGCTCGCATCGGGCGCAACCGTTGCTGATGGCATGGCACAACTCATCGACTTCTGTGCCGATCAGGAATCGTGGCGTGGCTGGTCGGCGTTGCGCAAACTGGATTTTGCCGCAGACGAAAAACGGCTCAAGCGATGGCTTCAGGGCGTGCTCATGAAAGATCCGCCACAGAAAAGTATCAAAGCGTTTTGGTTTGGGCTATTCAATCCCATTGTTGAAGGCGAAGCGACATGCGGAATGTATCTGGCTGGCTCTAAAAATTTCGATGCTGCGGACGAAACATTTGAATGGGCATGCGGCCCGGACTATTGGCCGAACGGTCGCTACGCCAAGTCACAGGTTCTTGACGAAATCTACCGAAAGGTTGACAAGGCGAAGGGATCCGTTTCTGCGTACGGCGAATACGTTCTTTGTCTCGGCTTCGGCGGATTGATCATCAACAGCATGGCGGACAGGATTGTTCTCGAGACATGGCTGGGCAATTCGAGGTCGCGGGCTGTTGCCATAGGCTTCGATTCCGGCGATGGCATTCTTCTTGGTTCAATCACGAAGACCGGGTGGCATCCAAACGCCACATAACAGGCGTTCAACCCGAGCGACCGATCAGGCGGATTCTGAAATGAACGGTTCCCGGCCTCGAAATGATCTGGACGTGTGGGCTTACCTCAAGGATGTCCTGGACAAGTTGCTCGGCGGTTCCCGACTATGACTCCCTGCGAGCCAGCATCTGGAAACGATCGCACCCTGATTCCGTCCGAACCTATCACTCCGAAGAACGGTGCGACACTGCCAACCGCACCAAACTCACTCGTGCCCAACGCCGACTACAAAACGCCAGAAGAAACAATTCGGCCAGGCAGGCTCGATCACCTTCACCGGCCAGAACCTGATATAGTGCTTGAGTACGGTTACGTTTGAGGGGAGCCCATTGAATTCCTGCGGTCGCCTCAGTTCGCGAATGAGTGGCTGACGCGGCGACGAAAATGAAAAGGGGCGGCTCGAAGTCAGGGCCGAGTGGTGGAATTCTGCGGGCGGATAAACGTTGTACAGACTCGGGAAACGACCGTTCAAGTTTGTCATGTTTGCATGACACGCCTGGCTATCGAGCAGGAGTCAACAATTCAGGGCGATTGACGCAGGTTTAGAATTCGCCGCGCCTGTTCTGGTTGACCCAGTTGGTCATACAAGGTTGCAACACGCCCTCGAAGCGTGCTGTTGGATGGATTCTTCGCGAGTTCTGTTGTCGCGTCCAGCAACTCCAGGGCAAGATTTGTCAGTTCCTCTGCCATCTGGCGATGCTCATCGGCCAACTTCGTGTCGCCAAGTTTGGCCAGAATCACACTTAACTTATGATGCGCTTCCTTATGCCATGGTTGACGCTTCGTTACGACAGCAAGATCCTTAGTTGCCGCATCATCCTGCCCATTGTCCGCGTACAACAGGCCCCGGAGAAACAACACCCGAACCTGAAATGCGTCGTTGCGGTCTGCAAGCGGATTCAGCAACTCGATCGCCATTTGCGTATTGCCCTCCATGCGGAGAACATAAGCGTGTTCAATAATGGCCCTCGGTGAGTATTCGCCCGATTCTTTCGCCAGAATAGTGAGCTGTTTTCGAGCCTCTGCGACATTTCCCTGATCGATTTTGATCTGAATCAGATCTTCTCGCGTCTCCCGAATCTGCTGTCGATCTTTGCTGTGCTGAAGGCACATGAGAAAAGCTTTCTCTGCCTCGGTTAACTCTTTTCGGTTCAGGGCAATCGTTCCCAGAATTTGCCACCCGATTGGATCGTGTGGCTCCAGTGCCAGAAGATTTTCACACTCAGTTCTTGCTGTCTCTTCTCGCCCCATTTCGAGGTGTATTTGTATCAAAGATCGCAGCACACTGGGGTAATATTCAGATTCGGAGGAAACATACAGGAACGCTTTTTCTGCAAGCAGCGATTCCTGGTTCTTCAGGGCGACCATTCCGAGATCAATCAGCTGTTTTGCAGGTAATCGCTCTGGTGATTTAACAAGCGAGAATTGACCAAGTGCTTCATCACCGCGGCCTGATGCTGCAAATAACTGTGCTCGGAAAACCTCTGCCTCGGGAAAACTTCCTCCGGCCTGTTCAATGGCCTGTGTGACCAGCTTTTCAGCTTCGAACAAACTCTTTCCTGAAGCTGCGATGGCATCCTTCAGCAGAGTCTTTGGGAGATAGACTCTCGTCACGAAATATATCAGGGCACCCATCCCAAGGAAGCCAAGCAGAATCCAACGCCGCAGGCCCGACGGGCGGCGTCGATTCTTACTGTAATGAGCAGGATTCACGGTCATTTCGATGCTTCTTGTGGCTTGCCCTGGCTTGTGATCGCCGTTCCCTTCCCCTGTTCAATAAGATGATAACTTCCCGATGGGAGTTCACGAAACTCTTCAAGGACTCCGTTGGGCCATTGAACCTCAACAGTCACGGAGTTATCGCCTTCGACCGGAAAAATCAGCCTCATATCATGGCTGGACAAATAGCTTCCGCCACCTCTGACAAACTGGTAATTGCTCTCCCTGGGATTCTTCAAACGGACTCTCGCTCCGATCGCATCATCGCTGCACTCGTTCCCTCGAAGTCGGATACCGATCCAGCGGGACGGTGAGTGGCGGTTTCTTTGAACCGAAATCGGTCCGTCCTGTTCAGAGATCAACATGTCAGGTGCACCATCATTGTTCAGGTCCCCAACAGCAAGTCCGCGACCAGAATGCGGAATACTAAACCAGGGCCCAGCATCAGCTGTAACGTCTTCAAATCGCACACCACCGTTATTTCTGAAGATGAATGAAGGTTGCGCGTATGGGGAAGTGCGATTTCGATAAGTAACGTGCCCGTTTATCACCACTAAGTCCATCCAGCCATCGACGTCAGCATCGAGGAACGCGGTGCCAAAACCGACGTAAGGTCGGCACGAGCCTGCGAGGCCCGAAGAAGCACTTGAGTGATAGAACACTCCTTTACCACTATTTCGGTACAGTGAATTGTCTTCGAACTCGTAATTGGTCACGAAAATGTCCGGTGCGCCGTTTCCATCAACATCTGCCGCATCAACGCCCATACTTCCTTCGGGCGCGCCAAATTCATTGCCCGATACTCCGCAGAGAATTGCTGATTCCTGAAAGACTCCTCCGCCTTGTCCAAGATAGAGATGGTTACGGACAGCGTCATTGGCAACGTAGAAGTCCAGATGGCCGTTCCCGTCAAAGTCCAATGCCCGCACTCAAGGCCCTTGCCATCTGACAATAAACCAGATCCTTCAGTGGCGTCGATAAAAGTGCCATCGACTGTGCCGACATAAAGATGGGCCTGATCACCGGGAAAACTGCCTGGCATGCAAACATCTCGCAGTCCACTCCGGGGGTCAACGCAGCGTTCCTTCGCATTCGGCGTCCACTTCAAATAGCCTGTGACAAACAAATCCAACAACCCATCATTGGTCACGTCTGCAAAGCAGCATGCTGTGTTCCAGCCGGTGAGTTCGGGCTTCATGAATTGAGTGCGATCTTCAAATCTTCCCTGCCCTCGATTCAGGAACAGACGTGATCGACCGAAGCAGCTGATAAACAAATCCGGGAGACTGTCGTTGTTGATATCACCAACGGTCACCCCATGCGAGTAGTCAACAGGGACATCCAGACCACTCTCTGAAGTCACATTCGAAAACCGGAAATCTCCGTCGTTCCGAAACAGCTGGTTTGGCGATCCTGCGAACACAAGGTCTTCCGAAATCGTCCCTCCGCCAACGCAGAATACGTCCAAATCTCCGTCAGCATCGTAGTCCAGCAGAGCAACTCCGGATCCGAAAGCTTCCACCATTGTGAATACGTTGGCATTTCTGCCGGATGAATGTACGAACGACAGGCCACTTGAAGATGTCACGTCCTCAAACCAATCGTCCGGTGTTGCCGCGCGACGCTCGCCGGTCGCACGTAACGAATCTTCCGGCACGTGGTCGTCTTGTTTGGTGTTCTTGTCCGTCAATGCCCGCTCGTTCTTTGTCACGTTCTCTGAATTCTGGCATCCCGAGCAGATTGTCGATGTGACTACAAGCAGCAAGACCCGCGCTGACAAACAGCGAATCGCCAATAAGTCGCGGCGCATTTCGGCGAAGCAACTATTGAGCAGTCTACGTGGCATGGCGCAGAGCATTGATCTTAATCCTCAACGTGCGGGCTGGCCTGGTCTGAGTATGGCCGCAAAGGATACCATCATCCCTTCAGCATGCCCCGTCCCATTTAGAATTTAAAGCGGCAAGTCAACGGGCAAAAAAAAGGACGCCACAACCCGGAAGGTTGAGGCGTCCCTGAATCGATCGGTTGAAGTTTCAGCGCCATCCGCCATCGCAACAGACACAGAGTCTCTCTCAATTCCCATCCTGGTTGAAGCAAATGTCTTTTGCAGGATTTGGCGATGACTTACGCGCCGGGCCGTGCCAAATGCCATCCACAACCAGCGTTTCATCACTTCTCAAGCGCGAGGTCCACTGTGTTTGGTCCCGCCTTAACCGTTGCCTTGGCTTTGGTCGTTGAAGCAGTTCTGTAATCCTTAGGAATGTCTTCGCGAGCATCCATCTTTGGCATTGCACCAGGCGTCATTGTCACAGGAGCCATTGAGGGGGTGATTGTGACGACATAATCGCCAGCAGCCAACTCCACGGTGTAACCTCCGTCAGTGCCCAGTGGGGCTCCCCATGCCCCAAATCCCGCTTTCTCAAAGCTGATTGTGGCATTGGAAACCGGCTTTCCGTCGGATGTCACTTTTCCGGTTACCGTTGCGTCAACTTTCGGCCCCGAATCCACTGCCCCGCCGCATCCAACAGCCACGGCAAGAAGCAGGCCTGAAATAACACAGCCAGCTTGTTTGAAAATGCCCATAGACGTCATTGCCAACTCCTAAAGTTCCAACTGAAAACAAAAGTTTATAAATGCCAAACGCCTGAGAACTTATGTTTCTCAGGCGGTTTGGAGCACATTTTAAATCACACGTCGTTGACCAGCGGCTATCAGAATTCGCCAACTGCATTGCCATCACGACGATCGGCCAGATTGAATGCAATTCCAATGTCAACGTTTGACGACAGGAATCGAACAGAACCATCTGCCAGAGTAATCTGCAATCCGCCTGTGTGAGCGGAATTCAGCGGCGTGTTGCCAGGATCTTCTGGCAGCTTCCAACATAAACATGGCTCGTCCGCGCCGGAGTGGCACCAATCTTCCAGTTTGGGTGCAGCGTGGTGATGCTCTGTCCAGACGTCGTTGGTTGGGCCGTTGAAACAGTTCGCACATCCCATCCAGGCACCCCAGTCAAATCCGGAGCGAATATCGGTGTCATTTGCTCCAAACTGAGACTGTTCACCAATCATCATCGTAAGTTCGATGCCCCGTCACGAATGTCTTTGAAGTTGACGCTCGTGATATAACCGAGGACTCCGTTAGACTTCGCAGGAATGCTTGCACGATTTCCGTCAATGCTCGTTCGTCCTGCAATCGTAATGTTTGTCCCATCCATGATGCCGTCAGTATTCGCGTCGACCGGAGCAGCACCTACAGAAACACCAGCAATACCTGTGTAGCAAGGAATTAACAGTTTTACACCATCTCTCTCTCGCCACTTCGGCATGCCGTGATGGGCATGAATAGCCCGGAATATCGAGCGAATTGTAAACTGGGAAGTTTGTTACCCAGCCAGGCCAGTTGCTCATATTCACGCGGCTGAATGCGTTAGCCTGCTCAACATACGGCAACAACGAGAGGAAAAATGAGCTTCCCCAGTTTTCTCCGGATGCAGAGAACCGTACACCATAAGGCATGGTGTTGAACACATCGTGATAATTGTGCAGCGCTAAACCAAGTTGCTTCAGGTTGTTCTTGCACTGTGTTCGACGGGCAGCTTCGCGAGCCTGCTGAACGGCAGGCAGAAGCAATGCAATCAGAATTGCAATAATCGCAATGACCACCAGCAATTCGATCAGCGTAAATGCTGCTCTACGTTGGACAACCTTCATCTACAACTCCTGAAAATATGCATAAGTCAAATGTGAATTCTGCATGAAGGGAAACATGCGGTAGGAAGTCAATACAGGACAGTTGCACGAATGTCAACCGGTTTTGATCGTGATGGCAGCCTTATTCCACTGCACTGCTCAAAAATCATGATATGCAGTCTGAAAAGTGTATTTTTGTGGACTTGTTATGGTCCAGCTGAATGATCATTTGACCACACAACAGACGTCGTCCCTGATTGAGCTCGGCCGAATCAGAAGTGGCACCTTGCCGCGCGAATCTTGTTTGTACTCCTGGAGCCGGTCGTTGGAGAGTCTCTGGAAATTTCTCGCCGTGCCGAGCCCTACGCGATCGTGATACGGGCAGGTGCAAAAGTGACACAAATCGCCTCCGATGCCCACGCTAAGATCGTTCATACCGTATGCCCTTCGCTTAACCAAAGGCGATGCTCTCGTTTCACGAAGACGCGATTGCATTCGCGCTGAAAAAGAACCGCGATGCGGCGACGGCTGTACCGAGTTCTCCAACGAGTCAGTTCCCTTGACTCGACCTCGACCTGATGATTCGTCGGCTCGATTCTCTCACCTTGTGCGTTGTGTCTCCTGAATTCGTGTAATTATTGAGTCCCTTTGCTCATCGCGGTGTTGATCAGTCCCGGAGGTTGATCTGGCAAGACAGGTGGTGAAGATTGAATCGATGGAAGCCGAAGGATTGACACTGGTAGGCTTCGTATCATCGTCCCACGTTTTCATTGTCAGCGACAGACGCCAATTCACGAAAACCAGGTTTTCTGACCCACGCACCCGATTCGTCGCGTCGTTACGCCGCCCCTGGTCTGGCTGCATCTCCCTTCCAAATGCACGCGAATCGTCACCACTTCCGCAGTGTCTTGAGAAGAAGCTTGCACATCTTTTACTTGCGATCGCCTATTACTTGACAATGTCTCCGGAGAGATCGGCGTGATCCTTGTACAAGGCATCAAGCTTTGTTGCGTCGCTCTGAAACCAGTTACGCATCCAATCCGAGTAGGCTGCGGCGGCGAAAGATGGGGCGGCCTTCTGTTCGAGTACCTGGACAACGAGATGCGCTGCGTAGATGCCGGACATCAACGCTTTGAGAATTCCATGCCCCGCTGCAGGGTCGAGGCAGAACGCGGCATCGCCAACCAGAAAATACCCGGGGCCTGCCGCCGCCGATGTCACTCCCCATGTGACGTCTACGCCTGTTGGAGGAATGAGCGGCTTGAGTCCAGCTATCTCCGATGGCAGCCAACCGGCCTGAGGGCGGTCACGAATTGTTGTGACGTGCGTCCATGCGTAGGTGTCGGGACGGACGCGGGCTATCCAATGCCAGTTGTCAGCAGACAGACTCAGCAGTGGCCGCGACGCCCGCTCCGGACAGTCACCTATTGCGTAGCCGTACCACGCCGTTCGAGTAACACCGACCTTGTTCCATTCCAGATTCATCCATCGTGACACTAGTCGTCGCCGACCGGTAGCGTCTATCACATAACGAGTCCTCAGTGTACCAGCGGACGTAACAACACCGGATAATCCAGCAGATTCGAAGATGGGTTCCACAGCTCGGTCTGGTTGAAGTATTTTTACCCCCAGCGAGTGCGCCCGATTCAACAGGATCGAATCGAACTGAGGTCGCCACAGCTGAAATCCCTGCCAGTCGCCGCTTTCGTCCGAACCAAATGGAACGTAGTTCTCCAAGCCCCTGGACTGAACCATATGCCCCGGATAACGGACAAAATTTGCATTCAAGACGGCCTCCTCGACACCCAGTTGCTTTAACAATGGCTGAATCCCCGGATGGGCCGATTCGCCAGGAGCGGGGCGAGGAAACGCTTCGCGTTCGACGATCGCGACGGAGAGCCCTCTGCTGGCCGCCGTAATCGCAGCGGCAGCACCAGCGGGTCCCCCGCCGATCACAGCGATGTCAAAGTCGTACATCTTGCTCTCATGTGAACTTGACGATTCCTTTTCGCCACGTGACTTCCGATGGCTTCCTGAGAAACACCACTTTGTCGGTTGGGGCAAGTATCAATTCCAATCTTCCGGTGATCTCTATGCGTTGCTTTTGGAAGTTTGATGGAGACGGGGAGAATGGAAAAGGCTTCGGCTGCTGAGTGCCCGGATCAAGCGCATCCGAACCGCCCCGGAATACGACGCCCCGAAAGAACGGACCGCTGGGGCTGACGCCGGTATCGATCATGGCCTGAGTTAATTCGGGATCTCCCACTGAAAGCTCGTTGAAAGACAAAACGATCCAGCGAAGTCTTTCATTCCTCAAACCCCTGAGGGCTGGATTGACTGCAACCGAAGTTCTTTCAACTCCAATCGCCAGATATCCGCAGATCATCGCCAAAATTCGATCAGTGTACGCCTTCAGATCCACTTTGGATGTTAACCGCAATGAGAACTTGTCCGCGATGGCATTCCGCACGTAGTCGGCATGAACGAAGCTGTTAAATTCAGCGAAAGTCCTGCCAGAATCAACTACAACAACAGGCCCCGGAACCCCATCCCAGGGCAAACCACCAATTTGTCCGATCTCGGCGTCTGTCATTGGAATGACCGTGCCAGAAAGATTCGCGTGCTGGGCCGTATCCATAGTGCGAGTCACATCCGGTGCAACCGCTGGCCAGAAAGAACTGAGAGCTGCGCAAAGCTTCGAGTCTTCCGGAAAAGGACTACCGAGACCATACGCAGCAAGGTGTTCCACACCGCTCTTAACATCCATACTGACTTCCCAGCCAGGAGCGAAGACACCTGCTCCATCATCAGTCAAATATGATTGCCGCCGCAATTGTCCAGATTGTGGAGCCGGACTCTCGGAATTTGTAGTGGGTAATCCAATCACTGCCGTAATTGTTTCGTCCGTGCTGACAAATGGACTGACAGGAACGAGCTGGAGATTGCCTGGATGACGAGCTGTATTCAATGATTGGGGAGGTGCGCTTCCCCAGATCTGTTGTCGAATAGATAACGGCAATACGGAATTGTTCCGGACCCACTCCATGAGTTCACGCTGTCCCGCAGCCGGAAAGAAGTCAGGAGCTGCGACAATAGAGTAGGCTGGAACCGATTTTGGTGCGACTCCACCAACCCCGATCACTTCCGGGCAACTCACATCTATAAACCCATCCGCGGTGAAATCAACATAGTGGAGTGCTTTGTATCCACCTTTTCGGACACGTTCCTCGACGGGCATGTCCCCTGGAAACGCAGAGGACGGGGCATTGAACTGGTTCAAGTTGCGACGAGTTCCATTTGCCAGTACTTCAGTCCGGGCATAAAGGTATTCGGGGGCGGACTGGTTCTTCTTTATTGCCCACAAGTCTACTGTGGCCCAATTGCCTCTCTCGTCCGGGTTCGGATTGGACGCGGTGTCAGGAACGTCAAACGTCACGTCTTTTCCTGCAGCATCCCTGGCCTCTTCAACAAGATGCGGGTGGTCAACGGGAACGATCCAACCGGGGCCAAGGTCCACATTGGTCGATAATTCGGCAAGACCATTCACAATACGATAGGGGGCAGTATTGGGAGGATTCTTCCCCAGCGCCTTTTGTGCTCGGAAGATCTTCTCGTTCACATGAGAGGAGCTGAACTTCACGTTGAGATTCAGGCCGTCGAGACACTCTGTTCCTGGGAACAACTTGTGGACCGGAATCCAGAATTTTCGTGGTCCGTCATCACCGAGTTTCCCCATGATCTTTGTTTGCGGATCAGACCCGGGAAGTTGAACGGCAAGATATGCTGTGTAACGTGCCGGAGTGACAGCGATGCCGAATGGTTCAGACGGAACCTCAGGATGAAAACCTCGATACTCAGGAACATATCGAGCGGGGCGATTGCCCACTCGAGCGTTCCCGGTTCGGGAATAGGCCATGTCCGCATGCTTTCGATGCACAGTTTCTGGTGCCGGCCGATATTCGCTGGCAAAGACGACCACTGCAAATGGCTTTCCCGGAAATCTCGCCGTGACGTCGGCCAGTTTTACCTTCTGAATACCAAAAATGTAGTTTTCCACAGCGTCCAGTTCGGCTGGCGTCGGAAACAGGTCCAGTGGAACACCACTTGGATCCTGCAGCACGTTGGGAGACGCCAATGCATGGAATAACAGACTTCGAGATGGTGATCCGGGTTCGATGGCCCGCACACCATCATCTGCAAAGTCTCCAAAACCACTCAATCCGCGATCAATCGTCAGTGGATCGCTGAGTGCCTTGGCCAGATTCACTGCACCGAGGTTCAGTCCGTGCTTCGCCATCAAGGCTTTCCATCCAGCGTGCTGGTTGAGTTTCTGACACAAAGCCTTCACAGGATCAATCAATGCCATGTTGAGTTCCTCTGGTGGTTTCGAGTGGAGTTCGGGACAAGCACAGTGTTCCGGAGTTTTCTTGACTGTCGCAACTACGGCTATTTCTTCCGGCCTGTTTTCTTCGCTGACTTCTTCTTCGGCTTCTCAGAATTGCGGCGAGGCTTTGCGTCCTCGACTCCAGCCAGTGACTTCAAGGCATCGATCGAAGGTGCAAAAAAGTAGCCGCCGCCCGTGGGGATGACCCAGTCCTGATCAGTCTCAATCGGTGACGCCTCTCCCGGCAAGCCCAGCCGGAAACTGCGACGGCGGCTGGGATCCCCATTTTGTCCGATGATCGGATCGAACCCTGCTCCACCGTCCTTGAAGTCTGGATTATTGGCCCAGTTTCTGGTAACGAATTCGAACTGGTCAACAATGGAGACCTGATAAGCCATAAACAGCAACCCTCTATCAACCTCGTCATGCTGAGGAGTGCTGAACGAAGACCGCGATGGCGGACCGTATGGAATGCCGCGACGCAGCAAGCGGTGCGTTTGCGTGGTCATTTCATTCAATGACGGGATTGACTGGGACTCATCGTCTCGCGGATATGTCTTCCGAATATGACCTGCGAACGGCACTTTCGAGCCGGTGGGATCGTCATCCTCTCCTGCGAATTCAAAATTGTTATTCTGCTGGTCATCATCGGCGAGGACGGGATCGTCCATCGTCGGCGAGAGAACCGTTGGGGCTCCACTTGGCCAGCGACCGACCATTTTGGCACCCACCAGCTCCGTTGACACACCAAATTGTGTCCCCAGTTGCTTCAGGAACTGATGAAACCCACCGACATTCTGACGAAGCCGTCGAAACACCAGAAAGGAACCGTTCCTTGCGAACTCAGGAGCCTTGCGATCCTTGTTCTGCAGAGGATCTTTTCCGGGCTCAGCAATGTCTTTTTTAGGATCCTGTCCCGGATAGCCAAACACAAACTCTCCCGGCCACAACAAATCCTGCCCTGGCTTCCCCTGCCCCGGATTGTTCGGATTCTGATTTGGAGTCAGGGGAGTTCCATCGGGAAGCAACCCTCGCACACCTGGCTGAGAGATACCATCCTTGAATCCAAAATGCTCATGGCCCGCAAGACCACCAGGCAGGATATCTCCGTCCTGTCGGAACAGAACAGAAGCACCACACAACACGGTTTCTCCCTTCTCATTCAGATGAGGAAACAATGTCTCGACAACCTCCTGAACTTTGTTGTTCAAGTCAGCTCGAGTATCCGCCGCCAGTAACAGAACGACATCGGCTTCACTGCCGGGACCGCCAACAAGCCAATTCGCCGGATCACCGGTGGTGTTCGATCCGACAGGGTCGCCCAATTCACCGGACTGTGCTCGAGCCAACAAACCCGGCTTAAAGGCGGCATCCACAAAACCGTCAACATTCATTCCGGGCCGTTCCAGTTTCTTCAGTCCCTGAAATGAAAAGGCGATATTCGCCCATGTCGTTCGCAAATCCGGTTCTGCACCAGTGAGTTTGCCGCGCAGTTTCTTGTAGAGCCGGTTGAAGTCCAGTACATCCGCTGTGGTGGCGACGGAGTTCAGAAAACCTCTCAGCCATTGCGAGAACAAGTTGGGGGTATCAATCCGAAGGAACAATAAGGTCTGGTGATCTTTGCTGAATCCTGGGAATATGTTTCCCTGAATCTGTTCCACATTCAAAACTGGTTCGCTCTCGCGTCCGGGGGCTAAAGACGCGATGAGTGTTTTTTTTGAGTTGGACCCGGCTGAACTCATATAGTATTCCTTGAGTGGAAGTTAGTCGTGGAGATCAAGCTGCGTATTCTGTTCACAGTCGGGACAGGAGCCCGACGGCCATGGACACTTCAGGCGTGTGTTCGCATCCGTTGTCACGGCTGCTTTCCATCATCAATCCATCGTTTAAACTGAACGATCTTGTCTGTCGGCCACGCTCCGTCGCACGGCATTCCACCAGAATTCACTGCCGAATAGATCGCATCTGCGTTATCGCGAACAGCTTCGAACTTCCAGAGGTCGAACATGAACAACATGCTGGTACGATCAAATTCCCGAAATAGCGGTTTGATGTCAGCCTCGTAGTGCAGTGCCCCGTGACTCGGGTTTGGACTTGATGGCACGGTCGCCTCGGGGTTGGGACTTCCTTCAGGAACAAGGCCTTTTGCTCCCGCTGGAGTATTGTCGGGACAACCAGCGCTGATCCAGGCAATCAGGGCATCAATTCGTTCCTGAGGAATCCGAGGACGCTTTCGAGGCATCCAGCCCGTGGGTTTTGAAATCTGCCGAATCAGCGGAGCGGCTGTTGGATTGGTGGTGTGAACTGTCGGATCAATGATCATGTGCACCCTGGGCAGATCAACTCCTACGAACTCCGCTCGAGTGCGATCTCGCCAGAAATTCTGGTGATAACCAATATCAAAGCCGCGCACAGCTTCTTCCAGAATCCGTACGGCCTTTTGAAAATCTGACGGCGGTGCCGGAAGTGGCTGACCATTCGCGAGGGCTTCGGCAATCACGAGCGACTCTGCATCGAGTTCCAGCAATCGCCGCAAAAATGGATCATTGGCGTCGAGCGGATCCGCCTGAATGGCGGCAACCAATTGTCGACTCCCACGCAACACATCTCGATGCGTCCGCCATCGGCCAGGTTCATGTTCCGGAAGATTCAGAGTATAGGGTAACTCAAACGGCGGACCACATCTCAAAGGATTGCCGGCATCATCGAGAAGTGGCAGCTGAACAAGTTTTTCCGCTAGTTTCTTTAACCGCCGCATTTCATTAAAAGTCCAGATCAAGAGATGCCCGCGAGCTAGTCGATCTCCGCTGGTAACACCTCCCGATGCGTCGTATAAGGGTTGATCGATCCGCAGAAAATGGGACAAGCAATTCAGCAACATCCGGTATCGCAGATTAAACAACTGAGCCCAGCGACGACTGCGTTGATTCTCAATTCTGCCCTGTTCCAGGAATGCCTCGGTAACAGCCGCTCTCATGTCTCCTTTCTTGCTCGGAAGCCCTGGCGCAGACGTGTTCGGATTGACGGGAATTAGCCAAACTGGTTGCCAGTCGCCAGCAGCCGTTTCTGATCGATACGACTTGAACAGAAGCAGGAATCGCTCGAAATGGGATTCCGTCGGGTCGGTGGTAATCGGAACATCAAATCCCTCACCCTGGTCGGCAATCGCCTTGCAGGCTGCTACACAAGCGTCGCGGATACTCGCCGCATCGCCGCCGGAAATCGACTTAACAAGCAGCGGCTCGCCGAATTGCCCTGATCCCGCCGTATACTCCGGATCATAACCCCAGTCCGCAAACTGAGCTTGCTGGGGCAATGTGTCGAGCCGAAACTCCTCCAGCGGCATTGACTGCAACAACTCGATCAGCCGACGAAAAATCCCACCGACCTGCCGCAATTCAAAATCGTCGTTATCAGCTTTGGCCATGACGGCGATATCGCCTTCAATCAGATTCCAATCATCGTCCGAAATGCCAACTGGACGCGTCGTGGGCCGTTCTGCAGTAACGTACTTCGCCAAAGATCTGGTTGATAAGCGTTGGAGCTTAAATCGGAATGGATACAATTCGCTCGTAAACGGGGAGTGTTCGCGTTCAAAATTCAGTGGTCCGCCAAGGACGATGAGCAAGTTCTGAACCGTTGCCAGATGCGCCATTTCTTCCCGGGCGATCTGCAACAATGTCTCCTGCCAGCCATCAATCAAAGTCAGGTGGGCTGCACTTTGGTCCTGGCGTCGCAGCGAGTAGGCGGCGAAAAGATACTGAACCATCAACGCATGCTCGACTTCCGCTGCTGCCTGCAACAGGAAGATGGCTTCGTCGCGATCGGTTAATTCCGGATCGTGTAGTCCGCGTGTCGCAAACTCAAACGATAAAGACGATGCCGCAATCGAGTCAGGAGATAGCCCCGCAAGTGGAGACCGCAACGCGCGTCGACCAGGATGAATGGTGGGTGGTTGCCGAAGTCGATCAAACCGAAGTTGCTGGAAACGCATTGAGATCCTCCAAACAGAAATTCGTGATCATTGGTCGAAGGGACAGGAAGATTTGACCGCGGCAAATCCTCTTCAAGAAATCGCGTCAGGCATATTCGTACCCTCTCAGTCCGCCACCCAAACTTGTATGGTCAAGGTCATCCTTGATTCGTCGCGCAGGCGTCGCCCAAAAAATTCGGCAACCAACGTGAATTCAGCCTTCAGGATGAATTTGATTCATCCCGAATTCCCTGCCTCACTCCTTTCGCAGTGCTACTGCAGAAGTTGGACCGGCGGCTGAAATAGTGGCCATTCCCACTTCTTTCGAAACTGAACTTCCTCACGCTTCACAAACTGCGGCGCCGTGCATCGAACAACCGGATCAGCCGCATGAACAGTGGACTCACCAACAACTGCGGAAACTGCTTTAAGTCCGCCAGACTGAATAAAACTGCGGCGACCTGGCGATCCCGCCTTCATTGTCGCCTCACCTGAATCGTATTGCATGCTGACCGTGGCAAACGCAAATGGCACGGATGACCAACACCGTACTCCTAAGTGAGCACGCTACCCTGGAGACCTCATAGTTTCAAGCTAGTGGCAAATTTCTGTTTGTATTACGAGAAGTGTGTCGTAAGAACAAAGATGTTCAATTTCCGTAAGAACAACCGTCCTGACTAGTCACAAGGTTTTGTGCCATGGTCTTACCGGGCCTTGAACGCTGGCTCTTTCGAGCTCGCCGAACCAAGCCAAGCGGATTTCTCTCGGGGGTTCCTTCATCGATTCCCGTCAAAAATCTGTCGGGCATCGATCCAGCAACAGGCGTACCCGCCAAAGCGGATGTCGAACCTGATGTTCGAGAAGCGTGAGATTGATTCAATTAGGCGCTACTTCTTTGGGATCGTTTCTTGCGATCCTGATTCACGTGGAAGAAGCTCACTTCAGGCGAGGACACCGAACGATCTTCAATGTATCGCAACACCAGCGGACTGAAGCCCTAATAGAACGGTCTCTTCATAACAACACGTCATTCGGCGAGAGAAGAATACGCAGAATCAACCATACGGCTGACCAATCTGGAGCATTGCTGGAAGCCGTTGCTGCCAACATCAGCGGACACATTATCGCGGCAAGAGCACGCTGGCCGAACTTCATGGAACTCTGATTGCGCGAATCGATATCTGCATTGAAGAATGAAAAGAAGCCACGGCTGTCACAGGGTGACGACCGTGGCTTCTGGTTTATTGTGCTGAATCGGGTGACTCAGCCTATTCGACGAGGAACGTCACTTCCTGAACGCCCGGCTCGCTGGAACCGGGAAACGTCACGGGCACTTCGAGAGTGACCTTGCCGCCGCCGGTTGTGGTCAGCTCGAACTCGACTTCCATCGCACCGATTGGCATGTGCCCATCAATGAGGCGAGTGATGTCGTTTCGTTCCACAACGGAAGCAGGGCCATGAGCCTTTGGAGGTCCAATTTCCGATCCGGACGGCACAGAGAAGGTGACTCGAACCTTTGATCCGCGAGGCACCACAGGCTGCCCGGCACCGTCGATGACGTAAACGGACTGAGTCGGAACCTCAGCAGGAGAAGACTTAACTTTTAACATTGAGATGTTCCTTGAAAAGGTGTCGTCATGAACCAGCACGATTGGCCGGTTCTTTTGTTGCAACAACCGCTCAACAATGGCGATTGCTGATCAATTTGCTGACCACTCTTGAAGGACGCAGCCTCAATGGCTACCCTATTTCCTGAATGGTCAACGGTCAACGTTGATTATTTCGGCCCCACCTTGCAGTACAGATTGGTAGTCAGTCTGCGAGATGTGGGCTCTTTTTACGCGCGTTGTGTTGGTCTGTCGCGAAGCCAAACGCTATCGGCGTTATTCGTCCTCCTTCTGATTCAACCATCCATCGAAAGCAGCCACACCGCGTGCCTGCAGAGAATTTCGTTGAGCCAACACGACGTCTCGAACATCGACAAGCAGATCACGGTGACTGGAGTAACCCACAACTCCGCGATTCTGAAGTTGTCCGGTGACGATCCCGGCGTGAATACCGATTGAAGCCGCAAACCGTTCGATCGCCACGCGAGACGGCGAGCCTTTGGTCGCCTGAAGAAACTCGTTCATTGACTGGAAGGGAATCAGAGTCTCTGCAGCCCAGCGGTTGGCAGCATGCTCATGGTCCGACAACTCACCATTCGCCGCAAGGATCTCTGTATCCAGCACCGAATCGTGTTGCTCCAGAATGTGAAGCAACTCATGCAGCAGAGTGAAAGCGAAATAGTCAATCCGCCCAAACCGCATCGACAGTGCGATCACTGGTTGAGTCTTTGGTTTAAGCCAAAACGCGGCTCCATCAATCCGAGTCTTCGTCAAGTGCTGAACGAATACCAGTCGAACTCCCGCCTTGGCAATCAGTTCAAGTGCATCAACAGCCTTTGCCGGGTCTCCAAAGCACTCTCTCAAGGCTGCCACTGAACCGCGAAGCTTCTTCGCAGAGTACTTTCCCGACTGCGTCAACTCAGCCGCCATCTGCCAAGCTCTTTGAGCCCAAACATTCTGAGCAGGAACACTCACTTTCGCCCGAGCGCAAAACTTCGGTGGAATGATCGAATCAACGCTTGTTACTCCAAAGAACCGAGCAACTTCCTTTTCCGTTTCCTCCACCGAATCGCACTTCGGCACCCAACCCCGTTTAACCAATTCCCGCAACGGCACCTGCGAATGCAACTTCGCTCTGCGGGCGACCTCTGAGCAGTCCTCCGTCTTACCTGCATCCATAGCAATCTGATACTCGAGTTGCCACAAAAGCCACTTCTGCGCCGATCCATTCTCCTTGCCAAACGCGGCCTCTAAGCCTCGGGCCGTTACCATTGTGATCGACTTAGTCCCCGCCAAAATCTGATTCACCATCTGCACAGGCCGGCCCATTATTTCGGCCAGATCATGCTGTGACCACCCCTTCGCGTCGAGGAGCTGCTCTATTCGTTGCTTTGGGCTGAGGCACTGAGAGTCAAACTTGTTCATAGTTGTAATCTACAGGAACCATGCACAATGTCAATCATCAAAACTTGAAACTTCACCCATGGGATGAATAGTGAGTTCTCTATCCAGATCGTGGCCGGAAATCTTAGAGTGATTGATTCAAGAAAGCGGCGTGCGTTCGCATCGCAAGATAGCTCGGAGGTAGGCCTCTGACGGCGAAGCGCCGAGCGACACTCTCAAATCTCAGAAAGTGTCTTCAGGGTGGCGAATGGGCGTCCGGGCCACCCATGCCGATCGCTGTTGCTAAAGTACCCTGGATCCGGGCGCAGCCTAAAATCAATGTTCTTGATACTGCTCTACTGGCTGCTCGCCAGACGCGAGAAAACGCCGCTCGCTCACCGGAGGCGTTCACAATTTCATACTTTGGAACAAAGCTTGAAACTGACGATCGGTGTGGGCCGCCGCGACACGGACTACTTGATAGACAATTGGCTGAATGGCCCAACTGACTCGAGGACCGTCAATTCCAAACGGTCGCCTTCGTGTATCCAGAGGTCTGTTGGCATTGCGCCGCTAAACACGTCATCCCATGCGGTACTTGGATCTACGTCTGCTGGCGAAAGCGACTTTAATGCAGTGCCATTGACCCCCCAAATGCCCAAATTCCTAACTGGTATTACGAAATGCACGACTAGCCCGAAGAAAGGCTTTTTGCGATGCAAAACCCAGACGACCGACTTGCTCGATAATGGGCCATCATTCGATGCCTTAATCGTCTCGGAAGCTGTTTTGCCCCAACCTCCCAAAGAATCGTCAAGAAAAGTGGCCACCGCTAGTGGATGTGACCCGACTTGGGTCTCGGTTCTGAAGATCAAACCCGAAGTTACGAACCTAATCTCGTCGCCCTTGGCGGCAGAACTGGTCTCTTCGTTACACAATGCGAGTTTCCGCATTACCCTATTGTCTAGAATGTTAGAACTATTATCAGGGGCGTCAACGAAATCTTGCTTCAGGTAGAAAGTCGCAATGAAATCTTCGTCTTGAATTTTGGCGAGACGCACGCTTGCGGAGGCAAGGAATTCTACGGGGAAAACATACGCATCATTCCCTCTGATTACCATGACGGAACTAGGCGTTCGTCTGTCCACTAACAGCGGAACTGGATCAATCGATGGATTCAATTCCGCTTCTTCACGCCGGCCCTCAAGTTGACGAATCTGTAAGTGAGAGATTCCGATCGAGTAGGCATCATATCCGCTCATAGCGTTGCCAAGACTTGTCGAGTGGCCTGTCATCTTCCGCTCGAACAAAGTGAGCGGGTGTAACCTGAGGTAGACAGACATCTCCGGGGTGACAATGTCCGGAGTTTTGCGACAATGAAGAAAGCTAAGAAGTCTATCATCAGACCATGCCTCACAGCATGAGGCACAAAGCCCCATGATCAACGCGGCAGCGAGAAGGCTCTTTGACATAGGCGGTTGACTCCATTCAGGCGATAGACTTAAACGATTCAGGGCAGTTGCCAGGATGAGATGATTCGTGAACTGTGGATCGCTGGCTGCAGTGAATCAAGTACTTGCGACATGTTGCAAGCAAGGCCGATATATCCATTGTCTTCCAGTGTGGCGAACAGAACTCCTACAGCAACAAACGCCGGATTGCCGTTGACTTTGGCTCGCAGGGCGATGATTGACCCGCTGTCTCCAGGCGTTACGAATCGATTTCCATCGCGTTGTTCAACGGTAAAGTTGTTTTCGAAGCTCACGTTTCCAACGTTGAAAAGTGCAGTGTCTGAGTCGCGGAGCTTTCCTTTAACCAATTCTCCATGCGCTGCCCCAAATTTCCACATTTCAAATGCTACAAATGCATTACGCACAGGTATGTTCGAAAAATACAAGGGAATAGCGGTTGCTGCTTGAGGCGTCTCGCCGTCAGTGTATGAGATGCCACGAATCCAATATTCCCCAATCGGTGGCGGTAGCACTGGCGGCACAATTGGCGTTGTGACGTCGATCTCCACGATGCTGCAATCTATGGTTTCCTTCCTTCCAGTCTCCGAGTGCTTCGTATTGCCAAACTTCTTCAGCTGCACGGTCGCAAGCGACCTTGTGTCGGGATTTCCACCTTGATCAGGTCCCCTCTGATCTACCAAGGAATTCTGTCTAATCACGTGCTCACACGTCATTCCTAAATACTCAGTGCCGTCTTTCGAGAATACGACGCCAATCGTTCCAAATTCATACGGCTTCTGCGGCGGACAGATCGCTGCACCACCGACCACTGGTACTGTGAATGGAAGCGCATTCTTTGGAGTGGTTCCGGAGGCCCTAAGGAAGGCAGCTTTTTTTGCGACAAGCTGGAAGTTACCTTCCACAACCTTGACTGGAACAGTTCCTGATTTCTTCGGGACCTTGGGAATCTGCGTCGGCAGCATCTCACTTGGATCTAGTTCTTCGGGCCGACGCTTCGTTCTGACGTTTACACCGACCACGACCTGTAAGGGCGAGACAGGTCGTCCAAAACGAGTCCGGTATCGAACGCAAACTCCAGTGATATCACCCTTCTTGTACATCGGACTGCGTTTCAGCGTCGGCAACCATCGACGGAGCGCGTTTCGAGCATCATCAAACTGCCGATCCAACTCAATCTGACGAACTGCATATTCCGCAGCCACTTCTTCGGGCATTAACAATCGTTCTACGAGGAACGGCCGTTCCGTGCTCGGAGAAACCCCGGACAATGCAACTGGCACCGGAGACAGAGGCTTTGATTTCTGTGAAGCGGACTCATTCGAAGCAGAAATTGCTACCGATTCGCTTGCCGCCACCTTAACGTTCGCCTTCGGAGTCTTCTTGCCGGCAGATTTTTTCGCCATCTCAGTCACCCTTGTTGCCAGTTAACAAATGAATTTCACTAGGAGAATAAGTTAGTATTTACCCTAGTGGGGAGACAACAAGAAGACCACTTGGACAGGAGGATACGACGCATATCGTATCCTCCTGAACGGATTAGTCCGGCTTTGACGATCAAGTGACAAGTCTATTCAATCGACGTTTGATTGCTGAAATCCGAATATGGAGCAGCGGGCACTTTGCTTTGCGGAGCAAAATTGTTGACTGAAGATGTCCTACCTACGTCGGAAAGATCTCCATTGGTCACCATCCCTGATTCGTCTGGCATCTCCGCATCTACAAAGCGAGCAGTGCTGTCCATGTGACTTGATACATCAGTTATGTATGGTGCATCTGGCACAGAATGCGATGTTCCAAGCCGCGAGTTGACAAATTCCATCATGCGTTCTTCCCAGCATGGCTCGCTGACGTCAAATCGCTTGAATGCGACGACTGATTTCTGGAAGTTGATCGTGTTTGACTGCTCTCCATCAGGAGTGCTTGCAGAGGTTGGCGTTGCTACGTTTGTGGCGGCCTTCTTCGCACCGTTTGACAGAGGGCCCTGAAGGGTCTTAATCGCGGAGCTCACATCCGCCATCGTTCTTTCAGTAACCTCTGCTTGGATCTTCGAGAAGTACTGTTCGTCATCCATCGAAGCTTCCGACAGATCGAGAATCCCGCCCGCAGGACGGCGAAAATCAACCATGAAAATTTTGTCGGTATACTCGAGATCGGTTTCTACAATTAGTTGAGCCGGTGTGAATGAAACTAACGTGTACCCGACTGCCGTGTTTGCAAGGTCGATAGCGGCCTTGTGTTCAGCCTCTGCGAGTTTGCTATTCAAACCCGGGAGTTCGTTACTTCGGGCCTCTGCAGCCTTGAAGGCCGCGTCAGCTTCACTAAGGGCAATCGTATTACGGCGCACCTCTTCAGTAAAACGAACAATTTCACCTTGATTCATGGCTTCTTTGGCAGCATTGAGATTCTGCGTTGCCTCGTCGAGACTAATGTTTGCTGCCTTGAGTGCTTCGGTTGTTTCTGCAAAATTAGTAACAATCGCTTCGATCTCTGACTTTCGACCTTTGACGTCTGCGGCAGATTCGTTTGCCGTTTTCTGTTTGGCTGCTTTCTCATCTGGAGAATTGGCGAGAATCAGTTGCTGTTCATAAATCTTAACTACCACATGTGACGGAACCTTTAGCTTTACTGGAAGTCCATTCAGTTTATTGCACTTTCTGCACTCTGGGATCACGGAGTCATTGTCGAGGCGGGTCAATGCAGTTGTGCGAAATGACGTACACCCCGTTATGATGCTCAACAAAATTCCAAACGAAATCTGCATTCGAGACATGAGAATTCATCCTTGAAATAAACACATGTGTTTCAGTATGGATCGGCGGCAAGCTTCGTCAACAAGACCATCACACCTTGTCCGCTCAGGCAAATTTTTGATGATCACTGGCACAGGCAATTTGCCGACTCACAGACTTGGGGACAGGTCTTCGTCCTCTCGCAGTTGACATGTATGTCGAGGAAGTTGGCGACATCGTCCTCGTAGCTTGGTGAGTTGATATCGAACCGCCCAAATGCCACCGTTCGGTCGGTCGATACAAGATCAGATTTGTTCGGATTGGGTTGGCTCGCAGACGTTTGCAATGCGTTAATCAGTCCCAGCGAATTTGCCAGAAGATTTGCAGATTCCTTGATCGTCTGATCGTCGACCTCGTACTCGACCTTCTGCAAGTATCCTTTGCCTGCATCTTCACCTTTATTTGCATCGTTCGACTGGAATGTGAATCCGTATTTCTCTGTGCCGGCAGCGGGGCGTTTAGGATCGACGAGAAAGATCTTCTCCGTGTATTTCACATTGTGAGTTACAGTTCTCGTTGCGCGGCAGGTGTGAAGTGGCTTGAGCGTCGGCTTCTGCCCTGGAATGTCTTGTTTTTCCCAATAGCTGGTCTCAATGACGCAGAGTTCAAGATGAGATGGCACTCGGAGAGAAACAGGGACACCTTTTAATGGCTTGCTTGGATTGACAACGACCATATCGTTGTCGAGTCTATCGACCGCAGTTGTCTTGAATGAAGAACAGCCCGCGGTTCCTAGCAGTATCGCAAATGCGAGTTTTTTCATTTGCCCCTCCTTGGCAATTTTTGAATGATCCCGGAATGGGTAATTCCACTGCCTTTTTTCTCGTCATTGGAGGGCTGAGTTCGGTCGAGTTTCCTCTAAGGTGGTGTAATTGACTTTAATGATGGAACGGGTGTTATCGATGGTACGAAACAGAACACCCAGTTTGGGCAACTACTGCCGAAGTGCTTTAATCCCTGCCACGAGACACAGCTACGGACATCTAAAAGATCCCCCGTAGATCTGCTGCTGACCCACGCCCCGAAGTCTTCCGCACGACTCATCGAGAACTAGCAATGAGGTGTATCCGAGCTGAATTCGCAGATTGAACAGATTTTTTGTCGAAGGTGGACTCTGCTGGTCAACTCGCACTTTGAAAGAGGAAAGAGTGCAAATTCTCGGATTTCGTCACGTCTGGCAACCCAGAGTGTGAGTTGCACAAACCCAAAGCCGGGGCGACTGAGCTTGAGGTTTCGACCATCGCTATTGGCACGATGCGAAAAAACGCAAGTCTTGCAACCCCCATCGCGACGTCTGCAAGCTCCTCGTATGGTGGCTCAACCTGCGGCGGTTCGAGAATGCCGGGCGCTTCAAGCACTTCGACAGAAGGTAAGTACATTGTCGACAAGACTGTTGGAAAGCTTGCCCAGGAGCATTTTTGTCAGACGTTGCTTTTAATGAACTACGCAAACACTGCAACGGCGGACTCAGGGTGCCAATACACTTTCAGCAGTCTCGGCAAACTGCTTCAGAAAGTCTGTGTTCCGTTTGGTTGTGTAATAACACACAGCAGCGGGCGTGACATCACCGTCGTCACCTTTGGCCGTCGAGAAGATCAGCTCGGCTCGACGTGTGACTGATTCTGAAGCATTCTGCGAGTCTGGTACCACGTCGTAAAAACCGCTGATGATTTGAGGTGTTTTTCGATCGCGAAAGTGGTCCAGTGATTTTTTCCATGCCGAGATGTCATCTTTGTTCATCGGTCTCTGTGCCGTTTGCCAGTTCAGGATAGTGACGGACTCATTCAGACCTTTCCATGAGTCTGTAAAGTCTCCGCTGACCATAGGAAAGAATGATTGCGGACACGTCTTTGCGACGGCATTATGATTGGGATCATACATGTCGTTGAACAACACGACTTCAGCACCGGGATCTACTAACTGCAGCAAGTCGATACACTTCTTGAGGTTCTCGGCAAGAATGACTCCGGGAGCATCTGCTTTGGAAAGGGGATCATGGCCCATTGCTCGGATTTCGTCATGGTCGATCATCCAGCGTCGGGGCTGCACGATGGAATTAATCGCCTCCAACTGTTGCCGAAAAATATTGAAAACTTCGGGATGTCGAAGGCTGCAGCAGACTTTGCCATGACTGGCATTTGGCAAAGTCGCGTGGAAATAGGAAACGGAAATTTTGTCGTCCAGATTGACGCGATCAGGCAAGAACTGAATGTTGAAGTCTCGACGGTTGTGTCTGAATCCATTTTCGATCACCTCTGAATCTCGCCACTCCGCGAAGTCTTTACCCTCTTGAAGCGGTTTTCCAGCTGATTCGTTAAACACTGTGATTCGAAGCACTTCTTTCTCGTTCGCTGTGACTTCCGTATCCTGGCGACGGATCATATTCGGCCCGAGTGCCTCCTCAAGCCGGACATTGGAAATGACAGCCTTTCCCGCCGAGCCGTTTGGGAAACCGAACCAGAATTGGCCCTCAGCACAGTGGAATGAGTTCAGCAGGATTTGATAATTCGTCTCCGGCTGCGTTGAAGTGACTTTGAAGTCAACGTCCTCAATCTTCACGTACCTGCCTCCATCCTTGCCTCTGACTTTGGCGTAAAACTCGACTGTACCCTTGGAGTCCGCTGGTCCAACGGCACATGTCTTCAACGTGAAGCTGAGCCGATACTGGTGCCACGGGTTGAAAAAGATGTCGTTCTGGCCGACCTCAATACCCGTGGCCAGACTCAGGTCGAATTCAAGTGCGTTGAGATTGAGTTCCTGATCCAGAGGTCGTTGCTTCACTGCATTGTCAAAGCTGTCATCAATTTCCCACGACTTTTTGAGTTGATCCCGAGTTCCTGAGAATGTGCTGTTGTGAAGAAGATTGTCCCCGGAAGGAAGTCCCAGAATCATGCTTCCGTCAGTCTCCACGAGCCTCAAACGCTGTCTTCGCACGGGCGTTGCTTCGGCTAGATGATATGCAGTTTGCAGGATCTTTTCGGATGCTCCAACAGACATGACTTCCGGGATGATTTCGATGCCATGTTTATGAGCGGCAAGCTTGATTGCAGCCAGATTGTCTCGAATTTTTGTATCTGCATCGGATGGGTTAAGAAAACTCTTGTCGCCAAGCTGATAGCTCGAAAGGACCACGACCATGTATTTGTGTTCTTTCAAGTCCTTGAACAACGTTTTCAATTCCTCGGTCGTATAGTTTGTTTCGTCTGTCGTGGGTATTTCATCGCGAAGCAGATCCACATAGGCATAGAACCATTTTTCGACGCCGTCAGCACAGGCAAGGCTGGGAGACAGGCAGGTGTAGACGAGCGTTAACAACACCAGAAATTGTTTCATGGTTCATCTCCACTGACAGACTGTTGGTGAATGAATGAACAAACGGCAGAGGGCACTTTGTGCCGACTCTGCCGTTTGATGGTTGAACTTTTCAGTGATGACTCACTGCCGACAGGTGGGAATGCCCATCGTACTATAAGGCACTTCCATGAGTATCCACCAGTTTGCCGTCGACATAAATCCGGCCGGCGGTGATGGTGACTTTTTTGGGTTGGCCGTCAGCTTTGCGGGCGAAGGTGCGGAATTCGAAGGTCGGCTTTTCGTTCGAATCGACTGTGATGTCCGCGAGGATTTCTGCGGCGATCGCTTCTCCAAGGACAAGGCTGCGAGTGTTGTCAGTTCGCCAGTGAACTCCGCCCATCGATCGGCCCATCGCGACGTTCTGAGCCAGCTTGTTCAGTTCGCCTTCGATCGTTAGCTCGCGGGCGATTTCGTCTTCGAGAATAAGTCGGCCCAGCGGTGCTGTGCCCTTCTTCGCTGGACTCGTTGCTCCCGTTTTGTAGGCAATGATCGGATGGCCGGAACCAAACGGCTCACAGAAGTCTGCCATTTCGGGACATCGTTCTGTGAGCGTGTGAAACGGAATTGGGCGATCGACTCCCTTGACCGTTTCAAACGTCTGGAAATACGCTTTTAGAATCGTGACACAGGCTCCAGCGACAGTGGCATGGCCCGCTCCATAGGCCGGATGCGTCGGGCTGCCGGGCGTGAAGGCCATCGGAAGAAGCAGGGACTTGTACTGCTTATCCACCATCTTTGCGGCTTCTGTTGTGGCGACAAAGTTTGGCAATCCGTAGGCTCGCTTCTTTCCGTTCACACCTTTTGACTGCACGTGCACTCGACCGCCGTAGGCTTCCGGGCGAAGTCGAAGATTGACCTGCCACTTCTGGTTCCAGACAACCTTGAGGGCTCGCGTTGCCACTTCCGACACGAGAGCCAGAATATGCGGTCCGCCGAGAACTCCGAACCCGGCTTCACGCGGCTGCAGTCGGCCACAGTCGCCATACGGATTGCCGGGAGTCCACTTGGCTCCACCTGACAATAGGATCAGAGCGGCGTTAAAATACGCTTGATGCAATGCGTCCTTGTTCACGAAGCGAGCCAGATCTCGCATCGTGCTGATGTAGCGAGTTTCTGTTTCAAAGAAGTCGTTGCTGAATTCGTTGGCTTTCGGATAGGCCTGGCCCTTCGCGTCTTTTCCTGTGCGTTGAGCGTAGAGCCAGCTGTCGTAGTCTGTCAGGAAGTTCCAGCCTGTTTTGTAAGGGCGCTGTTTCTGATCAATCGTCTGAGTTCCGAAAGGGACAGGTCGCACGAAGAACTGACTGACCATCGGGCCCCGATCGTCGCCAGGAAGTCCCAGTCGGAAGACATTCTGCGGAGTGATGGAGTTCATCTTTGTCGCAGAGCCGGGTACGTCGACGCCGGGAATCAGACGACCAGCATCACCAGAATCCGCGACGCCTTTTCGGAATACACCGTCAATTTCCTTCGCTGCTTTGGCCACTTCCGGGCTGTCGAACTGATTGAACGGACAGTCGCGCAGCAACGCCATCCAATACAGCTCGGTCATCTCGGCGGCTGTGGAAATCGAGTCCACGGCCGGAGCGGGCGGCATCGAATAGGCCGCCGGATGATGAGTCAACTGGTCGGCTGCCAATCCTGCCTGGGGATTTGCTAACTGAAATGAATTACCAGCTCCCAGCGGCACATCCGCAAAACCATCGCCATTGCCTCGAGTCGCCTCAACCAGTTTTTTGAACGCCTCCGGACACACTTCGCCAAACTCATTGTGCGGCAGTGTTTTTGTGTAGCTGCCGACACCAACAACTTCGTCTTTGCCAACCTTGAACACTCGATCCGTATCACCGTTCCCAGCCATTTTCGTTTATTCCTCAAGGCAGATTGCGAAAGCCAAAACAGGCCAGGCATTTGCTATGCCCGTTGAAATTGCAGCGTATCTGCGGATTCGCCGCTGTTGTTTTAGCGAGGAGCAATACTAAGGAGCCCTACGACAAGTCACAAGGTACTATTCTCATATTTGCTTACGTAAGTGTTAAACCCCATTCAGCCGGCTGCTGAGGGAGCCAGCGACCGCCCTGTGTTGTTCAGGTCGCCGGGGGACAAGACGGGCATTTCTCGGCGGGCGTTTATACTGACGCAACTTTGCGATGATCGACGATTGGCAGATGGCCTAACTGCTCACCGTCTCCCCGGGGAACATCCTGAGCAGAAAATTGATCTGTATTAGGCGGAGTTGTTGCCGGGAGATTGCCACGGCTGACTGAACGGGTCGCCTTTCGTAATCGAAAACGGGTTCGTCGTCGAAGTCGCGGGCTGACTTTGTCAGGACGAAAAGAGCGATGCTTGAGGATCCTCGTCGCTGCTGACGGGCTGCTCAGAACAGCAGTGTCTGCCCGAAAATGTCGGAGCGAATGACAGCCAGATCTTTTTTCTGAAGATTCATGATCTGGTCGCCTCCGCGAATCGTTCTGGCATTGCAGCTTCGGGGGAGCCATTCCGCTGTGTTTCCGGATTGTTTCACAAGTACGCCCCCGTGAGAAGAAGAGCCATTGACGAGGCTCTTGCCTCCCTTTGGCGCAGTTCGAGGGAAATGCCATACTTCGCTGGCAAAATAACCTGCGACCAAAATGACGACGCCGTCGATCGCATCGATTGCCGGGTATTCAGGAACGAAATTGTGACTTCAAAAGCCTCTGACAACAATTCGACTTTATCTTCCTCCGACGAACGATCCACGGCCGAACAGTTACTGAGCGGCTTGTTGTATGGGGTTTCTCTGCCGGAACGGCTGGTGCGGAGTGCTGTTGGAATTACGGCAGGCACGGCCAAGGAGATTGCAGAATTCGTTGTGCCTCAGGCGTTTCAGGATTCCAAGAGCTATGAGGTCGCCGTCAGGAACTCGCTGAATTTTCTGCTGGCGAATGTGGCAACGGTTTCGGATCCAAACGCCGAGAAGCCCAATGCGCCGCCCATTACCACACCGGCGGATGACGCTCAGAATGATCCGACGGCAAGCAATCCCGGACGATTTATTGCTCGCAAGGCTGTCGGCAACTTTATTGATATCGCGGGATTGGCCACACTCCACGTTTCGCCCCTGTGGATTCTGGCGATCGTCAGCGATGCTGCCTACGGAACCAAAACATATCTCAGCGAACTGGCTGGCGAACTGCAAAGTCAGGGGTTGATTGATGACAGCTCGACGATTCATCGCGTTGATGATTTGTTCGAAGCGATCAAAAAGGCCAGTGGGCGAGCAGCCAGCAACTTTGATACGCCTCCGTTATCACTGGATGAGCTGAAGACCAGCTTCGAGCAAACTCGCGCGGCTTTGAATGAGGTTGATCCAACCCTGCTGATTCCGGAAGCCGAGATCGGCCGAATCTGGACTGATATGAGGTCGCTGGCGGATCAGGAGAAGATCAGCTTGCTGGGTGTTTCTGGTGCCGTCGCCATGCAGGCCGTAGAGACGATCAAGACGGCGACTCAAGGCAGCCTGACCGGGCTGTTCGTTGAGGGAAAGATTGTGAACCGCAACATCTTCGGACATTACATTTCTGCATTGAGCGACATCCACAAAAATGGCTTGTGGAGTTCTGTTCGAGACACCTATGGTCCCTATGTGGATTTGGCGTGGGGCAACTTTACTTCGTCCCGCAAGACGTGGACGGAGCAGGTTCACCGAATCAGCCGGTTTGCTCGTCTTTGGGCAAAGATTTGCCCGACTCTTTGGTGGTTCGTAGCTGGACAGCAACAAGTTCGAGGTTCCGCGTGCATGTCCGGCATTGTGCGGAAACGCGAAAACGTCAGTTCCTTCAAGGAATGACGAACGATGTGGTGGGCTCTGCAACGCAACCGTGTTATCCGTTTAAAAAAAATCGCATTATCACCACGCATAACACGGAATACACGGAAAATCGCTGGCAGAGCTTAACCTGAAGACTGCATATCCGCCCCGACTTGGCGGCTGTCCAGTCAGGAACAGTCTCGAAATGTGTTCCATGAATCACACTGATGCGTAAGTTTGGATGTTGCGCATTTTCGAACGCCAAGTGTCGATCAATTCAATGCCGGGCTTCCAGCCCTAATGAAAACGCGCAACTTCAAGAAACGCCAGCGAGTGAAACCCTTTGCGACTCATTTACTCGCTGGCGCTTCAGGCCAGCGTATAATGGTTCTCGTGAACATGGCGCTTATCCAGTATGGGCGGTCATGAAAAAAGCCCGGCCTTCAAAAGAAGACCGGGCCCTGTTTTTTTGTCGAAGATCGGATTCGGACCTACGGAGCCTGCTCCGTCTTTCATACCCAGAATGATTCGAATGCCACCGCCGCTTGAGCCGCCACGGCGAGATTCAGGATGTAATCTGCATCCAAACCTGGTGATTCGATCCTTGGCCTGTGACAGATGAGCCGTTGTGTAGGCATCGTGTTTGTCGGCTGAGGCAGCTTGTGCCGCGTCAATCTTCTTCACGATCTGTACGCTGCTGGCAGTGTTGAAATCGTTCGGCCTGCTGCTCCCTGAGCATTTCCCGGCAACGTGGTCGATCAGTCGCTCCGGTGTTCTCGCTGCAGGTTACGACGCGGGACTGGAAATCAGCAGCTTGCGAGGGCTGTATTCGCCTTCCGCCTTTGCATCCAGTTCCGACCAGACACCAGCCGTGACAGTGTTGAGCAGTTCGGGCAGAGTGAACAGTCTGATCCCGCTGGGTGCGGAATTCGTTGTCGTAAACTCGCTTCGGCATCGTCGGATTCATTAGGCTGGTGAGAGCACTAGCCTGAATTTATGATTCTGTCATCTGGATCCGGCCAGGTCGATTCTTCCATCATGGACATTGAGTCGTCATACACTTATCCCGAGGTCATCGCCGTGACCAGTTCGGGCGACAAGCCCGAGCGCTTCGTCTTTGAACGTGTTGTTGATCACGAACGTCAGCTTTTCGCTGAGTGTCTGCGGGAACGACCACGATCGGCTTGCGGCCATTCGGGTCACCCTTCTTGTCGCGATTCACATGGGCACCACCAATCCAGTTGGCCATCATCGAAGTGGACCGTGTCTGGAGCGACAGAATCATTTCATAGCCATACCGGGTCGATCCCAGCTGTCGCGTCCTTGATGAAGTCGGACAGCAGACGAGCACGGTGATGGGCGGCCAGGCGAATCTGCTCTTCGGCGTACTCGAGCGGATTCTTTGTAAAGTCGTAACGACGTGCCAGAGGATCTGGTCCCCCAGTGTCTTCGTCGGTGGCGTAGACCAGTTCCGGTTCTGCCACGCGCGCCCCGGGATCGGCTTCAGGTCTCCGAACGTGTAACCGTATTCGATCGCCCTGTCGTAAGGACCGACACCAGTCATGCTGTAGTCACCTTGTATCGCACCGGAATCCAGACGGATGTTCGTGCCGATGTAATCCATGACCGATCCGGCCAGTTGCTTCTTGCCCTTCAGCTCCTCGCTGTTGATCTGAGCCAAAGAATAAACGCTGGACGCTTTGAAGTTGTGACGCAGACCGGGCGTGTGTCCGACCATGAGCCACCAGATGAGCAATCAGCGGACCGACGAAAGATTCCGGCATACCATCCGGCATCCTGCTCCTTTGGTTTCTTCTTTCTTCTCTTCCTTCTTTTCTCCTTCAGCCGCTGCCGGAGCCGCCTCCTGAGCGTTCAGGAGATCCAAAGTCATCTTCATCACTGCGAGGTCAAACGACATGCCTTCTGCGGCCAGACACAGGCCATTGGTTTGGCTTGGACGATTCAGGCCATCGAATTCCTGATCGCCCATCATGCGAGGATCAGCGGACGCCAGCGGATACCCTGCGTATGGCATCGCTGCCTGCTCGGCTATCTTATCCATTACCGAGCGACGCATGGATGGTGGAGCAAGACGAACGCGAGGATCCCATTCCGGATGATCGGCCAGCCACGCCAGCGTGTCGGGGCCGTATCCTTCCATTGCGATCTTCGGAAGTGCTTCCGCAAACTGCTTCTGGTAATGGCGAATCCAGCCGTCCGTCAAAATAATGTCCGCGTCCAGAATCTGACCCGTCAGCGGATGGACACGGCTTGGACCAATCGCAGTACCAACGTCATTGTTTAACCAACGCACGAAGTTGTACTGAACGTCTTCCGGATCTTTGTCCATGTGAGCGTTCGTCGTCGCATCCTGGTAATAGACTTCAATGGCATTGGCGATGCCAATCTTTTCGAAAGCCGCATTCCATGAAACGATTCCGTCACGCACCCAGCGACGGTAACGCACGGGAGTTGTGTGTTCGATGTAGAACACAATAGGATTCTTTGGAGGACTCAGCTGCAGCTTTGGATCCGCTTTCTCCAGATGCCAGCGATTCACATAACGAATATGGGTCTCACGGTCGTTGTACTTCGCCAGATCAACATACGATGTTGTGAAGAATCCTACTCGACTGTCAGCAACTCGCGGCTGATAGCCGGAGCTATCCGGAATATCACTGATCGAATAGTGCAGCACCTTCAACACATTGTTGTCAGACGATGGGACTTCGAAAGAGATTTCAATATTGTTTTCAAAAGCCTTCGCCGTCTTGATCGAGTAAATTCCCCGCATCGCAAGACCCAGATTCACGCCAGCAGGAGCGATCGAGCTGCTTGCGGGGTTGCTGAGCAGCATGGAGTCCATGTCGATGATCGGACCGCCACTCGGGCCCATTGCAACGATCGGCACTTCCATGATGACACGGTCTGTAAACAGACGCTCGACTGAAGAAGCCGCTTCACGATCACCATCGGCACGGATGGACACGTTAGGAGTCATCAGAGCCAGACGCTTGTCATACTGACGCCAGTAGACGTAGATGTCACCAGCCTGCAAACCCGCGTAGTCTTCGCCGCTCGCGACTGTTGTCGCAATAAAGTATTTCTTCTGGCCAAAACCGCGAGGCAGCTCGGCATACATCTGGCCGTCTTTCTGGCGAGTCCAGAGCGTGTACATCGGCTTGATGTTGGCCTTGGTAACGACCTTCTCATATCCCTCCAGGACTTTGTCCGCTGGCGGATAGTCCGGCTGCTGACCTTCCTGAGCCATAAGAACCGGGCTGACTAATGCCAGCAACGCTGACAGGGTCAGATTGCGAAGTTGAAACAATTGTCTGAGCATTGGGGGCCTTTCTCGCTCTACTTCTTTGAACTCGATCTCAGGATTCGGTATCGATGCTCGAATCAGTCCGCCACCGAGGACTATTCCTCTCGATCAGACCAGTTTTTCTGTGATTTTGTTTCTCAATGACGTCCGGGAACCCGGGAACCTGGGAACCTGTCAGACGTCGCGAACTCGACACGCCCTTCACAGGTTCATAGAAACGCAATTGAGAAACACCAGCTCTCACAAAGTGGTCATCAAAGAGGGATCAGGAAGACAGTCTGCGATGGCGAAAGCAGCAAGCGAACTCGAGCATTTTCCTGGCCAATGACGGGTAGCAAGCTCTCTTCAGCATGGATGAGCTTGGCGCCGGCAGTTTGGCCAGTCTGGCAAGTTTACCCGTTTTTCGGGAGTTGGGAAGTACTCCATAACCTCAGACCGGGTTCTCATCAAAACGGTCAGGGGCTGCAGAAATCGACCGCTATACGACCCAGAGATTGCCGAGGGAACGCATTCGGAACAGCGGTTTTGAGCGTGGGAATCGTTAGCGTCAATTCGATGTCTGGCGGCGATCTTTTGCCAAACGAGTTGACAAGTTGCGGATCACTGCCGTCGTCCAGTCAGAGTGTTGATTTAATCAGCTGGAACGCGATAGCGACAGTTCTTACCGCAAAAATGCGGCAAAGGGCCATGCCCGAAATAAGCTCCGTAGCTGAAGTCGTGAGACTTCAGTCCGAACTCTCACGAGTTCGGCTACGACGGGAGCTTATTTCGAGACTGTTCCTGGCTGGACATCGCCATGTTCACAAAAACCATTGAGAATACAAACCCGAAGCGCCAGCGAGTGAATGTGTCGCAAAGTGTTCACTCGCTGGCGCTTCGGGCTTGTATGGGAGACAAACATGGAGCTGTCCAATTAGTCGTGATCCGGCAACGGCTATGCTGCGGTTTTTGGTCCTCAATTTGACGTTGACGTTACAGATTCGCTAAGCTGAACGTTGCGGCCGACACCAGTATTTTTTCATCGACAGCCCGAGTTAAGATATGTTGAGACTGCTCGGCAATGCAAAGAATCTCTGCAATGGCCTGACGCGGCGCGATGTGCTGCAGATTGGTGGACTTGGAGCCTTTGGGCTCACTCTCGGCAACATGCCTCGGGCAGCACAGGCGAATACTGATGCGGTCTCGTTGGGGCCAGGATTTGGACAGGCCAAATCCTGCATCCTGATCTACAAATACGGTTCGCCTCCTCAACACGAAACATTCGATCCGAAACCGGACGCGCCCGTCGAGATTCAGGGCGAGATGAAATCAATCCCCACGAACGTATCGGGAATCCACATCGGCGATCATCTGCCCAGGATCGCACAGATTATGGATCGACTGACGGTCGTCCGTTCTCTGACCCATCCGTTTCCGCTTCATGGCACAGTCTACGCGACGACCGGTATTCCGGAGGTCGATACAAAGATCGAATCGCAGCCACGCCATAAACGCCAATGGCCGTTCATCGGTTCGCTGGTTGACTACTTTGAGGAACAAAGAACAGGCGTCACGATCCCGGAAATGCCGCGCAACGTTGCCCTGCCATTCGAAATGGGATCGAAGAACGAGATTCCACCTCTCGCGGGACTCTATGGCGCGATGCTTGGTATGAGGTACGATCCCGTCTACACCGAGTTCCGAGCAGAAGGCACTGCGATGGCTCCCGAGATTCGGCCAGGCAGAGCATTCAAGGATCCGCTGTTCGGAATTCAATCCACGGATCGACTCAGCATGTCGAGTGCCGGCGAGCTTAGTGTAACTCGATCGGAGCTCGAACTTCGCCGTTCATTATTACGACAATTCGACACAGCGCGACGCGATTTTGACAAGGTCGCACGGACTCGTACATTTGATCAGCAGCAGCAGACAGCGTTTTCCCTGCTGACATCCGGAAAAATGGCCGAAGCCCTGGATTTTGGACGTGAGCCTGAAGCCGTGCGTGAGGCTTATGGCATGACGCTTTTTGGTCAATCTTGTCTGGCCGCACGTCGATTGGTTGAAGCTGGTTCAAAATTCGTCACTGTTATCTGGGACGCCTATGGGCTTAACGCGGGTTCCTGGGATACTCACCACAATCATTATGGGCGACTGAAACAATTCCTGCTGCCGGTATTCGATCAGACCTTCACCGCGCTGATTCTGGATCTTGAACAACGCGGACTTCTGGACGAAACTCTTGTGCTTGTGCTGAGCGAGCATGGTCGAACGCCGCGAATTGATTCCAAGCCATTTGGTGCTGGTCGCGATCACTGGTCTCGAGCGTACTCGCAGGTCTACGCGGGCGGCGGAATGGGGCGCGGCAACGTTGTGGGCCGAACGGATAAACACGCCAGCGATGTTGAGGACGATCCGATTTCGCCCAAGGATGTCCTTGCTACAGCCTTCTATTTGCTGGGCATTGAACCCGAAAGCACTTTCCCGGACTCTGAAGGCCGACCTCGCCCAATCACCGGGACAGGTCGCCTTCGTTCGAATCTTCTGGGATGAGGAACCAAGCCTGCCAATGTCGCCATTTCGCTCCGCCGAGATGAGCCTTGTACAGTGCATGTTGTGATGCCAAAAGCAACCTCGACTCTCACGATAGCGCTCAACAAGCCGCGTTGAGAATTGGACCTGAGCGTGCTCAGTCACGGGCCAGATGCAAGGCCTCGTCTCGACGGAGCGAGACGGCTACTTTGGGATGAATCCAAAACCTGAAGGCTGCTAAACCCTCGAAGCAACCGTACAAGAACATGGATCGCCCTGAAGCTGCCGAGCGGATCACCGTGATGCCAGCGTCAAGCATATTAAGACCAACAGGTCGATTGCCGAGCACCACAGAAAGAACGCCCCTGGCAGATGAGATTGCCAGTAATTCACGACAATCACGTTGACGATTCCAAAGGCCGTTATGAAGAAAGCCGGGACAACGAATACATAGCAGAAAAAGACCCCGACCAGGGCAGCCCGCATTCCTTCAAGACCAAACAACAGAACGTTCGAGTAGCCGAACGGTGCTATGGCTCCGATCAGTGCGCCCAGAAGAAGACTTCCGGCAAAGAACGCAAGATGAGCGTATACGAACCCGAGGATCGCCGCCCGCAGTATACTGCGTTGCCAGCCATCTTCAGCTCGATGATCCAGATGATCATCGACGAAAATTGGAACGTAAGGATTCGGTTGGTCACGTTCGCCCCGAAGCATCTGCCTGCTTCCTTTGATGATGGCGATCGTCAGCTTACCTCAACGACACCACATCAACCTGGGAACCAACCGGGATCATTGGCCAAAGACGGCCGACGGGTTCGATGCGGACGGCGGCGAGAGTGTCGCCGGTGGAGCCGGTGGTGTCGGCGAGCATCGGCACGTCCACGATCTGGCCTCGGAATTCCTGATTGCCAGGGAACATCAGCTCGACTTCGTGCCCCGGCTGCATTTCGGTGACGCGGCGAGTCGGCAGGTGCACCATGATGTAGCGACGGTCCGTGTGAAGAATTCGCACCATGATTTCGCCGTTTGGCAGATCGTCGCCCTGACGGTAACGAACCTGACCCACCACACCGTAGACCGGTGCATTCACGTGGATCTCGCGGCTGACAGACTTCATCGTTTCCAGATGTGCGGTGGCATCATCCAGTTGTTCTTTGAGCGATGTAACGCCCATGGCTTCATTCACGGTCGAGGGCAGGGCTTCTCGCAAGGACAACAAACGAGTTTCTTCGGACTGCAACTTCTGGGACTGCTCATCAGCCGGTGCGGCCTCAACCGGAGTTGGCACCATGTCCAATGTCGGAGAATCAGACACAACACCTTCACGAGGAGCCATGGCGGTTCGCACGGGGACCGACTGCAACGCCGGAGCGATCGGAGTTGGCGATGTCTGGCCGCTGCCGCTGAAAAACATCAGACCTCCGGCACGTGCTTTTGCTGGCAGTGATGCCAATGTTGCTCGAGCGGATACTGGGGAAACACGAGTCCC
>JAXMBU010000055.1:0-45709 GCA_046349735.1 Planctomycetaceae bacterium
GACTGGCCCAGCGGAAATCCCAGCACATGACCTTGCCCGGACGTCGTCTTGACCAGTCCCAGCAGGACCTTGATCAGAGTACTCTTGCCGGCACCGTTCGGTCCCAGCAGTCCTGTAATTCCGTCGTTAATCCGCAGACTGACACCCGAGAGGGCTCGGAATGAGCCATAGTCCTTTGAGAGATTGTTCAGCTCAATCAGAGCAGACATAAGTACGGTGCCCGGGTAAGTTTCGAACGCCTGATCAGCACATTCATTGTTTTATCAGATATGTTCGGTTACGGTTTTTCGCCTGAAGATTCTGCCAATTTCAGAAGTTCCGCCAGAAGTTTTTCCGAAGCCGTCGGCTCAAGGCGATTTGTTCCAATCCACGTTTCATATCCGCCCAACTCCATGTGGCGAGGCGTGGGCAGATATCCAAAATAACCGTGAGCAAGTTCGACCATAAACGCATGTTTTGCGGGACACTTTTCACGGAATTCAAGCCCGATCTCACAGAAGACTTCACACGGCATCGTGCCAATGCAAACATCTCCTATTCGCAGGATCTGAACCGGGATTGTCGTGTTTTCAGGATAACCAGCTAACTTTGTCGCTCGTTGAGCATAGATGAAGGATAAGTCGGAATCGCTCTTTGCTCCCGCAGCAATCGTTTCCTGAGCCCATTTTGCCTGTTCGGGTGTTGGCTTGCGCCAGGTAATGACAGGCTCGCTATAACGTGCATCCAGCGCGATCGTATCGTTGTACTCGAGCGTTTTTGTTGCCGCGAGGACTTTCACGGCACAATCTTCCGCCACATAACGAATCTGCTCATACGGCTTTCGTGCCGGTCGAGGATTCTGAAAGTCAATGTTATTGATGTCACCACTCGTGGCATTCGCCATCATGGCCACAAACGGCGGCACATCTTCTGAATGAGAGACGGATGTTTCAGCCTCAATGAGCTTTCGCATATGTTCGCAGTAACAGCCAAAATAATCAGATGAGATATGTCCCGAGCCCACACCACCGACGTAGTGCAGAGAGTACGCCGAGAATATTGAGATCGGGCGATCCTGCAAATCCCTCACGGCAATGATTGAGATAACAGGGTCAATCGGACCCGCGGGCTCTGTCAGATTGGGACTGCCAGCGGGTGGATTCATCTTGACGATATCGGTCTGACCAAACGGATTCGCCGGGACGGTTCCCGGTCGCATATACCATCGACGATTAAAGAGATGCTCCGGGACATCAACGGTGCCAAAAGCCAGTTTCGCAGGACGAAGGTTGTTGATGGCACGTGTCACACCGTCAACGATTCGGCGAATCACAAACGTCTGGTATTCGTTCGGCTTCTGCTCCGGCTCCAGGCGATCATCCCCCAAAGCACTGGGCGCGGAATGCGTATGCGTCCCACTGATCATCACATTGGCCACTGGGATTCCATGACGCTCCAGAATCAGGCGGCGAGCTTCTTCACTGACAATTCGATGAATGCCCAGCAGGTCGCAGACAACCAGAGCAATCTTCCTTGAACCGTCATCCAGGACCAGACACCGAACATTGAGTTCATCATGGATCTGTGTCGACGGAAACGGCACAAACCCACCAATCACCGGCGCACCAATTTCCGGTGTGATGTTGCTGATCGCAGCGCCCGCTTTCAGTGATTCACCACGAACCAGCTCATTGGAAGCCATCACGAAGATCAGCACGAGCACCGACAACTGAGTTTTCATAGAGCATCCTCGCAAAATGTTTCCGTGAAAGAATGTTCTCTGATTCCTTTAGAAATCAGCAATAGGGTGAGCCAAAAGTTGCTTGTCCGTTCCTATGGGCGTGGTGCCGAGTAAACAGCGTTAATCGACCACAACCGTCTTTCCGTTTTGTCCCGAAGAAATTCCAAACACAATATACTCTGCGACTTCATCGTGATGATTGACCATCCGATGCGGCTCATGCGGCGAAACCAAAACGGAGTCTCCCGGGCGAACCAACATGGTGGTAGAACCGACCTGCATCTCGACTTCACCTTTTATCATGACGAAAACTTCCTGCATATCCTCATGATAATGCAGGTGAAATGAAGACCGCGCTGGCATGCGAGCCCAGTTCAGCATCTGGACATGACCGGCCTGAAAGTCATCTTTTGTGGCAATAATCCGCCGTAATACTCCGGGATTACGCGGGTCCTCATGAGAAGCTGGCACGAAGCCGGATGCGTTAGAAAGAATTGACTTCATTCTGGTTGACTCCGAATATTCGATACGATTGAAATAGGGGGGGGGGGAAGTGCCGTAAATCTGAAGTCTCAGCATGTTTAATGGCTCCATTGTTTCAGATATCAGGAGTTTTGACGAATGGCAGGACCTAATCGTCCGGATGAGAGTCCAAAAGATTTTTCATTCCTGAATTCCGACCCTGCGATTCCGGAGCACCCATCGTTTCCAACGTTTGGCGATGCGGCTCCGACTGCTCTGCCTGAGATAAACTTTGACTCATCCCCTGCTCAAATTCCTGACCTCTCGGGCATCATGGCCGAACCAGTGTCGTTTTCATCACCGCCACTTCCTGTTTCGTCGGGTGGTCAGACCGCAGATAATGCTGCCGTGACAATGGCGACCGCTGAGGCTCAGGAGGTCGCTGAACATTTGGAAACTCCGCCAGTTCAAATTCCTGATGCGACTGTTGCTGAGCCGACTTCTGAACCACTTCAGTCCAATTCGGAACCAACCTCTGCGTCGGTGCCGGAGCGTGAATCCACAACCATCGTTCGCCCTGAGACGCCCGTCGCGCCCTCATCGGCCAATCCTGTAGCAGATGATTCGAAGGTTCCAGAGAAGCCTGCTTCTGAAAAACAGTCGTCTGTTATCGTTGAAAGGAAATCGTCATCGGCTGTGAATGGCTATGCGCTTGCAATAACAGTGCTGCTGATTTTTTGCCTGATGACCGGGCGGCTAAAACTGTTTGGCAACGCGGCCCTCGAAAGTCTGCCCGATATTCGCCCTCTGGATGCAAATGAATTCAGGAGAGTACCGGATGGAACTCCTGTTCCCGAGGGACATGTGCTGAAGCTTGGGGAATCTCGCCGTTTCGGTGACGTTGTGCTGACACCAGTCAAAGTAACTCGAGAACCGTTGATGTTCGAACAGTTCCAGACAAAAGCACCGGCGACAACCCTGACAACCGATCCCGTTCTAAAACTTTGGTTGCGGTTTGAGAATCGTTCAGGATCTTATGCTTTTCCACCGTTCGATGCCGGGCTCATGTCGCACCGCACGCCACGATTTTCTACTGACGAATCAACAATTGTTAACTCCATGTTGAATGTGAACTCGCCAGGGACGTCATCGCCCGTAAGAGTTCTGAACTTTCTGCAGACCATGGACAACGCATTCGTGATCGTTGGACAGCAATCTGGAAAAGTCATCGTTCCGGATGAGACGTTTGAGACGTTTATCGCCTGTAGTGAAGACATTCAGTACATCACTCCCTCGGCAGAGACAGGGTATACCTGGCGAGTCCAGTTCCGCAAAGGTGTTCACACGACTTCCGGTCACGGAGTGACGACCCTGGTCGATATCATGTTCTCGGAAGCAGAGATTACGACTGCAAACCCGCCAAATCCAACAGCCGAAGCTGCCACCGCCGGCTGAAGTCCTGAAAGAATGGACTCACGGAGCAGCATGGCGCCGACAACTTTTCTTTTGCATCACAAAGATCTGAAGGCACCAGCACCCAGCACCGCCTCTTTCTTAAGCGAATTCTTGTATACTCGGCATTCCGTGGCATCATGTTGGGTTCAGTTTTCGCGTGAGACGCTTAAGCCCCGTTTTACCAGATTCAGAATCATTTGCCGAGTAAAGAACGGTCTTCTCTGACCAGGGACTGACCTGCCAGTTCTCCTGGCTTGTACTGAACTCAACATTCCGTTCTGGACGATCGCCTCAATCCTTCGGACATCATCTTCCGACAGTTCCCGCTTATACCGCCCCGTCTGACTGGAATTCAGAGGCGCCGCTAATCTTTGATGATGTGTCTGCTCGGAAACGTTTCGAAAAGTCTCGCTGAGGGGAGAATTCTGGATTGAGGCGAGGAGATCATTGATATCGAGATCCAGAAACGGAAGTCCAAGGAACACAACTAGCTTCTGGAGAACCAGCCCCGGAGACTCGCAAAGATCTTCATACCTGATCTCAATCCGTTTGGTCGGTGAGACCATGCGTTCCGCCATCAACCAGCATCCAGTGCCTGCTGCCATTCCATGGCGGCAACAATAGAATTATCAGCCCCGAATCGCATCGACATGACGGAGCAGACAACGTCTCTGGGATCGCGGACAACGTGTACGAACATCGCGTCCGGGAAAAGCTCCAACAGCCATGGAATCGAGAGAACATAAAGTGGAGTATTGTCCCCGATAAACCTCAACTGTCTCCACGGAATCGGTGCGTCGATCTGCCAGACGTAGTGGATAAACGCCGGCGCGCCACTAAAGGCTGATGCTGCTGGCAGAAGTCTTCGAATCCCTGCTCACTGGCTCGTCCTGACCACTTTTCCACAACCAGCCAGGAGTTGACCACTTCAATCAGTCGTCGCCGGGATTCACGGTTTGCGATATCTCTTAGCAGCTCCACGCTTTGACCAATAAATCCCGTCTCCTTCGCGATGTGGACACCGGGAAGACGATTCATCAAGGACGCGGTGACAGTCGTTCCGGATCGGCCGCTGCCCAGAACAAATATGGGGACAGGAGAATGGTTCATGGATCGCTCTCCCGGGCTCATCAGGCTGCTCGCCGCAATGATCTGAGGACGTCGCACGTTTCAATCTTTTGCCACTCATGTTCCCATGTCATGTCCTCACGCTGCATCAACTGGCGAGCGTTGTCCGACATCTGCGTGTAGAGATTGGCATCATCGAGCATCTTCGTCATAGCCACGGAAAGTTGTTGTTCGTTGAACACTTTCCACCAGAATCAACCTGATTATGTTCGACAAACGACTCAAATTCGCCAATGCGCGTCGCAATCACGGGCATCCCGAGTGCCAGATATTCATACAGCTTGAAGATTTGCAGTTTGTTCCGGCAAACGATATCGCGGAGTGTTTGCAAGCAGCGACAAACCACAGCAGCGATTTCTCGGCGAATGTTCGAAACTGAGTCGGCGTGACACTGTCATGTACGACAACACCGGCCATGCTTCGTAACTTTTCGAGCAGTATTTGGTCGCCGTCTCCGAATACATGAAGCTCTGCTGCGCGTTGTTGAGTAACATCACTAAGGTGCTGAAAAGCTCTGGCTGCCGCCCTGGGCCTTTTTCTTCGAAGACTCACCAATATAGACAAAACACTTTCTCATTCACCAGTTGACCGACAGACGAAATGCGCCAATCGACAGTTGGGTAATTATGAATTTCCACGACTTCCGATTGCCAGCGTTGCAGATGACGTTTCAATGCAGAGTTTTCCATATGGATACACGTGACGACAGTCACAAACGGCAGGCACACCCGATGAATGCTGCGAACCAGCATACCGCTGAACCAGCGGCGAAAAGGGGGCCTCCGTTCTCTGCGGTGTTTAGCTCATAGTGGTCGCCTCGTCGTAAAGCACTGGTACTCGTCGGAGAGCACCGACAATGATTGGCAACATCGCCCAGTGAAAGCACATCACGGCCCGCAGCTTCGACCGTTTCAGACACCCCAGATCAAGAGCCAGGTATCCTCTGCCGGTTTCGGGCAGCGGACGTTCTGATTTATCCAGCTGCCACATTCCTCGCGGCAATGATCCGATCGAACTCCAACGCCCATCGACAGAACACCCTCGAAAAACAGTACCATCCGTTTGTTGATAGCGCATGCCAGTCAGGCACAGCACGTAGTCTGCGATGGCAGTGTGTGAGTTTGATCGAGTCGGCTCGTTCAATTCTGACCTTTCGGCTGGAAGCTTGAGAACAGAGGCTCATCGGGAGCCATGAGGTTACTGACTCCTGAAGTGACCGAAGCCAAGGCGGCGTGGCGGCGCTCTGGCGGTCGTCGAGTCGCATTCGCGGTATTGGTGTGGTCGTGTATTTTCGTGTTGCTCCGAGTTTTTCGCCGCCGAAAAGTCCTGAGCGAGCTTCATTGACGCAGGCTGCCAACAGGAGAGTTGCTCCCGGAAATGCCAAAGGCCCGCCGGTCCAGGAAAAAATGATATAGGCGACGATCGGGATCGTCGGCACGAACTGTTCACGTCGCTGAAATACAGCGCGAGCTGGCAACCAAAGCAACAACATCATCATGGTCGTGAAGATGAACGCGGCTGGGAATCCGGACTCGAAAGCGACCTGCAGAAAGTTATTGTGAGCGTGATTGATGTCCATCACCGCGAGGAATTTCTGAGGCTTCCCCGGGCCAACTCCAAGCATCGGATGGGCGATCGTGTGATGCCATGTAATTTTCCAGATCAACGACCGAGGGGCCGCTGGCACAAATCCCACGAGTCGCATTTTGACGAGCAATTGATGGACAAATGGTGTTTGTAGAATGTTGTCGAGGAAGTAATACATCGAAGCGATGCCCGTGATAAACAGGACCGCCAGCCGTTTGTGATTGAACAAGATATAAAGCGTCAACACGATCAGCATCGCGCCTATGCCGTTGCGAGACATCACCAAAAAAACTGCCAGGCAGTTCAGAGGCAAAAGGACCAGCCACGGCAGTCGTTCGATCCCCCTGGCCTTGTCAAACTTCGACAGAACCAGTGGCAATGTCATGTTGATTTGTGCGGCCATCAGGTTTCCCGCCCCCGACGGATTCGAGATCAACCAGGCCTCAAGAGCACTCAGGTGATAAGCCTGATACAGAATCCAGTAGGTCAAAATCAGATTTGTTCCCAGGATCAACTGGCGACAAAAGGAAGACACGTCCGTCGATGAGAAAGCCAGTGCTCCCAGTGCAGCGTAGCAGGAAAGCACGTGTATCGTGCTGGAGATCTCGGCCGTATTCACCTCCGCCGAGACAAGAGCCAGAACCATGAGGGCGATCGTGCCGAACAGGAAGAACAGATAGGCTCGAGCATTGGCGCTAAGGACCGCGCATCCGGCAAGCATGATGGACGCAACGCTTCCGCCAAGAAGCGTCGCGGTATGAGAGACGGCCGAGGTCATGCCGGTTGTGATCAAGGCAGCGACGATCGCTGCAATGGTCGTTGAGACCGATCGTTCTGCCGCGGCATTCGGTGTCATGCGGTCCTCGCTTTCGCGGAGACACTCAGGCCCGGCATCAGAGAATCCTGATCAGCCGCCAACGCACTCAATGGGTTCAGGTAGGGCAGCATCAGCAGCCCCGGAGATCGATGGATCTGAATAACAATCAGCAGATTCCAGATTGCTCGCGCAATCAGATAGCCAGTGGCAGCTCCTATAAGTCCCCAGGTGCCGCCGAGCGCGATGACGAGAAGGATCTGCAGCGGCCAGTGCCCGAAAAACGCTTTCGCGTAGAATCCCTGCAGTCCCATCGTCTGCATGACGGGAACCGTCGGGCCCGTGAGGCAGTCGATTAAGACCGCTAGTAACAACACGGGCATGACATCAACAACGGCGTGGTATTGTGGTCCGAGAATCTGAGTCAGCTTCGAAGAAACCAACCAGACACAGGCCGCGATCGCGAATGCAGACCAGAATGCCAGAGTCGCCGCACTTCGCACGCAGTGATTCGCCTGCAACATTTCCCCAGTGGCATGCAGTCGTGCGCATTGAGGAATCAGACTCAACCCCAGCACTCCCAGCGGAACGGCCGGTAGTGTTGCATAAGGAATGGCCAGGGCGAAACAGGCAGCGTTCTCAAATCCACATCCAGCAGCAATTGCCATCGGCAGCGTCGACTGAGACGCCACAGCACCCGCCGAAACGGCGACCAATGGCAAGCCCCGACGCATCATGGCAGCGATATCCTGGCGGCGGACGCCGAATGCTGACATGAATGCGGCTCCATGCAGGTCGCGCAGGCGACCGAATGAGATCGAGACCACAAAGATGATTGCTGATGCTGTCGCATAAATCGCGGCCATGCTGAGTGCTGAGAAACTCCAATCGGCAACGTTCGAGATCAGCACAACCAGAATCATGGCTGCCGGTAGCAGAGTCTGTTCGGCCAACATCGATTTGGATGTTCCAATAATCGGCATGGCTGTCCATTGCCGCAGATAACTCAAGGTGAGTGGCACGAGAATCAATGTAGCGGCCAGAGCCATGGCCATCCACTCGGACGCCACTCCAGTGAACAATCCGATTGAGGCCAACACGAACAGCAGAGTCAGCAGGACACCCAGTGATGTTGTCGTGCAGCGGTATGCAGCGGCGATGGCTTTTGCTGAGTCGCTATCGGTGATGACATCATTGCCGGATTTCTCTTTCGTGATCGCGCAGGCGAGGGTTTGCGAAAGAATTCGATCGGTTCCCAGCGGAGCCAGTGTGGCCAACAGCATCGCTAACCCTAACGCCGAACTGTAGGTGCCGAATTCCGCTGGACCCAGGAATCTGGCCAGCATCGTTGTAGAAACAAAAACCAGCACGATCCCCACCGCGCGCACCAACAGAGCGCTAAGGGCATCAGAGAGCCATGCTGAAGGTTTCCATTTCACTACGCAGCACGCTTTCGAAGAGCAGTTCGGAACGGAATCGTGGCACGACTGTATTCACCCAGAATTGAATGGCGATCGCAGAAGCTTCGCAGTTCCGCAACCGACATCGCATTGTCTTCTGTGCTGACGTAGGGATCAGTCACAACGGCATTGATGAGATCAGGGTAGTCGTAGGCAATGTCTTCGTAGACGCTGCGGAACGCAGGCAGCACAGCAAACATCTCTTCCAATTCAATGGTGCGTCGAGTTTCCTCATCGCTCATCAGTTCTTCATAAAGCTTTTCGCCGGGCTTCGTTCCGATCTCCGTGACTTCCATCTCCTCCGGGGCAAAGCCCTGTTGAGGAGCTAATTCCTCGATCATCACCTGAGCCAGATCCGTGATACGAATCACCGGCATTTTGGTGACAAAGACTTCTCCGCCACGAGCTTTCTCGGCCGCGGCCAAAACCAGCCGACAACTTTCTTCCAGCGTCATAATGAATCGAGTCATCCGCCGATCCGTAAGCGTGACCGGGCCACCGTGTTCGATCTGTCGCGCAAAGATGGGTATCACGGATCCTCGAGAACCGAGCACGTTTCCGAAACGAGTCGAACTAAAAATCGTGCGTCGTCCCATCTTCAGGCTATTGGCGGCCGTGATGAGTCGTTCGCCCATCAGCTTGGAGGTTCCCATCACGTTCGTCGGATTCACAGCCTTGTCGGAACTCGTGAAGATGACTCGTTCAACATCATTTGCCAAAGCCGCCTGAATGACGTTCTTGACTCCCATGATGTTGGTTTGGACGGCGTCAAACGGAGCACGTTCACACAGGATCACATGCTTCAGAGCTGCCGTGTGCAGCACAATATCCACTCCGCTGCACATCAAATTGAGTTTGTCAGCATCACGAATGTCGCCAATCTGACAGAGGCTGGCGACATCACTTTCCGGATGATTGCGACGATACTCATGCAGTTCCTGTTCAAGAAAGAAGATCTCCGATTCGTTCGTATCGACGACTCGAATCTCCCTCGGCTCATGAGCCAGCAACTGCCGCACGATTTCGCGCCCGACCGTTCCGCAGCCGCCAGTGACAAGGATAGTTTTGGAGGTGAAGAAGGTCATGGGGAAAGGTTTTCGGTTTGAGAATTGAAAACAACACTGGTGAGCCGGGTGGCGTCAGCCCCCGGGTGCTTTATGCGGTCCGGGGGCTGACGCCGCCCGGCTCGCCAGATCAATTTTTTTTTCAAACTATGCCGCTCGGTTGCGGTAGAGACTCTGGTCGATGACTTGTGCCATGGCTTCGGTGTCGAGGATGTATCCGAGGTGTCGATTAATCTGAGCGATCGTAGAGGCTGGTCGTGACAGCAGTTCGTTGTAACTGACATTAATCAGCTTGAGATGTGACTGTGATGGCAACCACGAATAGAACTGCCGCAGGACTCTTTCGAACAGCTCTTTGATTTCTTCGTCGGGGATTTCCGTCTTGATCCCATTGCGTAACAGCATGGCTCGCTGAGACTGGATGATCTCGTCGATCTGTCGCCGCATGAAGACAACGCGATATTCGCGATCCTTCGGGAGATGCTCCAACAGGTTGTAGACAATTTTCACCGAGTGACCTACGGCTCGATCAATCCAGTCACCGTAGTTTTGGATGCTCTTAACGCTTTCGAATTCGTAGTATCCATTGGGGTTGTCTGCGTCGGGTGTGCGATGTTCATCACAGAGTGCAGGAATTCCACCAACATTCAGCATTCGCATCATCAGCGATGTGCCGGATCGCGGCAGGCCCGAAACGATGGTGATGAATCCGTGGCTGTTTAGTGGAGTCGCCTGGATTTCCAGTGCATCAGGCCCGAATGGGCTGTCATAACCCTTGCCGGGGTCGTCAGGCCTCGGTTGGATATCGACTGGATCTGATGGGCTGAAGGCCCGACACATTGCGTCTGCATCTTGTGTCGCCCCGTCAGGGCTTTGACACTGCACTTGGCTCGAACCGGTGGCTGACGCCATCGGCAGAGGTTGTATCGGCCCATTCGGGTCTGAATCGCATGATTGTTCCAGGTCGTCGGAGACGCATTCAAGTTGATCGTCTTCCTCGTCCTCGATCGGCATCGCCCAACGCCTTCTTCAGCAGTGCGGTCAGTTGGTTCTCTGTCAACGCACCGGTCTTGCGGTCAACTGGTTTGCCGCCGGCGAAGGCGTCACAAAGTTGGTACGCCAGTGATCTGATACTGGCTGACAAGAGACGGATTGCGATCGATGTTGACGGAGTACACATCAGCCCAGTCACTGACTTTGACCGACAGTTTCTCCAAAACCGGCTGCATCATCTTGCACGGCGGACACCACGAAGCCCAGAAATCCACCAGCACCGGCCGGTCGGAATCGAGGACAAGTTCTTCAAAATCAGTTTCGCGAAGTTCCATGGGAGGGGAGTTTTCAGTGTTCAGTTTACAGTGTTCGGGTAATCACAAATTGCAGGTGCTGGATAGGTCCTATACGACTTATACGACCTATTCAAAAGTCATAACAATTCCTTCACGCCGCCGGTTTCCATGTCTCGAGGACTTCCAGCTTGCCATGTTCTCCCGACCACTTGGTCCTGGGGAACAGCGTGCCTCGCATTTCGATAATTCGCTCTCGGTTTTCCGGCTGTGTGAGCACTCGGAAAAGGTGACGAACTTCGTCAGCGAAACCAGACTCCGACGCGAACCCAAATCGATCGCTGAGCTTTTCGTGGATGACTTCGTAAGGATGCTCCTCTGCTTCAACGCGAGGATTCTCAATTCTCTGCACTTCAACTTCGAGTCCGAACTCGCGGCCGATCGAAGCAACCATTTTGGCAATCTGCATCACACTGAAGACATCGGTGACCTGATTGACCACGTCATACTGCCCCGGCTCCGGTGGCGCGGCAATGAGGCGAGTAATGCACTGCATGGCATCGCGCAGAGTGATGTAGCCGCGCATTTGGTTTCCACTGCCATATATCGTCAGTGGCATGCCAATCACGGCCTGAGCGACGAAACGATTGACGACCGTGCCCCACCATTCGTCGATATCGAAACGAGTATTCAAATCGGAATGAGCCTGAAGCTCTTCCGAGTAGTTGCCGTAGATCACGCCCTGCATCACGTCGTAGCTGCGCAGCCACCAGTATTTGCAGGCTTCATAGACACTGAACGTCCCCTGGACTTTGCTGACGTGATAAAAGCTGACAGGATCGCGAGGCGTCAGTTCCCCGCCAAGACTCCATTCCTGCCCTTGATATTGCAGGACCGCGTCACCGGGGAACAATCCTTCGAACAATGGTCGTCCCGTCAACGGGCTGCCATATTCGCCCATGGTGCCAAGCTTGATAATTGATGCATCCGGAGCATGATCGCGGACTCCGAACAACAATCCCAAAGTTCCCACAACGTTGTTCTGAATTGTGTTAACAGCCTTTTCCACGTCGGCCATGCTGTACGGTGCGCTGGGAATTTCGGCGAATTGAACAATCGATTCCGGCTGAACCTCTTTGATGTAAGCGAACAGAGCCGTCCGATCCATCAAGTCGATTTCGCGAAAATCAATCTCGACGCCAAGATGTTCCTTCGCAGCGGCGATTCGATCTGCCATGGATTGAATCGGCGTGACCGACTGTGCGCCTCGTTCGGCAACCAGTTTGCGGCGCAGCATGTTGTCGATGCCATAAACTTTGCAGCCCAGTTTTGCCAATTTCAGAGCCAGTGGCCAGCCGAGATAGCCGTCCATGCCGAGGATCAGAACTCGCATCCCCTCGAGCAGATAGCCGTTGTCCGTCTTCTTCCATTCTGGACAGGATTCATAGGTAATCGACATGGGATCGAAGTAGCCGATTTCCGGACGTCGCTTGCATTCAACAACCAATTGCCCCTGAGCCGCCTTACGAAACGCCGCCTGACCACACGCGCGAAAATCCACGTGCCCCTTAAACTCCACCGCCGGACAACTCCAGCAGGTGTGATTGGCGTTATGGCAGGATTGTTCGGTCATCGTTGAATTCCCGGGTCCGATACTTCACATAATTCTCATTACTCCCACGATTCCCATGCGGTCCACGGAGACCATGAGAGTCATGAGAGTCAGGGGAATGATGATTTTGATTATGCGGCCTTTCGCAATTGCTGTTGATGTGCCGGAATGATGACGTCGAGTACGTTTTCCACTTTCATGTCTTTCGGGATCTCACCGAGGCTGTGACCTCGAACGAAGAACGAAGATTCCTCATAGGTGTGTTTGCCGTTGATTGCCGTGGGTTCGATGAGAGCTGACAGATTCATGCGGCCGGATAGAGCGACATCTTTCGCAGGCATCACAATCAGGTCGGGGGCACGATGGGCAAAGGGGCCGCTATAGACGTCTTTTCCCCGCAGCACTTCTGAGGCAACTGGCTCGCCTTTGACGGTTGCGTTCTGAAACAGTGCAGTCAACTCCTGCAGTAAGGCCTCTGATTCGTCGGCGTTGACCGCCCCGCCTGGATATCGTCCCTGACGATGCAGGTAAATGCGGCCCGGGTCCATGGCGAACGCTTTTGTCTCGGGCAATATGTCGATGTAGGACGGTCGGTCAGAGGCACGTAATCGCAGCAAGCCCGCTTCTGACAGCAGGCAGTTCACGTTGACGCTCAGACGCTGCCTCGCAAAACCGTGATCGGAGACCGCACACAAAGTTGTCTGATCATCAAGGCGTTCAAGGATACCTCCGATCTGACGATCAACTTCGTGGTAATAGTCCAGGAACGTCTGGTGAAAGGCTGAAGACGGGTCTTCGAAGTCTTCCCAAAGATAGTGATTCAGCCGGTCGGTTCCGGTAAACACAAACATGATGTTCTGCCAGGATTCTCGATCCCAGTGATGATGCAGAGCCTGGCAACGCACCGTCATGACTCGCCGCAGTTCCTCAACGAATCTCCGCTTGCCTTTTTCAATCAGTGACATGTCTGCATCAACCGCGTAATTAATGCTCTCCAGCCATGAAAGGTGTTCCGAAGGATAGACGGCGCGCTTGAGGTCTAGCGCCACAAACCCGGAAACCAGCATCCCGTCCAGCGGCTGTGCCGGATACGTTTGTGGCACATTCATGATCAGGCTTGGACCAGCGCCTTCACGAGCCCAGAACGGTTTTGCTCGAAACGTCCGCGATGATGTGAATCCCAGTGAGTAACTGCCATCCATCAGATCCGTGAAACCGAACACGTTATGTCCGCCGGAGTTTTCCCCCGTCACGATAGACGCCCACGCGGCCGATGAGACTTCGGGCAACGACGACCTCATCGGCACCAGTGTCCCGGTCTGCAGCAGCTTCGCGCTGTGCGGCATCACTCCGGACGCGGCGAATTGTTGCCACATCCAGCGAGGAAGACCGTCGATACCGAGCAGGAAAAGCTCGGATGGCGTTTTCGGTTTTCGGTTTTCAGTTTTCGGAGAATACACGTCTGTCATCCTTTTCGATCCGAAGACCTCAAACTGAAAACCGAAAACCCACGCGGAACACTGAAAACTCTTTGTTATAGATATCCGAGTTGCCTCAGTCGCTCCGATACGGCTTCGGCGTCTTGTTCGTCCATGAAGTCGTCGGCATCGCACGGGTTCATGAGAGTGCAATGCAGATGAGGAACTCGCTGAGCAACGAGGTCTCTCACAAGTCTGTCCGCATCGCAGCAGTCTTCTTCTGACACAACGACAATGCGAACCGTGGTGTCGGAGATGAGTGTGCGGATTTTCTGAGCGGCGTTAACAGAACAGCGGAAGTTACACGGGCGATTTACCAGAGACGCGGCGTTCTGGTCAGACGAAACGAACACTGTGCCATTGATGGTGTTCAGTGGCTGGTGAGTCAGATTCAGCACAGCATCACCGGCCAGCAGGATCTCGGTAATCGAATTGGCTGTTGTTACGCATTCCGTTGCCATCGCGTGCTCGTCTTGCAAATTCCGCGTGAATTACGCCTCTTTGAGGCTCGGCGATCCATCGCCGATCACCCAGAACTTTACCCGCCTTTGCATTTTGCAGCAACGCGGCTTTTGGAGCCGAATTCTTTAGAATTACAGGGTTTTCCGGCTGTTTTTTGTCGGAATGCTGTGACGCGGGGATAAAGCGGCTTGGAGCGAGCCATCCTGTGAGTGCAGGAAAAGTGATAGGCCATTGTCTGGAGAATGCGAAGACTCACCAAGAGGCTTACGCCATTCCGCTTCAAGACTGGCGATTACTTCTTCGAAGAACCACAGTCCGCCGTAAATCGCTGTGACATTCCTCGCCGCTCCAATTCTGCATTCAGCACGCTGTGGTAGTGAGCCAGTCGAATTGCAGCATCGTCCAAAGATCCGCCAAACGATCGTTTCTCGTCCAAATAAATCAGCGGCACCGCAAATTCCTGAATCTTCCAGCCCAGATCCACCGCCTGCACCCACAACTGCAGCGGCATAGCGTAACCCGTGTTCGTGATGTCCAGACCAGCCAACGCGGGAACGCGATAGGCTTTGAACCCACAGAACGCGTCGGTAATGGACAACCCCAGTTGCTCATTCAGGCAGCCCGTGATGCGAGCGTTGATCTGGCGGCGTTCCACTGGAGGAATGCTGTCCCCGGAAAACTGCTTCAGATATCTCGAGCCGGAGACCATATCGATCGGGCCGTCCGCTCCCTGAACCATGGCGGCGATCTGTTGCACCAGATGAGGCTGATGCTGGCCGTCGCAATCCATCGTCACCAGCACATCGAAGTTGTGCTTCAGAGCATACTCGAAGGCTGTCGCCAGCGCGGCACCATAACCACGATTCGGATTGTGATGCACGACCTTCATTTCAGGGAAACGATTCAACACCTGAGCCGTTCCGTCTGTGGAACCATCGTTCACAACCAAAATGTCTTTGGTGTGCTTCTGCAGTTCGGACAGCACGTCGGCGACGTGCGACACTTCGTTGTAGACGGGCAAAGCCGTCAAAATGCGCTGGCTCATGGTGTCATCGTAGACTTGGCAGCAATGATGTCAATTCGACGCGGCGGAAACTCCAAAGAGCGAATCGATCACGGTCTCTTCTGGAAGTCGTGTCGAACAAGGCCGGGCAACACATCTGCGTCAAGATTGGCGGTTTTTCCGGCCTTCAACAGATCCCATGCAATCGCAGCCATGGCGGCGTTATCGGTACACAGGTTCATCGGAGCCACCAACAATTCGAATCGTTCACGCTTTGCCATCTTCTGCAACTCGTTGCGCAGAAGCTGGTTCGCGGCGACTCCTCCACCGACGCACAGCCGTGAATAACCAAGTTGCTTTACGGCCTGACGACACTTGGACACGAGCACTTCGACCGCCGCTTCCTGAAACGCCGCGGCAAGGTCATTCACACACGCCGACGGAGTTTCCGCAAGTTGATTCGGCCCCGGGACACCTCGCGCTGCATACAACACGGCCGTCTTCAGCCCGGCAAAACTGAAATCGAGGCGGCCGCTGTGAATCAATGGTCGCGGCATTGTGTACTTCTTTGCATTGCCGCTCAGAGCCGCCTTCTGAATTGAGGGTCCGCCGGGATAAGGCAGGTTCAGGATTCTAGCGACCTTGTCGAAGGCTTCACCCGCCGCATCATCCGTTGTTCCGCCAATCAACTGGCATTCTGTGGCTGATCGGCAATCGTAGAGATTGGTATGTCCGCCGCTGACAACAAACCCCGCACAGGGGTAAATGGAATGATCCTGACCCATTCCGCAAGCGTAGATATGAGCCTCAACATGATTGACCGTGATCAATGGAATCTGGAGGCTCATGGCCATCGTTTTGGCAGCAGTCAATCCAACCAACAGCGATCCAACAAGTCCCGGCTCTGTTGTCACGGCAATGGCGTGCAGATCCGCCGTTGAACAACCTGCTTCTTTCAGGCCGCCTGAATGACCGGAAGAATGCGACGAACGTGAGCTCTGGAGGCGATCTCCGGAACGACTCCGCCCCACTCTTCGTGGAGTTCAAACTGCGAAGCAATAATGCTGGACAGTACGACGCCATCTTCGCGTACAACTGCTGCCGCTGTTTCGTCACAGGACGATTCAATCGCAAGCAATCGTCGTAATGAAGCAGCTTCGTTCATGAGTGGCGTTGCCAAGCAAAAATCCCGTCGGCGGAGCGACGGGTGTACGGCACCCGTCGCTCCGCCGACGGGAATCTGCAGCAACGTGCCCATGCTCAATCCAGCCAAAGAATCAGGACTTCGTCAGCGTCCTTGCCAACCACGGACGCAGGCACTTTCGGCACAACGACACTACCGTCGGCCTGCTGGTAGTTTTCCAGAACAGCGATAATCGCTCGTGCACGAAATTGCCGTGCCATTCAATGTCTGGACAAACTGAGTGCCCTTCTTGTCCGGGCTCTTGCAGCGGATGTTCAAACGGCGTGCCTGATAATCCGTGCAATTTGAGGCACTTGACTTCGCCGTATTCTCCGCCGTCACCGCGTCCCGGCATCCAGGCTTCGATGTCGAACTTGCGATACGCTGGGCCACCCAGGTCGCCGGAAGCTGTATCGATGACGCGATAAGGAATCCCAAGTGCCTGAAAGACTTCTTCTTCGATCCGCAGGATCTCGGCATGCAATATGTCGGAATCCTTCAGATCCGGACCGGTGTAGCCGAACATTTCGACCTTTGTAAATTGATGAACTCGGTAGATGCCGCGGCCAGCACGACCGGCCGCCCCGGCTTCCGTTCGAAAGCAGTGAGACAACCCGGCATACTTAAGCGGCAAAGTCGCGACGTCCAGAATCTGATCCTTTTGAATTCCACCCAGAGTAATCTCGGCGGTGGCGACCAGGCTCAGATCGCTATTGGCCACGGAATAGATCTGTGTTTCGTTGCCGCGAGGATTAAAGCCGATCCCTTCCAGGACAGAATCGCGAGCGAGGTCTGGCGTCGTGAACAGCGTGAAACCTTCGCCACGCAGCTCGTCGGTGCGAACTGCACCAACGCCATTTCCAGCATGACGGCATCGTTCTTCAGGAAGTAAAATCCTGACCCCGCAACTCGTGCACCAGCTTCGAAGTCGATCAGGTCCAGATTGGCTGCAATCTCAACGTGATCTTTCGGCTTGAAGTCGAACTTCGGCTTGTCACCCCAGACGCGAATCTCAAACGCATCCTCTTCGCCACCGATCGGCGCAGAAGGATGAGTCCTATTGGGGATGCGAATCTGCTCCTCCCGCAGTTGCTCTTCAACTTTCTTCTGTTGTTCTTCGGTCTGACTGACCTGGTCGCGAAGCTGCTTGCCCTGCTCGACAAGCTTTGGGCGTTCTTCGGCAGAGGCTTTCGGAATCTGTGCTGACAATTCCTTTTGCTGACGACGCAGTTCATCGCCTTTAGCGATCAGAGCATTTCGCTCATCACGCAATCGCACTACAGCGTCAACGTTGACTTCAACACCGCGTTTTTTGCAGTTGTCGACAACAAGATCACGATGATCGCAGATAAACTGCAGATCCAGCATGGGTAGACTCCAGGAGCAAATTCAGTAGTCAATGAAGCGAAGAGCAGAGGGCTGAGTGCGAAGAAGTTTGAACGTCCGGCCGTTTCAAGGCCTTCAGTTCGTTCATCACTTCTTTACCTTTGCCAGCTCTGACCACAGGCAGGCGCTGGCAAGAGTTCCGCGATGAAAATCCGTGACGTGGATATGTTCATCAGGGCTGTGAAGATTGTCCGAGTTTCGGCCCCAGCCGAGCAGGAGGGTATCGATTCCCAGAATCTGTTTGAAGCTGAGAACCACCGGAATCGAACCGCCCTCACGGATCAGAACCGGTGGCTGTCCGAAGGCTGTTTCCACAGCCTTCCGAGCCGCCGTCAGCCAATCGCTGGTTGGATCAAAGACGAAGGCTTCGCAACCATGGGATCGCTTGAATTCGAACTCGATTCCCGGCGGGCAGTTGGCCTTGAGGAATTTCTCAAGAGCATCCAAAACCTTCGTCGGGTTCATCTTTGGAACCAGACGGCAGGTGATCTTCGCAACCGCTCGAGAAGGAATAATCGTCTTTGGACCTTCGCCCTGATATCCACCCATGATGCCGTTGATGTCGCAAGTCGGACGAGCGGTGCGGCGAACCAGAGTTGATCGGCCTGCTTCACCGAACGTGGCTGAACTGCCGACTTCCTTCAGAAACGCCGATTCAGAAAACGGAAGAGCGGCATACTGTTCCTGTTCGATCGACGTGAGTTCCAGAACGTCATCGTAGAAGCCTGGAATCTGAATCCGACCATCGTCACCAACCAGTTTGCCGCACATCTTCGTGAGCGCGTTTACCGGGTTGGCAATGCTGCCGCCATAAATGCCGCTGTGAAGATCCTTTGATGGCCCCTTGAGCCGAACTTCGGCGGCGACGATTCCTCGCAGACCACAGGTGATCGCTGGAATTCCATCGGCGTACTGACTGGTGTCGCTCACAACCGCGACATCAGCCTTCAGCAACTGTTTGTTGGTTTCGAGGAAGTGATCCAGATTGACTCCGCCAACTTCTTCTTCGCCTTCGATCAACACCTTCACATTCACTGGCAAACTACCGTGAATCTTCGTCCAGGCTTCGATGGACTTCAGGTGAGTAAACAACTGGCCTTTGTCGTCAGTGGCTCCGCGAGCAAACAGCTTCCCATCGCGGACCTGAGGTTCAAACGCCGGAGTTGTCCACAAATTCAAAGGATCGGGAGGTTGCACATCGTAATGGCCATAAACCAGTACTGTCGGCAAAGCTGGGTTCTCGATGCGTTCTCCGTAAACAATCGGATGACCTTTGGTCGGGTAGATCGTGGCTTTCAGCCCCGCCTCCGTCATCGAGTTCCGTACCCACTCGGCACAAACACCCATTTGTGGCGCATAAGCACTGTCAGCGCTGACGCTGGGAATTCGAAGAAAGCTGCAAAGCTGCTCCAGCGAAATCGATTGTTGCTGACGAAGAAAATCGAGCACATCATTCATGAGAGTGACCTGAAAAAGAATTACTGTCTTTCGATTTTCAACACAAAGTCAGCGTCGAAGGTTCACCAGGTTAACGCAAGCGAACTCAGGACGCCGCTGGATTCTGCCCTTTGGCGAGTTCCGCTTCCCATTCATCCAACAAAGGCCAGTCAACTGCACACGTTCCGAAGTCGGCCATATGCTGATACTTGTCGAGCCGATCGATCGCCGATTGCAGCAGCTTGGCTTCATTGCGAAATGCCGGACCGTGACTTGGCAATAACCACTCAACACTGCTCTTTTGGATTCGCTTGAGCGAATCAATGAACGCGGGCAGATCAGAACCATGGTGAGCATCGATACTGCCGACACAGCCATCTCGGAAAATGTTGTCCCCGGAGAACAGTAGATTCCCAAGACGGAACGCCAACTGACCGACAGCATGACCGGGAGTATGCCAGACCTGAATTCTCAGCTTGCCAAGTTCAAGAGTCGTTCCTTCATCGACCTCTTTATCAATTACGAAGTTCGGCATGTCGATAGAAATTCCCTGTGCGGGGATTTCTGCAAAGGAGGCGATGCGATCATTGGTCTCCAGAATGATCTTTGCGTCGGGATGAGCAACGAGCTGTGATCCCGGCAGCAGCTCTTTCGCACGTTGAAATCCCTGGACATGATCCGCGTCCGCATGGGTTGCGACGAGATACTTGCAGTTAGCGAGCGGGAAGTCCATCTGACGAATCAGATCAATGATTTCTTCGACTGTGTCGGCGTATCCGATATCCAGCAGCATCCAGTCGCTGCCGGAGAAAATCAGATACACACAGCATCCCAGCCGACGTCGCGCCTGAAAGTTAAGTTCGATTACGTTTGGAAAAAGCTCACGCCGTTCGAGCATTGGGGCCGCTCACATGTCCTTAACAGGGTTCCGGCCGCCACAAAACCCGCTTTGGCAGCCCTGAACGGATTCTAGGGAAGCCCCTCAATCCCGGCAACGCACCCTTCCGACAGCGGGGAGTGTTCCATTTCGCGAGCATCCTGCCACGGATTTCAGTGGGGAATATTCTGCCCCGCCGGAGGAAATTTTGCTTCGCTAGAGTCCTCACAATCCCTACTGAGACTGCATGATGGGCCACAATGTCGCAAAAGCGTCCCGCCTGGCGGACTCCCGACGTTATAGTTTTTTTGGTCTCTGGTGCGACGGGGCTGTTGTGGCCGGGTGTTCTTGCGAATAAAACGTGAGTTCGCAGAACCTGGAAATCAGAGGCGTTTGGTCTTTGTTGTCAGTCTAACAGTTTGGTGTCTGGAAATCTGAGTTTGGAACACCGGAAGTTCAGGCCCAGGCGATTGCCCGGCATCTTTCATCGGCACGGCAGGAGTAGTTCTCAATGAGCTCTGGCAGCATGGATGATGCATCCCGCCGTCGTTGCCTGATTCAGGATAAACGCCGTCTGGCTGACGTGGAGGAAAAACAGGAACGTGTTCGCGCGTTCCTTGCATCCGTCGGAGCTGATGCGATGCTGCTTCAGGACCCGGCCAACATCGCGTGGTTTACCGCTGGCGGAGATCTGAGTCGTTGTGCGTCCGACAGTTGTACCAGCAGTGTGTTCGTTACCGAAGATGCAAGACTGTTCGCCACCAATGCCGTTGACTCGGCGCAGTTGTTTGAGCGGGAATGTTTTGGCCTCGGTTTCCAGCTGAAGCAACGTGAATGGTTCCAGCCTCACTGTGCATTGGTAGAAGATCTGTGTCGAGGTCGGAAGGTTGTCAGTGATTCCGGCTTTGAGGGAACTCGAAACGTTGGCAAGCGAATTGCCAAAGTCCGACTGCCTCTGACCAGTCTCGAAATCGATCGTTTGCGAAAACTCAGCAAGGTTCTGGTTCACGCGGTCGAAGTCACGGCCGGTCATGTTCGCAAGGGAGTGACCGAAGCGGCGGTGGCTGGTGAGCTAAGCAATCGGCTCCTGCGACGCACGGTGACTCCGGCAAGAATTCAGGTCTGCGCTGACGGACGCAATATTCGTTATCGTCACTGGAGCTACAGTGAAGATCCGATTGAATCCTATGCGACCGTTTCTTGTGTCGCTCGCCGCTGGGGTCTGCATGTGGCTGTGTCTCGAACAGTGTGTCTCGACGAAGTGCCGCAGGATCTTTGGACGGCTCATCAGAAAGCGGTCCTGATGCATGCAACGGGGATTTACTTCTCGCGACATGGCCAGCAATTGAAAGATGTCTGGCCGAAGGTCAAACGAATCTACGATAAGTTTGGTCTGCCTTCGGAATGGCAACTCTGCGATCAGGCTGACGTCATGGCCTATCGCACCAGCGAACATCAGTTAACGCCGTCTTCTGAATTTGAACTTCAGGGGCCAGTGCCGATCTTCTGGCATCCCGGCGTGTCGGCTGCTATGCCAGGTGACACCGTTCTGGTGATGCCCGGCGGATTTGAGTTGTTGACTCGATCAACGGTCTGGCCGGAGCTGAAAGTTCAGGTCAAGGGGCATGATATCCCTTGTTCCGGGTTGTTATTGATTCGCGAAACGCAACCTGAAAACTCGCCTGTAAAGACGAGCCGCGATCATGATCACGACTCCGCCATTTTCCGAGGTTATAACCTGCCGGATGATGACGCCGATGGTTCTCGTATGGATTCGATCTGGGAACTCGATATGTCCGCTGGTGGGTCGGTCTTTGATGAGACCGAATCACAGTACTCTGCAGAATCCGTGCTTGATTGATCCCTCTTTCAGAGCCGTTATCTTCAACGTCACTGCAGGTCAGGAAGTCTGCTCAAGAACGGACGTCAGGTCATACAGACGCTCTCCACAGAAGTAAGAATCTGTGATCTGCACAGCATGATCATTGAGCCAGGAAAAACTCTGCACTGCCGTCCAGATCAGAGTGCTGCAGGGCTTCGCGTAACCCAGATAGATTCGTGCTATCTCTTTACGCCGACGCATGACGACGGCAAAAAGCTTTGCTTCGTGCGGGCCGAATTCACAAAACAGTTTGATGGTGACATTGCGGGAAGGACCTGGAAACGTCTTTTTGCAGAAGAATTCATTCACAAGCCCTCGCTGCTGGCATCCTTCATAGGCCGCTATGAATGGCTCGACTGGCCACCCCTCAATGCCGGACAGCCACATCAAGCCGCCATGAAGTGTCTCAATCGCAAACTGCTTTCGTCCCAGCTCGTCGCGTCGCCAGTATTCCGTCAGCGACGCTCTCCAGGGTGAAACTGTAACTGACAGCCGCCGCTCGATACGAGATGGAGTGACCCAACCGTCTTCGTCTATAACGTCAAACACGACCTTCGCTGTTTCCGCTGTGACAAGTTTCGGAAGGCATCTGATGTACAGATCGCATATACATTCGACTTCGAACTCAAAGCGTCGAAAATCAACACATTCGTCGTCCCGCCGGCCTCGGCTCAGCGTGTACGTCGCCAGACCAACGTCTCTGAGAATCATGATCGAAACTCCCGTGGCAATGCTGAATTCCTCCATGAAGTATGAATTCGCTGCAGAGAACTGTCACTATCGCTTGTCGCTGTTGCCGCGAACTTGTATTTGTTTCTCCAGCTTCAGGCCACCGCCCAACTCCGATGGCTTAAGCCCGACGACTCTTGAATCTTCCATGGACGATGACTGCGATGACCGATCTTTTTGCTTCGCTTCAACTTGGGGCGATCACTCTGCCCAACAGAATTCTAATGGCACCTCTAACACGGTGCCGCGCCGAGGCGAATCATGTGCCCGGCGAATTGATGGCTCAGTACTATTCCCAGCGGGCGAGCGCGGGGCTAATCGTGGCTGAGGCCACGATGGTGATGGAAGGTAATTCTGCATTCTGGATGGAACCGGGAATCTATTCCGATGAACAGATCAAGGGCTGGAGATTGGCGACTGAAGCTGTGCACACAGCGGGTGGTCGCATCTTTCTCCAGCTGTGGCACGGTGGACGGGCGTGTCATCCTTTACTCAACAATGGCGTTCAACCGGTGGCACCCAGCGCTATCCCAATTGTCGGTGATGAAGTCCACACGCCGGAAGGAAAGAAGCCGTATGTCACACCGAGAGAACTTGCCGATAGCGAACTCCCGGGGATCATCGCGGGATTCAGGATGGCCGCCGAGAACGCTAAAGCCGCAGGATTTGATGGCGTGGAGGTTCATGGAGCAAACGGTTATCTGCTTGACGAATTTCTGCGTGATGGTGCGAATCGACGCAGCGGCCCTTACGGCGGATCACTGGAGAACCGAGCGAGATTGATGCTGGAGGTTATCACCGCGGTGTCGGAAGTTTGGGGAAGTGATCGAGTTGGCCTCAGAATTTCACCGTTGAACAGCTACAACAGTATGATCGACAGCGATCCGATTGGGCTTGTGACCTGGCTTGCTCATCAGCTCAACAGTTTTAACCTTGCCTACCTGCATGTGATGCGAAGTGATTTCTTTCAGGCTCAGTCGGGCGATGTGCTGACACCCATTCGAAAGAACTATTCCGGCACGATTATTTCGAATATGGGCTACTCCGCCGACGAAGCAAATGCCGCGATCTCGGCGGGCCATATCGATGCCGTTGCCTTCGGAACGGCGTTTCTGGCGAACCCTGATCTGCCTGCCCGAATCAAGGCCAAGGCAGAACTCAACAGCCCGAATCCAGCGACATTTTACTCGCCCGGCCCAAAGGGTTACATCGACTACCCGGCGATGAGTTAAGAGAGCCCAAGCATATCAACAAGACCGCTGTACGTCGTTGCAGGACCGTGTTGTCCTCCGGGATGACGAGTGCAGCGGTCTGACACGGCCGGTCTTTTATTCTATGGAGGGAATTTTGCATGAACGCACCGGTATCACCTCTCGATGCAGAGCCAGATGGCATCGTTTATCCACCGGAGTTCGCTCAGCGAGTCGTTACGGCATGGCTGGCCATGGAGACTCCTCGTGCAGAACTACCTTCGGTCGCGTGTATCACGAAGACTCTGGACGTTCTTTACCAGGCAAGCTTTCTGCAGGAAGAGGGTGAGGCGGTTCGCTGTCGTCTGATCCTGTCCAATCCCGCCGAATGGAAACAGGGCGAAGGTCCGCCGACCGGTTTTCATGTGCTGCGATTTGCAGAGCCAAGAGCATTTACGCCGCAGGAGATTCGGAAGCTGGCTCCGGCTGCGTCGTTTTATCGTTCGATTTTGGGAGTTCACTACGAACCTGATAAAGGCGTGTCCATCTGGGGCATCGTGGAAACCGGAACTCGGTGGGTGAATCGAGTCGACGGTGGACGATTCGATGGCGCTCCGCTACCGCCTCACTTTGTCGTCCACATTCTGGGCCCCGGGCGTTTATTGACTGCCTGTGGTTACCGACGTCTTCTGGAACTCGACAGCGGTAAGATTATTCGCACCGGGTTCGATCCGTTTAAGGCCGGATGGCTTCCGCAACACTTTCGTCCGGTCAGACAATGGCTGCAAAATCGTCTTGCGGAAACTCGGCTGGAAGGTGCGAATGTTGAGGATTGTTTTATTCGCATGATGGCACAGAGTGTTGTTCGTCGAATGCTGAGCCTTGTTCGCGGGCGCGGGCATGGCGGAATGCTAATTTATCTTCCTCAGGAAAAACCGAACCTTGCAGAGCTGTCGCGAGTTCTGCGTGTACGTTGCCCGTTTGAATCTCGCCCCTCGACAGAACATTTCAGTGAACTGATGTTGCGAGCGATGTCGCGGCTTTCGCTCGTGGGACATCGACACGGCCTAACCAGCGTAACATGGGAAAACTATCAGACCATTGACGATCCCGTCCTGTCAGAAATCGATGAGTCCTTCGTCGAATTCGCACATTTGCTGGCCGATATGATGAGCGTTGACGGCGCGCTGGTGTTGACAAAGCGTTTTGAATTGGTCGGTTTTGGCGGAGAGGTCCTTGGAGAAAAACCGGTGACTCAGGTTTTTCGAGCTCTGGATCTGGAAGGAGTCACATCGATCCCGGAAATGGCTGACAGCTCGGGCACGCGGCATCGATCGGCCTATCGATTTGCTTCTGAAGTCCCTGAAAGCTTGTTAATTGTCATCTCTCAGGATGGAGCGGTGCGGTTCGTGGCGGCTCGCAATGGGCGAATCATGTATTGGCCTATTTGCCATAGCGGGGCGAATATTGATTCGAATAGAGATCATGCCATCACCATCTACTGATCATGATCGCCATTTTGCCCCAAAATCACGACGACGCAGGAATGATCAACGAATTTGGTATGTTCGCTGTAGACCTTGAGTGAGCAGCGGGATAAGGGCAGGGGAGGAGGCTTTGCCGAACGAGTTTGACGATAACCTATGTGCGATCGCAGTTCGCCCCTGGATTTCTGATTCTCGGAAAACATCGCCTGCATAGCCTGGACGATCCCACGTCCCGAATAATTGATTCGCCGTCGTGCCGACGGACTCCGGGTTCACCGTACGTTTTCGGCTTGAGTTTTCGGCTCCTCGGAGAATCACGAAAACATCTGTCAATGAGTTGGTTTAGGGCCCATCCACACCTGACAGAACCCGCCACTCCCTCTGAACAGATACCGGATCTGTGATTGAGTGTCGCCTTTTCCCCCTTAAAACTACTATACAACTCTGGAGTAGTTGGCAAGTGTTACTCAGTGAGCGACAACAGTGAGTTCTCAGGGACAATTCGGCTTTGCGGAAATGCGTGAATGGGAGCACGCTGCGATCGAGGATGTGAAGGTCGCAGAGGTGGTGTTCAATTTGCCGCTGGAGCGTCCTTACACCTATTCGATTCCGGAGCCGCTACGAGATCTGATTAAACCAGGACAACGAGTCAAGGCTCCTCTCGGTCGAAGCAATCGTATCGTTGTTGGTTACTGTGTGGCTGTCAGACAGAGCGATTCCGGTCAGAAGCGTCTTAAGCCGATCGAAGAATTGCTCGACAGCGAACCCCTGCTGAACAATCAGATGCTTGAGCTGACTCGCTGGATTGGCGATCGATACTTATGCGGCTGGGGACAGGTGCTGGACAGTGTGATTCCAGCCGGCGTTCGCAAGAAGAGCGGAACCCGCGAAGTGCAGAATTTCGTTCTCATGCCAGACACTGAAGCAAAGCTTACGTCCACCCGTTTAAGTCGTCAGCAGAAGATGGTGATTGAGGTTCTGCAAAAGGCGGCCGGGCCGATTACGGCGATGGATCTTTGCGAACGAGCCGGTTGCAGTCCCGGTCCGTTGAAGTCGCTGCAGGAACGAGGACTCATCAAGGCCCTGAGAATCCGCTCAGAGATTTCCGGTGATGATCTGCTGCCGGTCCAGCAACAGGCGGACCTGAAGCTGAACGTCCAGCAGCAAGAGGCATTGAACAGAATTCTGCAGCCGATTCGAGCCAGTGAACATGAGACTCTGTTGTTACATGGCGTGACGGGCAGCGGCAAGACGGAAGTCTATATTCGCGCGATTCGGGAAGTGGTCAGCTATGGTCGACAGGCGATTGTGCTGGTGCCTGAGATCAGCCTCACACCACAGACGATCCGACGATTCCGCAGCCGCTTCTCAACCGTGGCTGTGCTGCACAGCCATATGACCGATGCCGAACGACATTGGCAGTGGCAGCAGATTTCGAGCGGTGAAATTCAGGTCGTCGTCGGAGCCCGCAGCGCGGTTTTTGCGCCGACGCCAAATCTTGGGCTGATCGTCATCGACGAGGAACATGAACCTTCGTTCAAACAGGACAGTACTCCCAGATATCATGCTCGTGAGGTGGCCAGAAAGCGATGCTTCGATGAACGAGTGCCGTTAATCCTGGGGTCAGCCACACCAACTCTTGAGTCATGGATCCGGGCGACTCGCAAACTGGATGTGCTGGTTTCAATGCCCAGCCGAGTCGAAGATCGACCACTGCCGCCTGTCGTGGTCGTCGATACCCGGAATGATCCCCGCATCTCAAAAGGCTCTGCCATTGGTCGCGCGCTATATGGGGCAATTGATCGCGCTCTTAAAGAAAAGGGACAGGTCATTTTGTTCCTGAATCTTCGAGGGTACTCGCCGACTGTCTGGTGTCGCAGTTGTGGAGATGGCATCAAGTGCCCGAACTGCGACATCACTCTCACATGGCACCGTGACCGTCAGTGCGTTGTCTGTCACAGTTGCGACTACGAAATCGCACCGCCCAAAGCCTGTCCGACGTGCCAAAGCCCGGCAGTCCGATACCTTGGGACGGGAACACAGAAGCTCGACGAAGAGGTCCAAAATACCTTTCCAAACGCAACGGTGATTCGCATGGACAGCGATTCCATGCAGAAACCCGGTAGTCACGATGAGGCGTTGGAGAAGTTCCGAAAAGGCGAAGTCCAGATTCTCCTCGGGACTCAGATGATCGCAAAGGGGCTCGATTTTCCGAACGTCACTCTGGTGGGCGTGATCGATGCCGACACGATGCTGCGTCAACCGGATCTTCGTGCGGCCGAACGGACATTTCAGCTAATCGCTCAGGTCGCCGGACGTACAGGACGCGGCGAACGGGGTGGACGAGTTCTTGTGCAAACAACAAGTCCCAATGATCCGGCAGTGAAGTTTGCGTCCAAACATGACTATATCGGGTTTGCACAGCACGAACTGGCCGAACGCTATGACACTCAGGCACCACCGTTCTCTGCGGTGGCGCGAGTGATCTTTCGTGGTCCGGATGAACAGAGAACTAGGCAAACCGCGCAGGATGTCGCGGATCGATTGCGGGCTGCTCGCAAAGGTTCAACGGAAGCCGTGCGAGTATTGGGAGCTGCCCCCGCTCCGATTACCCGGCTGCGGGGAAATTGGCGGTTTCATCTGCAAATTGCCGGGAAGACACCGGAGTTGGTGAGAGAACTCTGGCAGGCCGCCGAGCAATCTCTGGCCTTGCCGGATGACATCGAATTCGCCATCGACGTGGATCCGATCAATGCTCGGTGAGTCCCTCGGGGAAACCTGGAATTGTTGCGAACGCCGCACCAAATAACGCAAAACCAGCAACAGACTCGGCGATAGGCGGCCAGATTTTAACCGCGAATGGACGCGAATAAACGCGAATGAATTCACAAGATCAGGATGGGAGCTTCCGTTTGAAAGGGTGCTTAGCAAGCAACGAGGCGAACCCGTCGTTGGGCTGACTCCGAGGAACGCTATTGTAATCTCAATTCGCGTGAATTCGTGTCCATTCGCGGTTCCAAAACCGACTTCGTTCTTTGAACCATCAGTTCGCAAGGCGGTGAACAGCTATTCTTTCTCGTCAGTCCCGTAGAACACAAGATTCACGATCTTCCAATCGTCACCCTGTTTGATCAGAGTGAAGTGATCATAGCCGTATTGGAGTCGCGGGCCGGCCGTCAGCTTCCAGTACACCACAGCTCGCGCAAGATCCGCTTCGAAACGGATTTCCGTTTTTACAGGAACTTCAACCGCCTTGTAAGTCGCTGACTTATGATAGGCCGCCTGGCCCGCGACAAACGGGATCTTGTTCTGAGTGTAGATCTCTCCGCCACGATTGATCTCCTGAACCACGGCTCCATCGGCGAAGCACTCACCATAGTCCTTCATACGCTGCTCGGACCACGACAGGAAGTAGTGCTTGATCAGCTTTTCGACCGCAGGTAACTCGGGATCTGTTGCCTTGGCGGATTTCTCGGACGACTGTGCTGTTGGGTCTGCTGAAGCAAACGACGTAGGCCTTGCCTTTGTGTCAGCGGATTTCTTTACTGTCCGAAGGGCTCGCCAGGCTTCCAGATAATCTCCAACGAACTGTTGAACGTACTTCGCATCCACACGCTTTTCGACCAACGTGGCTCCGAGCGGCGGGACATGGCAAAACGCAACGTCAAGTTCTGGTTGCCTGGCATGAAGGTACTCAAGTGAGTACAGCGTTTCTTCACACAGGTAATGCCCCGCACGAAGGGAGACTCGCACGGGATATCCTATCTCTGCCAATCGGGTCTTCATGGCTTCACAATCGATGGAGGCCTTGAACTCTGGCGGACCGTCTGCCGTAATCGCAATCACAGCGGGAAGCTTGCCCTTGTTGTCCGGAATCTGGCCACGCTCATTCTCCGCACGTGATTCGATCGCGAAGCTTTCGGCTCCCCCCTGTCCAAAAGAGAAGACTGCAACGGGTTTGTGCCGATCAATCAGTTGCTGCAGGTTTTTGAGCGGTTCGCCCCAGACAACTGGCAATTCCTGAGCGATGATCCGGTATTCATGCCAGTGGGTTTCGTGAAGTTCGCGGATTCCCTCCCATGATGAGTTCGCCGGTCGACTCGGTCCAAACGGCTCAAATCCTGTCAACAAAATTATGGGCCGGGAATCATCTGCCGAGGCCGCCGTTGAAAAGAGCGATAACCCGACCATCCAATTGAGACCTGCACAAAGCACAGTCAGGAGCAACGCTTGGGAAAGCTTCATGGGGAATCTCATAGATTCAGAAATGGACTGTTATTGAGAAGGTTTTTGTTGAGGCATCGCATCTGATGGTAACGTCGCGAGTGCGTGGTCGATTTTTCGCAAATCGACAGGCTATTCGTGTCGAGATCCATCAAATCGGCTATCGACAAGTGGACTGGTTTTCTGCCGGAATCACTATGGCTTCTCTGAGTCTGCACAAATGCAGACCATTTTATGGCAGCCAGGGCAACCATGACCATACTTCATCTGGACAGCTTCCGTCAGATTGATGCCAGCCACATTGGCGATGGTGGCAAGCCACGCAAGGACGTCAGCAAACTCCTTGGCAATCTCTTCTTTTGGTGACTCGCGCAAAGCCGCAGCGAGTTCACCGATTTCCTCCATGAGCCACATAAAGGTGCCCTCCACGCCACGAGCCTGATCTTTGCGAGAATACATTCGGTCAATCAACTGCTGCAGTTCGTCGAGTGTCATGCTGAGAGCCTGAAAAGACGTGGAGATAAGGTGCTGCGTTGATGCACTTGACGGTCATCGTCAGCCGTGGTGCGGAGGAACCCGGATACTGACCGGACACATCGGTGACGTCAAGATACCGAATTCGGGGGGACCTCAGGATGAATGGGCTTCCGTAATGTTGCACCAGCATTCGCGGCGAGGTTACCGCCGTCCATGGGGATGAGAGTTCCAGTGATCCACTCTGACGCATCAGAAGCCAGCAACACAATCAGGCCCTGAATATCGGTTGGCTTTCCTAGGCGTCCGCGAGGAATTCCGCTCAGCCACTTCTGTTCAATCGAAGGATCAGACGCAATTCGCTTTTCGAGACTGGGATTCATCACCTGGGCCGGCAGAATTGCATTACACCGAATCCCCTGAGCAGCCCATTCAGTACTCAATTCACGAGTCATCTGAATAACAGCTCCCATCGCCATACTGTATGCGATGTGACCTCGTCCCAGCGCTGTCGTGCTGGCCAGCGAGCCGATGTTCACAATGCTCCCCTTACCAGCCACCAGCATGCGTCGCCCAGCCTCCTGACACATCAGGAATCGTCCGAAGACAAGATTCTGAAAGACCTGCTGCACGGTTGTCAGCGGCATTTCTTCGGGTTTACCGAGGATCCCTTCGCCTGCAATATTGGCCAGAAAATCGATTCGTCCAAACTGATGATCAAGGACCGTAAACAATTCCTGAATTTCATCCGCATCGGAAACATCGGTTCTGCGATACACGGCTTTTCGGCCAATCTTCTGGATTTCGTCGGCCGTCGCCTTCAGCCCAGCCTCATTAAGATCCGCGAGCAGCAAATCCGCACCGTGCGCCGCAAGGGCCAGCGATGCCGCTTTACCGAGACCACTAGCGGCCCCGGAGACGATAGCCACTTTGCCGGAAAGATCGAAGAGAGGACTGGTCATGAAGATGCCTTTGGTGAACTCCTGAGACTAGCTGGACAGCGCCATGTTCACAAAAACCATTGAGAATACAAGCCCGAAACGCCAGCGAGTGATTGAGTCGCAAAGTGTTCACTCGCTGACGCTTCGGGCTTGTATGGGAGACAAATATGTCGCTGTCCAACTAGAGCAGTCTGAGAATTCGAACAGCGTCAACCGCTGCCGCGTCAGGTGCCATGGCCGTGATCGAAATGCCGGAAACAACCTTGGTGATGTTATGATCCACTTTGTTCGGAATCGACCATTCTGAACCATCGGCAACCGTCATATAAACCGACAGAGTATGATGTCCGCTTCCTGGACGCTCGCCGATAATGTGCAGGATCGTAAAGCGTCCTTCGCGTCCACCAAACAATTGCTCACCAATTCGATACCCCGCGCGAACTCGACCCGCATCGACCACCAGATGAGAAGGAGAGGTTTTGAAGCCAGCCGCCTCCAGTTCCCTGCGCAGCCCTCTGACCAGGCTCATTAGCTGATCGCCGTCGGACGCGGCCTGAGCATTCAGACCGTCGGAGATTACGATCTGAGTGTTCCACTGATCGTTCTGCCGGCGAAGCACATCGATAGAATCGCGAGACGGTTCGGAGAGATGCTCACCAGAAACCGGATGCAGAATGTAATCGGTTCGATCGGCCGATTGACTGCGAAGTCGCACTGCGTTTGGAATAGTGGCAACGAAAGCGTCATCGAGTTCTTTCCAGATCGAGACTCGAGCATCTTCGTAAATATGCTGAATTTGTTTCGCGAGATTGGGTTGCAGGTCGGCCGGACTGGTCCCAAAACCCTCTGCAATGAAGACACCTCGCGAACGAACGTCTTCGATGCGATCCCGGGCTTCCTTGCGGATGGCGGCTTCATCACGAGTATCATTCTTCCGTCGGCAATACTGAAGATACACCCACGTCGGATCACCAAAGTGAGTCGTCGGATGTCCGTGGTCGTCGATCACGTTCAGAGACTGAAAGAACTTCCACATGCGATCATTGACGCGGAATCCAAATTTTTCACGAACATGCACGTGGTCCTGGAAGCCGGTGGTAAGATATCCGAGCATCGGATCAATTCGAGTTGGCAGAGCCATCAGGTAGCCGGGATTGGCGGGCATAATTTGATCGATGCACCAACCAAGATCATCGAGACTCACATCCATATGCAGAGTCGAGCAAACATCAAGGCCGATCATCAGGCCGTGAAGTTTCCCCATGACGATGTCTTCAAGGCAACATCGGACAAGCTGCTCTCGCGAACGAAATACCTCCGGCCCAATGAACCCTGCAACATCATTGAGGTGAACCCATGGCTGACGGTCTTGCCCTCGTTTTTTCAGGGCTTCGGCAGTGACGGTCGTCAACGCTCTGGCAAAACCATACTTACGAGATTCATGAATCACCATGTCTGTGCCATGGCCATGACCATTCGTAAAATCAGCGCCTTGTCCGGTTTCGAAATAAAGCGAATATCGACCTGTGCGAGATCTGGCGTGCTGAACCATCTTCTCGACCGTCAGATCGAACGTTTTGTTGGCAGCATCGTTACCAGCAATGCTCTGAAACCAGAATTCGGTTGAACGAGGGTGTCGGAGTTCAACCTCGGCCTGCACGTCAATGTGAGACAGCACACAGTGCGGAAGGACATCTGTGATCCCAAACGTAACAAGAATATCCTGCAAAGCGGTCTCGACAGACGCGACGGACTCGGGCGTGCTGGAAACCGGATTCGTACCGATCAGGACATCTCCCACCGCATACGCAAACGCATCAAACACCTGCCAACGAATATCATCGATGTTATCCGTCGGCGAGTTCGGCTGGATGCGTGCACCCATGTAACCTTTCGCTCCCAGTTGCGTTCCGGGCAAAGGATTAAAAACCTTTGCTCCCACCGCAATCAGTTCCTCGTTTGTCATCAGCCGTACAACGCAGGCGATGGCGTCGCTGGAGAGACCGTTGCGAATCTCATGAATCTCCTGTTCGCTGCGTTCCAGCAGATGGGTCCTGAGCTGCCCGAGGGTCATTTTGCCCACGCGAGTTTTCAGGCTGGTGTCGAGATCCTTGTTGATGAACTCGAACAAATCATCCCGGAAGGGGGGGTGCTGATCGATCTGCTCAACCGTGGTATTCGATAGAAGCGTGCGAGCCAGCTGGCGGGTCACATCGTCGGCCGCCGCAACTCCAAGGATCTGATCTCCCTCCTTGAAATCGTTTGCTGCACCCAGCATTTGCCGATACAGGTGCTCGTCCCGGTTTCCACGAGTTCGCTGACTCCAGGCAAAAAGGTCTTCATCGGGCAGAGCATCAACGCGAGGGATCAATGAAGCGGTTACAGTGGAACATGCGATGGAAGAAATGCCGGCGATTCCGGCGGCCAGAAACCGTCTGCGATGTAACATGAGCCAATCCTTACGATGCTGCGTTACGGAATTCCAGCGCCGAATGTTATCTACGAACCCCGAAACTGCCACTAACTTGCACTCCGGCCCAGCCAAAGGGCTGCCGATTCAGGGGCTTTGCGGCCTGAATTCCCCCGTGTTGGGTTCAATCGGGCCGCATTTTTGCGCCCGGATTCCCTCGAAGAAACATACGGGGGCAATTAAGTCACCACGCCGCTCGCCAGCAGAATCGGTCGTCCCTCGTTATGGAAATCTGTAACAAGTGGAGTTGTCTGCATTTGACGAAGATCCCCTGTACTCCTATCCTCAGGGCAACATAAGTGCATTGTTGCATGTATGTCCCGCCGGAAGTTTGCCTGCCCAGAAACCCACCTTCGCCCGTTTCGTCCTCCTGAAGGGATAAACCCCGGAAGAGTTGGCTGATGAGCGGCAATCCGTTTCGGCCTGTATGCCTGCTGGTTTTGATTCCTTTGGTGTGTTTTCGCGTTGATGGAGCGACGCTGGCGATCGGTTCCCGATGATGCCGATCTCGGAGTTGTTTCATGCGGTGCGTGCTTTCTGCTTTCCTGATGGTTTTCATGGTGTCTGCTGTCAACGCAGAATCCCCCGAGGTCGCGCTGTCGGAAGGGGATCCAGCACCTGCATTTGAGGCAGTCTCCGTATCAGGGGAACTCTGGAAATCAGAAGAACACATTGGTAAAAAGTTTGTCGTGGTCTATTTCTACCCTGCCGACTTTACAAACGGGTGCACTCGTCAGGCCTGCGGATTTCGAGATCACCGGCAGGAACTGGAAGAGGCTGATGTGGAGGTGGTGGGAATTAGTGGCGACTCGATCCGCACCCATGAATTGTTTGCACGGGTCAATTCGCTAAGATTTGACCTGCTTGCTGATGAAGATGGAAAGGTGGCTCAGGCGTTTGGCGTGCCCGTCCGAGACGGCGACACAATCACCAGAATGGTGGAAGGTGTCGAGCAGACGTTGAAGCGAGGCGTGACAGCCAGCCGCTGGACCTTTATTATTGGGAAAGATGGGCGGATCCTGCGGAAGAATACGATGGTCGATGCGGAACAGGATTACAGAAAAGTTCTGGAAACCGTTCGACGTTTGACAGCTGACGCCGAATAATGCGTGCGGCGAAGGCTGGAACAGAATCCTGTCAGTTGGACAGGCCAACTGAACGACTGGCTTTGTGATGGGTTTCTCTCAGTGTGTTGAGAGACTCTGGTTTTCGAATTGTTTCATTCAGGGAGTTTCGAAGCATGAGGAAGTTTGTTGCATTTTGCATGATGGCTCTGGCCACCGTAAATTTCGCCGGCGCGGCTGATATTAAGTCAGGCCTGCAGGTTGATGAGTTCCCTGCAGCATTCAACGTCACCGACATCACCGGCCCATCAGCTGGCGAGAAGCTTTGCTATCGCTGCCAGTATGGTGCTCGTCCGGTCGTCAGCATCTTCGTTCGCAAGATGGATGAAAACACGCTGAAGCTGGTCAAAGAACTGGATGCAGTTGTCGGAAAGAATGCTGAAGACAAGAAGATGGCGGCATTCGTGACCGTTCTGACTGACGATCCTGATGCTCAGGAAGCCGCGCTGAAGAAGGCCGCTGAAGACCAGAAGATTGAGCACACTCCGCTGACCGTTTTTGAAAATGCTGTTGGTCCTGCAAAATACAAGATCAGCGAAAAGGCGGCTGTGACCGTAATGATGTGGGTTGATTCGAACGTAAAGGTCAACTACGCGTTTGAAGACGGAAAGCTGGACGCGGAAGCGATCGGCAAGGTTGTTAAGGACACCGAGAAGATCCTGAACTAGTGCTGACGAAAGTCTGCATTCAGTGGTAAATTGGGCATTCTTGCCCTTCGCAGGTTTGTCGGACAACAATGTCCAACTTACGTCTGGCGGCCTCGGAAATTGACAAATCGAAAACTTAAAAGACTGAGCAACTCATACGAGTTGCTCAGTCTTTTTCTTTTGTGGTTGGTGGAGGAGTAGAAAAAATGCGGACGAGACGTCCGCTGAAGAGTCCTCAATTCATCCCTGTCAAAGTTTATCCCTGGCAGGGCACTAATGCTGTCCCTGGAAATACACTTCCTCATAAGGCTGAACGACGACAAATCCGTCGCCCTGGAACTGCATCTGAATGGATTCCCCGCTTCCACGACCAAAGAACGTCTTCAGTGAAATGTCCTTCTTGAATTCCGGCGACAGGTTACCGGACCAGGCAATCGTCGCATTCGGATCAGTGGTCACCGGTTGTCCCGGCCTGACTCGCAAAGTCATCGGCTGGAAGTGCGAAGTGATCGCGATCAGGCCGGTCCCCCACAGTTTGACGTTGAACAATCCACCGGCCAGCATGCCCGTGATGGACTTCATCATTTTGATGTCCCACTCAACCGTCGTTTCCAGTGCCAACAGATCGTTGCCGTTGACAAAGATCGCTTCACGATTAAGGCTCAGGATGCTGATGCGTTTGCCTGAATCGGCAAGGTACAGACGCCCCTTACCCTCCGCTTTGGTCAGCCTCGTGCCTTCGCCACTGACAGCTTTCTTCAGCAGTTTGCCGAGACCTTTTTCCAGCAACCCTTCTCGCGTAAATTTGATATTGCCAACGTAAGCCACCATCGATCCCATTTTCGTCCAGACAGGGCCGTTTAAGTTAACCTCCAGCATGTAGGGGCTTTCCAGTTCAAAGAAGCCCTGCCCGTGGTCCTGCTGTGAAGTTTCTTCCACGAATTCCGCGAGAGAGTATCTCTGATCATCCTGAGGTGGTGGAGAGTTTTTTCGTGGAGAAGAAAATGCGGGGGCCGATCCAAAGACGGATTTTTGAGGAGGTGATTCTTCGTATTCCACATCCTCTTCAAAATCATCATCCGCCGGCGCTGGTGGCATTGAGGGGACCTGAATGGGAGCTTTACAACTGGGGCATGCAACGTTTCGTCCCGCCAGATTGTCCGGCGCTTTCAGGCGTTTTCCACACTGACATCGGATCTCGATGGGCATATGTTCTTGCTTTCTTTCGGTCATCGACCCGACAAGAGTCAGAGCAATGGATGCTATGATGTGCGCTGTTTGCAAATCCCATTTGAGCAAATGAACTCAGGGAATTCACAGACGTTATTACCTCAGCCTACTCACGTCCAGGGAATCGGGCACGTGCTCAGAAAAATCGGTGCTGACCTTAATGCCGACAAAACGGTTAGCGTGACACCGTTCATCAGAATCGCCACTCCAGCGTGATGTAAAGCCGGATTTTGGCATCGATGATGCGAGGTGCCTGCAGAGGGTAAAAACCCACATAATCGGGCAAAAACCCTTCTTTTGGCAATTCGTACCAACAGTACTGATCATGCAGCAACCCTGAAATCGGTTCGGCATCGGTTGCTGGTAATTGCACGACCGGTCGCTTCAACGGCTTACGGATGGCCGATCGTAGACAGTGACAACTCGTATCAGGGATTTGGTTGTTGTGCTTCCGGAGCATCAGGGGGCTCCAGTTCTGCGGATCGTCCGAGTTCTTGCGTCTCGTCGAGACCAGCAACTCACGGAGGAGGTTGAAAAGTGTTGTTTCAACGTCGTTTTTATCTGAGCCTCATTCTTTGCGTTCAATGCGCCGTGGCGTCCGCGCAGAGAGAGCGTGAGACGAATGAAGGAGACGCAGAGCTGCCGCCTTCTCAGGGGGCGATCAGCTTCGCTTCTTTTCGAAACGAACCTGCTTCAGATGAAACTGCGGAACTTGAGGCGAGGGTTCAGCGACTGGAGGCAGAGTTATCACAGCGCAATGCACCGACATATGCGGATCCGATGAGAACTTTGGAGTCGCAGTTACAGAGACAGGACGCGGGGTCCGGTGCATTATACGGGGAAATCGAAGTCACCTTCCTTCAGCCTCACGTTTCCGGCTCACAGGCCGCTTTCGGCCTCGGGGCGGTCGGGCGACTTATTGACAGCGAATATCAGACTGGTATGCGTTACATACTGGGATATCGCAATGATTCAGGTGTTGGGGTTCGCGGTCGGTTTTGGCAATATGACCACAACTTCGTTTACCTGCCGCCATTTGAGCCTGCGGTGTTCGGCATTCGAATGGATGTTGCCGACACTGAAATCACTCTTGATCAAAGATTGAGACACTGGGACACACAAGTATCCGGTGGCATTCGCTATGGACGGCTCCAGTATTCCAACTCGACACCAACACTGTTTGGAGTAGGCTCAGCCACTTTTGAAGGTGTCGGTCCAACATTTGCCGTGAATGGTCATCGGAGAATCGGTAACAGCGGATTTTCATTCTTTGGCAATGTTCGCGGGTCCGTGTTGATTGGAGACATTCGCAATTCAGCCTTGCTGCCGTTTATGCCAGCCGTGACTCTGGAAGATGAAGTCATGACAGTGGCTGAAAATCAACTGGGGGTTACATGGACCCATGATCTGAATCAGTTCGTACAACTGGACGTTAAGACAGCCTGGGAAACGCAGTACTGGATGAACTCGACACTATCTGACGACGTCTATGGCATTGGATCAAATCTGGGCTTTACCGGACCGACAGTATCTGTGGAATTGCGATATTAATCCGTGGTCCAGTGATAATGTTGGAGGACTTCCGGTTTCGCCGGGTGTTTGACAGGCATTTGCAGCAGCCATCACTTGAGGTCATCCCGGGAATTGTTGTTGGTTACATCATCCGGAGCACATAGGAATCGGATTGCCACAATTTGAACTGGCAGGCCCACTGGCGTCTTGAAATACGACGGGCAGGAATGCCCATGCTACATCATGGATCAGATCGTCGAGTTGTCGCAGGATGCAAGAGTCATGGGCTTATTTAATCACGCAGACTACGTCGAAATGACGGTGCACTTTCGCTGCAATCTGCGTTGTCGCCACTGCATGATTCTGGACTCCATGGATTGGTTGCGTCCAGCTGACGAGCGAGAATTCTCCGACCTGCTTGAGGAGAATCGCCAATCGTCAAGATGGAGGGGACTCATTCTGACCGGCTCTGAAGTGACACTGCGGTCTGATCTTCCTCTGATGGCTCAGCGAGCACGCGATGCCGGCTTTGAACACGTGCGGATTCAGACCCACGGAATGAGACTCGCTGATCTTCGCTACTGCCATTCTCTGGTTGATGCGGGAATCGATGAGTTCTTTATCAGTCTGACTGCAGATTCCGCGGAAATACATGATTCAATTACCGAAGTGCCGGGATCGTTTGAGAAGACTCTGCGCGCTATTCACAACCTCGGACAGTTTCCGACGGTTCGTCAGATGACGAATACTGTGATCACGAAACTCAGCTATCAATGTCTGCCGCGGGTTGTTGAGCTTTTGAGAGATGTGCCGAATCTCGTGGAGATGGACTTCTGGAATTACTGGCCGATGACAGAAGACGGTGATCCGGACCTCCTGGTTTCACATTTCGAAGTGCAGCCGTTTCTTCGTTCCGCCATACGTCTCGCTCGCAGTCTCGGTCGGCAGGTCGAGGTCAAGAATTTTCCTCAGTGCCTGCTGGGAGCTGATGCCGACTCGCTGGTCAATGATCAGCCTGAACTCCGAATAGACCCTCGCTTCTGGAACGAGTTTAACCGCAATGGATTTCACCAGTGTGCGTTTCGCGATGTCTGTGGTTCTCGACAATGTCTGGGGCTGAACGCGGCATACGTGCGTGAGTTCGGGTGGCATGAGGATCTGCTCAAGCCTCTTCCAAGGAGTGCCTGAGAGGCGGGAGACCAGGTTTGCTGCTTACCCCGAGAGTGGTCTGTTTTCATCAGCCGGAGTGCGTTAGCACCCGGTTCATAGGTAAGAAGTCGGCGAGAACCGGACGCTAACGCGTACCGGCTGATCACTCGAGTAGGAGTTGGTTTTCGATGAGTAGCAAACCTGCAGAATCGACAAAACGGGTTGTGATTGTCGGAGGAGGAGCATCCGGATGGATGACGGCGGCACTGATGTCTCGAGTGATGAGGTCATCTGAGCAGTCCATTACCGTCATTGAGCCGCCCGGGCCTCGTGGAATCGGCGTGGGTGAAGCCTCCGTTATATCAATCGTACAGTTGTTGAAGAAACTCGGTGCTGATGAAGTGGAGATGATGCAGCGCTGCGAAGCAACGTACAAACTGGGAATCAGGTTTTGCGACTGGCACGAAAAGGGACATGACAACTGGCATCCGTTCGGAGTCTGTGGCGCAAGAATTGACGGGCGAGATCTGTTTCCATTCTGGCTGGCGGATTCGAAGCGGTTCCGAACTCAGGAGCCTTACGAGGCCTATTCTTTGCAATGGGCCGCATCGATCGTCGGAAAAGCTCCGCATGCTTTTCATTGCCCATCTCCGATCGCACAAACTCAGTCTTACGCATTTCACTTCAATGCGGAAGCACTTGCCGGCTGGCTGCGTGATCTCGCCCTGCGAAATGGCGTCAACGAAATCTCAGGGGCTGTGCAGCATTCTGAGATGGCCGAAAACGGAGATCTCAGTGCAGTGAGACTGCTTAGCGGCGAGCGAGTTGAAGGTGATCTCTTCGTGGATTGCTCGGGTTTTCAGTCTGTGCTGATGCAGAAAGCTTTGGAAGATCCCTTCCAAAGCTGGAATGGCCACTTACTTTGTGATCGCGCTGTGGCTTTTAAGATTCCATCGAATGGATCTGTGCCTCCGTATACAAAGTCACATGCACTTTCGGCTGGCTGGGCCTGGCATATTCCGCTGGCCGCCCATCTGGGTTTGGGGTACGTCTACAGTTCGCAGTTCATCTCCGATGAAGCGGCCTGGGAAGAATTGCGACAGCACGCACAGTTGAATCCTGAGGCGGGGCAGGAACCCCGGTTTCTGAAAATGCGAGTTGGTCGCCAGCAGTCCTTCTGGAAGCAGAATGTTGTCGCCATAGGTCTGTCGGCCGGTTTTCTGGAGCCGTTGGAATCCAGCGGCATTCACTTAAGTCAGGTCGGGATCGAGTTGCTGCTGAAGAATTTCCCCTCCGGCCGCAACGTGGACTCATTGCGAGACTATTACAACCAGCGAATGGCTCTGATCTACGATGAAGTACGTGACTTCGTGCAGATGCACTACCGACTCAGCCGCCGCACCGATAGCGGATTCTGGATTGCCGCCCGGGAAGCAGACATTTCTGTCGATCTGCAACGGCGATTGAATCTTTATGACGAGGTCGGAATGTTGGATCAGTTGCAGGCGGAAGCGTTTCCGGAGACCAGCTATTTCCATTTGCTGACAGGTAACAAACGACTGCCTCGACGTGCCCCGGCTTTGGCAGTGTCAGCAGATCCACACATGGTGCATTCGATACTGGCTTCGATCAAAACACAAAATGATCAGGCGATTATCGCTTTGCCGTCACACGAAGAATTGTTGGAACGAATTCATCGAAGACCGCTGGCGAAAGCGTCGTGAGGTGTAAGCGATCACTGCTTCGGAGCGTCTTTGCTGTTCGTCTCAGAGGGCTTCTTGACAACGGGTGGCAGTTCTTTGCCTTCTGCGATGAACTTCATGGAAACCGAGTTAACGCAGTGACGAGTATCTTTGTCGGTGAAACCTTCCCCGACAAAGACGTGCCCAAGGTGACCACCGCAATTCCTGCAGGTGATTTCGGTACGTTGACCATCTTCATCCGGAGTTTGCTCAACCGCGCCTTCAATTTCGTCGTCGAAACTTGGCCAGCCGCAATGGCTGCTGAACTTGTCATCGGATTTGTACAGCGGAGCATTGCAGCGACGGCAAATGTAGGTACCAGGATCCTTAAGATCTGTGTACTCGCCAACGAAGGCTCTCTCAGTGCCCTTCTCCAGAATCACGTACTTTTCAAAGTCTGAGAGCTCGTTGTATTCCGTGGGAGCTGGCATATTCTCAACTTTCTGCTCGGTAGACTCCGCTGGTTCTGTGACGGAAGTCGAATCCGGCTTCACAACTGTCGTAGCAGCGGTTTCGACGGCATTCGGTTCGGGTCCTTCAGCACATCCGCTGAAAGGTAATGCCAAAGCCGCAACGAGCATGAGACAATTAACCGACTTCATTCTTTATGCTCCTTGAATGACAGAGGGCACGCTGATTGCGTGCCCTCCAGCTAACCAATACGGTCCGACGAAGATCAATGCTTGATCGGCGTCAGCATCACGGACATCATCTTGCCACTTTCCATCCGCGGCGCCTGTTCCACCGTTGCGATGTCTTCCAGCTTTTTGACGACTTCCTGAAGCATTTCCATCCCACGCTCATGGTGCGCGTTCTCGCGTCCTTTGAACATGACGTTGATTTTGACTTTATCACGTCGTGACAGGAAGTCGCGTGCCTGACGAATCTTGACGTCTATGTCATTCTGGCCGGTCTTGGCACGCAGACGAAGTTGCTTCAGCTGAGTCTTGTGCTGCTTAGGGCCGCTGGACTTCTTTTGTCGTTCATAAATCACTTTGCCGTAATTCATAATACGGCAGACGGGAGGACGAGCATCCGGGCTGACCTCAACCAGGTCCAAACCTTCATCCTGGGCCATCCGCAACGCGACTGCGGTTTCCATTTCACCTAGCATTTCCCCGGTCGCACTTACAACTCGAATTGGAGAAATGCGAATCCGCTCATTCATGCGCGGAAGGTTGCTCTGTGGGGGAGCTGCTGCTGGACGAGATCGTTTAATGATTACCTCCGGAAAGAACAAATCGATCAGACTCAAAGACCTGCCATCGGTCATTCAGTTGAAACTTGCGGAGACGAATCGCACGGGATTTCGCGCTGCCTCGCTCCGCACCACGTTTTTTGCCATAAAGCGCAGAAAAAAGCCAGCGTTTTTGAGTCCATCCTTCAGGAAACTCTCCAGACACCCGGGGTTTTTCTGATCGCAATCTCCAGGGATTGCGTGATTCGCTGGTTTTGAGGCGCATCTGCGACACAATCCCGATGGCTCCCAGATTGTTCGAACTGACTAAAATACCAGGCTTTTCTGAGCCAAAATGTCCGTCTGCCTCACCAGTGGGTAGGTGTCACGACGACTTCTTCAATTGGCTGGACTGTTTGTGCGTCTGACGGCATAACACGCTTCACCTGCAGTTACAAAATCGGCGAGCTGTCCTGAAGATTCTTGCCGTTTTACGGGCTTATTCTTCTAGTGGAATCTGACGATGGCTTCTGTTTTTCCGTCCCTTTTCACCCGTCTGACTGCTGCTGTGGTCTTGACGCTCTCCTTCAGCGGCATTTCACTCGCGGGAAACTGGGGCCATTGGCGAGGTCCCTCAGGGAACGGAGTCGCTCCGGATGCGGTACCTCCGACGGAGTGGAGCAGCACGAAGAATGTGAAGTGGAAAGTTGCTCTGCCTGGTCGAGGTTCCTCTTCGCCAGTGATCTGGGAACACCAGGTCTTCGTAACTGCAGCGGTTCCTGCGGCGAAATCGACCAAGGGCCAACTTCCGAATCTCGATTTCAAACTCCTGTGCTTCAACCGAGCTGATGGAAAACTGTTGTGGGAAAAAACGGCCGTTACAGCCGTGCCTCATCAGGAAACTCATTCGACAAATGGCTTTGCCTCAGCTTCTCCTTGTACCGATGGCAAACATGTCTACGCTCATTTTGGGTCACGAGGTCTCTACTGCTACACGATGAAGGGTGATCTCGTCTGGAAACGCGACGACTTTGGCCAGATGAATACTCGCAACAGCTTCGGCGAGGGGAGTTCGCCAACACTGGCTGGTAACAAGATCATCGTGCCCTGGGATCATGAAGGTCCTTCTGCTCTTTTCGCGCTGGATAAGCTCACCGGGAAGACCTTGTGGAAGACCGACCGCGACGAACCCACATGCTGGGCGACGCCGCTGGTTGATTCGAAGGCAAGCAGCAAGTCGTCGCCGTTGATCCGAACATGTGCTCGCAGCTATGATCTGGAAACCGGAAAAGAACGGTGTTGCGCGGGCCAGACGGAACGTCCGTGTGCTTCACCGGTGGCAGAGAATGGTCTTGTGTATGTTGGCAGCGGTCATCGTGGTTCATTCCTCGGCGCGTTTCGTCTGGACGGTAAAGGCGATATCAAAGGCAGTGATAAAGTTGTCTGGACGATTGACCATGACACTCCGGATATTGCCTCGCTGTTGCTTTCTTCCGGGAGAATTTACTTCCATAAGGGCAAGAACGGGCAACTGTCATGTGTGGATGCTGTTTCCGGCAAACCTTATTACACGGCAGCCAGAATACCCGGGCTCGATGCAATTTATGCGTCGCCGGTTGCAGCGGGCGGACATGTCTACCTGACATCGCGAGCAGGCACGACGGTTGTGATTTCTGACGCAGCCGAACTCAACATCGTCGCTACGAACAACGTCGACGAAACCGTCGATGCTACCCCTGCCCCGGTTGATAACGAACTGTTTATTCGGGGCGAACAGCATCTGTTCTGCATCGCCGCTCAGTAGCTTACAGCTCAGCGAAGGTTGCAAAACATCGGACTACACGGAGCTAACAAAAAACGCAATACCATGCACCTGTGAAGTAGTGCTTATGCGGCTGCGGACGTCAGGTGAATTGCGGTGTCGCAGCCAGTCTGAGCGGACTAAGATGAGTCGGAGAGAACCACAAAACTTTTGGCACGCCCCTGCGTGCCGTTCGACGCCTCGGTCGATGTGACCGGAGTAGTGAACGACAGGGTGCTTCGCCGCGTCGGTCGGTTTCACCGGAGGGAGTTAAACCTGAACATTCTGAAACGTGCGGCTTGAAATCGGCTAGCGTAAAGCCTTTTTTGGAGGCCGCGCGTTGTTGTGCCTGCGGGAGCACTTCAGAAGATCCCTCTGTCTAAGACGCATGGCAATTGGCAACGTGGTCTTATGATCATGGCGGTACAAGAGTGGCGTCTGGCTAAAGTGATCGAGCGAAACAACGACCACAAAGCAATTCTCTTACGGACGAAAACGTCCGGTGCATTCCATCACTGATGATTCTCTCCCACTACGCGCCGATGCACACTCCGTGTTCTGCAGAGAACTGATTTCTGCTGTAGCTCGCGTTCGGGCGGAATGCTGGGCTGCCTTTCGTATGTTTGATATTGGGTGGGTCACCCAATACCATCACATAGCTTCAGTTGCGTCGCCCATGCCTTGGTACAGTCACCTAGAGCCAGCATCATTTTTATTTGAACTCTGTGAGACCGCATCAGAAGTTTTTCACAACAACTCATGAACCTGCTGCTCACTCGCGATGTCTATGGCCCTCATGGTCTCGATTTTCGCGGCCAGCAGGTTGACTCGAATCAAGGGAAGTCGGCAGCATGCTTTCGTTTGTGGAACTTCAATTTCAAGGTCGAACGGACCATCCGGAGTCCATGCCTGAGTTCTCAGGGATTCCTATACGAGGGGCGCTCGGAAATCTCCTGAAGCAGATCGTCTGTCAATCACCACACGGAGACTGCGGTGCGTGCCTGCTTCAATCGGCGTGCCCGTACCCGGCCGTCTTCGAAGGCCTTCCGCCTGCAAACCGGACATTCATGACGAAATATCCGCGGATTCCGCAGCCATTCGTCTTGTCTGTCGAGGAGCCGACAATGCCCGGGAGCGATGCCAACTTCTGTTTCACCGTTCGACTTTTTGGCTCTTCGATTCGCTACTGGCCCTACGTTTGTCATACGTTTTTCAAAGCTGGTGAAGGCGGTCTGGGCCGCAACCGAACCGTAATTCACTGGCAACGAGTAGGCGGTGCGCCAGAGGGACGAAACGTCTGGTCTGCAGATTGCTCAAACTGGTCAGAACCTGAAGTCAGATCGACCGGCGACCACGCGGGCTACCTCTCTCTGAGAGATGCTCAAAGCGAGGTTCAGCGACTGCGATGGAAATTCATCACACCATTGAACATGCCCAGCGTGGACCTCAAACGCCGTCCGGAAGATCTAGGCCTTCAGTTTTTTCTGGGCGGTAAACGACGGTGGGAAACGTTGCA
>JAXMBU010000056.1:0-45662 GCA_046349735.1 Planctomycetaceae bacterium
CTGCCCCGCCTGTAATGGCGTTGGTCAGGTAAAGACAGCGGAAAGCCTTTCAATCGAAGTCATGCGATTGGTGATGTCGGCCTCCACTCAGGAGAACGTCGCAAAGATTCAGATCGAGGTTCATGACCGCGTCGGGAATTACCTGAACAATCGCAAACGTAAGGAACTAATCCGCATCGAAGAAGAGAACGAAGTGGAGATCGTGATTGTTGCGAAGTCGGATGTCTGCCTCGAACACATGACATTCCGCTGTGAAGATGCGAACGGTAAGGAACTGAGCCTGAACTGAGAGCTTAACTGATTAAGGCCCCTGTCCAGCGATGCCCGGCATTTTTCGAATGCCGGGCTTTTTTTGGCTCGTGCCTGCTTCAACAAGGTACTGAATCGCTGACGGTGGAGTTGTGCTTTCCCACCAACGAACAAGCAGTCATTTGTTGACGACTGATAAACTGGCAACAATTAGTCAGGAGTTCAACAACTCCTGTCTCCCGCTCTCTGCTGTCAGTTGTGGTGATCTTCATGAAAAGTCTTCCATTCATCATTTTTGCATCAGTTGCTGGCCTTGTCGGAATGGTTGTGCTGTTAAGCTCGAAAGGATCACAAACCTGAGAGTCCTCCCAGGATCAGAGCGAGGGCGCTCGAGAACCCATTGTCTTGTTCTGTGCAGCAAGTAATCGAGCTGTCATCGAACAGATCCGTACAGACTACGAGAAGGAAACCGGGCGAAAAGTCCAGGTTCAATACGGGCCATCACAAACTCTGGTGTCCTCCATCGACGTTAGCGGAACAGGCGATCTATTCCTCCCTGCCGATGACAGTTATCTGATGATGGCAAAGGAGAAAGGGCTTATCGCCGAGCGGTTGTCGATGGCGACCAAGAAAGTTGTCGTTGGTGTGAGGAAAGGCAACCCAAAACAAGTCTCATCGCTCAATGATCTGTTGTCACCGGAGGTGAGATTGATCCAGGCGAATCCCGATGCAGCGGCCGTGGGCAAGGTGACTCGCCAAACTCTGACCCCACTTGGACAGTGGGAACCACTTCAAAAGGCAACTGTTGCGTTTCGCACGACTGTCAATGACGTTGCAAATGATCTCGTCGTCGATGCTGCCGACGCCGGTTTCATCTACGACGCAGTTCTGCATGCCTATCCGGATCTGGAAGCTGTAAGACTTCCCGAACTGGAATCAGCCATTTCTCAGGTGTCAATCGGGGTGATCTCCAGCTCGAAACTACCGACGAACGCTCTGCATCTTGCCCGATACGTGGCGGCTGCAGATCGTGGATTAAAGCGATACAAGGAGCACGGTTTTACGGCAGGAACAGGTGATGCGTGGAGGGACATGCCAGAACTGTCCGTCTTTGCTGGTTCGATGCTCAGGCCGGCCATTGAAGAGTCCCTGACAGCTTTCGAAAAACGCGAAGGCGTGAGAATCAGTCGAGTTTACAATGGGTGCGGAATTCTTGTCGCTCAGATGAAATCAGGGCAACATCCGGACGTCTACTTTGCGTGCGATCGAGAGTTTATGTCGCAGGTAAAGGATCTCTTTCCGGAACCCGTCGATGTGTCGCAGAATGAGCTCGTGATTCTGGTCCAAAAGGGGAATCCTCATCAGATCGCAGACCTCAAAGACCTTGGCCGCCAAGGCCTTCGCGTCGGAATTGGACATGAAAAACAGTGTGCTATGGGCTGACTGACCCAAAACACCCTGAAAGAAGGAGGTGTCCAGAAGCAGGTCATGGAGAACGTGACCGTGCAGACACCGACAGGCGACATGCTGGTCAACCAGCTGTTGACGGGGTCGCTCGATGCTGCAGTTGTTTATCTAAGTAACGCATCAGGAGTTGGTGAGCAACTGGACGCTGTCCGAATTCATGGACTGAGTTGTTCTGTGGCACCACAGCTTTTTTGCAGTTTCAGTTAAAAGTCAGTTCCCCGCACTGGGGAGTCGCCTTTTTGAAGAACTCAGTTCTGGAGAATCGAAGAGCTACTTCGAGTCAGAAGGATTCCGCTGGACACTTCCCAGATGATTCTTGCTTCCTGCACAAACAGACTGCGGGAAAGCAAATAGCCGTTAGGGACCATGACTATTCGTGACAGCATTCCAGTCAGAATCTGAGTCTGGGTAGTAATTCTAAGACATCGCTTTTTCTGCATATCCCTATTGCAAAGCTGCCTGCCAGAAGCCAATAAAACAATGGTGGCTCTGGAACCGCAACAGAACGTACCGTTCCATTAATCTGGAACGACGGAACTGAAAACGGGGGAATAGTAGGGATGATTGTCTGAGCGTCTGGATCCCCAGTCCGCAGTCCAAAAAAAACGGCATGAGCGCCCGTCGGCAACACGGAGGGATCACCGGCAGAGACTCGTAATGCATTAGGTAAATTCAATGGCGTTCCCAGAGTCAGCCAGTACGTTGTATTCGCTGCAAGAAAAGGTGTCACTGCGGAAGTAAACGAATACTGAGAGACCGCCCCTGTATTTACTAATTGACTGCTGAAGAAAAAGAAACCAGTCGTTTCAGGATTACCAGCATTGTCATTCCTGATTTCGAGTGTTGCATTTCCGGACGTTCCCTGAGTCTCCAGGCGAAAGTCCACACTTGTCAAAGTGATCGGATTGGCCCCCACAGTGAAGCCCACTGACAATGCCGATGCTGAATCAAAAGCAAACTGCACACCATCATTGCCCGGCAGATTTCCTATGATCACGTCGGCCCGACTTGCTCCCACAACCAAAAAGAGGGGCACCAAGAACGCCAAAACAGCGAAGGGTCGAAGAAAGCTCCGCATTTCAATTCCAGGGATTCCAGAGGTGTCATTTCACTGATGTTCGTTCCTCGTCAAATTCGATTGTTCGAGGGACCAGCCCGAGGTATAGCGGGTAATTACTACCTCTGTAAACTGCCAGATCATCGATTCTGGTGTTCGCAAAAATGATTCACCGGCAGTCACTTCCCCGAATGTTCGCACAGTCAACCGCCGGTCGAACTCAAGTTTGCCATCACAAGCGTTTGATGTCACCATACGAGGCTAAAGGCAATAGACTGCCAATCCTTCCACCACCAGGAATGTGTCCTATGCGACGCGTCGGTCTTTACATCCAGCTCGCAATTTTTTTCACTCTAATTCTCCCCTGCCCCGCTCAGGAAGAACGAATTCCACACGCTCAGGACAAACCACCTGGGCCAGCACTCAGCCCTGCTGAAGCCATTGCGAAGATGACCGTACCGGAAGGCTTTTCGGTGGAACTGGTGGCATCTGAGCCAGACATCGTCAATCCGGTGGCGATGACGATCGATGAGCGAGGACGGTTCTGGATTACGGAATCGTTCGAATATCCTCGGAGAGCTCCCGGACCTGGAAAAGATCGAGTCAAGATTCTTGAAGACACCGATGCCGACGGGCGCATGGACAAGTTCACGGTCTTCATGGAAGGCCTGAACATCCCCAGTGGTATCGCTGTCGGACATGGCGGAGTCTGGGTCGCAAATGCTCCCGATCTCCTGTTCGTTCAGGACACAGATGGAGACGGAAAAGCTGATTCGTCAGAAGTTGTGGTGACCGGTTTCGGTCGGGACGACACCCATGAATTACCGAACTCATTGACCTGGGGTCCGGATGGTTGGCTTTATGGTCTCAATGGAGTCTTCAATCGATCGGTCGTGAGCTATGGTCCTCAGAATCCCAACTACAAAGAAGGCCAGAAGCCATGGGACTTCACCTGTGCGATGTTTCGAATCCACCCGAAGACTCGTGAGTTCCAGATCTTCTGCGAAGGCACCAGCAACCCATGGGGCATCGCATTCAATGATGAAGGAGAAGCGTTCGTCAGCGCGTGCGTGATTGATCACTTGTGGCATCTGACGGAAACCGGCTACTACCATCGCCAGGGAGGTCCTTATCCGCCATTCACCTGGAAGATTGAAAGTATCGTCAGCCACAAACATCAAAAGGCGGCGTACTGTGGCATTCACTGGTATGACAGCGATGCGTATCCCGAGCAATACCGCAAAAAGCTCTACATGGGAAACATTCACGGAAGCTGCATCAACAGCGATTCGATCGCGCATCACGAGTCGACTTACAAGGCATCGCCGGAGCCGGATTTATTGTCCGCCAATGACGCGTGGTTCATGCCCGTCGTGCAGAAAACTGGCCCCGATGGATGTCTTTACATTCTTGACTGGTATGACCGCTATCACTGTTATCAGGATGCGAATCGAGATCCCGGCGGAATCGATCGCCTCAAGGGGCGACTCTATCGGCTGAGATACAAAGACACTCCGAGAGCATCCGGCGAGGACATGGCAAAACTCAGCGATGAAGAACTCATTGAACGCCTGATGTCGCCCAACGGGTATCAGCGAGACATCTCGCAGCGGATTCTGACAGAGCGACTGCTGAGCTCTGACGATGGCGGCAATCGACTCAAGCAACTCCTCGACGGAGCATTTGTGTTTACCGCAGATCACCCGGAGACTGCTGCCCTAACCCTCCGAGCTCTCGGGATCCTGACGTCCCGGAACGAATTACATGACACCACACATTTGGCGTTGCTTCAGAGTCCCTCCCCTTTGATCAGATCATGGGCTGTACGTGCTGCGGGTGAGCAGTCAACGATCTCAGAAGCAGTACGAGCTCGTGTCTTTGAGCTTCGAAACGACTCTTCGTCGCAGGTTCGTTTACAAGTTGCCATTGCCGCAGCAAAGCAGGACTCCATTGCGACAATCCCGGTTCTGGTCGCCGTATTGGACCAAGCTGATGAAGACCCCTTGGTGCCACGAATCGTCTGGCAGAATCTGCACCCGCTTCTGGAGAAACAGACTGCGGAGTTTGTCGCAGAAGTGGAAAAGCTCGATTCCGTCGAATCGGGGAGTTTATCAAAGTCCGTTATCGAATTATTGCCACGGGCCGCTGATCGAATCCTGTCAACTGGTAAGCCAGACACACTCGCCGTGGCCCAGCTGGTGAAGTTACTGCTCAGCAGCGAAGCGACCGACGAATCCGCAGATCGCTGTCTCCAGTTGCTGACGGCTCGAATTCGCTCCGGAGAAATCGCTGGCGAATCACTAACCAACATTCAGACACAACTGGTCGATCCTCTGACCAAAGCGATGAACCAGAAGTTGTCTCGCCCGTCAACATTGTCGGCCGTTGAATTGGCAGCGTCACTTCGAATGCAGGAAGGCATCAGACGTGCATCCCAGCTGAATTCCATGACGGATGAAGAATCCATCAGATTGCGTCTGATTAATTCACTGATTACCGCAAATGACGACAGTGGACTCATCTATGCCGAATCCCTGCTGCTGACTTCTCGATCTGCAGACACTCGCCGAAAAGCAATTCAGGCTATTGGTCGAATCGGGACAGCTAAAGCGACAGAAGCTCTGACTCGTCAACTCCCGAAGTTGCCTGCCGATGTACAGCCAGCAGTCGTTGAGGCGATGACTGATCGTGAGGAATCAGCCCTGCAGTTGATGGCGATGGTTAGTGACAAGACCGTCCCGCAGACTCTGATCAATGCGAATCAGGCTCATAAAATGCTGAGCCTCAAGAGTCAGCTTTTGACTGACCTCGTCACAAAACACTGGGGCATCGTTCGCACAGAACGAGATCCCGCACGCCTGCAGCTCATCAGCAGAATGCGAAATGAACTCCGTACCAGTAAGGGCGATCCCATTGCCGGTCGAGTTGTCTACAAGAAACTTTGCGGACAGTGCCATAAGATCTATGGTGAAGGTGCTGATGTTGGCCCGGATATTACTCGCAATGGCCGTGCGTCTTTTGAACAGCTGCTGTCGAACGTCTTTGACCCGAGCCTTGTGATAGGAGCAGCCTATCAGGGCCTGACAGTCGTGACGAAAGAAGGTCGAGTCGTCTCTGGACTGCCGATTGAAGACAGCCTTCAGCGAGTTGTCCTGAAGGTACAGGGAGACAAGCAGGAGATCATTGCACGAAACGAAATCGATGAAGTCGTTCCCAGCAAATTGTCTCTGATGCCGGAAGGAATTGAGAAGCAACTGCAACCGCAGGAGCTTTACGATCTGTTCGCCTTCATTACACTCGACAAGCCACCAGAAGATCCGGAGGCAAAGTTGCTGGCCGGTTCACGAATTGTGCCTGGCGAGTCATCAAAACCCGACGAATTTCCGGCACTTCTGGAGCAACTACTGCCCGGATTCACGACATCAAAGGTTGGCGAAGGTGGAGTCGCGGTGCTGGCGGACTACCATGGTCGTCCAGCCGTTCGAACTCATCCCGTGTCTCGAACAGAAGCCTGTCGGTTGACCTCTTCAACAACTCTGCCAACAGCATCGAAAATTACCATGCGACTCAGTGTTGCCTCACATGCTCAGGGAGACTGGCAACTCACGGTTGACGTGAATGGTGAGATTCGCCATCAGTCCATCGTAAAACGGAAAGGTCCGGGCGTGGACTGGAAGGAGGTCACAATTGACCTGACCGATCTCGCCGGCCAATCGGTCACATTGGAACTGCTCAACAAGGCAAACGACTGGTCGAATGAGTTTGGCTATTGGAACGCCGCGGAGATCATTGCGGAATAGTGAATACGCAACGGCAAGAAGAATCATAACCATTTATCAGAAATGAGTTGCTAACCAACGCCTCTTCTGCCTGCGGGAAAAACTGTCCTTTCCTGAATCATTGAGCCCCGAATAAACCTGATCTCAAAACTCCGCCGAAGTGATCGCCAGATTTTGTTGTTGGGGGCTTCGGCTTTGATAAGGATCCGTCACTCACGTATTACTGTGCCGTCGTTTTGATTCTGGCGCCAGCGGTTGTGTGCATCATCAGGCACTTCCGCCGTCAGGGTATCAGTCTGCGCAGACTTCACGGAAGGGAAAGCATTGCCGCTGACGAAATTACTGGGCGGCCTTCAGCAATCCTTCACGCTTTAACGCACGTGGTCTCTATCTTCTGCGTCCCTATCAGCCAGGTAGAGTACCCCTGGTTCTCATACACGGCCTGGCATCAGATGCATTCACATGGGAGCAAATCGTCGCAACGCTGGAATCTGATCCGTCGATTGCTTCACGATATCAGATCTGGCTCTATCAGTACCCGACTGGCCTTTCATATCTTCGAACGGCAGCCGACCTTCGCCGAGAACTGATGGCAACTCGAGAGATCCTTGATCCTCAAAAGATTGATCCGGCCATCGATCAGACAGTCCTCGTCGGACACAGCATGGGAGGACTGCTGGCGAAACTTCAGGTCAGCTATAGCGATGATACTCTGTGGCGAGCAATCTCTGACGTCCCGCTGAATGATGCGCTCAACGCAGGTCCGATCCCGGATGAGACTGTTTCCGCATTTCTGTTTCAACCGGTGCCTCATGTGAAAAGAGTTGTCTACATGGCAACACCACACCAGGGTTCGAACTGGACACAACAGCCACTTGGGCGACTTGGACGCTGGCTGATCAATGTTCCGGATCGAACGTTAGTCGAATATCGGAGACTCATTCGCGGCAACCCGGGGTTATTTAGAAACCCTGCTCCAACACCGCCAACCAGTCTCGATCACTTGATCCCCGGAAACCCCATCATCAGATCGTCGAATGCACTGAGATACTCCGACATGGTCCTCACACATTCGATCATTGGTACTGGCTATCGATCACCCGATGGATTGATCGGAGACGGCGTCGTTCCGGTCATCAGTGCGCATCGCCCCGACGTCAGAACAGAACGGTTTGTCAAAGCCACGCATTCCGGAATTCTGCAAAACACAGACGCTGCAGCCGAGCTGAAATGCATCCTGATGGAGTAATTAAACGTGAGTAGTCCGCAACTCTCAGGAATTGGCTAAAACTCCGACTTGAATAAAGAACTCAATTTGTCGCTTGAACGAAAGGTCTACCATGCCAGGTCCAATGATTCCTCGACGGACATTTCTTGGTACAAGTCTGAGCGTCGCCGCGACAGCGGCGACACTCAACGCTCAGGCTGTTTCGGTGGATCAATCCGACGATCTGGAGATCATTGACTGTCATACGCATTTTTATGACCCGACGCGTCCTGAAGGCGTCCCTTGGCCATCTCCCGGTTCATCACTGTATCGAACCGTACTTCCACAACATCTGCGAGAATTGAAACAGTACCGCAGGATCACTGGCACCGTGATCGTCGAAGCCAGCCCTCTGGTTGAAGACAACGCCTGGCTACTGGATCTGGCCAAAGAGGATCCATTTATCGTTGGCATCGTCGGAAATCTGATGCCAGGGAAAGATGAGTTCGCAGGACACCTTGATCGCTTCGCCATAAATCCTCTGTTCCGTGGCATTAGGGTTTCAGCAAAAATCGTGACTGACTTGTTGAATTCATCATCGCTGAATGATCTCAAAATGATGATCGATCACGATCTGTCATTGGACGTTAACGGAGGCCCCGATACTCCTGGCATCGTGGCACAACTGGCCGAGAAGCTTCCCGCACTGAGAATCGTTCAGAACCATATCGGTAATGTCCGCATCACGGCCGATCCACCACCTGCCGACTGGAAAGCCGGAATTGAGGCTGCAGCAAAGCACGCCAATGTGTTCTGCAAGATCTCAGCACTGGTTGAAGGAGCATCACGCGATGGACAAAGGGCTCCGGCGGAGATGAGCTTTTACAAGCCCTATATTGACGTCGTCTGGAACGCCTTTGGGGATGATCGAGTGATCTACGGGAGCAACTGGCCGGTCTCCGAGAATGCCGCCGACTACGAAACGCTGCAGAGAATCGTCATGGAATATGCGGCTGAGCGAGGCGACGAGGCGACCGCAAAGTTCTGTTCAAAGAACGCAGCTCGAGCCTACAAATGGGTTCGACGCTAAGCGTCTTTTCTGCAAGTCGATCGACAACTCTGTGGGCAATCATCGCCCTTCTCAATAAAGCCTGACAGCGCGATTTGCGGTGCCTCCTCTGCTGAACTAGATTGCGAACATGGAACTCTGGCAGACCTACCTCCTACTGTGCCCGGCGGCTGCCATCGGCGGAGCGATCAACTCCGTCGCCGGCGGAGGCACCTTAGTCACTTTTCCGGCATTGATGTGGGCGCTGGGCAACGCTCCCGGAGCTGCAATCATCGCCAATGCAACCAACACTGTCGCTCTTTGCCCGGGCGCATTCTCGGGCTCATGGGGTTATCGACGCGAACTGAAACAGATGTGGGACTGGGTTCGCTGGCTTGCCGTCCCCAGTATTCTCGGGGGTATTGCCGGTTCAACGATCGTTGTGATGGCTCCGGAGTCTTCCTTCAAAGCCATGGTCCCATGGCTGATCGCTCTGGCCACACTGCTTTTCATTCTGCAACCTCGCCTGACCCCAAAAGCTCCAGCGGAATCCTCATTGGCAAGCCGAAGCCAACGTTCACAATGGCTGGTCTTCGTGCTGCAATTGGTGATTGGAATCTATGGCGGTTACTTTGGAGCAGGGATTGGGATCCTGATGCTGAGTTCGCTCAGCCTGTTGAATCTTGGCAACATTCATCATGTCAATGGTTTAAAGACCGTACTTGCTGGACTGATCAATGGTGTGTCTGTCGTTGTGTTTGTCGGCACCGGTAAAGTTAACTGGGCATTAGCCATTCCGATGATCGTGTCAGCAATGCTCGGCGGTTGGCTGGGTGCCTCATGGGCTCGCAAGCTCGACAAGTCGATCATTCGCCGTGTAGTTATCGGTATCGGGGTCGTTCTGACAGTTTGGTACTTCGGAAAGACATGGCTGATTGATGTGTGAGGAAAGAACGGGACGCTAACGTGCCGGCTAATCAGGTCAACACCCAGCTAGCCTCTGGCGGGAGCTGCCGTGTTCGAATAAAGTCCGTTGCAATTTGGATCAAATAATCCAACCTGATTCCAGGGAGCCACTGCTGAGCACAGCCATGACTCAAACGACTGTTCTGCATTTGCTCGATCAGCCGGATCAGCATGACGCGCGACGGCAAGCCGATCTCTAGCTTCTTTCAACATGCTTCGAAAATCAGGATCGTTTGCTCTCAGAAAGCTTGTGCCTCCTGAGGCTCCGTCGAGCGACTGCTCCATACTGGTTGCTGCGGCAAAGTAGAGCATTCCCCAGAGGCACCATAAGCGAAACGACGGGATCGCTTCGTAGCAGCCTTCCACCAGCTCATCGACGCAGCGAATTTCCTCGATCAATGAATCAGAATACCGCCGCAGGCAAACTTCACGTTGAGCGGAAGTCCCCGACATCAACAGGATCTCGGCCAGTCGCGACACGCTGAAAAGAGTATGGGCAATCCCGGTGCTGTGCAGAGGATCAATGAAACCTGCAGTATTTGTGATCGCAGCCCAGTTCGAACCTGCCGCCTGAGTTGTCAGTCGCTGAATTCGCGAGGTCTGCTGCAGACCTGAGTCCGGTCGAACAATGCGTGCATTCCTGAATTGCCTGGCCAGAAACGGTGTTCTTTGAATCCGCCAATCCCACTCTTCATGAGGCGTTGAAAAGGAGCGTCGTACACGTTGGGCACTGGGCCGTTCATCAATCATAAACCCCGCGCTGAGAGTGTCATCGTCGTATCGCAACTGCCACATCCATCCGTCCGGACAAACCTGATGAACGGCCGCATCATCGCAGTGATAGGGAAAAGCGGCGACGTTAATCTGACTGTCCGTCAACAACTGCTCACAAGCCGTGGCCGCTTCAAAATGAGCGAACAAGGATCGCGAATGAGTTTTAAGTGAAGCCGTTTGATCGGCAATCCCGAGCGTACTCAGTATTCCCTTTGAAGATCCCGTCGCATCGACAACGAACGGAGCCTTGACCAGATACGCTCCGGAAGACTCAAGGTTTCCCATCGCTTGGAAGCATTCGACAGGGCCGGTTCATCGCTGGAGGAAACCTTCAGACTCCACTTATCGCCATCCGCTCCCAATTGATAGGTACAATTCTGAAATGTCACGACGCCAGCAGCATTCGCCAGATGAAACAGGAACTGGTCGATATCGCTGCGAAGCCAGTGAGTATCTGAGTACTCATCATTGATACTGGCCGAAACCAGCAGACGACGATCATCGAAATTCTCAATCGAAACATCCTGATCGCTGGTCTGATCAAAATAGGTAAAGCCTCGTTTCTTTCCGCACAGAAGATTCGGATACGCACATTTCCACGATCCCCAATGACACAACGGAGGTAATTCGGGGAGTTGATAGCGATCGGCCATCTGAGCCAAAGTGCGATCCGCCAGCGGCGTCGATGATTCGCCGATCGCGAATCGAGGATGCCGGCTGCGATCCACCATAACCACCAACTTTCCTGCTCGAGCCAATATCAGGGCCAGCAGACTCCCGCCAAATCCGGAGCCGAGAATTAAGACGTCGGGAGAAAGTACAGGCATGACGGATCTGTCATTGAGAAGAATAAGGTGGAAGCAGCATCACAATTTTCAGGTCACAGATTGTGTCAGATTCATCTGCTCAAGTCTTGAGATCTGCAACGCGGCCGTCTCGGGAAAATCTGCAAACTGTGCGGCATCCCACAAATCAGCAAACACACGACCACGCTTCCAGGACAAGGTTTCTCGCAGCACGATCTCCAGCGAAGACAAACGCGGCGGTGAGAACAGCCCGGCCGAAGCCAGCTTCTCCATAATTCCGTTGCCGGTTCTTACTGGGATCACGGCGCAACAATCAACGCCACAATCGAACGCAAACCGGACCGAGTCGATGGCCCGCTCAATCCCCTGCTCTTCCGATGTCTCTGGCGGCTTCAACAAAACAAACGCTCGTATCATGATGCTCTGCCTGAGTAGCGATTCACAGGCACGAGCAAAATCTTCCACAGTCATTTGTTTATTGAGTCGAGCTAGCGTTTGTGGGTGAGATGTCTCCAGACCCAGAGCAACTTCCAGTTGAGTCTCGCACAACTGCTGAAACTCCCCGCACCGGGCATTACACAGCGAGGGATGGTTTTCCACAATGACCGTGGCAAAGTGTCGAACTCGCTCCGCAATGCCAGGCCAATCCGCACGTGGGATCGCTTTGAGATCGAAAAAGTTTCCGCTGTTATAGAGTTTGATGTGCTGAGCGACCGGCAACTGTTGCAGAGCAAAATCAATCTGCTCCGGAATCGCACCAACGGGCGTATCCTGTTCTGTCGTGTTCTTCCACAGATCGCACATAAGGCAATGAAAAGGACACTCACGATTGGTCAGAAAAATCGTGGCAACGCTCTCTACGTAGTGATGACGCGAAAACTCATTCTCTATAAGAAAATGGTAGGGGCGAAACACATTCACGACGTTGCGAGGACCGCGGGCAGCGATGATTTTAGCAGTCTCAGACTTCAAACGACCTCCGACATATTTCATGAACCCTGCAGGCGAATTTCTCCAACCTGCTCCGGTCCTGTATTGCTGTTGGTGACTTAAGAGCGCCATGGGCCGGAGTACGTTTCAAATCGGGCAACTCTTCTCTTCATTGTAAATCATATGGAACCCTCGCCCGATGGATCTTCATTAAGGTTTCCTATTGATGGATCTGAGCAAAACATTCTGAATGGAAGCGACCAACGCTCCCAACAAGGCAACTGCGATCAAGAGGAAATACCCGAGGCCTCTTGCAATATCATTGTGAGGACTCCCCGCGAAGGGAGTCACGATCCAAAGGATGATTGCGAGTCCTGTGGCTCCAATGAAGACAAACGGAACCAACTGAAGAGACATCACGCCAAGGCGACGACCCGTCAGGTTCATCACCACACAGCATGACGATAGAAACTGAACAACGGCGAGGACCGAATTGAGAATGCAACCCACGGCTTCGATCTGGATTCGCGTCGAATAGTTCTCAGAGAAACTAGCCCGATTCCATCGTCGGCATTCGTCAAGGTGTCCATAGGCCAATAAAGCAAACGCCAGCACCAACGCAAACTGCAACAGAAGCAAAAAAATGATGACCAATTTCCGCCATGAATCCATGACTCTGATACTCCGGTATGTCATTGCTCGGCCTGCCGTCCAGGAGTGACTGTGATTTATCACGGTGATCTTTCGAATTTAGCGCTGTGACATCCGCGAAAGGACCCTCATTACGTCGGCAGACCCCAAAAAGAAAACTCAAGGCCAGGTGGTCCCGCAGTCTCTTAGTCCAGCAACCCTGTCGAGCCAAAACCAGGCAGACGCCTCAAACTCTTCAAATGGAGACTGCAGTTTGATGGCTCGACGAGCATACAGCCCCTCATCGACGCCCTCAGCTTCATCAAGCCTTTTGAGGCACTCCGTGTCTACCTCGTACACCTCTCCCTCGACTGCGAGTCCCTCTGGCCAGTCTACGAGACCCGGATAAGATCCAAGATCAAAAATGCGGTAAAGCAGACACGTCCTCGCAAGACCGCGAAAGGCCTGACCCTCCAGAATATGATGCAGGGCATACCCACGTTTGAGAGAACCATAGACGAAGATCAGCGAGTGTTGGTCGCGACCATGAAACTCTGCCGAATCGCTTGATGCCGCCACCATAAAAGAAGAACCTGCTTCCGATCGTTTTCTGTGCACCCGACTCCCAAACCATGATTTCATACCGAACCATGATTACTAAGCACTCTACCGAGATTCGTGTCCGCTACAACGAGACGGACGCGATGGGATTCTTGCACCACTCAAACTATCTCTGCTATTTCGAAGTCGGAAGAACGGAGCTCTTCCGAGCTCAGGGTGGAAGCTATCGGCGGATGGAAGAGCTCAGACTTTACTTTGTCGTCGCCCGGATTGAAGTGCGGTACCGCAGACCAGCGCGATACGACGACTTACTGACCTTGCATACGGAAATCGCCCGAGTCACCCCAGCAAAACTAGAACATTCGTACAGACTCTGTCGGGGTGAAGAATTGCTCGCTGAGGCGAATTCCGTCATTGCCTGCGTCAACGACGCTGGCGAAGTACAGCGAATTCCAGAGGATTTGGTTGGCCTCACTTCCGACAGCAGGGCCGAATGACGGAAAATTAGGCAGGTTGTTTGACAGATTCCGGTCAGTCAAGATAGCGTGCATCGGAATTTTGAGTGGCCAACGGGGTTTGGAAGTGTTTTCCAGAACCTTGCACAGGCCAACTGGCTGAAATACAGCCGTGAAGAGAACAAGGGGTTTTACCATGCGAACATTCGGTCTCGTCCTCGCGTTGGCAGCGCTGCTGCTCACCAACACTGCAGAAGCTGGTCGAAGCTGCTGCAAGCCTGCTAAGTGCAAGCCAGTTAAGTGCAAAGTTCAGAAGTGCAAGCCAGCTCGAGTAAAGTGCTGCAAGCCAGAGCCAACCTGCTGCGAACCAGCACCTTCTTGCTGTGCACCAGCTCCAACTTGCTGCGAAGCAGCACCTAGCTGTGGCTCATCATGCGGCAGCAGCTGCGGTTCAGCATGCGGCGCCAGCACTGGTTGTGCAAGCGGTGCTTGCGGAACAGCCGCACCGGCCGCTGCTCCAGCAGCAGCAGCTCCAGCCGCTGTTGATGCTCCTGCACCACCAGCTGAAGCAGCGCCAGCCGCACCAGCACCAGCTGCTGCTCCAGAAGCTGCACCAGCGAAGTAATTGACCTATTTGGCTCGGAGAATCATTGTTTCAGATCGCCAGCCTCCTGATCATCAATGTTCGGGACGCTGGCGAATGCGGATGGCTGAGAGATCCCCCGAAACGGGCCTCAAGCATCCCCTGATAAGCATTTTTCTGCTCGAATAGCCAACGGCTCAACTTTGAAACGGCAGGGATGCCGTTTTTTTATGCGCGGACGCTTGTCTTGACAAGTGTCGTCGAAACGTCCATGCTTTCCGTATGACATCGTCAACCAAGCCGAAGAGTGGAAAGCGATTTGATTCTCCGGAGCAGGAGGCATTCCTGAACCTCTGGAGAACCTACGACTGCCTGAAAGCCCTGGAAGACGAATTGTTCGGCAGCTACCAGTTATCTGCTCAACAGTACAATGCACTGCGATTATTGAGATCTGCACACCCGGCTTCAATGCAAACATTGGCACTCGGCAAGCGGCTGATCTCCCGCGGGCCGGATACCACTCGAATGCTCGACCGGCTTGAGCAGCGTCAACTAATCGTTCGCGAACGCCGCAGTGAAAACCGTCGCGTTGTCGAGATTGCCATCACAGCTCAGGGCCTCGCACTTCTGGATGAAATGGCAAAATCCGTTCGCGAAATGCACGAACGGCAACTTGGACACTTAAGTCGTACCGAACAGCAGGATCTTATCACGCTGCTGAAGCGGATTCGTGAACCTCATGAAGATGCCAGTTGTGACTGGCTGGACGAATAACACGAGAGGGCGAACATCATGAAAACCTCATTCCTGACGATTCTCGGCATCTGCGCGTTCAGCGCCGCAGCAATGGCAGAAGATTGGCCACACTGGCGCGGACCTCACAATGATGGCCGGTCGTTTGAAACCAATCTGCCGGATAAATGGTCGCCCAAAGGCGAAAACCTGCTGTGGCGCAAGGAAGAATTTGCCAGCCGGTCTTCACCAGTGGTGATGAATGATCGCGTGTATCTCGTCTGCCGTGCATTCCCAGAGACCGAAAAAGAAGGCGAAAAGACTGTTTGCCTGGATGCAAAGACAGGTGAATTGATTTGGGAAAGCATTCACAACATCTATCTGTCGGACGCACCAGCAGAACGCGTCGGGTGGTCGAGCGTTGTAGCCGATCCAGCCAGCGACACAGTGTTCGTTCTTGGACTCGGATGTGTGTTCCAGTGCCTTGATGGCAAGACCGGAAAAGTGCTCTGGGAACACTCTATGAGCGAAGAGTACGGCATGCTGTCGACCTATGGTGGCCGAACCAACTTTCCCGTCGTTTTCGAAGATCTTGTCGTCATCAGCGGTGTCATGACAGGCTGGGGAGAAACAGCCGTCCCAGCCCATCGCTTCGTCGCTTTCGACAAGAAGACGGGTGTGGCTCAGTGGCTGAAGAGCACCAAACTGCGTCCCGAAGACACGACCTATAGCACCCCGGTGTTTACGACATTCAAGGGGCAAGCCGCGATGGTCGTCGGTGCTGGTGATGGAGCATTTTATGCCTTCCAGCCTCGAACCGGAAAAACGATCTGGAAGTATCAGGCGTCAACTCGAGGTCTGAACACCAGCGCCCTGATCGACGAGAATGGAATCGTTTACTGCGGACATGCAGAGCAGAACGCTAACGACACGACGACTCTGGGCGCGATATTTGCCTTTGACGGAAATGTCGAGGGGGAAATCACAGAGGACAAACTTCTGTGGAAAATCCCGAAGCGAGCCGTCGGTCGAAACTGTGCCGTCAAACTTGGCGACCGCGTCTACTACATTGAAGACGGTGCCACTCTGGTCATTGTGAACGCGAAGACTGGTGAACTGGTTGGCCAGAAAAAGCTCGGCCGGATTATGTTCGGCAGCCCAATGGTGGCCGATGGCAAGATCTACGTCGCAGAGAACACCGGTCGATTCTATGTCCTGAAGCCAAGCGAGAAAGGTGTCGACGTCGTCAGTGAAGCTCGACTCGGTCAGGGTGAAGAAGTCTTCGGTTCTCCAGTCGTTTCAAATGGAAGAATCTTCCTCCCCTCCATCGAAGCGTTGTATTGCATCGGTAAACCGGACGCAGTCGCCACAAAAAAAACTCCCTCTAAACTGGCTGACGAAACGCCCGCTGCCAGCGACAAGAAGGTGGCTCAGATCATGCTGACCCCGGTCGAGCTGATGATGGGAACTGGCGAAAAAATTAGTCTGCAGGTCAAGGGCTACAATAAGAATGGCCAGTTCGTGCAGCTGATGAAAGATGCCGCGATCACTGCTGTAGGTGGCGGTACCGTCGCAAAAGACGGCACCTACGCCGCACCGACATCCGGACATTCTGCAGTCGTCCTGACGGCAAAGTCAGGCGAAATGACAGCCACGGCAAGAATTCGAGTCGTCCCACCTCTTCCCTGGAAGTTTGATTTCTCCAACGACAAGGTTCCGGGCACATGGATCGGTGCGGATTATCGCCATAAACCTGCTCCGCTCGACGGCGAAAAGGGTCTGGTCAAAATCAGCACTATTCCAAAAGGAACTCGTAGCCAATCGTGGATGGGCTGGACAAATCTGCATGATTACACGATCCAGGCCGACTTCAAGGCAACGGAAAAGAACGGACGATTGCCTGACCTTGGGTTAATCAATCAGCGTTACACCATGGACCTGCAAGGATCACAGCGGCTGCAGATTCGTTCGTGGGTTGCACGACTTGAACTCCGATTTGCCAAGACAATCGACATGCAATGGTCGGCTGACACCTGGTACACGATGAAATTTCAAAGTGAAACCAAAGACGGCAAGGCGATCCTGCGCGGCAAAGTTTGGCGACGAGATGAAGCCGAACCCGCGGAATGGCAAATCGAAGCCGCTGATGCAACTCCAAACCTTAGCGGAAGTCCGGGACTCTTCGGCAACGCAACGGACGCAGAATTCTTTGTCGATAACGTTCAGGTGATGCCAAACAAGTAGTTCCAAACTTGACTAAAACGCGCTGCAGACGAATAAAGCTCTGCGACTGGCGAACCAAGTCGGCTTGAAAAGCAGAAACGCCAATCACAACCAGACTTCGAGTCGCCGGATTCTTACTTAAATTCATAAGGAACAGTTCCATGTTGAAATTCAGAATCTGTCTTAACGTTGCACTGTGTCTGACAGTTGCGGCGGCAGCACAGAGCACTGCGGTGTCAGGGGAGAATCCCACCGAGACAGCCCTCAGCAAGATTGCAAAGATGAAGGTTGGTCCAAAGGACTGGCCTCAATGGGGTGGTAGCTACTCTCGCAACAACACACCGGAAGGTAAGAACATCCCAACTTCATGGGACGTCAACACTGGAGAAAACGTCGCGTGGTCAATGCCTCTGGGTTCCGAAACCTACGGTAACCCGGTCGTAGCCAACGGTAAGGTCTTCATTGGTACGAACAACGGAAATGGCTACATCAAGCGATACCCTAGTTCGATCGACCTGGGTTGTCTGATCTGTGTTGACGAAAAGACTGGCGAGTTCCTTTGGCAGCATTCGAACGAAAAACTTTCCACTGGTCGCGTCAACGATTGGCCTCATCAGGGCATTTGCTGCTCTCCATACGTCGAAGGCGATCGCGCATGGTATGTCAGCAGCCGAGGACTCGTCGTATGTCTCGACACGGAAGGATTCCGTGATGGTGAAAATGATGGTCCTGTGACAGACGAGAAGGTGCAGGAAAAAGATGAAGCAGACGTGGTTTGGTCTCTCGACATGATGAAGGATCTGAAAGTCTCTCAGCACAATATGTGCAGCTGCTCTGTAACCTGTGTTGGCAACCTGTTGTTCGTGAATACGGCAAACGGCGTTGATGAAGGCCATATCACGATTCCGGAAGAAAAAGCCCCTAGCTTTATTTGTGTAAACCGCGAATCCGGAAAAGTACTTTGGACCGATAACACACCCGGCGCCAATGTGCTCCACGGTCAATGGTCATCTCCGGCCTTCGGAGTCTTTGACGGTGTTGCTCAGGTCCTGTTCGGTGCAGGCGATGGCTATCTCTACAGCTTTGCTGCAGAAGGCAAGAATGGCAATGCTGAGATGCTATGGAAGTTCGACTGCAATCCCAAGGAATCCATTTACCTTCTCGGGGGCCGAGCAACTCGAAACCACCTGATTGCTACACCCGTCGTGTATGATGGCCTCGTCTATATCGGTGTTGGCGAAGACCCTGAACACGGTGAAGGTCAGGGACATCTGTGGTGTATTGACCCAAAGAAGCGTGGTGACGTCAGTCCGACTCTTGTCTTTAACTCTAAAGATCCCAAGACTCCAATCGCCCATAAGCGACTTCAGGCTTTGGACGACAAGGCGGGCGACTTCGAGCGAGAGAATCCAAATTCTGCCGCCGTCTGGCATTATACCGGAACGGACACTTCGGTCTTCGAAACCACAATGCACCGTACTTGCGGCACCGTGGCGATCAAGAATGACCTTCTGTTCGTCGCGGACTTCAGTGGATTATTTCACTGCCTGAATGCAAAGACTGGGGAGCCTCATTGGACCTACGACATGTTCGCAGCATCATGGGCTTCTCCACTGATCGTTGAGGACCGCGTCTACATCGGTGACGAAGACGGTGATATCGCCATCTTCAAGCTGTCGGCCGAAATGGAGAAGCTGGGTGAAGAGATCAATATGGGCTCATCTGTCTACACGACCCCGGTTGTAGCAAATGACACCATGTTCATTGCCAACCGTAACCGCATTTACGCCATCAAAGAAGGCGCAAAGAGCGAACCAGCTAAGTAAACTTTTCCAGCAGCAATTCCAAAACTCGACCTCGGGATGAATCAGTTCTTCCCGAGGTCTTTTTCGTTTGCAGGCGTAAAAAAAGCCCGACGGAACAACTCCATCGAGCTTTCAGCATTTTGGGGGCGAGGTAACCGACACGTTCTCGGGGCGCGCACAAACCTCATCGCCATCTCTCGGCGAAAGTAATCAAATTGCGGCAACTAGAGTCACGCTGGAGCTAACAGCTCCAGCAAACAACTAACCCTTACGATGTCGAATTCTGGCGCGCATACGGCGTTTCTTGCGACCAATCTTACGTCGACCTTTGCCCGTCTTCTTCGTACCCATGAGCCAATAATCTCCGGAATTCGAACTTGTATGCCACTTCGGAAGGGGCGAAGAATAGCAATCCCCGGCAATTCAATCAAATCACGATCGCTGCCGTTCTTTCGACAAAGAGAAACATTGAACTTTGGCAACTTCTGGCAAACGGCGCAACCCGGATAGTCGTTAAAACGGCGGTTTAATCCGCCCCAGCATTCGGCCAACTCGATGTTGCAACTGAAATGGCAGTACAACTACCCAGATCTCTCGTCACCGATTCCAATCGCAAAAAAGTAAAAGGCCAGCCAAAAACCGCCCGACACCTGTCAGACGACCTTTGGCTGGCCTCAAATTCGCGTTGCAAAACGCGCTATTCTTTGGTCAGAGTGCACTTCTGAGTGATGCTGTATCCAGCACAGAATCGCATCAGTCCCCAGGAGACATTGGTGGCGGGAACAGACACCGTCGCTGTCGCCGTTGTCGGAGCATCCACGACGGTGCATGTTGCACCAGATCCCAATCCCACGATGTTCATCTGCCGCAACCCCTCGGCCTGAGCCTGGGCAACTGTACCGCCCGGGATGATCAGCTTACGGGCTGCCTCGTAGGAAGCATTTCCGGCTGTCTGACGAGCGAAGTTCAAGGCCGTTAACTCCAATCCTCCAAGGAATAACAGAAAGATCAAAGGGGCAACGATCGCAAATTCGACGGTCAGTACACCTCTGCGGTCTGAAGCCACAGATGGAGATGACTGAGTATTAAGTTTTCTGTTCATCATGATGGTCTTTTAATTTCTCAAGCCTTCGGTATCAGTCCGTCAACACAATAGGAAGCTGTTTGGCAAGGTCACGAAACGCCTGTTGCAGCTGTGCAGCATTCTGTGTTGCGTAATACTGTCCTCCGGTAATGGCAGCCACCTGAGTCAGCGTTGACTGAGTCGATGTCAACATACTCACGCAATGAATCGTAATCCCGGCTGCAGCGGCGTCCTGTGCGGCCAACACTGGATCTCGCCCCGCGTTCCACTGACCGTCCGTTAACAGAATGATGACCTTGTTGGAAAGTGCGCGACCATTCGCTCCAGTGAGTACAGAAACAGCCCGATCAATTCCAGCAGAACATGTGGTGCCTCCACCAATCGCCCTGGTTGAACGAGTTGCAATAACGTTCTCGATAGCCGTTCGATTCGTCGACCAGACAAATGAGCCGGCTGCCGGCAGATTATAATCTGTGTCCACCAGTGTGTAACTCGTGTATGGATAGTAAGGCAAATCCATCGCACTGCTCCACGTCACCAGTGCTGTGCGAGGAGGGTACTGAAACTGACCGGCCTCATCCAAAAAGATATTGACTGCACTTCGCATCACTGCCCATCGGCTGGCTGTCGTCTGTGGTGGCGAACAGTAGTTGCGCCACATGGAATCAGGATAGTAACCTGAGGGATACAACAATGGATTCGGCGATGGATATGACCAGTCGTTACCCGACATATCAAACATCATTGAACCAGACCGGTCGATGCACAAACAAACTTCAACTTCCTGCTGCCCTGCTGTTGCCTGAGCTGCCGTCGCGAACGGAGCATGACCCAGTGCTGGTGCAAAGAACATGTTCATCGCAGGCGTCACCCCGCCATTACCAATCTTCGCATTCACTCGAACGGAATTGTATGGCGTAGCATTTGCAGTGAATGTCCAAGTCCCGTTATTCTGCCCTGTCACTCGGCCCAACGTCACATCATTCGTTGTGATCGCATAGGTGCGGCCACCAACCTTGTTGAGCCCGGCATATTGCACGGCAGCAGCCTTTGCCGCATTTCCGTCCTGGGTTCGAGCCAGTGCCTCGGCACCCGCCTTTGCTGCAGCGTCCGTCGCCGTACGCAACTCTGTTCGAATGAGTTGCATGTAGGCAAAGTCGACGGTCATGGCCGCCACCAGTACAAAGGTAAATAACATCGCGGCGATCAACACATGGGCCGCTCCATGTCGCTGAACTTCAGTGCGACACTGAAATCGAAACAAACGTTTCATACCCAAACCCTTTCATCACAGCTCACATTCGACGGACTCACGCAGCCGCCGCGAACTTCGAAATTGCAATTGCAAACTGCACTACAACCGAACCATCACCACAGTTGTGCTGAGTGTCTTCCCGGTCATGAACTGCATCGGACCGTAGGACAGATTCGACGCGGGTGCTGACAAGGTCACAGTCACCTGAGTACCACGTGGCGTTGCAGTCGTCACGGTTGGAGAAAACGTCAGCGTATAAGTGCTCACTTTGCGAATGGTCATGATTTCCTGGCATCGTGTGCGAGCCAACGCCTCATTGGATCCCGGACGAGTAATGACCTTTGCAGCCTCATAGGCCGCCATGTTCATTGACTGCCGCAGGAAGACAGCATTCGCCATTTCCATAGCACCAAAGACAAGCGTAATCAGCAGTGGCAGAGAAACCGCCATCTCAAGGACCGCAGTACCGCTTCGCGTCCGGTCACTACACCCGTTCCCACGTTCGTTGGGAACTTCGCTTTGCAGAGTTGTATTGATCTTTTTCACGGGAAAAACTCTGACTAGAGCCAGGAAAACAGAAACCACCATGTGATCTGTAGGTCGAATTCTGCCGCACCATGACAAGTTCCAGCCGTAACAATCAGAGAAATCCCCCCATCTGCACGAACATGACGGATATCTACAGCATGCCGATCATTCAGGACTCAACGGCGTGTTGCTCTGCGGCATCATTCCGGACAAAAGCACAGGAATTTGAATACTTTCCGCATCGTTTCGCACCAAAAAATCAAACCACCGGGCACAAAAAAAAGCCGGCCCCGGATCAGGGCAGGCTCATGGTTCGTAACATCTTTGAACCGAAGCGAGTTAACATCACTTCGGCACCACATGGACGCCGCAATGCAACCCATCGGCTATTCTTCTTCTTTCGCCCACAAATGTGCGGTCAAAGCATTCGGAGCTGACACAATCTCTTCCGGTCGGAAGTAAGTAGCGATCTCTCGGCCAGCGGCATCAGGACCATCGCTGCCATGGATCAGATTCATCTGCCGACTTGCTCCCAGATCACCACGAATCGTCCCCGGGGCTGACTCTCGAGCATTCGTCTTGCCCATCAATGTTCTCATCACTGTAATGGCTTCCGGCCCCTCAACGACCATTGCCACAACCGGGCCCGACGTAATGAAGGCTTCCAGATCCTTGTAAAAAGTCTTGGCGACATGCTCAGCATAGTGCTGCTTGCTCAACTCTGGAGTGACCTGCAGCATCTTCATACCAATGATGCTGAGCCCCTTATCTTCAATTCGTGACACAATTCGCCCAATCAGACGTCGCTGCACACCATCCGGCTTAACAAGTATCAGAGTTCGCTCGAGTGCCATTTCAAAAACCTTTGGATCAAATGAGTGGGGTAACAATTCACCTGGCACGCGCTGATCTTAAGCCAAAGCCGTCAGCTTCAACGGTCAGGTTTCGAAAACTCAGGCAGGAGTGCCCTGCATCATCTCCAGAAACTCAGTGAACAGATAATGACTGTCATGAGGACCAGCAGCAGCCTCTGGATGATACTGAACACCAAAAGCAGGATGAACCTTGTGCCGAATCCCCTCAACCGTCTGGTCGTTGAGATTGATATGAGTGACTTCAACATCATCCGGCAGAGTGGCTGCATCGACCGCAAAGCCATGATTCTGTGATGTAATTTCTACTTTTCCGGTTCGGCGGTTCAGCACCGGCTGATTGGCTCCGCGATGACCAAACCGAAGCTTGTAGGTTTTGCCTCCAAAGGCCAGGCCCAACAATTGCAGTCCGAGACAGATCCCAAATACTGGCTTCTTGCCCAGCAGGCCCTGAATGGTCTCAATCGCGTAAGTCAACGGCTCCGGATCTCCCGGACCATTCGACAAAAACACGCCATCCGGATTAAGGGCAAGAATCTGCTCGGCCGTTGCCGTCCCCGGCACCACAGTGACTCGACACCCCACGTCGCGCAGATACCGAGCAATATTCCACTTCATTCCGTAGTCGATTGCCACAACATGCGGACCGTCTATTCGTTCAGCACCGGAAAGATAATCCGATGGCCTGCCAAGCTCGCTGAGTGGAGCATCCCATCCACATGATTCCTGAGGCATCACTTCCTGAACAAGGTCACGCCCTACAAGACCAGGAGCCTCCTGAACTTTCTTCAGCAAAGAAGCTTCATCCAGATCAACCGTGGACAAAACTCCCTTCATGGCCCCCTGAGTTCGAATCTGACGAACCAACGAACGCGTATCAATCCCCTGAATGCCGACGATGCCGTTCCGCTTCAGATAGCTATCCAATGACTCCGATGATCGATAGTTGCTGGGGATCTCGCACAACTCTTTGACGATAAAGCCCTTCAGGAACAATCCTTTGCTTTCAACATCTTCCTGATTGACGCCGTAGTTCCCAATCAGCGGATAGGTCATCGTGACAATCTGACCGTTGTAGGAAGGATCCGTCAGAATCTCCTGATACCCGGTCATGCTCGTATTGAACACAACCTCCCCGTGCACTTCGCCGTCTGCACCAAAGGCTGTTCCGGTATAGATTTTCCCGTTCGCGAGTACCAGCTTTGCCGGACGACTTGCCATGCCAAAATTCTCCCAGGGTCCGCGCGTAGAACGACCGCAGTTGAAAAACACGTTTGTTTGAGGAATCTACCAAGCGATCGGACGAGCATAAAGCAGTCGGCCGGCTGGACCCGGAGTTTCGCAAATTTCGTAGTGCGGATAACCTTCCGCCAGAGACACCCCGGGTAGCAAATCCTGAAATCCCAACTTCTCGCAGCACTCAGCTCCTCTCTGGAGGGGAATTTCAAGAAAAGCCCTTTTTGGTCATCGAAGTCATTCTGCCGCAAGCAAAAGAACATGACCGCACCCATCGTAACCAGATTCGCTCCGAGCCCGACCGGCCTGCTTCACGCGGGTCACGCTTATTCAGCCCTGTTCGCTTCTGAATCTGCACGCCAATACGGAGGACGATTCATTCTGAGAATCGAAGATCTGGATTTCACTCGATGTCGCCCAGAGTTCGCAACTGCGATCGAAGAGGATCTGACTTGGCTGGGAATCACATGGGAACGCCCAGTTCGTCGACAGTCAGATCATCTTTCAGATTTCGCAGCGGCGGCAGATACCCTTAAGCAGCAAGGCCTGCTCTATCCCTGCTTTTGCACACGAAAAGACATTCAGCAAGAGATCAACGCCGCTGGCGGCGCACCGCACGGACCGGATGGTCCCGTTTACCCCGGAACATGCCGACAACTCTCACCCGCAGAACGCGAAGACCGCATCGCCGCTGGCCAGTCGTTTGCACTACGGCTGGATCTTCAAAACGCTCTCAAACTCTCGGGCACTGACCTGAAGTGGCAAGATCTCGAGAAAGGCTGGCAAACCGCCCAACCCGAAATCTTTGGAGATATCGTCCTCGTCCGCAAAGACATCGGCTCAAGCTACCATTTGGCTGTCGTCCATGACGATGCACTTCAGGGCGTGACGCGAGTGACGCGAGGAATGGATTTATTCAGCGCGACTCACATTCAACGAGTTCTGCAAGCACTGCTGGGCCTGCCAACCCCAGAATATCACCACCACCAACTCATCTGTGATAACACCGGAAAACGACTGGCGAAACGCGACGATGCAGAAAGCCTTCGGTCAATTCGAGAACGCGGAACCACTGCCGATGAACTTCGCTCCAGACTCTTCAAAGATATGCTGTGACACGAGCCCATCTCAGGTCAGATGAGTGAGAGCCCGAAGATATCACAGCCTGAGAAATAACCGGTTGCGATACAGGTAGTACAGAAAAAGCCATTTGGCCCCCATGCTTCCGGCTTCAAGAAGGAAATCACCGGCACCTCCGCTTAGCCTCGCGGCACCACCAAGGAAGAACACAGCCATCCGATCAAAGTCGATGAACCGCGGTGCGACATACATCACAATGGCATTCATTCCGATCACGGTCCAGAAGAATGACCACTTCTGCCAACGGAAGACGTCAACAAGGGTGTAGAACAGGCACAACATCAGCAGGCTCCAGCCTCCTGCGATCAAAACGAACGAACTGGTCCATAGGTTTTTGATGACCGGAAAACTTCGTCCCCACAATGTGCCAAGAACAATAAAGGAGACGCCAGAGACAATCAGACCCACAACTTTTACCCAATCAGGCCGAGAACTCTTCAGCCAGAGCCCGGCAAAAACTCCCAGCATCACCGTCACGATCGCTGGTATCGTTGACAGCATCCCTTCATTGTCACCGTAACCGTAATACTTCTCCATGATTTTTCCGGGCAACCAATTGCGATCCACATAGCCTGCAAGATTACCTTCCATCGAGTAATCTCCGGCAACGCCTCCGGGAGCCGCAATAAAAGATAGCAGTCCCCAGTAGCCGAGCAGAATTGTAACAGCCACTGCAATCAGCCCACGAACCTGGAATGTCAGAAACAGCACCGCCGTGATGCCATAGCACAAAGCAATTCTCTGTAGAACACCAGCATAGCGAAGATTGCCAAAGTCGAACTTCAACAGACCGTTGCAGATCAAACCCAACGCAAAAAGTGCACATATCCGACGGATGATCCGGCCATAAGCAGACCTTGGGGCGTCTCGAAACTTCTCCAGCGAGAAAGGAATCACACATCCCACAAGAAACATAAAGAGTGGAAAAATCAAATCGTAAAATCGGAATCCTTCCCACTCCACATGTTCAAATTGAGATTTAAGTCGACTTGCCGCCGGCGTATTCAGACGACTCAAAAGACTTGTGGCCAGCGCATCACCACCGGCAATCCAGAACATGTCGAAGCCGCGCAGCGCATCAATGGACTGCAATCGCACAGCAGACGACTTGTGATCTTCGCCACTCACTACAACGGTTTGGCTGCTCATTTATCACCTACGCAAACAGAATTTCTGTCTCATCGTTCAGTCAGATGTGGATCATAGAATTCTGCCGAGGCAATACTACTTTGTCTCATCCATGTCCGTGGCTCGTCCGTCAGAGCCCAACTCATCCATTTTTTGAACAGGCGCTACGTTCAATATGGATTCTGCACTCCCCGCTTCTGACTGTTCAGGCAGCAACGGTCTATAGCGGTAGTAAACCTCCAGCGTCAGCGTCGCAAGGCATGTCGTCAGCAATCTTCCTCCAGCCTTGCTGTAGTCGTCACGATCGCGAGGTGCCCAACTGCCTTTGTCATCACCTTCAACTCCCTGCCAGGCGATCAGGTCATCTCGCAATCGACCGTTCCAGCGATCCCATTCCGCGCCGCCCCAGTTCTTCATGACTTGCGTGGCGAAGTAGTTGTAATAAAGATTGTCATACGGACCACGCTTGTCGATCAAAGCTACTCCGGCACGCAGGTCATTGTCTTCACGAGTCTTCCCGAGATACATCCGACTCAACAACGCCATTGAAGTCACAGAGATCCCATAGGACTTTTTCTCAATCTCATATCCATATCGACCCTCGCCATCCAAAGCCACACTGTCAAGGTAATACGTGACACCCTTCCATGTGCCGTCCGGCACTTTGATCCCAGCCTTTTCGGCAGCTTTCAGTGCCATCACCTGAATTGTGGTCGCAGACGTCGATCCGGACTGCTGTGGATTATATCGCCAGCCGCCTCCACGAGGATCCTGGGAGTTAACCAGAAACTTGACCGCACCTTCAGCATAAGGCTTCAGCTTTCGATCTTTCGTCATTCCATAAGCTTCGCACAAAGCCAGAGTCGCGGCCCCGTGAACGTAATAAGCGTAATTGGGATCCTCATCATCGTCGGCTTTGTTCAGAACTCCCCGAAGGTCATACCCTGCCGGGGCGGTCACGCCGATCGACGTCAAGAACTCCAGCCCGGCTAAAACGGATTTACGATACTGGCCGTCTTTGTGAGTCTGCCCGGCGGCAAGGAATGGCAACAGCGCATATGCTGTCCCACCGATCGGATTATTGACCGTTCCCGGATTTCGACAGGGGCCGACATCAATAAAGTCCCACGTCCCATTTGCGCGTTGTCGCGTTGTTAGCCACGCCAGTGCGAATCCAACCGCAGATTCACTCGCGGCAGAACCGCCATATTTCTCCACCATTAGCTTCCGCCCTGCTTCACTGCGGTGATCAACAGCTGACGAAGTTGCCCCCTCGGCGACATTCGGGCCTGTCGCCACCGTACCGTCCGGCGTCGACGGCAACTCGGCCTCTGCCATTTCCGTTTCCGTAGCAGGCATCGGTTCAGGCATCGGCATTGGTTCAGATGGCGGCTCCGGAGCTGGTTCCGGCTCGGGCTCCGGTTCTGGTTCCTCCACCATTTCTTCCGGCGGCTCTTCGATCGGTTGCTCCAATTGCTTTCCGACTTCTTCCGCTGGTGGTTCGATCGGAAGAGACTCTTCAACAGGCTCGATCTTCTCAGAAAACCCTGCAACCAACGGTGGCAAGGTCACTTCTTCTACGATTTCCAGTCTGGCCAGTGTGAGAAGAAACAGCACCAACGCTGTCAGGGCACTGCTAATCGCCGCTGGTCGACGACTTCGCTTTAGCTCCTGTTTTACCTCTTCCGTTGTCGTACGCAGCTTCGGCTTCAAATCCGATTTTCGAGCCCTGACCCGAACTCTTTCCGCCTGCTCTAAAGTGACCAATCGCGCCCGCTCGATGATCTTCCTGAGTGAAATTCGAGCACGTCGTTTCTTTGGGATACTCTTCTTCAGGGCCACCGATTGCGATCCGTCACCAGCCCGATCATTCAATGAGGCGGGAACGACCTTACTACCGTTGGGCACGTTTGCAGTTTCATGCGTTTGTGAAGGCGCATCTACCAATGCAGCGGCAATCTCAAATCTCGCTGGTGGAGAATAAAAGGGCGGCTTCTCATTCGGCTCCCCGGAACGACCTCCATCAGCGGCACTCGTCGTAACCGCAGAACTCGCCGACACCACAGAAGCTGCAACAGCATGCGAAGCGAAATGAGGACCAGCAATTGTTCCAACATTGGAGCCAATGCCCTGTGTTGATACGAAACGCTGCTGTACGCCAATCGGCCCCGCAGGCGCACCTGTCGCGGCTTCCCGTTCCAGTTGCTGTACAGACAATGAGGCCGCTGCTGGATTCCCAGCGGCCTGCTCTGCCAGGCGCAGAAAACTTCTGGGCAAGTGTCAAATACTGCTGTGAAAGTGAGGCATGATGAACAGAAGCGGCGACGGCTTCCTCCGCTCGAACTCTCAAGGCCGCTGCAAATTGCTCCGAAGTTTGACTCTGCGGCGGGTTGCTCATGAGGCACCGACAAACGGACTGGCGATGAATTCCTATGCATTACCCTGGTCACAATTCAATCACCCGGGTAGTAGTAAATCTACAGCACTAGTTACGAACTAACAAATATGCCCCATAGATTTGGCCAGATTTTCCCCGCAATACAATTTCAGCAGACACAGAATCACGGAGCACTCACTCTCGACTCGGCTGTGAGCTCAGGCATCAAGTTGCTGGAGCGCCCATTTTGCGGCTTCACGGAGAACCTCCTCATCATCCTGCAGCAGCGTTTCCAGCTCCGGCCTTGAGTCATGATCTCGCAGGTTCGCCAGCACAATCGCGGCATTTCGAAGCAGGCCCGGACGCCCGGATCGCAATAGCGGAGTTCCTTGAAATCGCTCAAGGAATTCTCTGTCCGTCAATCGTAGTAACGACCTGCATTCGACGGCACTAAAGCTCAACTTCTGCTGAAACTCAGGCAACGTTTTTTCAGGCGCGAAGCGGTTCCATGGACAAACGTCCTGACACACGTCACAGCCAAACAGCCACGGGCCCAGACCGCTTCTGAATTCTTCCGGGATTCCAGCATGGCGATGCTCAATCGTCAGATAACTTATACATCGGCGAGCATCCAGCACGCCAGGCTCAGAAAAGGCATCCGTCGGACAGGCATCCAGACATCGCGTACAACTTCCACAAAACGTTTGCTCAAGCGGTTTGTCATAGTTCAGTTCGACATCAGTCAGAATCGCTCCCAAAAAGAACCAGCTTCCAATCGACCGACTGATCAACATCGTGTTCTTGCCAAACCAACCAAGCCCGGCAAGCCGACCAAAATCACGCTCCAGTAACGGAGCAGTATCGATCACGATTCGGTTACGAGACTGAGGAAACTCCGCACGCAACAATGTGACGAGCCGTTTCAGCAGTGGCTTCAATACGTCATGATAATCGGCCGATCCCGATGCGTAGCGGGCCACTCTCGGCCCATCCGTTGCTGGGTTGCCGTCGTGGTAATTCATCGCCGCCATGATCACGCTGCGTGTTCCGGACATCACGCCATCGGGATGACGATAGGCGTCCAGACGTCGATCAACCCACTGCATGTCTGCGTTCTGACCACGATTCACCCAATCCAGGAGCCTATGAAACCCGGCGGGGGTCACAGCGGGAGCGATACCGATCTGCGCGAACCCGCACTCAAGACCCAGACACTTCAGCCGTTCGGAAAGTGTTGACATCTGCAGGTAGCCAGTCAGATCAGAAACAACCGAAATGCAAAAGGCGAGCGGCTGGGCGTAAGCCCGCCCGTGTCTGCTCTGAGTCGAAACGGGCCGAACTCCGGCAACGCCCCACCTTCGACAGACCTAAGTCACCGAGCAACTACCTGATGGATGCAACACCATCGGCAATTCGATGCAAATGCCGACGTCCCACCGCAGCGATCTCGTCGGCACCAATTCGAGGCAACGCGGAATAGTGCGGGTGCCGTCCGTCCTTGTAGGGATCATTGCTGCGGGTGTTATAGCAGCAGATAAAGGCCCAGCGAGGATTCTCACTGAGGTTCTGGTCTGAACGATGCAGCGTGTTACCATGAAACAGAACCGCAGTGCCCGGATTCATCTCAACATGAATCAACTCCATGCGAGCCAGCGCTGCATTGACGCGTTCCATATCAGCCCCGGTCTGGTCGCCACGCTTAACATGATCGATGCGGCCCATACGATGTGATCCACGCAGGACCTGCAAACAGCCGTTCTCTTTCGTGGCTTTATCTACAGCAAACATGCAGCTGGCCATATCAGGAAACAGGCAACCATTGTTGTACCAGTAACCATAGTCCTGATGCCAGGTCCACGCGCCACCAACACGTGGCTCCTTTAGGATCATCTTATGATGATAATGGTAGACCTCATCGCCGAGTAAAGCCTCCATCGCCGTCACCAACGGCTCCGCCTGGACGATCGCAGAGTAGATGGCATCAGCTGGCAGCTCATTCTCTACAACCAGATCGACTGAGCCGCCCTCTCCGTCCGCGCGCGATGTCTTTGCTGCGGCAAGTGCATGATCCTGCCGTGCAATAGCACCGAGCAACTCAGTCTCCTCGGAACTCAGCAGGCCGTCGACGACAATAAAGCCATCGCGATCAAACGCTTCAATGGCATCTAGGGTCAGGAATCCTGTTTTCATCGCAACCACTCCTGCAGGATGAACTTCATGACCAGAACACGACGGCCTTCATTCTCGCCGAGATGCCTCAGAATATGAGCCTAACTTCGCAGGAACTCAATGGTTTCTCGCACTCGGATGGTACCCTCATAAATGGCACGGCCAGTGATCGCACCAATCAGATTTGGCTGCTCAGCATTGATCTTCTTCAGGGCGGCAATGTCGTCCATCGTCGTCACTCCCCCGGAAGCAATCACAGGAAGCCCCATCTCGGCCAGCCGCACGAAATCGTCAAGCGTCTGCTGATCGATTCCCTGCATCATGCCGTCGTTTGCGATATTCGTATAAATCACAGCTGCAATTGGAACGCCGACAAATCGCTGTGCAAGTTGTGTCACGGAGACCTGCGAGACTTCCAGCCAGCCGTCCGTTGCAACCATCGAATCCCGAGCGTCGAGTCCCAGCGCCAGACGATGAGGAAACTTCGCACACATCTGTGCAAACCAATCCGGCTCGCGTAGTGCTTTGGTTCCGACGATGACACGATCAACTCCCGTCTCTTCGATCGTCAGCCGAATATTGTCTTCGTTCCGAATTCCACCCCCCAGCTGACATGGCAAACCTGTCATCTCCGCGATGCGACGTACGACATGCTGATTCACGGGACGCCCTGCTTTCGCGCCATCAAGATCAACGAGATGCAGTCGCTCTGCTCCTTCATCTCGCCAGCGCAACGCCATATCAACAGGGTCATCAGAGAAGACCGTGCTGTCATCATAATTCCCCTGGCGAAGGCGGACACATTTCCCTTCAAGGAGATCAATCGCGGGTAGCAGCTGAAGCATACTTGTGACTTAATCAGAATCTCTAAACACGAAGGCAGAACTTTGAACCCGACAGAATACCATGGATCAGACATTACTCGGCCAAAGCCAAACATGCGAGGTCAAAGCCTTGAACACAGAAGGTTCTTCGGTCCGCGAATCATTGCGCGGAACAAACAGCCGACTTTCCAATGGAAACAAAGTTTCGCAACAACTGCATTCCACAGGACTGACTCTTCTCCGGATGAAACTGAGTGGCCATGACATTGCTTTTGGCAACAACCGAGACGAACGGGCGGCCATAATCCGTCGTAGCGGCAATCCATGATTGATCGTCGGGAACCACATGATAACTATGAACAAAATAGAACCATGGTTCCGGTCCCAGTTCCCGGAGAAGCCCGTGCTGATTCGTCTCATTGAGAGTCAGTTGATTCCAGCCCATGTGAGGAATCTTGAATTCGGCCGGAAGATCAAACTTCTGCACATTCCCGGGAATGATTCCCAGACCTTCATGTTCACCATCCTCAAAAGACACATCGAGGAGCAACTGCATCCCAAGACAGATGCCGAGAAACGGCCTGTCAGCGGCGATATGATCACGAATCAAACCTGTCAGATCATTCCGGCGTATTGCACCGATGGCATCCCGGAACGCTCCGACACCAGGCAGGACCAGTCTTTCCGCAGCCGCAATCTCCTTCACGTCTGAGGTCACATGAGCGGACTCACCAATGCGTTCAAACGCCTTCTGCACACTGCGAAGGTTTCCCATTCCATAATCGATGATGGTGACTGATGACATAATCAAAACAATGCTCTGTCGAAAAACTGTTCACAATCGAGCTGTCCCGCTGTTCAAAGTGAACAACGCAACGTCATCTTTGGGTGATCTGCCAAAACCGACTTCTGCCTGACACCATTAATATGATTGTGTCACAGGGAAATCTTAAACTGATTTGGTTCATCGGCTTTGACCGTAAGCTTCAGCGCTCCCTCAGCACGATTTAATGGTTGCCCAGTCACTCCAGCAAATCCAATATTGTATTCGCCAGCAGGACACCCAAAGTGCGAGACATCATACATCAACCGGAAGTTACCGCCAGGATCCGTAAAGGCTCGTGAGGCAGTCCGATTATCTTCAGGACCACTTGAAATTGGCTCAAAGATAACCTCAATCCCGACGGCAGGCGCCCCCCCAGTCGAGACCTGCCCGGTTACTTCAAACAGCTCGGGTCCCGTCCACGGCTCGTGATTCATCCACGTCAGGTATCCGTAGATAAGCACACCCGCCACTAACAATCCAGGCAGAGCTCTTCGTGTGATGAACTCGGTCAGTAACGCTCGTTCTTCCTGAGCCTTAACATCCTTGGCTGATTTCGATGGTGCCGATGCCGAATCACGTTTTTGCTGGTAGGCACGAGACAGTGCGTCTGCAGCCGTTCCGGCCGTCTCAAGAGCAGACGCTGCTACCGCTGACGTCCGGACGGTCTCGGAAGCCGCCTTTTTCTCTTTGCCCCTCTTCGCAGCATCGAAGTCCCTCATCATTTCTGCCATCGACGGCTTACGCTCTGGTGCGTCGGCGCGAGATGATCGGGATCCAGAAGAACCTGCTGATGATCCAAGTACCGACAATGGATCAAAGCTCTCGTATTCGGGCACTTCCGGAGTCAGCTCAATTGGCATATCAACAGAATCAACAGGCTCATCCGCCAATGACGCTGCAACTTCGGCAAAGTCTTCAACTTCCGGCTGCGGAACCAGAAACTCAACCTTGCATTTAGGGCACTTGCCCTTCGTGCCAGCCTTCTCATCTTTGATCTTCAACACCGATTCACAACCAGTGCATGTATATCGAATGGTCATAGAAATGGCGCTCGGTCAACAAAATACCACGAATCAGCAAACTGCTGATTCAATCGAATTGAAGTCCTCAATCTGCTCATATTAACGCTAACGATGGTCTCCCATCTCAGATCCCGCGCAGAAAAAACGCCAGGATGACGAGAATTCATCATCCCGGCGTTGAGATCTTTCATTCCATTTCGCGAAAAAGCCTGGTCAGAAGCTCTGAACAGTTACTCCGCCCGACATATTTCCCAGTGACTGCCACACGTTTAATCCGATCGACTGCGTAACAGGACGAGCGGAACCGTCGGCCAACCCGACCATGCAGATATCACCATGGGACGAGCCCGCAAACTGAAAATTCAGCATCTTGTTGGGACCATCCATTGTGGAGACCAGAGTTGCCGCTCCTCCCCATGCCCAACCATCATAAGCAACCTGAAAAGCAGTTCGCGGATTTACGCCCTTCCAGGGGAAAAATCGCTCAGCTTCGGCAAACATAATTGTCTGGGTTGTCCCATCTTTAATATCGCCCATACGAACCGAACTGTTAACCGTGAAGATACCCTGATTACCGCTAAGTTGATTAAAGTTGTTTGCAAGGGTTCGCACCTGCGAATTCTGGTAAGCGACCTGGTCAGACGTCAGATCATAAGCGGGACGACCTACAGCCCCATCAAACACGATACCGGAACCTGCGCATCCCGCGTAGTCAATTCCACCTGTGCCAATCTGGCCTGTTGATACCTTGTTGGCGGAGACAGAATCAATGTAGATGTTGTGACCGTAGTCTGTTTTGCGATTCATGTTATTTCTTCGTGACGGGCAATAGAACGCTGGTATCTCAAAAGTTGCGGGAGCATAACCAGCTTTAGTCCACGCAGCGTCATTGTTGCCACGCTCAGCATTGTTGATCACATTGTAGTAGGGTCGCCACATCTGATAGACATTGTCCTGCTCAATATAAGGCAGCAGGTGCAAAGCCCAACTGGTTCCATGTAGAGATAGATTTCGGTTCAAATCTGTCGCCTCGGTCGGATCCACTGTCCTCAAACCAGTTGTGGTGAGGTCAGCGTTTGCCAGATAACGGTTTGAGATCACACCAGGCGGAAACACACCGTGAGAATCATGGTAGTTGTGCATCCCCAAAACCATTTGCTTAATGTTGTTCAAACATCTTGAACGATTTGCGGCTTCTCGAGCCCGTTGAACGGCAGGAAGCAGAATAGCCACCAGAATTGCGATGATGGCGATCACCACCAGCAACTCAATCAGAGTAAACCCGCGGGCGCGTGTACGTAGCTGTCGCATGACTGATTATCTCCCTAGCTGACCAGTGCCTTCAGAGCTGAATAAGTCTGAATAAAACGCCGGATCTGACATAGACCGGCTGACGATTGAGAGATCCGAAGGCCACCGAAATGTTCAGGAATCTCCCAGCACAACACACATCATGGGGGGATTCCTCACAGAGTGCAAGAAAATCACCGCAAAACACATGCCGTGGAAAGGCTGAGAATCTTAAGTCCGACGAAAACAGTCCGGCGGGTTTCTGGCCAGACGACAAAGAATCTCAGCACCCTCTCGAATCAAATCGTCTTCTGCGGCGAAAGAAACGCGAAAATGTGTGTCTGATGGACTGAACACATTTCCGGGAATGATCAGCAGATTGTTGCGAATCGCTTCAGCCACGAACTCCGTACCGGTCCCCCAGGGAGCTTTGAGAAACAAATAGAAAGCTCCTTGACCACCAGAAATGTCAAAATCTTCCTTTAGCAGACCAACCAACAGCTCACGCTTGCGACGATAGTCATCGACATTGTGCTGCAGATCCAATTCCCAGGCTGTCACCCCAGCCCACTGAACAGGATGAGGAGCACAGACAAATGTAAACTGCTGCAGTTTCATCATCTGCTGGATCAGATACTGCGGTCCATGAATGTAACCGAGCCGCAATCCCGTCATTGAATGAGACTTGCTGAATCCATCAATCACAATGGTCCGGTCATTCCATTCCGCAGGGCTATGAAATGGCTCGTCATAGCAGAAGACTCGGTATATTTCGTCACTAATCAGAGCAATGTTCTTTTCCGCGGCAAGTTCAGCTAACGCCTGAACTTCAGCTTTCGACGCCACTGCCCCGGTTGGATTGGCAGGGCTGTTAAAGAGGATGATCTTCGTTCGAGCGGTAATTGCCTTGCGAACATCCTCGATTCTGATCCGAAAGTCCGGGTACGTCGAAACCTGAACAACGGTACCGCCGGCAAGAGTGGTAAGGTGCCGGTACATCACAAACCAAGGATCAAAAACAATGACCTCATCACCCGGATTAATCAGCGTACACAAGGCCAGCATCAAAGCGCCGCTGGTACCTGAGGTTACGAAGATCTTCCGATCCGGATGATGGTAACGATCATCAACGTCTTTTTGCAGCACTGTCAGAAGCGGAGCAATACCCTGAGTCTGACTGTAGGCATTCTTGCCTTCCTGGACCGCTTTGCACAACGCATCCTTAATTGGCTGGGGCGTGTCAAAATGTGGCTGACCGATGCTGAGATTGATGGGTCGCTTCATCGTTGCAGCGAGATCAAACACCTTTCGAATTCCTGATGCATCAATTCGATGCATACGGTCCGCAATCCAAGTTTCGCTCACGAGTCTTTCCCCTCAGCCTTTCTAACAACGGCTTAAATACGCTCGGAGAACGTTGCAAGAACGGAGAATTCTCAATTTCACAATGCCAACCCGAGTTTGCCTAAAACCTTATTCTGACATTTCAACAAAAATCATACAACGCCCCGGACTTCCCCCGATCGCCAAGGAACAGGAGGCAAATCAGTTGAACGCCAGAGGCAATCTCAATCGGCACTCCACCGGCAGTTCCCAATTGCAAATGATGTCTGTTGACCATTTAACAGGATTCTTACTGTGATGACTGGCATCTCGTTTGCTGAGATCGCAAGATGATTACCGCTTCAATCTTTGTGTTCTCGCAGGAGGTTATCTGTGGCACAGGTCTCTACTAACAGGTCTTCCAACCTTCACGAGAAGATTCTGTTTCGAATAGTATCGTTTTGGATACTGATTGTATTTGCAGGCTGTGAAGAAGTCAGCAAAGCAGTCAAGGACGTCAAGTCAGAAGTTTCTGGTTCAAATAACGCATCAGCACCGCCGGCAGCCCCCGCAGACGCTGCCACTCAGACAATGCCACCAGTTCTCGTTCCGCCTGCCCCCAACACCACCCCAACAGCAGCGGAGATTGTCGAGAGGTTTGAAAAACTTTCGTCTTTCGACATTACCGACGCGGACCTGACTCAGCTATGCACCCATCCAGAGGCTGGATTGAGCATTCAAAAGGTCGATTTGACGGGTAACCGACATGTGACATCTGCAGGTCTGTCCCAACTGGCAACATTACAGAATATGACATCATTAACGCTCACTGGCACAGATCTGACGCCAGAGAATCTCGCAATCGTCGGCAGTATTCATTCTCTCAAAGAACTGCAAATCTCTTCAACAAGGGCGGATGATAGCGTCGTTGCAAAGATTTCTGGGATCTCACATCTGCAATCGCTGGATCTCAGCGCCACGATGATCACACCAGCCGTGGGCGCAAGCCTGGGAAAATTGCTCGAATTATCTGTCCTGAAACTTGGATCGACGGCCGCCGATGATCAGCTGATTACCATGCTGCATGGTCTTCCACTGCGAGAACTGCGACTCGAAAAAACACGGATTACCGGGGCCTCAATTCCGGAAATACTCAAGATCAAGTCACTTGAACAACTGAGTGTCCATGACAACAACATCCCCGGGATCGCGTGGAAAGGTGCGTCGAGATCAAATCTGAAATCACTGTCCGTTGCTGGCACTCCGTTTGGAATCGAGGGCTTTCAGGCAATTAAAGGCTTGGACTCCCTGGAAGTCCTAAATGTTTACGGTGCCGGACTTGTTGAACACAAAGCAGCGGACGTCTTCGGCTCGTTTCCAAAACTTCGAATCCTCATCGCAGGGTCAAATGCCATATCCGACGCTGGAATGTTTGAATTCTTCAAAGGCCTGAAAAACATTGAGGAACTTCATCTGGGTAGCAATCGAGCGATCTCCGACCAAGGTCTCGGAGCCCTTACTGGACTCAAGAAACTGAAGTTCCTTGACGTAAACGATACGAATTGCGGTCAAGCAGGAGCATTGGCTCTGAAGGAAAAACTGCCCGATTGCAAAATCCGAACCAGCAGTGGTGAGTATTGATCTCTATTGCCGCATCACAATCGCGACGAACAGGGCACAAAACCTTGCCCTGTTCTCTACCGAAAATTTAATTTGCTCGTCTTACATGGGACATTCCAAGCACTGAGACGAATGCAGCGGGAATCACGTCAGCAGCGCAAGATTGTCGCGATGAATGACCTCTCCATAGGGAACATGCCCAAGAGCCGCCGCGATCTGATCAGAGCGACGGCCCTGAATCCGACGAATCTCATCTGACGAATAGTTCGCCAGCCCTCGCGCGATGTCAGTACCGTCTTTTGTCCGCAGCCCGACCAGCGATCCGGATTCAAACTCGCCCTGAACATCAGTAATTCCCACGGCCAGTAAGGATCGGCCGGATTCTCGCACCGCCTTTGTGGCTCCTTCATCAAGAACCAGCACTCCAGCCGGAGGTGCTCCAAATCCAATCCAGCGTTTCCATGACGGAACAGCTTCGCCCTTCGCCAGAAATAGCGTGCCCGTGGAAACGCCATTCCGGATATCGTCGAGCACTGTGTCGCTTCGACCACTCGCAAGAATGACGGTTTCACCCATTCCAGTCGCTGCCAGAATCGCTTTCAGCTTCGAACCCATGCCGCCGCGACCGCGAGTACTCTGCTCGGCCGCCACAAGCTTCAGCAATGATTCATCGGGCTTCTCAACCAACGGCACAACTTTGCTGGCAGTATTGGATGGCGGACCATCGTAAAGCCCCGCAATGCCCGACAAGATGACCAACAGAGGTTCCGGCAGCAACGTGGCCAGCATCGATGCCAGCTGATCATTGTCGCCGACAGCAATCTCTTTGATGCTGACGGTATCGTTCTCATTGACAATCGGAATCACATTGAAATCAAACAGCGTGCGAATCGTATTGCGAACATTCAAGTACCGCTGACGATTTCGAAAGTCATTCCCCGTCAACAACAATTGAGCTGTCCGATGCCCACTGCGCTGCATGGCATCGTCCCAGGTTCTCATTAACGATGGCTGGCCAATCGCTGCCGCCGCCTGAAGCTCGGGCAACGAATCGGGGCGCCGATTGAGTCCCAAAATTCCAATTCCCGCACCGACAGCCCCACTGGAAACCAGCACAACTCGCCGACCGGTTTCCTGAATGCGATGAATCTGATCTGCGATACACTGAATACGAACCAGATCAAGCCGATCATTCTCCGTCGTCAGCACGTTCGTGCCGATCTTGACAATGACAGTCTTGCAGGCCTGAAAGATTTCCTGTCGCACAAGGTCTTGCATGGGTCACTTGGTAGTGGGCTAAATAACTTGCAGACACATGAAACACCACAATCAATGATGCCAGCTACGGCTCATCAAACGCATGGTAGTCGCAGGGTCGGTTTCGTGTCACGACGGGAAATCGGGGCGAGAATCTGAACGAAATCAATGATCCTATGACAGTTCTCGAATGATGCGTTCAATACTGGCCAGTTGAGCTTCCTGCTCGGCCTTTGTCGCTCGAATGCCTTCGACAACGTCCGCCGGAGCTTTCGCCATAAAGCCTTCATTCTGCAGTTTCTTGTCCGCACTGGCGATGAAACCTCGCAGCTTTTCAGCTTCCTTTTCCTTGTTCTTGCGAACAGCGTCACGATCGATCGAATCCCCAACCGGAATATACCCATCCGCATCAGGCAGCGAGAAACTGACAGAGCCTTCCGGAGCAGTCACATCCAGCCCAGCGGCTTCGAGCATCGTCTTCGAAAGAAAGTCGAACTGCCCTGCGACGGCCTTCAATTGCTCCGCCACGTCTGGCGCGCATCGCATGAACAGTTTCAGCGGGGCTCCGGGCGAGATCCCGTAAACGGACCGTACATTGCGAACCGCGATGATCGTTTCCTGGAGTCGCTCGAAACGCTTCTCCAAAGAATCATCAATCGCATTGAGCGGCATCTCCGGCCACTTTGCGACCATAACGCTTTCCGAGACTGGCACTGACTCACCGAACACACTGTCACCACTGGCGATCCCCGTCGGTCGCACCGGCGCGAACTGAGCAAACAAGTGCCACAGTTCTTCGGTGATGAACGGAGCGAACGGATGCAGCAGCCGCAGCAATGTATCAACAACAACAACCAGGCATCGCTGAGCAACAGGACGAGCGGCCTCGTTGCGGAAGCGAGGCTTCAGCATTTCCAGATACCAGTCACAGAATTCATTCCAGGTGAATTCGCGAACCGCTCGAGTCGCCTGATCAAACTGGTAGCGATCCAGCATCGTGGTGACTTCGCGAACCGTCGTAGCCAGACGGCTGAGCACCCAGCGGTCTTCCACCTGCAGGTCTGACTCCTTCACCGGGCCTGCTGTGTAACCTTCCAGATTCATGAACGCAAAACGACACGCATTCCACAACTTGTTGCAGAAGTTGCGTCCGTATTCGAAGCGTTCGCTGACGATACGAGCCACCGGGGCTCCTTCGTCAGGTGTAAACCACGGACTTGGGAACTGAAACGACTTCTTGCACTTCGCGCACTTCAGGGACGGAGTCGCTCCGCCCATTGGTCGCATTTCCTGATGTTCCTTCGATTGCGGGGTGATAGCTTCGCAATGAGGACACTCATACCCAACCGGCAAACGCACATCCTGAGTTTCCCCGGCGAGCGATGAGATCGTAAACCGGATCGCGTCGGTGCCGTACTTCTCAATCAACTCCAACGGGTCAACGCCGTTGCCCTTGGACTTGGACATCGTCTGGCCAAGGCCATCCAGAATCTTCGGATGAATGTAGACATGCTTAAACGGCACGTCGCCCATGTTGTACAAGCCCGTGAGCACCATTCTGGCAACCCACAGCGTGATGATGTCGCGGGAGGTGACGAGAACAGAACCTGGGTAGAAGAAGTTGAGAACTTCGTTTTCGGTTTTCGGTTTTCGGTTTTCGGACTGCGATTCAATTTGAGATGCCGAAGGCTCACCTGCCATGGGTGGATTATGTTCCCGATCGGGCCAACCGAGCGTAGCATGTGGCCAAAGCGCAGAACTAAACCATGTGTCGAGAACATCGGGATCCTGAACGAAGCCCAACTGCGCCAGACGCATGTGAAATGCGTCGTCCGAATCATCAAAGTGATCGTCAAGGCAAAGGAGAACCGTCAACGGATCGGACTCTGATACCTTTGCGAAGGTGAATCCATTCGGATGGCGAAGTTCTTCAAGAGCCCGATGCACCTCGTCCGTGTTTGCGAAAGTGGCAGTCCAAACCGGAATCCGATGCCCCCACCACAACTGCCGACTGATGCACCAGTCGCGTTTTTCACCCAGCCAGTCGAGATATGTCTTGGCATAACGCTGCGGGAAGAAGCGAACTCGGCCATCTTCAACGGCGTCAATCGCGTTCTGCGCCAAGGTGTCCATCTTGACAAACCACTGATCGCTCAAGAACGGCTCAACCGGCGTCTTGCTGCGGTCGCTGTACTTCATCGGGATAACGCGGTCTTCGACCTTTTCCAGATGTCCCAGCAAATCCACCTTCGCAATAACTCGCTTGCGAGCTTCGTAACGATCCAGTCCCTGGTATTCGCCACCGTTTTCATTGATCGTACCATCCGGATTCAGGATGTTGATCGGCTCGCCCATTTTGTCTTTGTTGCGAGACCAGCAGGCATAGTCATTGGGATCATGCGCAGGAGTTACCTTCACGGCACCAGTGCCCAAAGTCTTGTCGGCCAGCAACGCATCAGCCACGATCGGAATAAGGCGACCATTGGCCGGAATCATCACATGCTTTCCAACAAGGTCGGTGTAGCGTTCATCCGTAGGATGAACGCAAACAGCCGTATCGCCGAGCATTGTTTCCGGGCGAGTCGTTGAGAACGAGATGCGTGTGCCGGTTGGTTTTCCAGCCTCATCAACCACCGGATAATTCATCGTCCAGAAATGCCCGGCGATGTCGTCCGTATAAACTTCGTCGTCCGCGACGGCCGTCTGAAGATAGGTGTCCCAGTTTACGAGTCGCTTACCACGGTAGATCAGTCCGTCACTGAACATCTTGAAGAATGTCCGGCGAACGGCCTTGCTGCAGACTTCATCCAGAGTAAACCGTACTCGACGCCAATCGCAGCTCGAACCAATCTGCTTAAGCTGGTTCAGAATGCGAGCTTCGTACTCGTCTTTCCATTTCCAGATGCGTTCGACAAGAGCCTCACGTCCAATGTCGTGGCGAGTCAGTTTTTCCTCTTCCAGCATGCGGCGCTCAACAACCGCCTGAGTCGCGATGCCCGCATGATCGGTGCCGGGCATCCACAGAGCAGCTCGACCCTGCATACGTCGCCAGCGAGTCAGCAAGTCCTGAATTGTGCCGTTCAGACAGTGCCCCATGTGCAGGGCTCCTGTCACGTTCGGCAGCGGGATCATAATCGTGTGCTGCTCTTTGCCCGGAGTGGGTTCTGCGTTGCAATATCCCTTGCTGAGCCAGTGTTCAACCCAGCGATACTGTGCGGCGGCTGGTTCGTAGGCTTTTGGAAGTTCTGTGGTCATTGGCTGCGGTTATAGTTCATAACGTGATGCGGTCGGTCCAGATTTCGGGCGAAGCTTAGCCAAAACGTCTCCGTGCGTCGAACCGGATCCATTGTTGATTTCCTGACCTGAGAGGGCTCCTTGCTTGCCGTAGAACCGCAGGCGTTGCTTCCTTCGCTCTGACCACCCTCTGGCGGTATTTGTTCAGGGGAGAAACAAAATCATTAAGGTGTTTTCCCCAAATCGATATAAAGAAACCCCGAAGGCTCGCTCCAACCGAGCAGCTGGCCATCATGACTGAACGCCGGAGCAGATCCGCATTCCTCTCGTTTGATGGACAGCACAATCTCACCGGTTGCCGCATCGAAAAGCCGTAGCATTTTTTCACAACCAGTCGCAGCAATTCGCCACCCATCAGGAGAAAACGCAAGACCCGCAACGTAATGACCAAACGGGCCCACATTGAACCTTGGCTCATCCTGAGTCACGTCAAAGACAGCCAGAAACTTGTTCACATTGCCCCGCGGAGCACTGGCGATCTGTTTTCCATCAGGGCTGAATCTCAGCCCCATCGTATAGGATGCATGTCGCATCGACTTGGTTTGCTGCCCGGTTTTGGCATCGTGCAACAGAATGTCGAACATGCCACCCGTAGCGATCAGATCCCCGGTCGGACTAAATGCGAGGCCTTCTCCAAAATTGTAACGATCTCCGACCTTTGCGACCTTCTTCGCGGAGTTGTCGACCAGCGACCATAATTCCAGTCCGGATTTTGACTCTGCAACCATCGCCAGCCCGTCCGGCGAAATCGCCAATTCTCGGACAGGCCAATCTTCACCAAGTTTGACTGTTTGCCGTGCCATCCACGTTGCGACGTCCCAAACGATAACTTCGCCATTGTGGTGCCCAGAGGCGAATGTCTTTCCATCCTGACTGAAGACTCCGGTCCAGACCGGTGACTCTGACGGATGTTTTACAACAGCAGGTTCTGCTTCGAGCTTTGCCAGATCATGAATTCGCAGGCCCCCATCACGGCAGATAAAAACGATTTGAGTGGCCACAGGATTCAACAGTGCATACCGAGTATCCACTTCGGGTTTGGCAACAGTGCGAACCAGATCCGGAGCAGACTTGCCATCGCTCGATTGTGCCACACGAGCCTGAAGATACCGGAATTCAAATCCGCGACGCGACTCGTCCGTAGTCATCAGCTTTGCAGTCGCCTCGGCCACGGCGCCAGATTCAAGCAAAGACTGGGCTTCATTAATCGTCGTAGCATACGCCGCTGACTTTTCGTCGCCATTGGAAATGGCAGCGATGAAACTCAGGAACACAATACCGATCAGGATTCCGGACAACGCGGAACCGATCTTGTTGACGATTCTGGAAAGTGAATAAGGCGACATGGAAGAATCTCCGGAACAGGGAAGGCTGATGTTCCAAAGATCGTAATCCACAACTTCTGCTTCGAATACCCCTGAACTGTTCACATCGATCGTCAATCAATCACTATTTACAAAGCCCTGACAAAAAATAACTTCAGCCTCCCAGACTTTGCCTCAATCTTCGTTTCGCAGCCGCACGCCGAACGAGCTCATCCCCAAGAACTCCGATCAGGATCACAGCTCCAATAATGGTGTATTCCAGTGACTGTGGAATCTTCAACAAGGTGATCAAATTGTTGAGCACCTGCATGACCGCCGTTCCGATCACAACTCCCAGAATTGATCCTTCACCACCGCGCAGACTGCAACCTCCCAGCACCGCTGCGGCAATGGCGTAAAGCTCGTACGAATTTCCAAAACTCGATGGAGACACCGACGTTGAATCCAGCGCAAACAGCATTCCGCCCAGTGCTGCAAGAACTGTGCAGATCACGTAGGCCATCAGAGTAATTCGGCCGGTATTGATCCCGCTGAATCGAGCCGCCTCTTCACTGCGCCCCAGTGCCAGCAGATAACGTCCCCAGATTGTTCGGCCGAGAAACACGGACGCAACAACACCGATGGCGGTCAGCAGAAAAAAAGGAATCGGAATGCCGAAGACCATTTCCTGCCCGCGAAACAACAGCCCAACGCGCCCCGAAGCCACAGGCCCCAGAACTTCCTGAAGTTCACCGAAACCAGCTGGGTTATCATTCGTCAACCATCGTGAAACGCCACGATAAATCAGCAATGCACAGAGCGTTACAACGAACGGCTGCAGCTTCACTTTTGTCACCAACAGACCATGGACTAACCCCAGCGCCGTCGCCACCAGCAGCACAATCAGAATCGCAACAGGGATCGAGGTTCTCTGATGTCGCTGTAATACGATGGCAAAGGCGTCTGCTCGATATTTTTCGCCCGGATCTTTTGCCAGCGTCAGCCGCTTTGTAGTCTCGGACATCTCAACATTCGTCACCTTCTGAGTCGTCACCGCACCGTCGGCTTTCACCAGTTGTAGCTGATCGCCAACATTCACATTAAGGTCAGAACTCACATCGGCAACGACAGCGTCCCCGGCTTCGATGCGAGTGACAGGCGAGGCCACGACCAGTCGACCATCCTTCTCATTGCGAGTCAGGTTTTCTTTGATCCGAATCCGAAGTGCCCCATCGGAGATCGACGATGATTCCGTCGTCAGGACAAGACCAGAGCCAACTCCCCCGGTATATCGAAATGTCATCCCGGGCTTCAGCTCGCCTGCCGTCGCATCCGCAATGATCATTTTCTCTGCAGCAACAATCTGGCTCACCGAGATCTGTTCAGCGGGCTGATAATCGACTTTCAGCAGAATTGACAGCAGTACACCACAAAGACAAACCGTCGAGCCGATCGACAGGTCAATGCCACTGGTGATGATGACGAACGCGACACCAATCCCGAGGATGCCGAACAACGACAGGCGATTGAGCAGGTTCTGGATATTGCCGGGTTGCAGGAACTTGGACGTACTCAGATTCCACCACGGATCGGACGTAGCAAATGCGAGGCACGTGCAGAGCACGACCAGCACACCAAAAATTCCGAGTATCTTACCCTTCATCGTTCCCCTGCACTTTTCAGTCAGTTCCAGGCGAGCGGCAGGGCATTAGCCCTCCGAGTTCGCCACCATTTCATTTTCGCCACCGGGTTTGCCTCCGATGGAGTGAATTTCCTGAGCGGAACGGCGCTAGCCCCCCGGGATTTTGGTCACAACGACATGGAGACACCCGCGGCTAGCC
>JAXMBU010000057.1:0-44015 GCA_046349735.1 Planctomycetaceae bacterium
GTTGTGGCCTGTTCTACTTCTGACCATGTTCAGATTGCGACGAAGTTGCTTCAGGCCGGGAAGACCGTGCTGCTCGAAAAGCCAATCTCTGATTCGCTGGCCGAGGCGGAGTCACTGAGTCCATTGGTGAACCCGGATTCCTCAAACCTGATGCTCGGCCACATTCTGCTCTTCAATAGTGAGTTCCGGCAGCTTCGCGAAGAAGTCGCGAGACGCGGCACGCCGACGTTCATCGACTGCGTACGTCATCGGCCGGCCAGCATTGTGCAGGACTTCCATGGCGAGAACCCTCTTCAGGCCGCGATGGTCCATGATTTGTATTCGGTTCAGGTGCTGATGAATCGTGCTGAGCCGAATCGATTCAGTTCGCAGTTCCATCGCGTCGCGAACGGCTCTGTCGATGTCGCGTTGGCTCAACTGCAGTGGCCCGACGGAACATTGGCCTCGTTTGCCGCGGGCTATATCACGACGACTGGTATGGCTCCGCGTGGGTTCGATCGGATGGAGGTCTTCGGCAACGGCTGGGCCGCTCGCATTTCACCGAATCCGCGACCAATGGAAGTCTGGGACGACAAAGCCTTGTGGCCCATGGCGCTGGAAATCCGAGCTGACCTATCCGGTCCAACCGGCATGATGGCCGAAGAACTTCGCTGTTTCTGTCGAGTCGTCCGCGGAACCGAACCGGTTCCCGTTGGAGCGTCATTCTCCGATGCTCTGCAAGTTCAACGCTGGATGGACCGACTGGTCTCAGAGGTCCAGCCTACCTAATTGCAATTCTTCTGGCCTGGCTGGACAGCGCCAGGTTTACGAAAACCGTCGAGAATACAATCCCAAAGCGCCAGCGAGTGAACATCCTGGAACTCATTCACTCGCTGGCGCTTCGGGCTTGTATGGGAGCCGAGCATTGGGCTGTCCAACTTGGATTTGCATCGCACAGTATCCCAAATCCGCGATCGACAACAACTTCCCTAACAGACCCCCATTCCTGGCTCTTCAGCCATCAATTGCCCGAGTTGACCGGGGGCTCTGCAAACCGCCTGCTGATTTCCGAAGAAACTGGAGAGCTCACTTGATGTTCTCGATTGGTTTGTGACCATTCGTTCTGAAACCAGTTTTGACCGAGTCGTTTTTTCAAAGACGGATAGTTTTTGCGGTCAGTGTTCGGTCGTTCAATCGGATTCCTCGCCGGGTTTTCAGACAGGGAAGTTGCATTCAATGGCTCGAGGTAAGAATTCCAGAAGTCGCCGAGATCCCCGTTCGATGTCTCGGTTTGCGGATCCTGAATTGCTGGCACAACTCCTCGCCCGCATGGGGGGCAAGAAGGGAAAAGCAAAGCCTCAAGTCGATTCGGATATGGATCCGGAAGAACTGCACAACGAATGGGAAGATGCGCTGAGTGTCTTTCTTGGTGAGCATGACGACGATGTCGCAGTTCGAGCGGAAAAACTGCGAGCGAAACTCACGGTCAACTCGATAGACCGCTGCTCGGGAGTAAATTGTTCCGTAGCGGTCGGAGCCGTGACTTACGAATGTTCCATCGACATCGATATCGCGAGAAGATCTTTTGGCTACGATTGCACCTGTGGAGATCTTGAGCTGTGTGAGCATACTTACTTCATGGGTTTGAAGCTGGAAGCAATGCTTGAGGATCCGCAGTCAGCTTTGTCTAAGGCCATCCTTGGAGATGCGGCCAACAATCCCGACAAGGAGTTTCGCCAGACACTCTCTTTGCTGAAATCTCTGACTCAGAATGCTCAACTGGAACAAGCCGCACGCACCGAAGTGACGGTGGAAGAGAAACCTCAGACACGCTACGTCTGGAATCTGGCCGAGGATGGCTATTACGGTTCCAGTCGTCTCGTCCCCTGCATCCAACAGGAGAAAAAAGGCGGCTGGACCAAAGGTAAGGAAAGCACAATCGAAGCCTTTCTTAAGGCCGCCCGATCGAATTGGTCACTTGTCGACCACCAATTGGCAGATCTCGTCAAACAGGAACGCTGGCAGTCTCCCACGATTGAAGTCGCCGAAGGATTGCGAGTCCTGGCGGGAACTGATCAGTTCTGTTACGACCGAGAACCTTGTGCCCTGAAAATGGAACCGCTGCAGATCCTTGTGAATGAGACTGATCAGGGCTTACAGCTTTCTACCAGTGTCGGTGATTATGTCGCGCGGCTGGGGAAGATTGGTGAGATCAAACTGCTGAACGTGTCCCGTGGCGTGCTTGTCTACGCCGAAGCGCTAAAGGAAGCGATTTACTTTCGAGGGCCGTTGCATTCATTCGAAATCTGCCGCCAACTGTTGGAGAAGAGCGACGTCGTCCCGAAAGACAAGATGCCCGAACTGCTGCAGCAACTGGAGCCGTTGCGAGCTTGTATGGCAGTGCGACTGCCGGAGTCCGTTGCGGGCAAAGAACTTCCCGCAGATACTCAGCCTGTGCTGATGCTGCAACTCCGCCGCAATGGCGCGCTGGATGTCTCGATGCAGGTTCGAGATCGCAATCAGATGCTGCATGCCCCCGGAGAAGGGCTGGCGCGGATTCACGAAAAGGTTGATGGCGAACCCGTGCAGTTCGTTCGTGACATACCGGCCGAGGTTCGGCGTGCTCAGGACATCGTGGCGGAACTTCAGATCAGTCGAGGCGTCCCGCTCAGCCGCTGGAGCTGGCGTATGACCGATGGCGACGCGATCAGCAATCTGCTGACAGATGCCGGTTCGGCGGTTGAAAGAGCAGAACTGACAGTGTTGTGGCATAAAGATTCGGTCAGTCGATTCGATGTGATCGGTCGTCTCACCGCGAATAATGTTCGAGTTGAAGTGTCACGCCAGCGAGACTGGTTCGGACTGAGCGGAACTTGTCAGATCGGTGATCAGGAGATTTCTCTGAAGGAGATTTTGGCAGGGATGCATGGACGCCCCATGAACGGGCTGATGGAAATCTCGCCGGGCAAATGGGCGGCTGTCGCAGCGGAATTGCGAGATGCTTTAAAGCGTCTTTCCGATGTCAGTCAGGAGAATCGAGGCAAGCTTCAGCTGGATGCGTCAGCGGCTCCGATTGTGAATGTCCTGGAAGCGGCCAAAATTCAAATCGAAGCGGACAAGCATTGGGAGAAATGTCTCAAGCGTCTGCGAGATGCTCAGGATACGAATCAAGATCCGCCAGCTGGCTTGAATGCAGAACTGCGAGATTACCAGCTTGAGGGTTTTCGCTGGCTGTGTCGACTGTCTCAATGGGGCGTCGGCGGAATTCTGGCCGACGACATGGGGCTCGGTAAAACCGTCCAGACGCTGGCCCTGTTGCTGACTCGAGTTGAATCCGGTCCCACGCTGGTGATTGCTCCGACTTCGCTGGGCTTCAACTGGCAGCGTGAATGCGAACGGTTTACTCCGTCACTGACGCCGATCCTGTTTCGCGATATTGATCGCATCGATCTGAAGAACAAAGTCGGCGAAGGAGATCTCGTGATCTGCAGTTACGGTCTCGCACTTCGCGAAGCGGAACTGCTGAAAGAGATCAAATGGGGCACGTTGATTCTGGACGAAGCTCAGAATATTAAAAACAGCAACAGCAAAACGGCCGCACAGATTCGTACGTTCGAGGCCGAATGGAAGATCGCTCTGACCGGCACGCCGATGGAGAATCATCTGGGAGAACTGTGGAGCATATTCCACACGGTCGCTCCGGGAGTTCTGGGTTCGTGGGAACAGTTCCGTCGCCGTTTCGCAGCTCCGATTGAAAAAGAAAGTAACAGCGATCGCCGACAGGCTCTGTCACAAGTCATCGCGCCGTTTATTCTGCGTCGTTCAAAACGGGATGTGTTGAAGGATCTGCCGGCGCGGACGGAAACTAATCTGATGGTCGATCTCAGTGCTGAAGAACGGCTGCGGTACGATCAGATGCGACTCGCCGCGGTAACCGAGCTCGATCAAATTGGCGATGAAAACCTGTCGCATGATCAACGCTTCAAAGTTCTGCAGATGTTAACTCGACTGCGTCAATTGTCGTGTCACATTGGTCTTGTGGACGACAAATGGAAAGGTTCGTCGGCCAAACTGGACGTGCTGATGGAACAGTTGGAGCAGCTGAAGGAACAGGGTAATCGGCCGCTGATCTTCAGCCAGTTCACGACTCACCTGGCATTGATTAAAGAAGCTCTTGAGAAAGCCGGCTTCAGCTATCAGTATCTCGACGGGCAGACAACACCCGCTCAGCGACAGGAACGAGTCGAAGCGTTTCAGCGCGGTGAGAGCGATGTGTTCCTGATCTCATTGAAGGCTGGCGGCACCGGGCTGAACCTCACTGCGGCCGATTACGTGATTCACATGGATCCGTGGTGGAACCCTGCGGTCGAAGATCAGGCGACGGACCGAGCTCACCGTATTGGTCAGACGAAACCAGTGATGGTGTATCGCATTATTGCTCGAGGGACGATCGAGGAACAAATTCTGCAGATGCACGATGAGAAGCGAGATCTGGTCGACGGAGTTCTCTCCGGAGCCGATGCGGCCGGTAAACTGTCGACGAAAGAGCTGGCTGATATGATTCGCCAGGGGATTGAGGTTCCGGGGCGGAGGTGAACGGAAGACCGTCAGGGATTTCGTCATCCTCCGAACAATGCGGCGAAGGCAAAAAAACGGCGGAGCTTTTCTGCTCCGCCGTCATAGTTCAATCGAGACATATGCAACGAACGATGGTTCGGGACTAATCAATACTTGCGAGGCCAGCAGGCCTGAACTCGCACAGGCAGCCCCATGATGCGAAGAGCCTTCCGCATCGGTCTGGTCGCATATGAGCCGCCTCGTTCCATGCTGGCGATGTCGGCTTTGTACAGGCTGTAGGGCGATGTTCGGCTGCTGACTCGAACGTTGCCCTTATACAGTGTCAGCTTCACTTCGCCGGTGACGGGCTTCTGAGTTTCCCGGATGAAGGCCATCAGAGCATCCATCTTGGCACAATACCAGAATCCGTAATAAACCATCTCAGCCACCTGAGCACTCAGCGAATCACGCAGGTGAGTCAGGTCGCGGTCGAGTGTCATCTGTTCCAGGCCCTGATGAGCTGCATACAGCAGCGTCATGCCTGGGGCTTCGTAAACTCCACGGCTCTTCATACCGACAAAGCGATTTTCCACGATGTCGATTCGACCGCAGCCATTGCGGCCGCCGATTTTATTGAGTTCTTCCACAAGTTTTGCCGGGCTGAGCTTCTGGCCGTTGACGGCCACTGGCACTCCCGACTCAAACTGAATGGACACGGTTTCTTCTTTGTCCGGAGCCTGTTGCGGAGAAACGGACATGCCGAAGTCGATAACGCTGGTTCCATCCACGGTCGGATCTTCCAGGTCGCCGGCTTCGTAGCTGATGTGCAGACAGTTTTCGTCGCTGGAGTACGGTTTTTTCGCCGTCGCCTTCACAGGGATATTCTTCTTCTCACAGTATTCCAGCATCTCTGTTCGGCCAGGGAACAGATCGCGAAACTTCTGCATGCGCCACGGGGCGATGATGCGAATGCCTGGTTCCAGAGCTTCTGCGGCCAGCTGGAAACGACACTGATCGTTACCCTTGCCGGTTGCTCCGTGGACAAACGCTTCCGCGCCAACTTCACGACCTCGCTGCAGGCAGGCTTTGGCGATCAGGGGGCGAGCGATGCTGGTGCCCATGAGATAGATGTTCTCATAGCGAGCCTGCCATTGCAGGACAGGGAACGCAAAATCGCGGCACAGCTCTTCACGAACATCGACAAGTTCTGCAGACTTGGCTCCGATATCGCGAGCCTTCTTCATGATCGCATCGCGGTCTTCACAAGGCTGACCGAGATCAACATAGAGACAATGAACGTCGTAACCTTCGTCCTGAAGCCATCCTACCAATACTGAAGTATCCAGTCCGCCGCTGTAGGCCAGGACAACCGATTTGCCCACGTGAGTCTTCTCCAACAATCCGAGCCGATGAAAAACCAATCCACAGGGCGGCATGGTATCCATGACCGGGCCGCTCGCCACCCTTGAGACCGGAAATCAGGAAAAAGGGAATTCGCAAGCTCTGGCGAAGACCAATTTGAACGCAGATATCGCGGAGGAACGCAGGTTTGCATTGAAATGTGATTCGGCCCAACGGGCCATCAACATGTCAGCCCAGGGCAACGCCCTGGGTAGGAGATCGACTTGAATGATTAAGCCCTGAAAGGGCGGAACAACTGGTGTTTATGATCTCATTCGTTCGTCTATCATGGATTTGTGCCGCCCCGTTGGGGCTTGGCGTATTCTTTGATTTCCTGCCTGGGGCGTTGCCCCAGGCTGACTTGTGGTTGCCCCATTCGGGGCGGAATCGCAGGTTTCTTTTGGTGAAGACATGGTTGGATTTACATGTGATTCGGCCCAAACGAGTCCGTTCATTAAAAAAGCCCGTGCTGCACAAGCAGTCGGGCTTTCGAATTGCATCGAATAGATCGCAAATTAGTTAGCCGCAGGATCGGCAACTGGTGCGATTGGCTTGCCGGCTTCGACTGGAGTTCCGGCACAGTTGCCGGTTCCGCAACTGCCCATGATTCCTGAGGCTCCGGGAGCACATGTTGATGTGCAGCAGACCGTTTCAGGAATCAGAACGCATCGAGTATAAGGAACCTGTCGCATCACCTGGCGAGCCACCATGCGAGTGCATGTGACGGGAACTTCTTTGGAAACCTGGCGGCAAACGCGGCGAGTCGTCGTGTATGGAACCTGACGATTGACGCAGTAAGGAACTTTGCGAGTACAGGTTTCGCTGACCATCTTGCAGACGGAATACTGAATATCGCGAGTCTTCTGTTCGCTGACCATCTTGCAGACCTGATAAGGAATCTGCTGAGTCTTTGTTTCACATTCCATCCGGCATACTCGATAAGGAATCTTCTGAACGACTTCCTTCGCAACCATTCGAGTGACCTGAACGGGAACGGTCTTTACGACAACCTCAGGGACATAGCGAGTCACCTGGACAGGACACTGCTGACGCACAACCTGAGGAACCATCACGGTGTAAGGAATCTGTTCCTGCACAACTCTCGGGCACCATACTCGACGGCAAACCTGGCGAGGAGGACACTGAGTCATACAGACCTGCGGACCACATGGCCCACAGACAACTCGAGGAATTCGCGGGCCAGGAATGCATTGAGTCTGAGTGACCCACTGGCCAACGTTACGCTGAACACAGCGAGTCCGAGTTTCCGGACGCATGACGGTGTAGCAGCGTTCCTGCTGAATTGTGTCTGTCACGCACTTCATCACAGTCTGGCGACATTCCTGCTGAATCGTTTCGCAGACAGGCTGCTGAATCGTGTAGCGACACTCACGAACCTGTTCTTCCCACACCGGACGCTGAACTGTGTAGTTGCAGGTACGGTAGAGAGTCTCGACAACGGGTCGCTGAACACAGTAGGTTTCCTGACGAACAGCGGTTTCTGTGACCGGGCGACAAACGGTGTACTGTTCGTCGCGATAAGCGGTCTCAGTCACAGTGCGATAGCAGGTCTGCTGCACGTCTTCGAAAACATTTTCGCAGACAGTACGAGTCGAAGTGTATTCCTGCGGCTCGTAAACGGTTTCGCAGACGGTGCGATAGCAGGTCTCCGTTGCGACTCGGCAAGTCGTGTAACACGAAGCCGGAGCACACGCGACTGTTGGGCAGCAGTTGTAAGAAGAAACGCCACACAATCCCGCGAAGGTGAAGCCCGGGAAAGAAACGACGGCAGCGATCGCTGCAAAAACACGTTTGAAACGCATGACGATGGAACTCCGAAATATCCGGAGAGCCGCGCGTCCGTTCGCAGACTTCTCAGTTGTTTGACTGTACCCTGGTCGACAATTCGATCGGGCTCATGCCACTTGGCTGACAGATTACCCATGCCGGATTCCACGACTCAAAGGCAAACCCCTCCCAAAGTCGTTTTCCTTCCCGAAAGGAAGCGGATGTCCGGCTGGTGAAGAAGAATATCCCGGGGTGAATACAAGTTGTCGGCAGTTTGCGGCAATTGGGGTGATTCTTGAGATGCCGGAAATCGACAAGTCCTCCAGAATCCTACTTTCATTCCCGGGCGATGTTTGGTCGTGGCTCTCAGCTGTTGTTTTTGCTCGACAGTTGATGCCAGGAGGCGACAAGTCTGGATGACGGACATTCACGACCGCGATTGGCGGCGAGGTGTTCTTAACTGGACAGCGCCACGTTCCAGGTGCAGTTTGTCAGTCCAACATGGAGCGGAAACGCGACAACTCCGTTTTTTTGGGCCCAGATTAACGTTTTTGTAACCTTTGCGATTCATCCGCGTTATCCGTGGTAAAAATGCGATTGTGTTTTTGACCGCGGATAGCACAGATTTCACGGACAAAGTCGCAAGTAAAGCAACACATGAAGCCTGAACATGGCGCTGCCCAATTAATATGCCTCTCAAAAACCAGTGCCCAGCGGGAAACACGTGGGCTTGCGGAGTTAACCGTGGGAAACGTGACATCTTTTATGAACACGTTTAACATCTGTGATCATTTTCGATTTCCCGCAAGAGCCTTTTGAGCGACTGGAGAATGTGATGAGCCGCGCCTACCGAATCAGTGTAAGCGAGTCGCTCCGGCAGATCATTCGCGGCAGTGACCACGTCGGCACGGACATTGAAATGCTTGAGATCCTGCCGAAAGAACAGATGGCCGAACTGCTTAGAAAGGACCTTGAGGGAAGAGGATTCCAGCTCGAAGGCGACGTGTTGGTCCGAAAACTCGATGGGGTCACAATTACAATTGATCCAGCCACAGGTCGAGCCACAGTGACAGCTGAACTTTGTGAGGAAATCGAGCTGAACCATGAAGCCTCCGGCTGGGGCGACGAAGACTTCGGTAGCAGCGGACGAGAGAAGATAGAGGAACAACTCCGGGAACGAGCGCGTGAAGAACTGGCAAAGCAGGCCGATACGAAAGAGCAACGGCTCGGGCAGGTCGCCACTGCAAAATTGGAGGGCGTTCTGCGTGATCTGCAGGGGGAATTGGATGCCGCAGTGAATCGTGTGACAGCGCAAGCTCTGAAGCAGAAGGCAGCCCAGATGGGAGAGATCAAACAGATTACAGAGGATCCGGAAAACGGCACAATGACGATCGTGCTTGAAGTGTAATCTCAGGTGCATTGAGTTCGAAAGGCCTGTGACTCCGGTGGGCATTCCGGATGACAATGAGATAGTTCGCGAGGCCGTTCAGGGATCGAAGTACGAACTGTCGGATCCCTCGGAATACACACTCTTTGTCAGTCGCCAGGATTCCCAATCCCATGTCGGACGAACAGTCATTTCTGGACGAGATCTCCGCAAACCCGGCTGACGATATTCCACGTCTGATTTACGCCGACTGGCTTGAAGAGCGTGGGGACCCGCGTGGGGAGTTTATTCGTGTTCAGTGTGAGCTGGCTGGACTGCGGAAAACACAAAAGCGTTTTGCAGAACTCCGGGCGCGCGAGGCGGCGCTCAGAGCCGCCCATGAGGCTCGGTGGGCCCAGTTTTTCCCGTATTCTCTTCGCAAGTGTGTCTTTCGCCGTGGGTTTGTCGAAGAATGTACTGTGGCCCTGAGTTATTTTCTGCGGAACTCAGAGAAGATCATGCGTCTCTGTCCGTTGCGGCATGTCGTGTTTACCCAGGTGAAAGACAAGCTGCCCGCGCTGGCTCGCTGTCCAGCACTTTCTCGATTGCAGTCGGTGCAGTTGAAGCAGCAAAACTGGCCAATCGAGGTTAACGACTTTGCGTCTTCCGAGTTTCTAAGTGGTGTTGAAACAATCCGAGGGCGATGGACGTCAGAGGGGCTGATTGCACTGGCCAATTCTTCTTATGCGGCGACCCTGAAAGACCTGGAACTGGATGGATATTTCTCCGATGAGAGTATTGAATCATTGGCCGAAGCCGACCATCTGAAATTCAGGAAGCTGAATCTCTCGATTGGTCTCAACGTCAGCGCCGTTCGGCACATCTGCCGCGCAGGATTTGCTCACACACTTGAAGAACTGAATTTGAATGGAGTCGGTATTCAGGACCGTGAGCTTATTGAGCTCGTCAGTACTCCTGTTTTGTCGAATTTGGCCGTCCTCCGGGCCACAAATGTGCACGCGACGTCCGGAGTTCGCGGTGAAGGGCTCTTTGCGCTGGCTTCCAGTCCACGCCTCGCCAGGATTCGGACGCTCGTGCTGTCAAATCATCCGTTGTCGTACGAATCCATCATTGCGATTGGCGAGTCGCCTTATCGTGCCTCCGGAGCAAAGTTCTATTTTTCCAGTCAACGAAGTGGCCTCGACAATCACTTGACTCCGGCGCAGGTGACTGAGATTCAGCGACGATTTGGCAGGACCTTTGGACATTTCTGATGTCGGCAAAGGGACATTGTCAGCTTTTCTTTACGACTCCGCCATGGCGCAGGAAGGTCCAAAACTCCTGTCCGTTCCGGGGACCTTCAAGGTTGACCAGGGTAATCGCTGGATCCCCGCACGATTCTTCGGAGTGCGCGGGGAAGTGTTTCAAAGGATCTCGTGCGGATCTGAAATTCACGACGTCGGGGGGCGTAGTCGCGGATGCTTGTCAAGGTAGGAGCTTTCTGCCGGAAAGGATTGTCGAAATGTCGCCAGGCGAACGGTGTTGCCGGCACATGTTGGCAAGGGGCACCTTTTCATCGGCGACCTGTTGTGTCGTGAGAAGGACTCATGCTCAAGTGGGCTTCAGCCCACACTACGATTGATTTTCCGTAGCGTGGGCTTCAGCCCACATAGTGCAGGCGAACTCAGCAATGCAAGTCGAATGAAGTAAGGCCGACGTGATCAAATTCCTTGCACACACAGTCACGGAAAGCCGCGAAATCCTCCCGTGCAATGAGGATCTACGAATTCCGCGACGTGCACCCACGTCGGGGAGAGAAACAGTCAGGTCTTCCCTCACCTGAGCAGTCGAATTAGACTTCCGGCCGAAGGGCAGGATTTTGACGACCGCCCTAATCATGTGCCCGAGGTGATCTCGCTCTTAGAAGCCGCGACAGCTAACCGCCATGTCAACAACGGCACAGGCCCATGTACGGGAAATGAAAGCTTCTGAGTCAGGGCTTTGATTGAGTTCACACCCAGCGAAAGCGATTTTGGAACTTGCGCGAAATGATCGGATTCGGGATGACCACACGACGTTCTGTACTGATGACCTTGCTGAGTGCTCTTGTAATTCTCTGCGTGGTCGAAGTGCCGGCTCAGGCCTATGACCGTGACGCCGGATTTGTCGAACACGAGGTGCGGTCAGCGTTTTCGCATATTCGCATTCGCCGCAACGGATTTGTCCGCACCATGATCTTCGTTCGTGATAATGGCGAAGAAGCATGGGAGAGTCAGATGAATCTGAAATCTCCCCACGTTTTGCGATTCACTTATTTGCAGCACATGTTTGCGAGCTATCTGCTGCAGCCGAAGCAAAGCAGGGTACTGATCGTCGGGCTTGGTGGCGGATCGATGGTTCACTTTCTGCAAAAACATGATCCTGCAGTTGCAGTGGATGCAGTGGAAATCGACCCGGTTGTTGTGCAGCTGGCCGAAAGGTTTTTCAATCTGAAGCCGCAGAAGAACGTGAAGCTGATTGTGGCCGACGGATTTGAGTACTTCAAAAGGACTCAGACAAAGTATGACACAATCTATATGGATGCATTCCTGAAGCCATCTGCGGAAACCGATGAAACCGGTGTGCCACTTCAGTTGCGAACCATTCAGTTCTACCAGCAGCTGCAGAGTCGACTGACCGAGGGTGGCTCCGTAGTGTTTAACATCAATCCGCATTCAGGGCTGGATGAGGATCTGAAGACAATCACGAAGGCGTTTCCTCAGACCTATGTTTTCAGTCTGCCAAACTCTGAAGGTGTTGTCGCGGTTGGTTCGATGCTTCCCGAACGCCGCGAACTGGATGCTCTTCGAAACGCCGGTGCTGCGCTCGACAAACGGTTTAAAGCCAGCTTCTCTTTTGAAGCGGTTGCGTCGCGATTGCGCAAACCGATTGTGATTAAGGACGGCGAGTAGAAACGACAAAGGTCTCTGTGACGAGCTGAATCCGCAGAAGCCCAGTCGGACAAGAATGTCCAACGTACTAAGCCAAGACTGCAGCAGTGAGACTGCAGCTGCCCTGCGTCGTCGGCACTGCAGTGTTGATTCTGGCGATTCTGTAATCAGCCGGAAATGCAAAAAAAAGCCTCTTTTGGGGTGTTCTTGCTCTTTGAAGAATCGTCTGACGGAACGGCACGACATTTGATTTACGCCTCTGTGAAACCCATTTGAGTGTTCACAGAGGAGAGAAGTCATGTCCGTGTCGGGTGCGTTTGATGAGAGGATGCCGAATGAATTGGCGACAACACCGATCGCCAGTCAGGAGAGCCCTCGAGAGTCCTCTTCAGCCCTGGAACGTTTCATCAATAGTTTTCTGCGCGAACAGAACATTCGCTGGATGCTGGTGATTGGAGCGGCCATCGTTTTTGGTTCTTCGCTGATGCTGGTCAGCCGGGAATTCTCCAGTTGGCCGGTCGGGCTCAAGTATCTGACCGTGCTGTGTTACACGGGCATGATCTTCGCGGCTGCAGAGATCGGACGTGCTCGGCTGGGCCTCAAAGCCACCAGTCGCGTTCTGCATGTGTTAACGCTGTTTCTGTTGCCAGTCTGCTTTCTGGCTCTGAACTGGGCCACGTCTTCAGGACTGGCTGGCAGTCTGATGAATGTTGCGGAAGCAATTGCCTGGGGAATTCCGGCGACCGCGTTTCTACTGTTCGCGGCCACTCGAATCTTTGACCATCAGCTTCGAGGACGTCAGACCACGTTTGTCGCCGCGTATGTGATTTTGTCGATCGCGGGAGCGTTGCCGAAGATGACTCATCCACTGCTGTCATTCAGTGTTTCTCTGGTGCTGTGGTTCGTGATGAGTGCCGGCATGATCAAAGTGACACGGCATATCTTTTGGCTAACTGAAGAAAACCGCTGGCCTCGCATCTTTGCATTCTTCCCGTCGCTTTTGCTGGGCGCATTGTTTCTCATCCTGATGGTGACTCGAACTGCGGTCGGGGTTTCGATCGAATGGATTGGTTTCGGCTGTGTACTCGTCTCCGCTTCGATTCTGATGAATGCTCGTACTGTCGCGGATGTGTTCCGACAACGAACAGGTGACCTCGTTCGACCACTGCCGTGGTCCATCGTATTGCCAATGCTTATCGGTCTGATCTGGATGGCCGCTGGACTTGGGCTGGCGTTTGCCGGATTCCCGAAGACCTTTGCTCTCGTACCGACCTGTGCTCTCGCCACGGCGATGTTGATCGTGGCTGCTCGAGAAACGAATCATCGCGGATTTGTCTGGGCGGCCTTAATCGCTGGCCTGATGACCTACCAATTTTCGCCGACACTTTTCCGTGAGACTGCGATGGCGATGAGCAAGGCAGCGGCCGCCGGACTTCAGACGCCAAAACTTCCCGTGGCGTTCTATGGGCTGACTTATCTGCCACTGATTCTGGGAGTCGCAACGCTTTATCGCGTTTTGAGAACTCGGACCAAAACGCTTCTGGTTGAGCCACTCAGAACATTCGCCTGTTGCCTCGCGGTGACTCTGCAGGTGGCTGCGATATCGAATGCTCAGGCACTGTTTCTGGTGTCTGCCGTTAATGTTGTCACGTTCTATGTGTTAGGCATGATTCTTCGTGAACGCCGTATCGCAACGATCTCGCTGATCTCACTTGTGGCTGCTGTCACGATGCTGGTGCCATTCCTGGCCGCAGATTCCGGCACGACGCGAATGAGTGTCTTGCTGCTGAGGTCGACTTCATCAATCGCATTGAGCCTTGGGGTTCTGGGCTTTGTGCTGGCAGTAACTCGAATTGGCGATCGATTGCTGCAACTTGTGCCAGACACGGTTTCTGTGTCCGGCAAGAATTCTCGACTTGATCGCCTGAGCGAACACGTGGGGCTCCTGCTATCCGGCGGCGTGGCCCTTTACTGGACAGTCTTCGCGTTTTGGGACACGGTCAATCCACCGAGTTCTTCGGTGTCATGGATTCATTGCCTGCTGCCGCTGACAACCTTCGCTGTTCACACCTTTCGTTATCACAACCTGCTGAGCGGATTTGTGTTCTGGACCCTGATGTTGACAGGATTCGTCCATGTTGCGTTTGAGGCGAACATGACCTTGGAAATGTCCCGTTCCTGCGTAACTGTTGTTCTGGGAATCGGCTCTATTGTGGGGAATCTGTGGTTCCGAATGAACAACTCGGACTCGGGTTCAGTGCATCGTCTGCAGGCACTTTTCCGATTGCCAGTTCAGGATGCTGATGAAGCCATGACTGGCCACCACGCGTTTCTTCTGCCGTTTAACTGGTTGAGCAGCGGAGTGATGTTCGCCATCACGATATTGTTTACTTTGCCGATGTTGATGTATCACAACCTGAATCAGTCCCCGCTTCCGATGCCGCTGACGACCACTATGACGGTTGTCTGGTTAATTGCCGCCACACTGATCCTGAACAGTCGTGTTGCGGGGCTGCTGAGTGCCATGATCACGCCACTTCTGGCATCCGCGCTGGTGGTGACAAGTGGCTGGGGCAGCCAACTTTCATGGACACAGATTTTCGTGATCTGGGCCACGACGTCATCGGCTTGCAGCGTCCTCTTTTCGCGGATGCGAAGCCCCTCGACAGAACTGGCATTGATGATCAGTCGAGCCTGGATGCTGGTTACACTGGCCATCTCCACAACAAGCTTTAATCATGAATATCGCATCGTTCCGGCAGTCGTGTTGCCGGCTCTGCTGCTGGTCAACCGCAGTACACTCTCCAGTCTCCAGCGAACGATCCTGGCAATTCTGGCGAATGTTCACGGGCTCCTTCTGGTGGGCGGCTCAATGGGGATGCAGGGAGTTGCGACTTCACTGTTTGCGTCGCCCGAGTCAAATCTGCTGAGACTTTACTTTGCAGCCCTGACGATCAGCGTGATTGTTTTCGAGTACCTCCGTCCACGGCTCGAAGAGGATCTGGTCGAAGTCTGGCAGGTCATCCTTCGCGTCTGTGGAGGACTTGCGGTCTTCACTTCACTCCTTGGTGAATCGCCAACGCCTGTGATGAGTGTCATCACGATCGCCACGTTCTCTGCCGCTGCAGTATTCGAGTTCTGGAATGCTGTTCGACGTCAGGAAGAATTTTATATCTGGAACGCACTTGTTGTGATCGCAGGCTGTGGCGGATGGATGCTCGTCGAACGCCTGATCGTACCTGGCACGGGGTTGTCTCAGATTCTGCTGATGGTGCTTTCTGCCATCGCACTGACTGTTGCCGAAAAATCTCGAGATTATCAGCGTGCCCATATTCTGATTCGTCCGATGCGAATCGTCGGGGTCGTGCTGCCGATGGTTGTTTCGATGCTTGCTCTGCTGCGAACAACGATGGCTGGCGGTGACGCACGAGGCCTGCAGGCTCTGGCAGTCTTTGGCTGTGCTGCGATCTATTTTCATCAGTGGCTCCTTAGCCGAAGGCGCCTGTTCTTGCTGCTGGCAGGTACAGTCGTCAACCTGGCATTTGTCTTGCTGTGGAGAAGTCTGCACTTCAGCGATCCGCAGTTCTATATGGTGCCGATCGGACTGTCCGTGTTAGGACTGATTGAGATCCTGAAGAAAGAGCTGCCATCATCGTCTCATGACCCACTGCGATACATCGGGGCACTTATCATTCTGGTCTCTCCGGTGTTCGATATCCTGAGCGGCAGCTGGGCTCATTTGTTGTCGCTGCTGGTATTGTCGACGTTTGTTGTGCTGCTTTCCATCGGGCTGCGACTGCGGGCCCTGATGTATACCGGGACCGCGTTTATTCTTGCTGACCTTGTGGGCATGATCTTTCGAGCAACCGAGGATCGGATGTCACTGCTTTGGATTGGTGGTCTGGGGCTTGGAGTCGCTGTGATCACCCTCGCCGCAATCTGTGAGAACCATCGTGATCGAGTTCTCGCTCGAATTCGCAGTCTGTCGGCCGCTCTGGCAACGTGGGAATGAAAGTTTCTTTTTTCTGTAACCTCTGTTTCTTAGCTCTTTAAAGGACCAGGACCATGAAATGGCTCACTCAGTTCAGTTTGATTATGCGTTCGAATCTGACCACCCTGAAAGACAAGATTGAAGACCCTGAGAAAACTCTGCATCAGTTACTGATCGATATGGAGGAAGAACTGGATAGCGTACGCTCTCGAGTGGCCGAAGCTGTTGCGGACGAAATTCAGATGCGGCAACGGACAGAAAGAGAACGAGCGGATGTGGCGAAGTGGACTGATCGTGCGGCTCAGGCGCTGAAACGCAATGACGAAACGACAGCTCGAGCTGCTCTGGATCAAAAGCTGTCAGCTCTGCAGCGAGCCGAACGGTTTGAACAGGAACTGGGCCGACAGCAAAAGGATGTCCTGAAGTTGCAGGATTCGGTGCGTGATCTGGAAGACAAGATTCGTCAGGCCAAACAAAAGAAGACTCTGCTGACGGCTCGTCTTGCTCGAGCAGAATCCAGCCAGAGAATTCATGACGTCATGGAACGCTCGACTTCACAGTCCGCGTTTGCACAATTCAATCGTCTTGAGGAGAAGGTTGACCGGCAGGAAGCTCTGAGTGAAGCGTGGGATCGTATGAACGGCAAAGATCCTGACGCTATGGAACTGGAACGAAAGCTGGATGCCGCCGAGCGAAACGATCGTCTTGCTGAAGAGCTGGCCCAACTCAAGGCCAGCGTTGCCGGGGCCTGACACTTTAGTTGCCTGAAGTACTGTGAGCGGGACGGCGCTAGCCGCCGGTGTTTCCCCGTCTTGTTGCCGGCAATCACCGGTGGCTGGCGCCATTCCGCTCACTAAGTCCACGCCACCGGGGCAAGCCCGGTGGCGAATCCTGAATTGCGTGTTTAAGAACATGACGGAGTTCAAACCATGGCACACCGACAGGCTCCTGTTGCTCGATCCGGACTTTGGGATTCGTTTCGAACCCTGCTGTGTTCGTGGTGGCATGCAGATCGCATTCGGACCTCTCCGACCACAGGCCGAATACTGGCGTTGCATACGGGCGATCGATTCCTGCTGCTGAATCAGATTTGGACCGTGACGTGGCGCGACATCAAGTGTCGTGAATCATCAGCCAGTGTTCGACTGGGAATCCGTTGTGAATCGGAGCAACAGACTGCCGAATTGATCTGTGGTGCGACAGACGTCGTGTCTACTCGCACTGAGCCGGCCGGATTGCGGATCAATAATCGGATAATTCCGATTTGGAATGAAGATTTCAGTCTTCTGCCATCCAGCACAGTTAAAGAAACAGCAGTGGGGTCAAATGAATCAATTCCGTCCAGGTGAAACGAACCCATTCGTTCCCGATGAAGTCAACGCTGGCGAACTCATCGCGAGACAACAACGTCGGAAGTTGTTCTCGGCGACGCACTGGTGGATCATCGCGACACTATGGTTTGTGTGGACGATCATCTACATGTCTTTAGTTGTTGCCCATCTGAGCAACGATCCTGAGCGGCTCAAATCTCTCATCCTGACACCATTGTTCACGGCTGTCGCTCCTTTGCTCGGAGCAATGCTTAGAGGTTTTCAGGGCTGCTGCCTTCAAGTCTCCCTGAGCGTACTGTTCTGGACGCTGCCAATTCCCATCGGTGCCGCGTTACTGCAATGGTGTTGGAATCCTCAGCATCTGATCCTGAGAATCATCCGAATGCTGATCTGGATGATTGCGTGGATGGTCTGGTTTGCGTCCGGCATCTTGCCTCTGGGGCATGCCTTCTCATAAGCACTAAGCAGTGACCAGCCTCTGAGTCTCGCCCTGAATCAGTGAGAACTGAGTCAGACGGCACAGATCCAGCAGTTCATTGGCAGCCTGCATGATCCCGATCATGTCTTTGTCATGTTCCAGAGATTCCAGCAGTTGTTCGGAGACATCCACCATGTTATCGATTCCAGCTCGCTCTGCTGTTGTCAGAATTCTGGATGTCAGTGTTCGCAGTTCACCCAGGTCCTGATCGTCCAGGGCCGCAACAAGACGTTCGATCTGCACACCGATGTCGAGAGCGATATCCGTGGAAACTCCCGGCATTTCTGCTCGTCCACCTGAACGCAGACGCACTGCTGAGATAAACCGTTCCACGAGTTCCGGGTCAAATTGAGTCCCCGCACAACGACGCAGTTCTTCGAACGCTTCTGTGCGAGACTTACGCCGACGGTAAACGGCATCGGAAGTCATCGAATCGAAGGCATCCGCAATCGCGAGAACTTTCGAGGCGACACTTGGTCGGCTGCCGACAACGTTCAGTTCTTCCTGATTACTGAGATCGAACCGGACCGAGTACTGTTCAATGATTTCCGTAACGACGTCGGAGCCAAACGAATTCTTGACCAGTTGCATGCTGACGTGGCGATTGCGTCGCATGATGGCCCACTCTTCGTCTGTCAGGCGGCCACGTTTCTGAAGAATCGCGTCCGGAACACCGATCTTGCCGATGTCATGCATCAGAGCCGCGATCTCCAGGTTATAGCATTCACGCATGGACAAGAGCCCTTCGGCCGTTGCCACGCACAAGTCTGCCACTCGACGACTATGAGCCGCGGTGGGTTGATCACGATAAGACATTGCGGACAACAACGCAGTCACCGCCTGAAACGGAATCGTCACAGGAGTCTGCTTGCGAGGTTCCTTGCGAGCTGTTGCCGGCGTTTCACCAAGCTGAGAAATCTGTTTCTGGGCTTTGTCGAAGCGGATTACCTGATTTCGGCCATTTCGCTTTGCGACGTACAGACATTTGTCCGCCTGATCCAGAAGATCCTGTGGCGAGTCCGCTTTCAGGGCAAAGGAAGAGACTCCAAGACTCGCGGTGACTCGCAGATCACCGATCTGCAATGCTTTGATTGCCAGACGAATGCGTTCTGCTCGCAGTTCCGCGTCGTCCAGACTGGTTTCCGGCATCAGTACCGAAAACTCTTCACCACCATAGCGACAGACGATATCTGATTCCGTGACGGTCTTCATAACGACCGACGCAACTTTGCGCAGGACTTCGTCGCCCATTGCGTGGCCGTGATTATCGTTGATGGATTTGAAGTGGTCGATGTCGACCATCATCGCGGACAGTTCACCGCCCACCATCTTCTTCTGTGCCCAGATAGATTCGAAGTCTTTGAAGAAGCTGCGACGATTCACGCACCCGGTCAAAGCATCACGAGTTGCCAGCCATTCCAGCTCACGGTTCTGCTGGCGAATTTCTTCACTCGACTGTTTCAATGAACTCAGTGCGTCGCGGAGTTCCTTCTGCTTGCGATCCAGTTCGGTAACATCTTCAAAACTGGCGACCACGCCGCGACACTTCTGACGTTCATCGTGAATTGGCACGGAGCTGACGGAGAAGGTTCTTTCGGCACCGCTGACGCCAAACTTCATAATCACGCCACGGAGTGATTGTCCTGTCGAGATCGTCGTCTGCCATGGCTGTTCGGTGAGTCTTGCTTCAAACTGATGCCGAAATCCGATCTCATTGGCATGGCGACCGACCAGCATCTCAACTTCCTTATGAACGTGCTGAGCAAACGCACTGTTGGCCAGAACAATGCGGCCATCGGTATCAATGACCAGCAGCCCTTCTGCCAGCGCGTCCAGCGCTTCACGGACTCGAGTCGGAATGACCTGCGATGGATTTAGCTGACGAAGTACTCGACGTAGATAAAGTGAGAAGGAGAAAAACAACCCCACGCCCAGGAACAACGACAGAGAGAACTCGGGCCGCATGATGTTGCCCAGAGGGCCCGCTGCGACTTCCAGAAACCTAACTTCCAGCTGTCCCCAATGCTCACCCGACGCAGTAATAGGCACGATGAATTCACGGGACGATTCGGGGACGGCACCCTTCGTTTCCCAAAGTGCCTGATGCTCGCCCGATGCAAACAGCAGTTCTCCACTTTCGTCCGTTCGCACGGCCAAAGATTCAACTTCCGGATTTCGCTGACGAATCGCGTCGAACGTTTCCTGGATCTGTTTCTCATTCATCCGCGGCGCAAGGGCCATGAAGCTGACGGCTGTGGCTTCACAAAAAGCAGATCGGTTTTTCTGTGCCGCAGTCCCGACGTTTGGAATCAGTCCCAGGAGACCGGCAACCAGCAATGCACTGATCGTGAGACTGACGAGTCCCAGAACAATTCGCATGCTTGAAGAGAGGCGGGGCATGAACCTGAACCAGAAAATGAGGAATCCTGATGGACGTTTCTGATTTCAACATAGGTCATGTTTTTTCGCCGGATGTCTTTTGTTGCGAATCCGCAACAGTGTTCTATGGTGAGCCGGGGAGAATCCCCCGCTTCAATCGGCAGGACTAACCCGCGACCGTGGGAATCCTCGCCCAAATCCGGCCCTGCAATCTGCAGAATTGGTGCAAAACACAAGGTTGATCTATTTGGACAAAGTTCGCACTCGCCAAACTTCCGGCGAATCCCGGTGCCACTGCTTGAAGTCTGAATGTGGCGTTGGCCTTTCAGATATTGTTGGCCAATTCATGTGGAACTAACGCGCATCCGGAACGCGAATCTCAATTAACATGCCCGGCAGGAAGACTTCCGGCAGCGATTCGAGCGGTCGATCATCCAGCAAGGTACAGCTTAGTTTCTGCTCCGCGGCGACTTCCTGAATTCTCCGGATGGCGGTGACGCACCCATATGCAAGCCACATTCGTCCGTTGGGGCGAAGTCTTGTTCGAGCCCCGATGACAAGAGATTTCAGCAACTGAAAATCAGGATCGTAAAGAGCAAACTCTTCAACACTGACGGGCTTGCTGTTCTCCCAGGGCGGATTGGAAATGATCAGATCGAACTTCACTTCGGGTTCGATGACAGTCCATGCTTCGGGAGAACGTCGAGGAACCAGTCGGGCTTCAAAGCGACCCGCAAACCCCATTTCGGTCACGTTAAATCGAGCGTTCTCGACGGCTTTCGGATTGAGGTCCGTGGCGACGACTTTTGATGCACCGGCCTGCAGGCAGCACAGAGAGATCAGGCCCGATCCTGTCCCGATTTCCAGCACCGATGCTCCCTGCAATTGAGGATCACTGAAGATGATTCTGCGCAGGCTGTCGGTGTCGGCTGGTTCCCAGAAAACAGACTCCATGATCGCCACGTCGCGCGGCAAACCATCGACTGGTTCCCAGCGAACGATGCCTGAAATCTTCTCTTCGGCTGTCGTCTGCTCAACGAGAATGGGTGCGGGCTCTAATGCTGTCGATTGTGAACCCGTCGAGTTACCACTGCAGCCTGCACAGAACAGTCCGAGCAGCATTGACGTCAAAAACCATCCAACGTTGGCAATCGTTTTCCACATCAAACCACCAGAGTTTGAATCATGCCACCAGACGCGGCAGAAGATTACGCTGCGTCGCGAACGGTTCCGGGAACCTGGCCTGAGCTGGCAGCAGACGATTCCATGCTGCCGACTTCACGTGACGTAATCTGACTCAACAGATCTCGAATCGCGTGTTCTGCTTCCAGACGTTCTTTGTGCCAGCGATTCTGAAGTTCCACAATCTGTGCCTGCAACATGCGAATGGTTGCCGTTTGTTCCTCAACGACAGAGTCTGCTGTGCGTGACGAAAGCTGCTCTTCACGAGCCGCGAACCACTGTTCCAGTTCGGTGCGGTCGCGTCGAAACTGTTGCTGTCGCTCGGCCACATCACTCGCGGCTTCCTCGACCTTATCCCGGTCTGCATTAATCTGCATTCTCAGGCGGTCAAAGAATGCCTGAACGTCACCGCGAGCCTGTTCCAGTCGCGCGCGGGCGATTTCCGGAGAGACCGCGTCACGGACAAGATTTGTTCGAGCTTCTTCGATGACGAGTCGTTGTTCGAGGATTTCCGACTGAGTCTGATCCAGTTCAGCCCGCAGCCGATTCAATCTCTGAGATCGATCCTCAAGTCTCGCGGCAAGATCGGCCATTGCCATTTCCTGCTGACGAACGCGTCGTTGTCGACTTTCGATATCCTGCAGAATGGCATCGCGTTCTTCTTCGCTGCGTTTCTGCAGACGCTGGATATCTGACAGAGCTGCCGAGCGTGATCGGTCGATGATGCGAGATTCGCGCGCAATTGAAGATTCGCGGTCTGTCAATAACTGGCGCACGTGTTCCAGCTGGCGGAATCGAAGGCGATGCTGCTCAAGAAATCGCAGTCGCTCGCTGCGAAACAACTGCTGCTCCCGCCGAAACTCGCGGAGTTCCGCTTCGAGGTCCTCTTTGGCGCGAGTCAGATGTTCAAACTGAAAGCGATAGCGACGCTGAAGATTATTCTGCTCGGTCAGCAGTCCCTGACGTTTCTTTTCGATTTCTTCTTTGAGCCGCTGCTGTTCTTCCTCAACCTGCTGACCGAATAATTCACGTTGAGCCTGCAGGTCATCAGCCTGTTGAGCAATTTCCTGCAGTTGATGCTCATGAGCCAGCTGCCATTCGGCTTTCTGACGATTCAGCAGAACGATCTCGGCTGTCAGGTCTTCTCGAGCTCTCTCCGCCAGTCGTTGCTTTTCCAGTTTGAGTTCTTCATCGACCTGATGAACGCGGTCTGCATAATCCTGTCGTTCGCGTTCGGCCTGAGCTCTCAGGCGATCGCGTTCCGCGTCCAGAATCGCGCGTTCCTGACTCAGCTTCATCCGATCCTCATCCAGCTCGGCACGCACCGAAGCCTTCAGAATCACTCGTTCTTCGGCGAGTGCCCTCTGCGATGCTCGCAATTCAGTGTTTTGACGCTGCAGCAGTTCTTCCTGCTCTGCCACTTTTCGCAGCCGATGTTCGAGATCCGCCATCAATTCGCGCTGGTCAGCTCGGTCACGAGCCACCTGAGCTGCAAACTCCTGAGCTCGTTGCTCAAAGGCTCGGCGTTCGGCTTCCAGTTGCTGCTGGTCAGCCACGATTTCAGCACGACGCTGCTGAAGCTCAGAAAATCGATGTTGCAGGGATTCCGCAGCGGCTGATGCCTGAAGCAGAATCTTCAGAGCGTCTGATTCGCCCGCAAACGGATTGAGCAACTCGGGCGTGTTTGCAGCCGAGTGAACCGGAACTTGCCCGAGCCTGGCCGCGCCAACGCCGGAAGCATCTGACATCGTCAGATTCTCAGCATGGTTTTCCGCCATGTTCGGGACTCCTTTCCCAAACGACCACAAAGACCAATCACACGAGCAACGGTCAGCGGCTCAGCGTTGATCGCATGAGCCGAATTTCAACACGCAACGTGATGCGGAGCACAACGGTTCCCTTTGCGTCCTGCAAAAGTTGAATCGCTGAACTCCGAATTCCATCGACGCCTAAGGACCAGGCCCGAAATAACTTCCGTAGCTGAAGTCGTGAGACCTCAGTCCGAACTCTCACGAGTTCGGCTACGACGGGAACTTATTTCGAGACTATTCCTAAACAGGATTATTTCAGGGCCTTGTCCAACATGTTGACAAAGTGCTGCTTCGGAGGAGCGCCAACAACTTTGTCAACGAGCTGACCATTCTTAAACAGCATCACTGTTGGGATGCTTGTGATTCCGAAGCCGGCTGCGGTCTGATGATTGTCATCCGTGTTGACTTTGCCAATCTTCACTCGCCCGGTGTATTCAGTTGCCAATTGCTCAACGGTTGGCATCAACTGGCGGCACGGACCGCACCACGGTGCCCAGAAGTCAACCAGCACGGGTTCTGCGGATTCAAGAACTTCGGACTTGAAGTTCGCATCTGTGAATTCATGTAAATTGCCAGCCATTAAAACCTCTCCTCTTTGATTCAACGTGTCTGCGACCACAACATGGCCAATATCTTCGCTCCGGAGTTTCCGGATTGTCTTCGTGTTGCCGTGAAAACGGTGATTAGGGATTGTGTCGACTAACCACGTCAGAAGGGTTCAACGATTAATGTTGAGACTCCCACTTGTGCCCAGTCAACGCAAACCCACACTTGCCGCTGGTTAAGGTCCTTCAGTTGAGGACCAGCCATCACATGCATTCCGGCAGAAATCCTCTTTTGAAAGAGACTGCCGCAGCTTCAATTCCCGACTCGCTCGGATTATTGGACAACGGTTCGACACTGTCAACGCGGTTCGCGTTCACCATGTTGGACATTCCCCGCCATTTGCCGCTACCGATTCGGCAGTCGGTCCACAGCTCAGCTTCCGCCCTGAATGCGGCAAAATCTGCCGAATTCTGTTGAAAAAAGGCGGGAACGGTGAGGCCCCGAGAGGCTGATCGCAGTCACGTCATCATCGGGCGATTCCTGAATCTCAGTTTTCCGGTCAAAAACGTTCACACGCCTGTTGCTCCAGGAGGGTAGACTATTGGTATCGCTGTACGAACGGCGCAGGTAAAAACTGACGTCATTAGACGGTTTCCGGGGTTTCATTGTCCGCGCTGAGATTATCGAAATGAAATCCATCGGCCGACAGGGGCTGTGATTTTGTGCAAGCTCGAATTGCCAGCGAGTGAACTATGGGTTGCTCGCGGCGCACTCACTTGCGCTTCGAGCTTGTATACGGGTGCGTGGACGATTGGTTGACAATGAATTTGCAGTCCGACATCGACGATGACGCACCGAGTTTTCCGTGTTTGAGCAGGATCTGTCGGGTGGCGTCTCTGGAATTCGTGTTCTGCCTGATTTTGAAACAATGTCTGTTCAGAGTTGTGCCATGATGTTTGGAGACCTGAAAAGTCATCGAGCCATTCTTGCGAAGGGCTTTTTGTTTCTCCTCGCAGGGTTGATGGCGGCGGGAATCCTGATCGTTGAACATCCCGACCTGAGAACGATCGTATTGTTCCTGATTAGTGTCTGGTGCTTTTGCCGGTTCTACTATTTTGCTTTTTATGTTATTCAGCACTATGTGGATCCCGGCTACCGTTTTGCCGGACTGGGTTCATTTGTGCGTTACCTGTGGCAGAGGACTCGCCGCTGATGCAGACGTCTTCTTTTGTCCCGTGGAAAGTCATACGCGTGTGCGTGTTGGGATCTTGCCTTACCGTGACCTTGTGTCTTCTGAGTTCGTTCAGCTCACCTGTACTTTCGATGCAGGGGGCGTTTCCAATGGCAATAGGATCCACTTCTGATGTAGATCCTGAACAGGTTTGTCTTGTCGACGACGATCAGATTTCAGAAGCCAGTGGCATTGCTGTGAGCCATCGTCACGAAGATGCAGTTTGGATGCATAATGACTCGGGAGATACCGCACGCCTGTTTCTTGTCGGGCTAAATGGAAAGACGCGTGCGATCGTCACTCTGAATATTGATCGCCCGCTCGATTGGGAGGATATGTGTTCGTTCGAGTCCGATGGAGAAAAGTGGTTGTTGATCGGTGATACTGGTGACAACCTGCGGGTCCGATCAAAGACTGAACGTGCGTGTGAACTTCTCCTGATCAGGGAACCTGAGATCAAACCGGACGAGGTTGGCCCCGTCAATGTTCGTGTTGATATTGTCAGCAGAATTCAATTTCAGTTTCCCGATGGCCCGGAAGACTGCGAGAGTCTGGCGGTTGACACGCAGTCGAATGAGATTTTGTTGCTGACGAAGTGTGCTCCGCAGAAGTGTCAGTTATTCCGATTGCCTTTATCGACAAAAGCAGGTCAGAGAAAACTCACCGCTGACCCTGTGGCCTCGCTCGCGGTTCCCTTTGCAACTTCAATGGATGTCGCTCCAGACAATCAAAGTCTGGTAATCGTCAACATGTTCAGCGGCGCATTGATTCGACGTGAGAAAAGTGAATCGTGGACCTCGGCTTGTCAGAAACCAATCACAGTGCTGACCTTACCTGCACAGCCTCAGTGTGAAACAGTCTGCTTCGAATCATCCGGAGGTTCTGTACTCGTTAACAGTGAGCGTACTCAACAACCACTCTGGAGAATCAAACTTCCCGAGCCTGATTCGGCCAGGAAGTAAGTCGAAATGTCGTTGGTGCAATCCGGGCGGGGCCAGGATCGATGCGACAAATCGTTTTCTGTTGTTGTCGTTGATTTGGTCGAGGAACCAGGAGACCTTTGCGCGAACGGATGATTTTCAATGACACCGCTGAGTAGCACGTGCTGCTTTTGAAGTGGCTGGAATTCATTGAGAACTCAGCCTCTTGTGGTGGATTCCACGCTTCTACGTTGAGATCTGAGGGACTCAGATTCGGAACCCTTCGTATGGTCCCGATCGATAACGCTGCAGTTTTCTCTCTCGTGTCGAAACCTGACGCCTCCCTGCCTGCTGAATTGCTCGATCCCGTGAGAATGCAGATGGCTGCAACAAAGGCTGATGGTAGTCTCCCGCAAAGGCGAGGCTGCTGATGAAGTTATGTGCAGTATTCTCCCGGGATGCGTTGTTTAAACGGTGTCGACGTGGCAGCTCATCAGGCTGCCTGCTCATGAAAGTTTCAGCTTTCGATGTCAATAGCGTTGGCTTCGTCGAATCGGGCCAGGACCACCTTGCGAAGCCGCTGCGGCAGCAACAATCGAACCAGAAAATCGCTTGAGTCACATTGCACCGCAATGGGGTTCTTATACACTCTTCCTGAGAAGGTGGGGGAGGACACATTGCTCCACGCAGTATGTGTTGCATCTCGCGATCAACATTTTGGGGAGCAAGAGTGTGCTCTTTCCAGCTCACTCTTCAGTGTGTGTGGTTGCTGAGCGGGCCTAGAGGCTATCTGAAAATCAAATGCTGTATTTTCTGTAGTGAAACGGAGGATGGTCGTGTTTTGGGGCGAGTCGGTTGAGCATGAGTTGGATCTGTGAGATTTGGATCATGTTCTCACTGGAGTCAGTTGTTCGTTCGACATCTCGGTTCAGTCGGCGATAGCGATTAGTCACGCGAATGTTCGTTCCACGACCCATCGTTGCCGCAGCGGATGGAAGCCCTTCACGCCTTCTGGCTTGCTTGAGAAATTCAGTTCAAACGGGAGTTCGCTTCGCGACCATCCGAGCCAGATCACCTCGATAATAGTCAGCATGCACACGTTCTACTGTCGGGTAAATTTGATTTAACTGTCGCAGAAGCGGATCAGCGGCGACTGCATCATGGACGTGGCTGCCGTCACACAAACGACCAGAATCAATCCCATGACATCGGTCACAATATGTCTTTTCCGGCCATTCGCACGCTTGCCTCGTCGTATCCGACCTCGCCTCCTGATCAGCGGTCTTCGCTGTCTGGCTGTCGATACAGGCCACACTGGGCTCTTCGCTGCGACCGACCGCAGAGTTCGAACCGCAACTCGCAGCCTGTCATGATTTGCTCCCACAACCCGGAGCGACGCCATTCGTTATAGTACCAGTTGACGGTCTTGTAGTTCAGGAAATCGTGTGGCAACATGTCCACTGACAACCGGCGCGTTGATGTAAAAGGATCGCGTTCACCACCTCGCGAAGGTTCACTTCTATGTTGCGACCGAGCGGTTTCGATTTTGGCATGAATGCCTCCATCTGGAAGTCACTGGGAAGTCCTCAAATCGGTCGGATAAGCAGCGTGACATGTTGACGTCCTTGTCAATCTTCGTGTCGTAATCCAATATGCCACAATAGCTTACACGACTTCGTAATTCTCAGATAGCCTCTAAGACCGACACTGCTGCGGGCGTTCAGGCAAACTGCTCAAGCTCATAGGTCGCTTTCAAAGAAATCGTAGGCTGGGCAAATGAATTGACAGCCATCATCAAACGGCTGCTCGTGTTCAAAGCGGCGATGATTCCTGAGTCAGGTTGGAGGCAATTGGTCGATCTCAAGGATGTTGAACGATGTTGAACATGGAGAAGGTCAGGAAGAATCGAGCTTTTACGCTTGTCGAACTGGTGGTAGTGATCGCCATCGTTGCCATGCTGATCTCGCTGTTGTTGCCTGCTGTTCAGCAGGCTCGGGAGGCTGCACGTCGAACGCTTTGTAAGAACAACCTGAAACAGTGGGGGTTGGCTCTCCATAATTACTACGATACGAATCTGATCTTTCCACCAGCAATCAATCATCCCGGCCGCGTTTCCTGTAGTGGCTCAACTCCCGGAGTTTATGGCGCGTCATTGTATTCGGGGCATAATCGAGTGCAGAACACGCCCGGCTGGATTTACCTGCTGCCGTACAATGAAGAAGTTGCCGCTTATCGTCTGTATGACTTTGATACCACGGCCAGTTTGTCATCACCGTGCGGTTTTGCATTGGCCGGTCCATCGAATGTAAATCCGAATCTTGCCGTCACATCAATGGCACTCCCGGAACTTGAGTGTCCGTCTCATCCGCAGGCCGGAGAGGTATCGACATCAGCTCCGACAAGTTCGGCTGCTTTTTTTTCGCGTGAGAAAGCTCGTCGTGCCAGCTATGCATTTGCGACCGGCGGAATGACCGACTACAGCTATCTCTACACGGCCTACCAGAACGATATTCGTCAGGGAATGTTTGGTAACAGTGGCGGGGCGAGACTTCGCGACATTACAGACGGAACTTCCAATTCCATCGCAATTGGAGAAGCCTGGGGCGGAGAAAAGTTTAAACGCGATGGCAATTATGGGCCCTGGGGGCTGACAGGGACGCACACTTGCTGTCATCTCTATACGCCTTCCAGCAGCGATAGCGATCTGGATATCTCGACGATTTCAACGATCAGCGGTACAGGAACTTTTGCCTCTCATTTCAAAATCAACGCGGTTATTAACAACGATCCACTGAAGCGTCAGTACTCATGGGGTTACGGCAGCAGGCATAGTGGCGGAATTCAGGCTCTCATGGCAGATGGTTCGGTGAGATTTATCAGCGAGCACATCGACGTTCTGACGTTCTGGCGGCTGACTTACATTCATGATGGCCAGGTTGTTGGCGACTTGTAACATTTCCCTCGTGGTATCAGTTTTCGCGTTGGAGTCGATCGCCGCGTTTTGGCGCGATGCGTCTCCCGTCGGCTTTAATGGCTTATGGCTTTGAGTGGCGTTGCCTTCTGTCTATGCTGTTGGCGATAACGGAAGCGATCAATCCTCTCCGGATTGAATTGCCTGGCCGCCGTGCATCACTTTCACAGAGACGACTGCCCGTGAAACGTCCCGCCACAACACCCTGCCTCGTGATTCCTGCGCTATTTGTCAATCGTGAGTTTCGCCAATCTTCCGGGGCTCGTCAGGTCGCGATGACACTGGCTTTGATGCTGATTGTTCCGGTTGTCTGCAATCGTTCTGCGGTCGCTGATGAACAGCCTTCGGACATGCCCCTCAGCGACGAATCGCGAAATGAGTTTTTCGAACGGAAGATCCGACCGCTGCTTGTTCGGCACTGTTATGAGTGTCATTCCGGAGCCAGCAATGAAGTTAAGGGCGGCCTGCGGCTTGACTACCGAGATGCTGCTCTGAAGGGCGGCGACTCTGGTCCAGCGCTGAAGGTCGGCAGCCCGGATGATAGTCTGTTGATCAGTGCAATTCGGCATGATGGGCTGGAGATGCCTCCTGGGAAAAAACTGACAGAGGCTGAAATACAGAACATGAAAGAATGGATTCGATCGGGCGCCTTCGATCCTCGTGATCATCCTCCCGATCCCAAAGCTATCGCCACCGAAACGTTTGAAGCCCTTTATCAGGATCGGCGCAAATGGTGGAGTCTTCAGCCGCCAATCGTGTCAGAGCCACCGCAAGTGACATGGCCGCACGTTGACAACCAAATCTCCGGCAATGAAATCGATCAGTTCATTCTGGCTGCAATGCAGGCTCGACATTTGGCCCCAGCGCCGCGCGCGGACGAGCGGACTTTGATTCGCAGAGCGAGTTTTGCACTCACAGGGCTGCCGCCTTCACAGGAACAAATAAACGTGTTAGTGAGCGATCAACAGCCAAACTCGTGGCCGCGATTCGTTGACCAGCTCCTGGCATCACCGCATTTTGGTGAACGCTTTGCACGGCACTGGATGGATGTTGTTCGTTACACCGACACGTACGGTTACGAATGGGATATGCCCGCCAAAGGTGCATGGCGATATCGTGATTATCTGATTCGAGCCTTCAACAGCGATGTCGGTTTCGATCAACTCGTACGAGAACAGATTGCGGGAGATCTGCTGAAGTCTCCGCGACTGAATCATGAACTTGGCATCAACGAATCGCTGATTGGTCCCATGTTCTACCAGATGGGGGAGAAGCGTCACGGGGACAGTTCGGAGTTTAACGGCATCCATCAGGAAATGCTGGACAACAAAATCGATGCGTTCGGCAAAGCGTTTTTGGCCACGACGATTTCCTGTGCTCGCTGTCATGATCATAAGCTGGATGCGGTTTCTCAACGCGACTATTACGCGATGGGCGGTTTGTTCATGAGCGCTCGCTGGATCACGAACACCGTTGATCTCCCGGAGCGTAACGAGTCTGTTCGCAACGAGTTGAAGCAGCTGAAGCGTCAGTTACGTACCGAGCTTGCTCAGGGGTGGCAGACGAACCTGCAGAAGCTCACCACACAGTTTCTGACCACAAGCTGCGGACTCCTTCCTGATTATCCGCTGGAACATCCTTTCCGAATCTGGAAGGAGCTTCGAGATGCTGAGAAGAATGGCAAGACCATTCAGGAAACGTGGCAGACGCTGCTGGCAACATATCGCGAAGAAAGTCAGCGACGCGTTGCGGAGAACTCCGGAAACTTCATCACGCTGGTCGACTTTCGTGATGGAGTTCCGAAAGGATGGTCGGCCGACGGCGAGGGAACTCGGGAAATCTCGCCCCGTGGTGATTTTGTGGTGGCTCTATCGGGCGGACAGGCGATTGAATCTATCCTGCACGGAGGGCTTTGCACCAATTCCCTTTCGCCCCGTATGAATGGTGCGCTACGAACACCATGGACCAGGTCGCTGGGGCCGGGGCATCTCAGCTTCGAAGTCGCGGGAGGTGATTTCTCGGCTCAACGAACCGTTGTTGACAACGCCTTTTTGACGGAGAAGCAACAGTACCTGGCTAACGCGACGCCCCAGTGGAGGCTGGTCGATACACTTTCGAGTCTCGACCGAAACGTTTACATCGAGTTTGCAACAAAAACCAGCAACCCGAATTTTCCTCCACGCGTTGGACTCGGTGGAGCATGCTCCGAAGAGCAGGTCGCGGATCCTCGCAGCTGGCTCCAGATCAGTCGTGTCGTAAAGCATACGGTCCCGTTCTCGCCCAAAGATGAACTGACACGAATGCTGCTGTTGCTGGATGGCGATGTCCCTCAGACGCTTGACGAAGCGTCCAGTCAGTTGCGAGCGGTGCTGAAGCAATCCATCACGGCGTGGCAGGAAGAGCGTCCCACAGACGATCAGATTCGGCTTCTGAACTGGATGCTTTCAAGCGAGTTTCTGGAGAACTCTGCGGAAGCAAATAAACCGGATTCACCGATCAACGGCATCGTCCAAAGCTATCGGGAGCTGGAACAGAAGCTGGCTGGAGCCGGCGACAGTCAATGGCATGGCAGATCTTGATCCGCCTCTGGACTATCGCCTGAACATTCGGGGTGATTACGACCAGTTGGGAGATCCCGTTCCGCACGGAGCGGCTCGATTTCTTCCTGATGTGTGTGAGGCCACCGAGACTCAGCGGACGAGACTGGAATTGGCTGAGCTGGTCGCCAGTCCAAAGAATCCTCTGACAGCGCGAGTCTACGTCAATCGCGTTTGGCATTGGCTGTTTGGTCAGGGCCTGGTCAGAACTCCTGATGACTTTGGCCATGTGGGTGATCGGCCATCGCATCCCGCGTTATTGGATTATCTGACTCATCAGTTTATCGCTCGAGGCTGGTCAACGAAGCAACTGGTTCGCAGCATTTTGCTGAGTCAGACGTGGCAGCAATCACAGCAGTCGGTTGCCGGGGCATTGGACGTTGATCCCACAAATCGTCTGTTGCATCATTTCCCCGTGCGGCGGCTGGATGCGGAGAGTCTTCGCGACGCCATGTTGTTTGTGTCGGGGCGAATTGACAGCCGCTTGTATGGGCCAACTTCCAATCCCTATCGGCTGAACGAGGATGATCAGAAGCGGCTGTTCTCTGGTCCGCTGGATGGACTCGGCCGACGTTCGATCTATACGAAGGTCACAATCATGGAGCCTCCTCGGTTCCTTGCCACATTTAATCAACCGGCTCCAAAAATTCCGACAGGCCGACGCGATGTTACAACGACGCCAGCACAGTCATTGACCTTGTTGAACGACCCGTTTGTTGCAGGTCAGGCGGATTACTGGTCTTCGCAGTTGATTCTGCAAAACGATCCCACGATTGAGTCCCGCCTGCAACAGATGTTTCTGAAAGCATTCGGGAGAACAGCCAGCAGTGAAGAACTATCGCGGTGGTCTGAAGCCGCTCGAGACTTTGCGAGCGACGAAAAGATTTCTGAACAGGATGTTCTGAGCAGCCAGGCTGTGTGGCAAACCATGGCTCATGCGATGTTCAACACGAAGGAGTTTCTCTACGTCCGCTAACTTGCGGTCCGCGTCCGCTTGACGGACTTACGAGTGCTTGTGGACTTTGGTGCGGGCTTTGCGGGCTGGGGCAGCACCTTCGCGAGTCGGTTTAACTCCGGCACGACTTTTTCATTCAACCAGAGCCGGAGTTCTACGGCTCTGGCTTCTGCGGCGACCCTCGATTCGTCAGACATGCTCTGCAGGCTCTTGCTCTGTTTCCTGCTGACCTTGCTGCTGAGACGAGCCACTGATTTGGCAGCGACAGCTTCATCCTGCAGGCGTCCCAGTTTCTTCTGAACAGAGGCCAAAAGATTCAGCAATGGATTCACCATTTTGTTAGGATAAATCTCCTGCAGAAGCTCAGCCACGTATCGCAGTTGTTTTGCGGAAACTCGAAACGAATGCAGTCCTTTTAGCTGCGATCCTTCCGGTGACTTTTTCAGCAGCAAGCCGATTCGAAGACTTAATTGCAGTGTGCTCCACGAACGAAGATCGGGGGAAGTTTCATTCGTCGCCGTGGGTGGTGTCGCGGACAGGCGCTTCAGCAATGCCCCGGTTTTCTTCTGGAGTTTTTCTTCACGAACGAGTGCCTCGAAGGAACGATCCAGGGGCTTCTGACATTCCCTGCGTTTGCTCCTCCACGCCTTTTGAAGTTTTCCCTGAGCCTTTCCATGGTCGGGCATTTCGCGAGCCAGCAACACATCAAGGTCTCTGGCTTTCCCGGCCGATTTCAGCAGTTCCTTCAGCGTCTTTTGGAGCCAAAGCGTCTCCTTTGCCACCGCAAACTGCTCGGAGAACAAATCCATGCACGCCATTGTTCGACGAAGTGAAACACGCAGTTGATGTACGCCCTCGTCATTGCTGCGCCAGTCTTTGGCTGCAACCTTAAGGTTCTTTTTGACATCGAACAGACACGATTTCAGAAGCGTTTGTGCCATCTGATGCACAGTGACACTCTTGTTCGTTTTGCGGGACATGCAGGATACCAGGCTCGATTCAGGACTCGTCGGAACCACATCCATGCTTGGACAGATGAGCAGAGTGTCCACCGAATCACACGAATTCAAACGGGATATCACTCCCTCTGCGATTTTGCGCAACCTTAACAATTCAGGGGCTTCGATCGGGATGAGACGAGGGAATACCCTGAATTGTTAAGGTTTAGTCGCGAAATAAAATCCCTTCGTAGCCGAACTTGTGAGAGTTCGGACTGAAGTCTCACGACTTCAGCTACGGAAGTTGTTTCGGGCCTGTTCCTAACTGGACAGCGCGATGTTCACGAGAATCATTGAGAATACAAGCCCGAAGCGCCAGCGAGTGAATGAGTCGCAAAGGGTTCACTCGCTGGCACTTCGGGCTTGTATGGGAGCCAAACCTGACGCTGTCCAACGAATCGCCGTTCAGGCAGTGCGTTCAAACGCAGGTACAAATCAATCAGGCTTGTTTCCAGAACCGCGATTCTTCATTTCCCTGGCGCAAAAAAAAAACGGCTGTCCGATGTTGCCATCGGACAGCCAGGGAGGATTGATCAATGGATCGCTCCAAAGATCAGCAGTGACTCCCGATCCAGTCACCGCCTGACGAGGCAGATGAACCGCACCGTTTCGGGATGACTGGCTCCATTAAGTTACAATCAGATCTTCACAGCCTTGACGGTGCGAATGATCTCCGCAGCAACCTTGTAAGGATCGGCGTTGGATGCTGGACGTCGGTCTTCGAGCCAGCCTTTCCAGCCATTCTGAACGGTTGCGACTGGAATTCGGATAGACGCACCGCGGTCAGAAACGCCGAAGCTGAACTTGTCGATCGACTGAGTTTCATGCTTGCCGGTCAGACGCATATGGTTGTCAGCACCGTATACGGAGATATGTTCTTTGATTCGTGGAGCAAATCCGGAACAGATCTTCTCGTAGGTTTCCTTGCTGCCGCATGTGCGGAGCACGGAGTTCGAGAAGTTGGCGTGCATACTGGAACCGTTCCAGTCCGAATCACCCAGCGGCTTGCAGTGCCAGTTGATGGACAGGTCGTACTTTTCAGCAGTCCGCTCAAGCAGGTAGCGAGCAACCCAGACTTCGTCACCAGCACGCTTAGCACCCTTGGCGAAGACCTGAAATTCCCACTGTCCTGTGGCAACTTCAGCGTTGATCCCTTCAACATTCAGACCGGCCTGAAGGCACAGGTCGAGATGTTCTTCGATCAGCTCACGGCCGAATGCATTCTTCGCACCGACTGAGCAATAGTATGGACCCTGTGGAGCTGGGTAACCACCGACCGGAACCCAGTGGCAGGTTGGTTTCGCGATCCCACAGGAAGTATTCCTGTTCAAAGCCGAACCAGAAGTCGTTGTCGTCGTCTTCGATCGTTGCACGACCGTTGGAATCGTGAACGGAGCCGTCTGGGTTCAGAACTTCGGTCATCACCAGGTATGCGTTTGAGCGACCTGGATCTTCGAAAATCGCGACTGGCTTCAGCAGGCAGTCTGATGAACCGCCCGAGCCTGATTTGTTGAGCTGCCGTCGAAGCACCAGATTGGGCATTCTTCGAGCGTACCACCAAAGTCCTTCACAATCTTAGTTTTTGAACGCAAGACCTGTGTAGGTTTCGTTCCGTCCAACCAGATGTATTCCAATTTTGACTTCGACATTCTCTGCTTACTCCTCCCGGAAAAACCTGTGACGTCACGGCGATTCCAAGTCGTCGGTCACTGCGGACAGAACAACGGCGTTCTGTTTACCCCGACAACCACGTACTACTCCTGCTTCCCGTAACTGAAGCGATCTCCTGATCAGGACCTCCGGGCGGTGCCGTACACTGACACCAAAAACGTTCTCGCCCGTTCTCATCGCTACAACCTGACCTTCCCTCCGGAACGCCTGATTGCAGAGATTCCCAGCAACCGTGCCATTAATTTGAGCAGCACTCCCGCAATTATCGTGGTTAACTGCGGGTTTCACCCTTTTTAGCATCCCCTATGCCAATTGCACGCGGAGGGGCGGGTTGTTCTAAACAAAGAGCGAATCTGCCTGCTCTCGGCAGCTCTGCACTGCTGAAAATGAGGGAATATCGATCAAATTCGCAGCAGGAAGAATTTTGAAAACTCGGAGACTCAAATGGGCAACACGACTCACTGTGCCTTTGAGCAGTGCATTTTTGTTATCTGAACAGGCAGCATCAGCTCTATTCCTTCAATGTCGGCCGGGTGGCCTGAATCAGGGAATCCAGTCTCTTGAAAAGGGGAGCCCTGCGGTCCACTCGAACACTCGAGGGCAGAAGTAGACGGCTGGCGTTTCCGCAACCGCACGCTTCGACACTCGCACAGTGCGATCATTTGTGTGGCCTGCATAAAGAGGCGATCTGTCTCGGCGAAGAAATCATTTCCCGGCTTCGGTCAATGGATTCAAGGTCACCTCCAGCGTCAGAGTTTTCTCGGATCTTTCCAGCGGCCGTTCTACAAGTCGCACTGACTTTTGAGCATCCAGGACATTCACGATGGCCGGTGCATTTTGCTGTTGGAGAATCCTGAAGGGCAGATCAGCGTTTTGAATCTGCTGGTCGTTTTCCCCGTATCGAAGGTTCAGTTTTGCTGTGGCTTCGTCGTCCAACGCATTGGCTTCAAACTGAATGAAGTGACGTCCGGCCCCCAATGTCTGTTCAAGAATTTGCGGTTCACCAGTTAGCTTAGGAATCGACACGCGAACGATGGCTTCAAAACCTTGTGGTATAACCGTATCCCATCCGTACCAATCCCCCTCTGCACCGTCGCGAATTCCGCCCGAAATAATCATCTGATCGGCTTTGGGATTCAAGGCAGAAAAGTCCTGCGACCATGTCGTATCGACTTTGTAGAGCGGCCGACTGTCGACTGACTGTGCCGGCGCTCCAAAGAATCGATTCTTGTCACCATCCCAGACTATGATGCCATTGATCGCCACACCGTCATCAGTGATTCCAACGGTTTCGTTCGCATACCTATTTCGGCTTTGGGGGAACTTCAGATACAGGTCGCCATGGCGACTGATCTTCTCCGGACCGTTCGACCGGGCGTTGGAATTCGCGTAGTGGTAATACTTCAGGGACGGCACAACAGACTCGCCGATGCGATAATAGACGCTTTGGTACGCGAAAGGCCCGTTCTCCTGAAACCTCGTCACTCGCACGAACCAGTCTTCTTCAGGACCGAGGCACAGAATTTCGACGTTTTCGGGATCTCCAGCACCGGTCGTTCCTATTTCACCGCCAAGAGCTGCGACAGGTTTTCCGTCAGAATCAAAGACGAAAACGCACTCCGGAAGATTGGTCATGTCCGTTTCGTCTTTTCGAGTTCCATCGGCTGGGCGAACTCGAGCTCCAACCAGTGCGAACAGAGAATCTCCACTCGGAATTAAATGAACTCGTGCTCCTTTTGCTTCGCGACCGAATCGCCCTTCGTCAAGAAGCTCAGCAGGCTCAGGCTGTTTCGATTTCGCCCCCGCCAAAAGTTGCCTTAATTTTGCAAGGCTGGGCCTTTTGATCATCGACTGCAGCAATGGCCCATTTTTAGGACCCTGCAGAATGTCATTGAGCAATCCGTACTTTGCTCGGCCACGTCGTTTCGATTCAGGGTCTGGGACAATCGCGATGAGTCCGGAATCCGGCTTAAGCGGAGCATCGACCAATTCGCCATTCACCCACAGATCGATGGTACTCAAGTTGACGGCGAGCCGAATTCGTTCAACGTCTATTGAATCAAGGACGCTCGGAATTTGCAGAGTCACTCGGCCAGCAGCATCAGTGTTTGCAGTCAGAGCTGTACCGAATCGCTGTGTACTCCATTTGTGCCAGTCTTTTCCGCCCACGCGAATTTCAGCGACTGCGAGTGAGACCCCCTCCAGCGGTTCGCCGTTCTGGTCCACCACGACAACTTCGCGGGGTGCTACGGGCTGCTCCCGTTCAATGGGGTTTGTTTCCGCCTGCTCTCGCTCAAGGTAGATCGTCGACTCAACGATTTCGTCTTCGAGGAGTTCGCTGTAGCCCACACGCTTATTAATAGGGAAATTTGGCTCCAAGGGCTCGTACAAAGGAGATTCAGGGAGCAGAAAACCTTTGGCTTTTACTGTGAAACGGAGTCGACAATTGCCCGGCAGGTTTCGAATGATTGCTCGCCCATTTTCATCTGAAATGACCTCGTGATACGAACGATTCTCCCAAGACCTCTGCCTGTTACGGAACGGGCTCCGTGGCGTTCCGGACGATTCACCCTGCACAATTGGCATAGGAGAAACATCATAGAGGATGTCCTCCATAAAATTCGAATTGTTCAACAAACTGAGTCCCGGAGGAAATGAATTAGCGAATATTGTCGTGGCATTTAGTTTGAAGCACACGGCGGCTCCTGCTACTGGTCGGCCAGAAGAATCGAGAATCCTGAGATTACAGGATGCTGTCGGACGGCATTTCACACGGACCTCCACGTTGTCTGAATCGATGGGCAAAAGTTGAGGCCAGATGTTGAAGCCGCTGAGATACTTTCGGAGTACTTCAGATGTCTTTTTATCGCCCCCATTACGAGCCCGCAGCACTTCACTGAGTTCGTCGATTGAAGGATTGGCTGACATGAATCCATCGACAATCGCATGAATCTGAGCGAGTCCTCCAGAGGGGACCGATTCGAACACAAACGTTCCATCAGGCTGCACCGCCGCTGAATCTTCCCAGATCCACAAAATTTTATTTGGATACGTTGATCTAGCAGTGATGTCATACCGTGGCATTCCAAGCCTGTGATTCGTTCCCTCGCAGACTCGCAATTGGACATAACCCTCCCCGACAGGCCGTGGTACGGAATCATCCAACTTCCCGGTAATCCTGGCTCCGGGTTTCAACACCACGTCGATAACACCATCCGCTCCCGGTTGAGCCGTGTCCAAATCAATGAGATCACTGAACAGAAAAAGACCGTTCTGTCGAGAGGTCACTACTCGCATCAAACTTCGATTCGCAGCAACTCCCAGTAATGTGGCTGACCCATCTGCTTCGAGAGAAAACTCACGTTCCAGGAGCCCATGATTGCCAGCCAGCCAAGGCACTATTTTCCGCAGAAGATTACCAGCCTGATCAAACGCCCGAATACGAATTACACGGGCGCGCTCCAGGCGAATTGTCGATTCACCGACCGCTGGCCGCTGGTCGCGGAACGCGTAGAATCCATCAGCGACTACGGTCAGGTAGACCTTGTTTGCTTCCGACGGCGCATCGACAGTGAGGATGCCTTTTTCCTTCGTTTCAGCAGTGATCAACCAATCGTTTGGAGACGGAACTCGGCCATCCTGCTGAAACGAAAGTCGAACGTCGGCACCAACGACTGGTCGATCATAATCGTCAAGCACTTGTATGGTTCGCTGCCGTGCGGTTTTCGGGTTTGGGGCAGGAGGGTTCTTTTGCTCAGCATCCGATGAAAGCGAAGCCTCAGCATCGGGCGTTTCATCGTAATTACTCTGTGTTCTGGCAGTAGCATTTTGAGATGTCTTCGCTTCGTCACGCGGCTGAGAAGCGAGCAGTGATGTCACCATCAGAACCAAGGCGCCCACCACCACGAACATTCCAATGACCGTGCCACCAGTTGGTGATGGGGTGGCATGCGACGTGATCAGTAAACGTCGCACGCGAGCCGTCAGATCGCCTCCGGTTGCGGCCATCACTGGAACCAGTGCTTTCTGTCGCAGCTCTTCCAACGTGAGCAGCGTCCTTGCGAAGACGGCTTTGTCGACGTTCAGACCGAGAGCAATATCGTCGCAGCAGAGTTCTCGTTCCTGACGTATTCGCGACGACAGCCACCAGACGGCCGGATGATAAAACAGCAATGTTTCGGCAATCACCTGCAGCGTATTGATCAGCCAGTCATGGCGGCGAACATGAGCCAACTCGTGAGCCAGGACCGCTTCCAATTGCGATGAAGTCAGCCCTGTAATGACGCTCGCTGGCAGCAGAATCATTGGGTGCAGATAGCCGACGACCATTGGGACTTTGACCAGAGCGGACTCGGCGATTCTCACGGCTCGCGTTAGTCGCAGTTTTTGTATCAGCGCAGTCAGGGTTGTTTGAATCGACTCAGACACAGGCAGCAAACCGCTATGTCGCAAACGCCACTGAATCCACAAGCCCCAGATGGGTCGGATTGAGCAGATCAGCACTCCCAATAACCAAACGCTCACCAGAACTGGCAGGCAAGGTTTGACGGCCCGAGCGACCTTCTCGATGGAGTCGCGAACGAGCATTGCAGCTGATGTTGGCTTCTGCTCGAGCTGCAACTCCGAGGCTGAGTTTTCACTAGCGACGTCTACGCTGACTTCGGAAGGCTGCGGAGAAACTTCCGCCAGTTCGGCCTCAGCCGTCAAGGGAATCGCCACGGCCTCAGCAGTTGTAGCATCCACCAGCCCCACCGAGCCTGCCTCGGTGGTCACAGGCTTCTGCACCACTGAAGCAACTTGTCGCAGCCCCGCTCGTTCGTCAATCTGTGTCGACAGGATTGGCCGAACTGGTTCTACAGAAATCAGACACCACGTCGCCACTAGCCCAATCGCCATCAGGCCAGCATCGCGACCGCCACGGCGTATCGTGATCGAGCCGATCGATTTCGCAGCAATCGAAGCAACACCGCAGCCAGAATCGCCACGACAGCGAGCTGCCATAACGAATGCACCAGCGTCCATCCCAAACGCTCTACCCAAACCGGAACGACCATTACCTGCATCGGCATCATGGCTTCTTTCCTTCCAGTTCGTCGACGATTCTGCGAACTTCCGCCAGCTCATCGGCCGACGCTTTTCCGGATGACAACGCCTGCAGCACAAGACTCATCGCCGAGCCGTTGTAGACCTTCTCGATCAGGTCCCCCAGCATTTTCTTCTGAGTGACCTTCTGGCTCATCGCGGCGCGATAAACCTGTGGGGCCACTGTTTCGTCACGTTTGACGAGACCCTTCTCGAGCATGACCGACAACATCTTGACGGTTGTCGAATACGTCGTACCCTTGACTTCGGTCAGTCCGTTGTGAACCTCGCGAGCTGTCGAGCCGCCGCTTTCCCAGAGGATTCGAAGGATCTGCAGCTCGACCTCTGTCGGCTGACTGGACACCGCTCTTGCCATGATTCACTCCTGCCAGAAATGTGACGAATGAATTCGCCAGATTGGCACAGGGTAGCGAATTCGTTCGTCACGTCAATCGCGAACCTGGCGGCCTGTTGATGTCGTTGCTTCATCAGCCGCAGGGCGTTAGCCCCCGGTTATTTTTCCTCGGTTTTAGCGGCAAAAACCGGACGCTAACGCGTTCCGGCTGATTAATTCAACAGGCTGCTGGGGCTGAAGTCCAAGGGTGTTTGCTCCGTGAGCGGAATGGCTCTGGCCACCGGTGATTCACGCTAGAGATGCGGAAAAACACCGGCGGCTAGCGCCGGCCCGCTCACTACCTCGGCAGCAGCGTCTTAACGTGCAGCTCCACACACTCGGCCAGGCGTTCCAGGTTGTAGCCGCCTTCCAGGATGCTCACGAGCCGATCGTTGGCGTGTGTTGCGGCAACCTGCTGAACCAGCTTCGTGAGCGTTTCAAAATCTTCTGTCTCAAGTCCCAACGAACCAATTGGATCATCCGCGTGAGCATCAAAGCCCGCGCTGAGAATGACGAGCTCCGGCTTCATATGATCGGCCGCGTCCGTCAACATGGCTTCAAAGGCGGACAAATAATCTTTGCGAGAAGTTCCAAACTGCAGCGGCAAGTTAAAGGTTGTTCCAAGCCCAGCTCCGCGCCCCGTTTCCACTTTGCGACCAGTGCCCGGGTAAAAGGGAAAGCGATGAGCCGAAAAGAATCCAACCTGACCATCTTCGTAGAAAACATCCTGCGTTCCGTTGCCGTGATGAACGTCCCAGTCCACGACCAGAACTCGATTGAGCCCCAAACGCTGAATAGCAGTGCGAGCCGCAATCGCTGCGTTGCCCAGCAAGCAGAATCCCATCGCCCCATCAGGCACCGCATGATGCCCTGGCGGTCTGACTGCACAAAAAGCCGTCGTATCTTCTCCTGCGATCACTCGTTCCACAGCATCCACAGCGGTCCCGCAGGCCATGCGAGCCACGGTTTCTGACTGAGCACTCATCACCGTGTCCGCTTCGATGCGACCACCACCGGCCGCCGCGAATTCCCGAAGCTTCTCCAAATGAGCCGCCGGGTGAACTCGGAGAATATCATCATCGCAAGCTGTGCGAATCGGGACTTGTCGCAGTCTTGGCAGCAGCCCCGACTTGTGGATCGCCGCATGAATCGACTTCAACCGAGCCGGGCATTCCGGATGCTGCCCCGTTTCGTGCTGCAGAAAACGATCATCCATGTAGAGCATTGTCATTGCCTGATAGTCCTATTCGTGAACCGAGTAACATCACAACCCGAAACGTCAGTGAGGGATAGAGCTTTCGTGCCTTGTGCTACCTACCCACGAATCACTCGCTGACATCTTTTGAACTTACGCATTTTCAGGCCCGGAGGGTCGACAAATCCAATGCCGGTGGCGTGAGCCACCGGTATGCGAACATAAAGACTCTGAGGCCCGGAGGGCCGACACAAGGGCGGATGTGTCGGCCCTTCAGGCCTGAGTCGCCGTGTTTTTGCAGTCCTGTGGCTCACGCCACCGGCAGAGGATGTGCCGGGCTTCCAGCCCTAACTGAAACGCACAACTTCAAAACTAACGCCTCGGGTTGTGATGAAAACAAACAACCGGACGCTAACGCGTTCCGGCTGATAGAACCATAAACTCGCGACACTGCCACCATCGAGTCAACCCAAAATCTCATGGATCACTTGGCCATGCACATCCGTCAGTCGGCGATCAACGCCGTCGTTCCGCACTGTCAGTTTGGTGTGATCGATTCCTAGCTGATGCAGCATCGTAGCATGAATGTCATAAACCTGTGTCGGATTATTGCGGTCCAGAGGCTTGTAGCCCCATTCATCCGATGGGCCATGACTGATTCCACCTTTGATGCCTCCGCCGCACAACCAGTTGGTAAATACATAAGGGTTATGATCGCGGCCTTTGCTGCCCTGAGTTGACGGCATGCGGCCGAACTCCGTGGTCCACACGATGATCGTATCTTCCAGCAATCCGCGTTGCTTCAAATCCTGAATCAAGGCCGCAGTGCCGATCGCCATTCCCATCGCCAATGGCTTGTGATCGCGTTCGATATCTTCGTGACTATCCCAGTTTCGCCGAGGAAACCCGTTGTCATTGCCTGACCAGATCTGCACAAACCGGACACCTCGTTCCAGCATTCGCCGAGCAATCAAGCACTTGCGACCGAAGTATTCAGCTTCCTCGGGAATATTAATCTCCGTCGGATAAGTCGCACCGGGATTCGCGAGACCGTACATCTTCAGAGTCGCCTCGGTCTCCTTCGACAAGTCAAACACCTCCGGCGCACTGAGCTGCATTTTGGCCGCGAGCTCATAAGATCGCAGGCGAGACTCCAAACGTGAATCGCCGGGGCGCCGGCGACTATAATCCTGATTCAGTGATCGCAACAAAGATTGCCCATCATTCTCTGCTTTGGCTGACACGTAATCGGCCGACGCAAACAGATCTTCAATCGGCGTTTCGCGCTGCGGAAAAATCATGGTGCCCTGAGTACTCGCGGCTAAAAAACCCGAGCCCCAGTTCTTCGGCCCGTTGCTCGCGAATCCTCGATGATCCGGCAGAACAACAAACGTCGGCAGGTTGTCGTTCATGGAACCCAGGGCATAGCTGACCCAGGCACCGGCTCCGGGAAATCCGGGACGGTCAAATCCCGTCGCCTGCAGATACGTCGCCTGACTGTGAACGCCGGTCTTGCCGACCATGTTGTGGACGAAGGCAATTTCATCAACCACTGCCCCCATCGGCTCCACGGCATCGCTGAGAAATTTGCCTGACTGGCCATATGCGGCGAACTTGAACGGCGACTTCATCCATGGGCCGAGTCCATCCTGAAAGGCTTCGACATGTTCGCCGAAATTGGACGCTTCGCCATGATGTTTTTCGAGCGCTGGTTTGTAGTCCCAGAGATCCACATGGCTGGCGGCGCCGGCCATGAAAAGCTGGACGACTCGTTTCGCCTTCGCCGGATGATGCAGTGCCTTGAGAATACCACCGGATCCGACTTCAGCTACCGCCGTCCCGTTCGCCCGTGCTTGTTCTTCCATCAGCATCACTGACGCGGCAAGACCAGCAAGGCTCTGGCTGGAGTGGTTCAGAAATTGACGGCGGTTATGACTCATGGCAGTAGCTTTCTGACAGTTTCTCTGACCGTCCGTAGAGAGCATCGCCGAGAAGTTCAGGCAGATTGAGACGTTCCCTCTTTATAAATTATAGCAGCCTGCGTTCGCGACTTCGACGCAAATCTGTTCTTCGTCGCGGAGGGGTGTGGTCGTGGATTTCTGTAGGTACTGGCTGCCGGGCAGGACTTCGTGGCTTGCCGCGACCTTTGTGAAATAGATTTGATGAAGTCGGCCATAATTCATTCGACGGGCATCGCTGAGTTTGCCGGCACTGTGTGGGCTGAAGCCTACGCTACGGAGAATCAATCACTGTATGGGCTGA
>JAXMBU010000058.1:0-43724 GCA_046349735.1 Planctomycetaceae bacterium
TATCGAAACGGAGCCGCCGGGCGGGCGGCGAGTGCAGTGGTTTGCGCTGGCGCTGGATCCAGAGGACGGGTTCTCCATTCAGGTCGCGGGCGAGCACCCAGCGTCGTTCGAGAGCGATTCCGTTGCCAGGTATTGCGGACGAGGCGAGTTCGTGCTGCGTCGGAACCGGCGCCTCGCGGATCCGGAGCACTTCCGCCAGAGGGCGTGGCAGCGGAACCGGCGGCGTCTGAGACAGATCGGCCAGTCCATGCTGCACCAGGCGGTGCAAATCTTTCGATTTCAGGTACGGATGCCAGAAAGGCTGCGGCGGATCCCCAGGCTGATATCGCCATTGACGCGGTTGAGACGTGTTGCCGGAAAATTGTCCGGCTTCTGGCGGTTGAGGTGGCGCAACGGAACTCACATCTCGTCCATCAACGACTTTTTCGACTGCCCACACCAGGTTTGCGGCTTCATCGACACCCAGCAGAACCTGTTCGAGGAGTCCGCCTTCGAGTGGAGCCTCGGCCGCGTTCCACAGGACGAGCTGTCCGGGTTGCAGTCCCCGGCAGGTGAACAGACTCCAGTCCAATCTCCCATCCGTGCTTTCCAGAGGTGGCTTCAATCCCTTTTCGAATGCGGCGTTTGAGTCGGCATACTCCCTGTCGAATGCATCCGTCACCCGCAGGTCGGAAATGGAAACAACACTGCCGACATCCGCTGTGACAGGAAACAGGAACCAGTCGTCGCTGTGGGAGTAAATCAAATCGACAAGCAACATTGTTGGGAAGTGAGCCACGTCGGGAGGATAACCACCGATATCGACTTCAGAATCTTCAATCTGCCAGAATCGGTTTGCCGGCGCTCCGGGATACTCAAGCGGTGTTGGAATCGCCAAAAAACGAGGTTGAGGGTCCGATCCAGCGGATCTCAGGGGGCCCGCAGCGTCTACCGAGAACCAGTCAACCTGCCCGCCACGATGTTGTGTCACAACAAGACTGGAGTCACCGACGGGGAAACGTCGGTTGTAATTCAGATTCAGTGCATCCCATGCGAACCGTGTGTCATTTGGCGGCGACTCAGGGGCGAAATCAGCTGCCGTCAGATTGAGAGTGTGATCACGCCACAGTGCCAGGCCATCTGGTTGTCCATGAAAGCTGTCGTACGGAGGGGCTGGGTTGTCAAACAGATAAGGAGACTTATCGGGAGAAGTCGCAGAGGGGACTTTGTTCCGGTCCTGCAGAATTTTGCCGATTCGGATTCGGCGTCCCATTGTCCACCAGTCCTGAGGCTCCGATTCCACAATGGCTTCTGTCGGCACGATTGCCGGATTCTCACCCGGGGACTCGGGGCTTGCCTGAACAATGGCTTGCCGCCGCTCATAATTGACCTTGACGGGCGTCGATGCATTCTCCCCCTGATGCTCTCCCATCTGCCATTGCCGGGCGAGGAACCAGGTCGGATCGTGGATCGCCGCTTCAAATCCTTGTTGCAGTGCGCGATCATCCGCTGAAGGATGAAGTGTCAGGTATGAGTCAACGATGGTCATATGAAAGATCGCTTCGAGGATTGGGGCAACGGGAGTGAGAATCCGCTATTCGAGGCTCCAGAACTGAGTGTCGGTGTCGAGTCGAACCCGATCGGGTCCGGCACCCGCGAACCACATGTTGGATACCAGACCGTGACCATTTCGCAGGTCTTCAGGCCTGACCGCTCGCGCCCGCGTTAACTCACGGGTTTCGAGCAGAGTTTGCAGCAGCACCTGGTGAGTTAATTGTGTTCGGGCCTGGGGAGGCACGGCCAGCAGAATTGCCTGCTGTGGCCGGGATGCAGGAGCGTTGAAGCCAAACGAGGCGTACGTTTGCCGTTTGGCAAGTGGAATACTCTCACCAAAATCGTCGATCAATCCGACAGCGATTTGCGGACTGTTCCACGCACCATCTTTCCCGAACGCCGCGACCAGACGCGGAGCACTTTGCCCCCGGCGTCGATTCATGTCTTCGCTGTCTGAATTCTCCCTTACATATTTGCTGTGCCACGGATCACCGGGCACGTTGGTGCGCAATTCAAGCTTTTTAAACTCCGCCCGCACAAGTGATTGAAGTTGCAAAGATTCAATTCTTGCCATTGGAGCCCGCACGGCAGCCACCTGTGTCAGCCAGTCTTCCTCGGGCTGACCAGTGGGCGTATCAGGCTGAATCTCGGAGAACTGTTTGATCGCCGCGTTTGACCAAACGGACAAGATCGACAATTTGCCATCGGCGCAGGCAACTTCGGCAATCAGCTTCGCCCGCGCTGACAGTCCCTCCGGAATAATCGGTTCCTGGTTTTCATGCCTCGGAAGCTTTTCATATCGTGTTGCAACGCTTCTTGCAGCAGCCGCTGTCCATTCGCTTGCTTCCAGCACAGTTGTTTCCGGACGATTGCCAAAGACAAACCTGTACATGGCTCGCTCTTTGGTGGACTCCAAAAGGGGAGCAATGCCCCACGAAATAGCTCGTCTGAGAAAAATCTTTGATGGTTCCAGTTGATCGACCCGCTGGATGTTGTCGTTCAATGCCTGCAGAGATGCGCCGAGTCCGACAATTCGCAGCTCCAGATTCCGCAGAATGCCGGAAGTGATCTCAGCCTCGGCAGCGGAGGGTACGTCCAATGACCTGAGAACCTGAGGATTGATTGGTCGGCTGCCGTTTGCCTGCCACATCTCTCGTGCTGCAAAATACTGTCGCGGCGCTACGATCACGAGATCGTCAAGGCGTGCAGTGGCGTCTGATTCCGGGAGGGACACGGCCGCGAAGATGCCAGCCAGCATTTGTTCGGGAAGTACCGATGCTTCGGCGATCGTCCAGCCGAGCTCGGTTAGACTCGGTTCCGCGAGGATCTCATTTGCAATTCCTTTGCGCTGAATCGTCCAGCGATAGTTCGTTGTGTCGGGAAACACACTCTGGATGTATGCGGCAAGGGATGGTTCGGCGAGATGACATGGATGCAAATCCGCAGCTTCAGGCAGTGCTGGAGCCTGAACTGCCGGAAATACAGACATCACGATTGTCTGGATTCGATAGCCGGATGCAGGCGTGCGAATCGAATCAAGAGCCGGCGACTGTCCGAATCCGGCCCCCGCATCCATCGCGTCAGCCGCTCGTTGAGGCAAACCGGTGACGACGTGATGCACGGCATCCGCAATCAGCAAATCGGCATAGACATCCAGACTCGCCTGTAACAACTCGATCTGCCGCCGTTTTTCCGGATCCCTGTCCGGCGCAAGACTGAGTCGGACTTGTTCGGCCGAAAGTTCGCCCGCCGGGAGACCGGGTTGAGGTGCCAAAGGGACTTCGGAAAGCACAGCTTTGAGCGCCTCGATTCCATGACAGACAACCAGTGGGTCCGGCGCATCGGGATGCTGGGGACTAAATCGCCTGAGAGCCCGAATCTTCGGAAAATCGTCGACGATGCACTCCAATTGTCGGCCCACGACTTCAAACAGATGAAATCCCAGCCGACATTCCTCCGATATTTCCAGAGCCTTGCGTGCGAGATCCGATTCCACGTGCATCTGCCAGATATTTTTCCCTCCAGCTACCGCATTCGATCGTCCGCCAGACAAGTACTTGTCTCTCAAAACGATGCTTGTGATTGCCTGCTGTTGGGAAGGCGCGTGGAGCAGACCCGCGTCATTTGGTCCCAATTCTCCCTGGAACGGGCCATCGACCCACCCGTAGACTCCCGCCGTATACTTGCCGCGGGAACTACCACTATTGAGGTTCAGACGCCGCCACGCCAGGCCGGTCATCCACGGGTCGATGCGGTGCGATGCGGTGTCCAGAGTGGCCCGAAATGCTCGCTCGAGCTGTGCCAGGCGGTCCGGCGGGATTTCCAGTCGCTGGATGCGCTGGTCCTGACCATCCGCCTCCGGAAATGGGTCCTGGTATTCTACCAGCCATTGATCAAGCTCCCGACCAAGTTCGCTGAGTGTCTTAAACGTCAGTTCCGTTTGTTCAGCGAGTACAGGTTCCGGCGTGGGAACACCAACGAGAAAACGGTTCCGGTTCTTTTGCAATACGGATTCGGTCCCGGTCCAATGCTTCGGATTCAGCAGCCTCGATGGGGCACTGGTCAGTTCCTGCCCAACCCAGGCCTGGGCCAGCATTAACGACTCAATCATTAAACGGATACACAAACTGTCCGGCAGCATGCCATTCATCAGCGAGCGGGAAAATCTGTCCCACGGGAGTGGCGCACCACGAGACGAGTCGAAATTCTTCATCGCCCAGACCCACTCGACCATGTCTCCGATCGTAAAACGCTCGACGAGATCGTTTTCTCGCATCAGGCGCGGGAGGCGTTGCGCTGCGATCAGGGACAAGTCCAGGTACTGCGGCCATCCGGCTGCGAGGTGTGGAGTGCCCGCAAACGCCCGCGTCCCCGATTCCGGAATGATATCATTGAACGGAACATGGTGCGTCTGCTTCCAGGCCGACTCTGGTGCCTGCAATACGCGGGGATTTGGAAGTCGGTCAACGTACTCTTCAAATCTCATCCACTTCCGATAAGCGTATTTCCGGGTACTGGCATCCCGACTTAGAACTGCAAGGACACCATCCAGGTCAGCTCCGACGATCGCAGGCGGTTGACTGGTCGCAGGCCGACCGTTGTTGCCCGCGAACATCAATCGCAGAGATTTCAGGCGAGCCACCAGGTCTGCTTCCAGCTTCGTCCACTGCGGATTACCGACTTCTTCACCAGACCAGTCCTCGAGAGTCGTCACCGGAAGTATGCCATAGGGCTGATCATGAATACGAACTGGCGGCAGTGGTCCTTCGGGGAACAAGTGTTCGGCACACCACTGCCAGTAGTCATACGCAGTCGGTCCCGTGCGGTCCGGATTCCCTGGAAACATCCCCAGGTGGTCCCGGAAAAAATGGCCCCATAACACGGGCCAGAGGGCATGCACGAATCTTTGGCTGTCCTCGAAATCCACCACGGGGTCATATTCCGGACCACTGGATACCGGACAAATCGGCAGCGAGATTCCGTTTCCCGCAAGCGCATGCGACATCCGCTTGAAAGCCGTGCGTTTGCGAATTGTCATCGAAGTGTTGATCTGCAGTTCAAGTCTCTGGCGGACGACATCAAACCAGGCCGCCGGATCTTTGGCAAGATCCGCCGCGGGTTGGCCGTGGACCGTATTGGTCGGCATTCCGAGTCGCAGGAGTCCCATCGTCCCGGATGCGGCGTGCGCGTGGAACAATTCCGCCGGAGGTTCTTCACTCACTCCTATTACAAACAGAGCCTGAATTGATTCCTTTGTCACGCCGGCAGGCAGTGGAAGTTTGCGACCAAGCCCCGCTTTTTGAGCTTCTTTAAAGTTCGTGGACCAGTGGTCAAACAATCTTTCAGTGTTTGTCCTGCCCGGCAACGGCAATCTCAGGTTGCGGGGAGTGTTCGGCGGCAGCAGAACATCCGTTTCCGGATCAACAGGCTCCAATGTTCCTATCTGTTTCAACGCCACGTTGGAATCGAGGATCCAGACTTCCACTTTTTCCGGCCAGGCCAGAATCATGTCAGATTCGTTTTTGGCTTCTTCCGATTCATCAGCAACCGTCGGGATTTCGATGACCGGCAGACCATTTACCATTGTTGGCAGAAATTGAGTGACCAGCCACGCGGCACGCTGCGGTGTGACTCGCGAACACAGGATGGACCATTCGTTGAAAGCCACAGACCCAACTGATCCAACCAGCCATTCAGCGGGAGGCAATCCAGGATCAGGAATATGCTTCCGCAATTCGGACCAGAACTCCTGCAGGAAATTGCGTTCCGTTTGTTTGACGAGTGTCCGGTGCCGTGAAATGGACGTCTCATCCGGAGTCACGCGAATCCAGATCCTGCCAGGATCGTCTTTCGGAAAAATGGTTTCAATGCGAACCGGTAACAGTGTACAGACATGATCAAACGGGGACGAACGGTCCTGCAACAGCACCCAATGGCGATGTGCGGTCGAGATCAATTCATCCACCAATGTCACGTCCGCTGCCGCAATGTTGCGGATCCGTTCCAGAAGATCTTCGGGAGGCACCCTAACGCCGGAGTTTCGCAACTCCTGTATTAACACAGCCAGCGATTCACAAAATGCAAGTGACACAACGAAAGACGCGTTGAGTACCAACTGAACCGCATCCAGGGCGATGCGGGCATTCAGATCCGCAGCAATTTGAGCGCCAATGATGCCGATGTCGTCAAAAGGAGGAACTCCGGGTATATGGGAAAACGATGTTTGCCAAATCCAGTCGATGGCAAGTTTTTCGTGAGTCAAATCATCAACTTGCCAGCCTGAGCCTGCCAGCACGGACTGTTCGAATAACAACTGTGACTGCCAGATCTCCCGCTCCTGCAACTGGCGTGTGCTGTCAGCCAGTTGAAGTTCGAGTGCAGCCAGCGTTCCCGGATCGTGATTGGGATCTGCTGCTAATGCGTTGCGCGATGCCAGAAGTCCGTCTCGCTGGGACTGAACCGTGGCGATCTGAGCCAGCAGGACTTCCAATGCCTGTTCTATGCGTGCACGACGCCGGTCGCGAAAAACGAATGTTTGCATTATGAGTGTCCCAGCCTTGAGAGATAACTGCCGTCCATCGCCACTCGTGTCGGGCGGTCGACACAGTTACTGTCAAATACCATATTTGAATCGAAGGGGAGTTTTCGAAGGCGCAACTCAGCGGGCGGTTCATCCAGCATCAGCCAGAAGTTCGACAGGTCATCCGGTGCCACATTGAAAATAAAGAACACCACATCTGCCGTCACATTGCCCATGAAAATGGGACCAAGCATTCTGGGTCGCGTTGCTGCACCGACCGGGGAAAAGTCGGGAACGCGGCTCAACTCATCATCCGTCGCCGGCTTATCCATCAGATACACCAATGTTCCAGGATAGCGCCGGAAGAGTTCGGATCGAAAGAGAATCACAAGATCCTTATTCCCCGGCGCGTCACGCGGATCAATGACTTGATGCGATTTGTCGCCCAATTCCTTATCAAGGGCTTTTGCCCACTCTGCAATAGGCTGGATATCGGCTTCTCGAAGTCCCGTCGCGGGATTGATCTGTCCCCAAAACATTCGGAGCGGCGTGAAGTTCCGCTGAATCCAGAGATTTCTCCAACGGGCCTCAGCGAGAAACTGAGTATTGATCCCCACCATGAACGCATCGACGAAAGTCGGATTCGTTTGAAGAGCCAGGACAGAATCTGCCTCTACCCCACCCACTCCCGGAACAAGCCAGTCCGGGGCATATTTATTGAGGAGCTGCCAGGCAGGAAAATTGAGCCCCAGGGGAAGTTCCGGTGTTGCGAGATCGCCAATCGGAAAGTTGCCAATGGTATCCTGTATGCGTCGACGAGCGGGTGAGTCAGGGCCTCGCGGATCGACGACGTTCTCGACAACGCCGCACAGCACGTCAATATCGACCGGGTGAAACCGATCGGGTGGCTCCGGCGGAATGTTGTCGCTGAATCCAAATGGAAAATCCTGATTCTCCAGCAACAAATTGAGACATCCCTGCATGAGCTGATGTATAAGTCCCCGAGTAATCCTTTTGACTCCACTATTCAAAAGTGACTGCAGTTTTCGCCTCAGACAGTCGGGTTTGGGGAATCCCGCATCAGTCACCTTGCTGATGAATTCAGTAATGAACGCCGTGGTCAGAAGATGTCCATCCCGGCTCTGGATGAGCCGAGCCAGTCGCTGCTTCACCTCGTTGCTCAACCGTATGGACTCTACTCGAGGTTCAATCACGGCTTCGATATGAGGAATCCCATCGGGTGCCTGATGAGTGCCGTCCGGTGCACGCTCAGGCTTCACGGGAACGCGAGACGCGGCCACAAGCAACTTGTTACGTTCGATGCTCCCGGCATTCTGCAAGTGCCGCGTACGACTGGTTCCGTTGCGAAGCAGACGCGTTGCAGCACTCGAAAACTGCGCCGCCGCGAGTGGGCTTTGTGTGCCCTGTCTCGTATTCTGACCAGTGACCTGATTCAGGACCGTGTCACCGCCGGACGTCATGATTCTGGCCATCACTGGTCCTAAGACTTCCATACGCCGGGATTTCTCATCGGGCAGGCGGCGATTCCATAATCGGCTGGAGACGTCGACACCCATAGCCAGTTGCCGGATGCGATGAGCCACTTCGTGCAGCGCACCAGCCTGCGCGACGCCTGCCGCCATGAGTTCTTCCTGCGCTTCGACTCCCAGCCAGGTACCCATTCCACTGATCGAGCGGTAACGCGGATCTTCGTTGAGAGACTTTGACCAGCCGCCGTCGGGAGCCGAATTCGGATCCTCAACCCACGGCTGGCCGTATTGCGGCAGTCCGATGATTTCGCGTTTCGGAAAGTCTCCGGTCGCCGGCTCTTCGATCGGATCATTTAGAACGTCCAAATCCGCAGTCACCTGGGGTGATACTTTTCCAGGTTCGCTATCCAGGCCCGTGATGGCGCCTCGAAGAGTCATCGTGATGGGCGTTCCTGAGGCATCCTTCATCTCCCGATATGTCAACGAGACTTTGCCAACGTTGCCCGTCGTACGAATTTTCAGTCTGGCGACAATAGATTCGAAATCGCCAGCTTCGCCCGTCGTAAACTCCCACGAGTGGAACACCGGCAGCCCGTCCCGCTTAAAGTCGTCGTTCAAGTCACCGTCCGAATTCCACGCCTGACCGATTTCATTGAACGACGGCACAATCGCCGCGACGTATCGCTGGAACGGTGATAGCTTCTCTTCGGATCCTGTTACCTGAGGTCGATCAACATAGGGCGAAACCAGTCGTGAGATTTCGCGTCCGCCCGGTTCCTGCTGAATGTGAGCCCAGCGAAACGACTCTTCCAGTGGATGACGTTTTAGTACTTCAGGAATGACCTTAACGACGATCCCCCCCGTGACAACGAATTCTTCGGCCTTGCCAACCACCAGCACGAGCCAGGGGCGATTCTTATGGTTCACCGTATCAGCGCCCTCCGGAGTGTATCGCCACGGCAAGTCCGCATCCGCCAGGTCTACATGCACGAGCTTTGTCGTTTCCGCGTCATGGCTTCCCGATGCCGGACACATTCTCACGATGGTACCGGGCCGCAACGCAGCGATATCCGCCGGACCAACAAACTGAAATCCGCTCACGGTGACGTTCGGATCGCGAGTGGCGCTGGCCGGGTCCAGTTCGTCCGTCAGTTTGAGCTTCACGCCGCCGGTCAGCCGACCTCCGGAAACCTCTGCTCCATCAAGGAACTTCAATCTTCTGGAAGACAGAAATGTCAAACCATCAGCCATAGAAACGACCTTTGACGATCCCTGTTCATTGGAAAACCCACGCCAGCAGCCTCGCTCCGGCGGCAACCACGAAACTGTCAGCCGACTAACCAAACACTCCCCGAAGACTCACTCGCTTATCCGTTGCATGAATCGCGATTCCGCCCAGATTTCGAGCCAACGACCACGCTTGAACCGAACTGACGCTCTCGTCGGGAGTGCCCGCCATGTTGGTTCCGTCCAGAGCAACTGCCTTCCAGCGGTCCGGCTGAATCCTGGGACGCGGGAATTTTCCTTCCGCCGAAGCGCCATCGGCGAGGGCAGCGGGAGCGACGAAGCCACGACGCTCCGCGCGCAAGCTCGACAGTCCGTCACTCCAGCTTCGGCCAATCACCACTGAACCGATGCGAATTCTGAACACGTCCTGGATCTTATGCAGGTCGATCGTTGTAACCGGATTTCCCGACACACCATCATGTGAACCTTCCGCTCCGATGATGAGACCGCTTTGCTCTTCGGCAAATCGCGAAGTGTTCAGAACATCGGACTTGCTCATGTCGGTGTATGTCCCGGCACCAAACCAGTCCTTTTCGACCGACGTCGTCCGATCCACTGCTTCGATTTTCAACCTTGACCGTCTGGCCAGCGGCACGCCTTCAAAACGGGTCAGATCGCGGCCGAACGGAACGATGCGCTGTTCCCAAACAAGTTTTCCAACAGGTGAAATCAGCAACACTGCTTTATTCCGCGTTGGTTTGAGAACAACCCAGGAGTCTTCACCTTCGCTGCGCAAGGCGGAGTTGCGTGGATCTTTGAACCGTTCGAGCAACTGGGGAAGCAGATTTTCAATGGCTGCCGGGCGACCATCATTGGCGTCGCTCCCGAATCGCACGGTCACATTCCCCGAGATTCGCATGAACAGGATTTTCACGGACGCCCGCGCAGAGATCACGATCGGGCCGGGCCCGGAAAGCATCCCTTCCACTCGCACGCCGCAAAGCGAAACTCCCTCCACGTTGACATCGAAGCCAGCATCAATGTTGGCTTCGAAGTGAAACGGCGTAAACTGAATCAGCGCATCAAAGCGGAACCAGCCGTGAGCCTCGAGCGGTCCAATTTCGAGACCAGCCTCAACACTCGCGCCCATTTGCAATGTGTTCGGCGTGACGGCGAAATAGGCTTCCAATTTCAGCCACGCTTTGACGCCCACATTCAACGACATGTACGCGCCGGCTCGGGCTACGCGGGGCAGGGCCAGCGAGCCGGGATTGAACGAAGGATGAAAGCCTCCCACCGTAAACAAAAAGAACCCGTTGGGCCCATAATTCAAACGCAATGCAGCTCCGCCCGTGATGCGGAATACCTGTAACACGTGCGAATTCACCAGCGCCGCATCAAAAAAGATCAACTTCGTTGTGAAATCGACGCCGCCGATGAAATCCAGCCGCAGAAACACAAGCGCAATTTCGGGCGTCGCGCCAATCAACACGCGCAGCGATCCGGCAATGAAAATCTTACGGGGACCAGGAAGCTCTATGAAGACGCCCAGGTCCAGTGAGATCAGCGTCACTCCCCACGTAATTTGCAGCGTGGGGCCGACGATAAAAACACCGCGTTCATCGGGAAAGAATTCGCGCAGATCGCTGATCAAAGCCGGCGCGTTGGCGGCCGGATTATCATTGAACAAAACGTTGCCCGCCGCTCCGGATGCCAGCCGTTCGCGCAACAGGTCCGTGTTGGCCCGGCGATTCACCCCGATCAGCCCACCAACACCAGACAGAGCAAAACCCCAGCTTAACTGAATTCCTGGCGCCGGAAAACGAATGCCGATGATCGCGATGAACGAAGGTTCGCCGCCCTTTAGTTCCTTATATATTCCGAACGCAGAGACACCAAATGACAGTAACTGCAGGCTTAGTAAGCCCCCAAACTCGGAATCAGGGCCATTGCCCAGCTTCATAAATAATCCAGAACCGGAAATCGGAGGTGCCGTGATGGACAACCCGATGCCCGCAGGAAGGAGCCCATCAATCGCTATCGGACTTCCTTCCCGCCGAGTGTTCCAGGAGATACTGACGCCGGGGTCGATGAATTTGGCTTCAATTGGTCCAAGTTGCAGGATCGCCGTTAGCCGCGCCTCCAGACCTGGGATTATGCGCTCCGCCTCGAAACTGATTTTTGTGACCAGGCGAAGCTGCGGAATTCGGACCACTCCAAGGTTCAGTCCCAGCGGAATCGCCTGCTCAACAGTCAAACCGCCGACTTGAGATTTCCAGCCCTTCAGCGAATCGATGCCAAGCTCGAAATCTGTACGAAACTGCAATGACAGGGAGTCGGAAAGCCCGCCGCCCAGGATACCCCTCGCAAGGTCGCTGCCTTTCAGCACGATCTCCACTGGCCGAGCCGAAAATGTTGTCGTCAGGAACGGTTCAGAAGTCGAGAACCTGAGTCCGCACGCGGACTCGCCGATTTTGATGTGCGATTCTGACTCAACGCCCAGCATCAAGGCTGGCGTATTGCCATCTCCCCCGAAAATTCGAAATTCGAATGCCTGGCTGGACCCTGCAAAAACCGGTTTTCCATCCATTAATGTGATGGTATAAGTTTGCCGGCCATTGTCGACGGTCCGGGCCTGAAGACTCCAGCTGTCGCTGAGCGGCAGCACTGCTGCGAAAAACTCTTCGGCCTTCGTAACTTCCAGTCCGATTTGAAACCCATTCAGCCGTGCGGCTCCCGTCACACCATTTCCAGGTACGAGATCCGGTCCGTCGACTTTCAGAAATCCTGTGGATCCGGCGTGATTCTCAATGTGAGCCCGTAGATTTGCGACGGTACTTCCCAAAGGAACAGGGAGCGGGATCGACAACGGCGAATTAATCAACTGCATCAAGTCGCTAAGGTCAGCAAGCGAACCGGCCGCGCCGGGCAGAGCAGTAAACCCCTGTTTGCGATATTCGAGCCCCAGCAGCTCGCCGGGAGAACTCAACAACAAACCGAAAATGACCTGCAGAGCCTTGATATCGTCCCGCGAAGCCAACTTGCTGAAAATCAGGTCCAGCCAGGTGTCTGGAGATCGAAGCGTATCGGCTTTGAGCAAGTTGCTCAGCCTGTTCCAATCAATATCAAAGTGATGCAGATCTCCGCCCGCATCCCGAACGAATTTGATAACATCCAGAAAAGTCAGGATCTCGGCCAGACGCGGGAGGTTGATCTGAATCAGACGGACTAACAGCGTATCTGCAATCTTCTTGTCGGTTGCCAGTACTTTCCATTTCTCCAGCCATTTCGGCAGGCTTTCGGCCGAATCGACCGTGAGATTGCTCAGGTCTCTGATCTGCGGCCCCAGTGTCGACAGTATCGCGGGAACGGGCAGCGGGGCCGCCGTCAGCATTCCTTCTAATTGCTTTGCCACAACTGCAAGAAAACTTGACAAGCGGCGGTTCTCCCACTCAAGGGTATACCATAGGCAAAATTTTATAGCGTAACTACCAGCACTCACCTAGGGTATCTGAACTACCGGAAAAAACAAGCATCCATTGATGTTTTCGAAAACGTGGTTGAAGAATTGCGACTCTAGACTGCTGGCTGTGCAATTCCGCATTTGGACTCATCGTGTATTCAGCTACGATCGAACAGGATAGATCAAGTTTGTAATGATGTGCAGATGAGGCACACCGATTTATTACTCGCCGCCACGCGATGTGAGGCGGATTTGTGGAGGTCCTTCACGCGTAGAACCAACTCGGCAAGATCTCCGAATCCGCGTTTAAACCAGCATTGATGATGCCAGGCCAAAGGTGACCTGCTTTGTGACAAGTTGCTCCGGTCACATCGACCGAGGCGTCGAACGGTGGCCATCCAACCGTCCCTTTTTGCGTTGGCTCGAATGGCCTGGCTGTCCGTACTTCGCCAAGACGGCTACCGACTTCTCACAGCAGAATTCGATGACGCCAAGAAACTCGTTTCTGGTTTCACGCCAGCTTTGGCCTGCTGCAGAAGTGAGGCAGCCCGGAAAACACAGCAAGAGCCCCGGCCCGTTTTCACCACTAGTATCTGAGCGCCGCCATACCGCGAGGTTGTTGGCGGCCTGACTTCCCGACGGCCCGAGGGCACCGTCCAGAGCTCTTGAGAGCGGCATATCTCATCAGTTTTTTCCTCATCAAAAAGATGCTGTTGCGCTCTTGCGAGAGGTTAAGTGTCGGACATGGAGCTTTGCATCAAAGTACCACGGTGGTACTTCAAGCATCGTGTCCAATGAGAGCTTTGCGCGAGCGAAATTCGATTGGAAAGGCGAAGCGTCGCGCGAGGTTATGGCTGTGGTCTTTCAATGGTCCGAATTCTTCGGTCCAGCCAAAGCAGAACGCTATTCAACGGATAAGGTGTGTATGACATGTCACAGTTAAAATTGAGTCGTTCTGGCAGCAAGAAGGGAGCCGCCAGAATCAGTACTCTCCAAAAGCCCGCGGATAAGAAACAGGCACGAAAACGGAAGGAGCGAGAGGTTCAACCTTCCAAACGCGTCCCTAAATCGCCCAAGAAAGTGAAGGGCACAAAGTTAAATGAGAATGGTATGCCAATGAAACGAAAGGAGGACTCGATAAAGCCAAGAGGTGGCGGCATTGATACTCATAGGAAGAATCGGAAAGTAGCTTCTGCGACAGCTACTGCGGTCACACTGGATCCTGGTCCATCGCGAGCAGTTCTCGATGGTGATCGATTTCTTGAACGGCTTGTCCGGATGGATCAGCGCTTGGAAAGAATTGAAGATCTGCTTCAGAGGAAGGCCCAGGCTTCCCCGGAACAGGCTGCAAAAGCATGTTCCAGCCGGGGACGTTCCGAGGTTGATACTCAGGAGCTGGGACAGTCTGTAGTCGGCGAGCCCGTTCACGAGCTTAACGATGACTATGGGAGACAGCCTTCGCAGGATCCAAGCACCAATGTTCAATCAAACGAGTCTCAGCAGGCTCCAGCCAATGAGCCCGACGCCCAGTTTGATGACTTCGACGAGTTCTATGATGAAATTGCATCGCAGCCTCTCCAGACGTTGAGCGTCATTGGTCAATCAAGCAAGTCTCATCAGGCTCCTGTCCCTGAGGAATTTGATGAGTTTGCTGAAGAGGATGAACGGCAGCCTCCCCAAAGGCCAGGCTCCAATAGTCAGTCAAACGAGCCGAAACAGGCTCTTGACCCTAAGAAGTTCGATGAGTTTGCTGACGAGTTTGCAGAGGACGAGGAGCCGCAGCCTCCCCAAAGGCGAGGCACCAATAGTCATTCAAGCGAGCCGAAACAGGCTCGTGACCCTGAGGAGTTCGATGAGTTTGCTGAATTCGACGAGTAGCGTTGAGCAGCAATCCATCACGCTGGTCAAAACTCCCGAGGTTGATGCCACAGTGGGGTGTCAACGCAAATCGTCGGTTGGCTGGTCAGCTTGTTGATGCGGCTCGCAATGGCTGCTATCTGAAGTGATCGGTCACGTAGAGAAGCACGGGTGGTCGTCTATCGACTGCCCGTGTTTTCTCCCCGTTGCTACCGGCAGGTTATTTCACGCAAAGAAGGTTTCACGGAGAACTAGCCCAAGAAACAGAAGGTTGTTCGGATCCCTGCGAAGTCTTCTTCGTCCCGAGTTCACGCGACATTTGATTACCACATAGAGACTCACCACACTTTGCGTCCTTACGTACGGCGTAAGCAAATGGCATGGCCGTACCACTGGATAATGAATTCGTCATTTGTACAAAGCGGTGGGGAGCTGTTGGCATGGCAAAGGACAAAAAGGGCGACTCACGATTTCAAACGACACCCAGCCTGATTGATGACCTCTCCCAGCAGGATCCACAGCGGTGGAGAACTTTCATTTTGCTCTACGGTCCCATGATGAGGGATTGGATGCGCAAAGCCGGTGTGAAGGACGAGACCGAGAAAGATGACATCGAACAAGAAGTTCTGAGATCTGTCGTCGGCAGTATTCAGTCATTTAAGTTTGAATCTGGCCAAGGGTCTTTTCGAGGATGGCTCAGGACCATTCTTCGACGTCGGGTCGCCGACTGGATGCGTTCAAAGAAGTTAGAAAAAGATGAACATGGCCGCTGGGTCGGCGGTATGGTCTTCAGCGACGAGGCGATTGAAGCTCAGGCGTTGAAGGAAGAGGAAGATCGCCTCAGAGATGAGGGCTGGGAGATTGACGACCTGGAGGAAGACAAACGGCTCAAGATTCGTGCCCTCGAAATGATTCGCAGCGAATTCGAGGATCGCACATATCAAATGTTTTGGTCAGCGACCGCTGACGGTCGTTCAACAGCAGAGATTGCTGAAGAGTTCAAAGTCTCTCAGGCTGCCGTTCGCATGGCGAAATCGAGAGTCCTAACACGGCTTAAGCAACTGCTTCCTGATTTGTAAAACTACTCAGTTTCCGGAAATTCGAAAGATGACCGACACCAGTAAGCAACAACATGTGGGCCACGATTCAGCTTGTCCAAATCGTGCCGAACTCGTCACCCTTCTTGAGGGAAATCTTCCGACGGATGTTGTTGCCGAGCTTGCTGGTCATGTCGAAGCTTGCATGGATTGCCAAAAGATGCTGGAGTCTATCGAAGATCCTTCCGACAGCCTGCTTGCCGAACTCCGCGGGGCGACGCCAGCGGACATCGCAGTGGCTCAGCAGGAGTTGAGTCTGCAGCACTCCATGAGTGATACCCGGATTCTGGAGTTGTTGGGACTAGAATCTGAAATTCAGCAAAGACTGACGCTCCCCTGTGATCTCGGACAATATCGTTTAGAGAGGCATGCGGGTCGCGGTGGGATGGGCGATGTTTACCTTGGACTTCAGAAAACGCTCAACCGCCCGACCGCGATCAAACTTCTTCGCCCGAATCGCAGTGCCAGCATGTCTGCAGCCGCTCGGTTTAAACAGGAGATGCAGATCATCGCCATGCTGGATCATCCGAATCTGGTTAAGGCTTATGACGGCGGTGAATTCGAGGGACGACTTTACCTGGCGATGGAGCTTCTCGACGGCGAAACGCTGGCTGATTATGTGAAGCAGAGAGGTCCTGTTGCTCCTCGACGAGCCTGCCAGATCTGTATTCGTGCCGCGAGAGGATTGCATCACGCACACACAGCCAACTCGTTTCATCGTGACGTCAAACCTGGCAACATCATGCTGACCCGAGACGGCAAAGTGAAGGTGCTGGATCTCGGGTTGGCACTCGTCTCTCAACCTGAAGGCAACGATAAAGACTCCATAAGTTTCGCAGGAACACCGGAGTTCATGGCGCCGGAGCAGGCCAGAAATGCGTCGACAGCAGACGCCAGATCAGACATTTATTCCCTTGGATGTACTCTGTTCTTCCTGCTGACAGGGCAGTCGGTCTTTCCGCGACCGAAATACCTGACTGTGGCAGATTGCATCAGGGCACACCAGCACGAACCTATCCCCGATGTTCGAACATTGAATCCGGCAGTCCCCGAAGAACTCGCCCGTATTCTGCAGAGGATGCTCAGTAAGGATCCTGACTCGCGTCCGCAAACGGCGGCCGACGTCTGCAAGCTGCTGGAACCGTTCAGCCAAGGCGATGTCAGTGATGCCACCGAATCTCCAGGATCCAACGATCGATCTCCCTCGAACTTACTCAGCACGCTGAAGGGGCAACGGAAGATTGTGTTGTGGGTTGGAGGACTATTGCTGTCAGGCTCGCTGATCTTTGTTGCTGCTAATGTGATGAAGGATACCGACGACAAAAGTTCCCTCGCCGTTTCAGATTCGAAACAAACAGGAACTTACAGGCCGCTGGAGCCAGGAGACCCAGACACCTCCGAACAGAATGCTGAGGCTCCCGGGGCAATCGATCGAACGGAAGGTGGGTTTCCGGTGCTCAGTGGCTTCTGGCAGGAAGGCGACCGCAGAATCGTTGTACAACAGCAAGACGATCAACTGATCGCTCACTGCCGATATACCGATCCCGAGCTTGGCGATGTGCGGTGGACGATGGCAGGGTCTGTGGATCGAGCGGGAGTCATTTCAGCGGACCTCTGGCATGTCGATCGCCCCAACACTCCAGGCGTCGTTCAGAAACGTAAGGGCGCTCTCCAGAATGACGGAACAATCTACATGCATGCCTATACACAAGAAGGATCTTCAACCAAGAACGAGGATGTATTCTGGAAGCCCACCGCAAAAGTACCGAGCAACCCAACTGAAACCGAAGCGATCCCCGTGGTCATGGGAAAATGGAGGTTTGAGAACCATGTCGTTTCAATTGTGCAGGCCGGCACGGAGTTCGTGGCTCAGTGCTCTTTCAGGCATCAGAATGGCAACGCCTCGCAGTGGATCCAGGAAGGCACGATCCTCGCGGATGGTACGTTCCAGGCAACGCTCTATCCTATCCTGAGTCCACCTAACGAAATTGCCGTCGGCACCTGGATCGGGCGGCTCGAAACCGACGGTGCCATTCGAGGGCAGGCATTATGGAAAGCCGGGCCGAAATGGAAGGCCGGGGGCCACCCCTTCACGTTCACGAGGATTCGCTGACGCATTCCAGAGGTCCCAGTCTCAGTCCGTCGCACGCGAACGCAAATATGCATCGTTTACGATCGACCATCGCAGATTTATTCACTTGCTGCCGGCGAACCACGTGATGCAATTCAGAGGCACATGAAAAAATGCTGTTGCGCGCTCTCCGAGAGTATGTCGGAAGCGGAAGCCCAGGCAAATCTATGCTTGGATTGGCTGCTTTTACCGGTCATGACTTTTTGAGGAAAACATCCAGATGACGCGATCAACGAGTGGATCACGAGGACCATCTCCGGGGAAACAACGGGAACGTCATTTCGCCTTCCGCATGTCTTTTTCAACGCTGGCAAGCAGCTGTGAGGCTGTCGTTCCAAGCGGCTGACAAATTCGAAACAGCATCTCAACCGTCGGTGACTTTCGATCGTTTTCGAGCATGCTGATGTACGTACGATCTACGTCAGCCTGATAGGCCAGCTCTTCCTGCGTCAGTCCTGCCCGCAATCGGGCTTCTCGTAACTTGTTTCCCAGCATGTTTCGGAGCGTATCCCCCGACATGCATCGAGTCTGTTGACTATAGTCAACAACCGTTTCAGAATTGTTTCCGGCGAATTGTGAATCGCCTCAACCCTTTAAGTGAGATCCCAATGTCAGGTTCAACGCTATGGTTCATTAAGCAAAAAGATCAGGTTCAGGGGCCTTTTACGTCCACCGCTTTACGGTCGATGGTGAGACGAGGGGATGTCATTTCTACGTCGGAAATTGGCCAGTCCGCAACGGGACCGTGGTATCCGGCATCTCGAATCAAGGGTTCGATTCTCGAACACTCGGGAGACAAGGTTCCCTCATTGAATCCCGATTCTGTTCTCGAGGAGCGAAACCGACTTATTGATGGAGAGGCATGGAAGCGTGAGTTGCTCGCGATTTCGTGGAAAGACCTGTTTCCACTGGCGGCGTGGTTTCGAGATGAGCCATGGTCACTGGTGTGGGTTCAAACGCTGGTCTTTGCCTTTGCATTTCCCTTGTTTCTGCTTCAATGGTTTTCGAATCGGGCTCCCTCTCTCTTCGAAGCGGCTTTTGCATTCAGTTCCTATTTCGCCATCCTTTGGGCGATACTGCTTCACCGACTTCTTCGGCCCGAACGAATCGGGATCAGGAAGATCGCCGCCGTTTGGATATCTTCGTCCACATTGGGCGTCCTTGCTGTAGTCTTCCTGACCGTTTTAGCCAGCTTCATTCCCGGCCTTGGTGCGGCTGTTGCTGCAGCCGAGTCCGCCAATATCTTCGGCCGCTTTTTCGGAATGACATTTGGCGTCGGTTTAATAGAAGAGTCAGTGAAACTGTCTGTTGTGTACTTCTTGTTCACCCGAGATGGGAAGACTTCAAAAGCGGTGAACTCGATCGTCTTCATGGGAGTCGTCTCCGGACTGGCATTTGGCGCCACAGAGGCGATCGCTTACTCCTATGACTACGTCGATGCACTTCTCAAGGCCAACGTCGATGTTCCCGGCTATATGGTCGTGCAGATCCTGAGATTCATCAGCTTGCCATTTCTACACGCGATTTGGTGCGGAACATCTGCGTACTTCCTCGCCCTCGCGATTGCATCGCAAACGAGTCAACGCATGCTTCCCGTGATTGGAGTCGCAACCGTGGCTTTGCTTCACGGAAGCTACAACACGTTCTCAGATTCCTGGATCGGCTTTGCGATCAGCGTTCTTTCAATGTTCGTTTTCGTTGGCTACGTTCGAACAGGTGCGGCGCAGGCCATCAGAAGCGACGACCCTCTGAGTTCTTCGATGGAGTGACATCGCACTCAGCCATCCGGTATGACGCAGCCTCAGGAGAATCAGATCGAAAGAGGCTGCAGACGCAATAGAGTAATCCTTCCCTGCCAATCGCTCCGGGATTCATCACGATTTCGGAGGATTACGGGGACCTTGTTCTCGCTCGTTGTTGTTGCGCCCAGCGGCATCGGAAACCAACGTCTACGGAAGTTCAACGAGGTCCACCAATCGGCTGCTCATCACTTCGCGAACGAACTCGGAGGAGCCCGTATGCGTCATGATCAACAGTTCTTCCGCACGCGTCAATGCCACATAGCCGGCGCTGCGCTCTGCAACGACGGACGTATCCGGAAATCGGGCTGGCATGTCATCGCAACAAATGATGATGACAACTCGAAACTGGAGTCCCTTGGATGAGTGAATTGTCAATAGCTTCGTATTCGTGTCATTGACCTTCTCTCGGTCGCCTGGGCTGCGGTTAAGCCATGTGACTGATGATGAATCTTTCAGCTGGTCGAATTCAGGGTGCTTTGGCGTCACTCTATAGAGAATGGCAATTTCGGATGGCTGAACCTGGTATCCAGGCAATGGCTCGAATTTTCCTGTCGTCAGTTTCTCCGTGATGTCGCGGACAGCCTGCAATTCCTCAGCTCGAGTTGAGAATCCAAGCAGCATTGGCGGATGAAACCTTCGCTGGCAGAGCGTCGGATCAACGGACACTAGCGCCGGAAGATCAGAGGTGTCATCGGCGTCGGATGCTCTGGAGAATCGCGTTGCAAGACGCAGTATCTCTCCCGTGTTACGGTAGTTTTTGACTAGGTCATTTCGCTGCGTGCGCCCCTGAGCTCGTACGCCGACGTCTTTCCAGCGAACCTTTTTGTCACCATACAGCCCTTGGTGACCATCATGAACAAGCAGTAGATCTCCGTTCTCGGGATCGCGCAACGATGCCACGACGCAGCGAAACCAACTCGGTGCAAAATCCTGCGCTTCGTCGACGAGAATTGTGTCGTAGAAGTCCCTCGGCAGCTTCGGTCGTGACTCAAACTGGGCCAGCCAGCGTTCACCCAGCAAGTCTGGATCTTCATTCTTTTCGAATGGCATTCTCGCCCACTGATGAAAGTTCCTGACGTCGACATTCTTGTGTTCCCGCAGGCAACTGCTCAGGTAAGCTCGCAAAGTAACGTTGTAACACAGAACGAGAATCCTGGACTGGGGATTCTGTTCGCTAATCAACTTGGCTCTGGCAATCAGCAGGACCGTCTTCCCGGAGCCAGCGATTCCATAAATGATCCGGTGCCCCTCACCAAGTGTCCGAGCATTGCGCTCCTGTCGAAGGTCGAGAGCTTTCAGATCATTCTCAGGTGCTTCTGTGTTAGATACGTGAATGAGAATCTCGGGATGGATAATGGTCCTTAACCTGAGCACCTGATTCGGCAGCAGCGGGGGAAATTTCCAGAATGGCCGGAAGAAGGGAATCAGCTCCTGTATGACTTGATCCGCGTTCGATAAAGACTCCCATCGCAGCAATGTGTCTTTGCTGACGCACAGTTCAGCCGGAAAGACGGCGTTCCACTCGGCGTCCACCAGCCTCGACTCACTGACGTTCGAAAGTACTGTCATGTGACAGAATGGAAAGCCAAATCGATTCGACGCGTTCTCAAAAAGTTCACCAGCGATTTGCCGATGCTTTCGACAGTAATCCATCAGGGCAAACTTATACTCTCTTGCCTGCACGTTGGGATGTTTCGTCGGCGTTGTGCTGCCATCGCTCGTACGCACAAGCACTTCATTGGAATTGGCTCGCACGATCTCCGCAGCGTACCACCCCTTCACCTCGATGATCAGAACACCCAACTGAGGAATGATCACAATAAAGTCAGGATTCTTGCGGTTGACGAGTGCTTCGTAGTAAACGATGCAGTCGTCAGGCAGCTTCGACAGAATGGAAAAGAGCCGTTGCTCTCCCTTGCTGGCTTTGGAGGGAATCTTCTCGGGTATCATCTCGGCCATTGAAAACTCACGTTCGATCACCCAGGCTGACTGCACGATATGGCGGAAGTGTGCAAGACGCTGCTGTGCTTTTCGAGTCTTCGGCTATGAATTTTCGGTGAGCAAAGAAGGTTCGATTTTCTACCATGTGTACACGTGCACGTGTCATGAGGCAGAATAAGCCCCGAAAAAGATAGAGTCTGACCGGTTGTAACGAACGATCACTACATTAAGGCATCTCCGTCACTTCTGATCACAATAGCGTCCCATGTAAAGAACTTGGAAACACTGCACAGTGAAACTGTGCAGTGACTGATTGACAGCCGCTATAGCGACCGATTCTGCGGATTGCACCCCGAGTCAGGGGCTCTGGCAAACAAAACTTTCGGAGCGGATAGCGGCGCATGCCGACCGGCAGCAGGCCGTCGGTTGGCACGCGTTCGCCTACCTTTCTTGGTCAATCACTCCAGAGTCAGGCAAGTCCCCTGGCGGTCTCGGCATCGCGCGGCGGGCTTGATTACGCGCTTGGAGTGCTATGCGGCCCGTAGCATCACTTCATGAGCCGTGGCTATGCAGTTTGGAAAAATCGATGTTACTTCCAAGATCATGCTTACCCCTGCTGACCACTCACATTGACGGCACGGAACGCCACTCAGAAGACCAACCTAAGCTGCAATAGCCAACAAGCTTTTGCATGCATACTAATGCAGTTTGTAAAGATCAGATTTGGCCTTCGCTATCGCGACTCCCACAAGTCACAAAGCATAAACATACTGTGCTGACTCATGAAGTGCTAACCCGAGTTGGATCACGTTGACGTAGGCCCGGAAACTACGTCAACTTGCAGTTTTCTGCCTCCTTGCCTATAGAGCTTCACCCCGTGACGCCGACCGCGATAAAGATAAATAAAAATCTCCAAGTTCTCTCTGGCAAGCAGAGCCAGAGGAAATGTGAAAGTGTCGAAAAAACACTTGTGAATCGCTGTCGCCGTCAGCGGTTCATCGGCGGCGTGAAGTTCGGCATTTATTCCACCATAACGCCCCCACAACTTTGCCCTCACTTTCTCTAGCGAGATCTTCGGAATCAGAGCATAGCCACTGCACCGCCAGTAGAAGCCTTGATCCATGTGGTGCATGATTTTGGCAACCTGAAGGTAACGTAGTGCAGAAAACGAGCGACTTGGTCCGTGATTAGGCCGAAAGAAAAGCTTCTGAGGATCCGCATAGATGTCTGGCAGATCCCTGTCCCATTGAAGTAGACAATGGGTATTGGCAATCAAGGGTAAAACCTCCGTGAGCCACTTGCTGGCTGGGACCAACCTTTCCCGAACGAAACACCACGGGCACACAAGCGGCATTCCACAGAATGTCGTCTTTCTACTTGTTCTGTAACATACGGGCCTGCAGTTGGCCACAAACATGATTCTTAGCCGATCCTTTGGCGTGAGCACATCATAACGTTCGCCAAGATCATTTGATGCCTCAAAAACTCGCCCGTTGTGCTCCAGAACTCGCTTATGCTGTTCTTGATACAAGTCCTGAACAATATATCCCCGTTTCAATGCGTCAGGATTGACCGCACGCAACGGCCTGAGGACACAGTGTTCAAACAGTTCCATTGTCTCACCTCGCTCGTTGCTGTGTGGCGGCCTCAATACCTGCCGTTGGATTCCTTCCAACGTTCTGTCATTTGGACCAGCGAATCGATCCGACTCGGTCTTGATTGTTTTTTTGTTCATACGTTTACCTTCCGCAACCTTCCTCTTCTTTAGAAAATGAGGAACGGACTTACGCTCGTGCCACGCAGTTGATGAAACAAGTTCAAACACTCCTTTGAGCGACAGGAATGGTCGCAGGAGTTTCTGAATTGTTCGTCTGAGAAAGTCTGAGCACCTTGAGTACCACACTCATGATCCGTTCCAACATTCATACCTCTCGCCAAAGCGCAACATGATCTGGCTGAAGTCTCGGTCGCAACGAAAACGTTAGCCTTCTAACCTGAAAGCGACCATGGCCCATTGTGAAGTTGTCTGCATTTCCAAGTGGCAGGCAGCAGACTGATTGCGGCCGATTCAGGCCGACCTAAAGTTCGCTTACTGGGTGCCGGGCTCGAGCCGATCCAAAAACGCAAACGATACCCTAGCCTTTTCAAAAATTTTCGAAGCCGCACGACGAACACGGGCACAGTTTGGTCACATCTGGCGGAGGATCCCCTGAACCGATAATAGTGCTTTCAAGTCACTAAGCTACACCGCGATATGACGGCGACAAATCGTTGCAATCAGGTCCAAATTTATCTGCTTGATAATCCCGATGATCGTGACGATGCTGGGGAGTGGTCTCGTGAAGCCTTCGGCGTATTTCAGGCCAATCGCCCAGCCAGCTTCAAGCAGTCCCGCAATCACAACGAGGACCCAAGCCACACCTTCGCTCCTGCCTATCACAACGTTTTGTCTTAACCGGGTACGTCGCTCATCGTCCGGGCCGGATTGGCAGTGAGAAATCAAATCGCATCGTAGGCCATGCTGATCGCCAGGTCAAAGTGCCTACTTGACACATAGACTCGTGGCCTTCGTTCGATGATCATCTGATCTTCGAGGAGAAATCCCTTTCCAAACCTTGCGCTCGCAGTATTGACTGGAGTACCACCGCATAGTCACTTAGACTCTGGAAAAGGATCTTCGCAATTCCCAGAATTACTACTCACTCTATCAGGGTGACCGTGAACATTGCGCAATTTGAGCCGGCTAATAATTCAAAAGCACTGGGAGAGATCTTTTGGCTTCGTTTGAAGTGCAAATGTGGGGCAAGGCTAAAAGCGCCGCCACGAGCTGCTGGGCGGACGCTGGATTGTCCAGGTTGCGGTGTTGCGGTCGCTTGTTCTCGAGACCTTTTGCCGCTTAAGTCGCTTCCCTCGCCCGAATTCGGCCGTGCGACATCACAACAGCTTTCCGCTGCGCGGGCTATTGTCACTGCCACGAAATTCAACATTGATCTGCTAACCGCTGCCAATCGACCGCATGAGCTTGAGTCGTTCCGTCGTGATGCACTCAGGGAACTCCGGCGTCTCCATGGAATGATCGACTCAGAGGTTGTTGAAGCACTGCCCCCGTGTCCACTCGAGTGTCTCGCGTTGGCGACACATCCATCACCTCCCTCCACTCGCTGGGTGTCTCCAGACCGAACACAAGACACCGTGGATGTGGCGAAAGAACGAATTAGGGAAATGATTCAAGAAGTTAAGATTTATGGAACCGATGAAAGCATTGACCAACGATTCAGGCGAAAACCACGATAGTCTTATCTCGCCTGCGACAATTTGATTGCGATTCAACTGGCCAGTGAATCTGCTCTCCATTTGGGGCGCTGTCAATCAATATTTGCCACAAGGCTGCGTTCAGTATTCTTTGCCGCGATCGGAAATTTTGACACTCAATCAGAACAGACTGAGGTTGTCGCATACAACTCCGCGAGGAAAGAGCCGAGTCTCAGCAAGCGCCAGACTCAGGGACGCACAATTGAAATGCTAAGTGGTTCGCTGCTGCTGCGGGAAACGGTGGACAAGTGATCCGCCAGTTTATCAGTGGACCTCAGGTCGACCTTGTAGTCCTCACCCATCACGACGCTAAACCAACGTTCGCGATCCATGACCACGCGGTACATTTTCTCGTCCTGCGTCTCCGCGATGAACGGGAGGTAGATTCTCACGGATTGGCCAACGGTCTCTGCTTTGGCACCTATACGGTCCACTCGACCTGTTCGTTGCTCCAGAGTGCTGGGGTTCCAGCAGAGGTCGTGGTGGATGATATGACGGCAGTTCAGGTGGAGGTCGACGCCTTCGGCCATTACGCTGCTGGCAATCAGGATTTCGGGGTAGAACGGAGTGTTGAACGTCAGCATCAGACGCTGCCGAGTCTCAGATCTCGTCGTGCCGTTAATCAGCCGCACATTCGGCATAAGTTGTTCCGGTTGAGCGTCCTGAAGCTCGTCAGAGTCGTACTCGCCGCCGGCATCTATGCCAAAATGACTTCCCGTCTGAATACGTTTCACTGCATCCACAAACTTCTTCCGTCCGTCCTCAGCGCATCGCTCGGCAAGAAACGCGAAGAACTGCCGGACGATCGATCGCAGAGACTGACCAGAAGCATCAGTCGTTTCAAATGCCGCTTCAACGGCAGCGGCATCCAGGAGTTGCTCATTCAACGGAAAGAAGCGAACCAGAAAAGCGGGGGTTCGGAGATTGCGGCGAACACTTTCGATCAGATCGCTGCAAATATCTGGATCGTTTGTCAGTTCAGGAAACTCGTTCAGCAACGCCAACGTTGAGTTGTCACACGCCACTCGAAGTGGTGAGTCTTCGTCGAAGAACCGACGACCGATTAGTTCAAGGCGATTGGACACTTCCTCGATTGGGCACTGCAGCTTCGTCGCCCCCATCGACCAAATTTCTCTACGAATTGCGTCGGAGATGTGAGCTCTCAAGGCACGCCCTGTCGCAATGTAATGACAGAACACAACGCACTTTTCACCGGCCTTCCACAAATCGACAACTCTATGCACTGTGGCCGCCATTTTCGGGTACGTCTGACGCGGCACCATCACGAGGAATCAGCCGTTCCAGTTGATCGAGATACCAGCCAGATGAGTCATCGACTTGTGGTATGGGAGCCGAGTCATCATCGCCATCCACTGTGCTGTCGGTCCCAGTGGCACTTTCCGTTTGCACCTGACGAGTTTTAAGGAAAGCCTCATAGCTGGATGCCAGACCTTCGGCAAAAACAGGCCGAGTTTCTGGGGATTGAGCCGATGCACGCGCTGCCAGCAGGAAAGGCAGCAGGGAGTCTCCGCTGACCGTGATGCCGCCCTGAGCCGTTTCCTGTTCACCGAGACAAATGGCCTTGCCAACATGACGCGTTCGTCTCGCGACGAAAGAGAAGTCGCCCGGCAGCTGTTTTGCTTTCGTGTGTCGAACGACCCATTTTCGCAGTTGTTCCTCGGTGCGCTTCATACAGTTGCGAGTCCGCTCGAATGCCCGACGAGCTTCCATCGCAACGGGCGTCAGCTTCTCAGATGTGATCGCCGCAGCCCACCACAAATCGGCATCCTCAAACCGCAGGTCCGCAACCACCATATCATCTTGCGTCAGTTTTCCCCAGGCATGATCCAGGTTGTTTGCAGCAATGTTTGCAGCATCGAGTGAATTGCGGAGGGCCTTTCTTTCCTCGGCGTAAGTCGCACGAGCCGATCTGCCTGCTTCAGGCTCCATCCACCGAATTCCGTCGAAGCGATCCAGCACCGAGCACAATTCGCGGTGGCCGAGCTGAAACGGAGTCGCGGTCAGAAACAACATCCGTTCAAAAGTGGCGGAAAGGTATCCCTTTTCGATCTGCTTAACGTCTTCAGTAGATTCTGGAGAATGAAACAAAGATGCCAAATCTGTTTGGGGATTCTTGAGATGGTGTGCTTCATCGAGAATCAGTAAAGGCAAACGGAGATCCATTTTCCGCATACACTGCTGCCATACGTCTTTCATAGCAAATTTGATGGCATCCCGAGCCTTCTTGACTTTCTCAGCATAGTTCATGGATTTTCGCAGAGGAATTTTCTGCAGCTCCGCAAAAATGTCGTCCGTTATCACGTCACCAAGAACATCGCACAAAGCTTGAGGGACGGGATCATCCTCAAGCTTCATATGCTGATTGAGAATTACCTTCCACCTGGCCGGAGGACACGCCAGCAGTTGCCCCCAGACATCTTCCTCCTGCCGATCTTCTTTCCTGAACCGCAGTAGGTCGTCCATATTGCGACACAAGGACCTACGGATGTCATCCGCGTCTCGCTTCCACTGCAGACTCTGGCGAATCAGTGCAAGCATGACCCACGGATCATCCAGTCCGCGACTCATCGCGCCGTGAGTCAGAAAGATGACAGACTTGCGACGTTCCGGTGGATCGTCCAGCAACTTCAGAAATTCGACTGCCCGTTCCGCCGACACACACCGAACTTGTTCTCGAAGCGAATCAGACAGGCACTTTTCCGCCATCATGTTGAAGTCGATGGGCCACTTATCTTTTAGCGACGATGGAACCATTACAACCACCGGCCGCCGCCCTTGATTCTGAACGGCCACGGATACAGCCACAGCCAATGCGACGAACGTTTTTCCCATTCCTACTTCATCGGCGAGTATCAGGCCCGGCTGATGGTTTAACCGTCGCAGGATCTCCGCCGCAGTGCGTTGCTGACGAGCTGCATCGTCTGCCGAAATCCTGCCTTTGACGTGCAAGTTGATACCGTCAGCAAAACAGTAGTTGCTCATTTCGATACCCTCGCAAACACGGCTTCAACATAATCTCGAAGATTCTCCGGCAACTGACTGAGGTTGGTGGGAATCATTGTCGTCAGGTTCTGGATGATGTTGCGAATTTCCTTCACGTGAATGTCCAAAGGCAAGCATCCGACGGCCTGCTCAGGAGTGACCCGGGAAAGTTCGAGTGCCAGCTCTGAAATCACAAAGGCGGTTTCTTCCTTAGAATGTGACTCTCGTATCAATGCCTCGGCCAGAGCTTGCACACCGACAGGGCCGCAAAGTCGCCATCGCAATGACTGAATCGTCGCGGCCGGACGCTGCAGCCGTTCTCGAAGTGCATTCAGTGCCCACGAGAGACGTCGAGTTCTCTGCAGTAAAAACTGCCCCGTATCGACCTTCTGATGAGGATCAACAACGCCCAATGCGACAGCGTCGTTCGTACCTTTGGCAGTCTTTCGCAAGTACGCGGCAAGAACATGGTGTAGAGGTCTCGCGGAGCTCAGAATCTCAATCAGCATCTCAAGCGACAAATTCTTCAACTCTTTGACCGGCGGCAGGTCTGAGTTGGAAAGAACGTTGACTGGCCACCATGCGGTTTCGGACGCGTCAGAAATCTTCACGCGGAACCCCGAAGGCGCGCGCTCTTCATGCCACAACACTTCGCATGTCACCGGCGATCCAAGACTGGCCCACATGTTCGAATCAAAGAACACGTCGTCACTGTCTTCGAAGAGTAACTGCCACGAAAACGCAAGCGGAATTTGAAACGTCAGCAAAACCAAGGGATCCGCTGGGTCTTCAGCGGTAAAAGTGGCGCACAGAAACTCGGGCGGCAGCAGTACTAGTTCAGTGGGAGACTCACTTTCATCAGGAAGTGCGGACCATCTGGTCTCTGTTGTGATCTGTAGGGGCTCGCTCTTTGGAAACGACTCACCAAGCTGACCTCGGATATTCTCATCACGATTCGTATCAGCGAGATACAGAAGGTTGGCTTCAACATTCGAAGCGTTTCCTTTTAAACCAGTCCCTGCACTTGTGAAGTTGCTGGAACCAACCAGATAGACGTCGTACCGATCATCTTCAAGCCAAATGGCCTTTGCATGTAGCGGACGCTCCGGCGAAAGAAGGAGCCGGTGAAATTGTGTTTCGGCGGCCGGTCGCCCAGCCGGTGTTTCTCCAAGCAGTGATTCGGGGGCATGCAACAACAACGCATCCGTCCCCGAGATCTCTTCCGCAGTCACGTGGAAGTGAACGGTCGCCTCTCCACGCTGTCGAACGAGCTGCCAGAGTTCCGATGCCGGCCTGTTTTCGTTTGGCGAAGGATCAAAAAACGGGCTCACAACATGGGCCGCTTTCGGAGGCGATGCCGCTGGCCATAATGACTTCAATTGCTCAAACAGCGATGCCCGTCCCGGCCCAGTGAAAACTGGCATGACCTTAACCGCTGACTCTTCGTATGCTGCACCAGTCGTTGTCCATGGTGCTGCGATATTCGCTGCATGATCCAGAAGTGACATCCATCGCAGCCGTGCAGGCGATAGTATTTCGCCGGAATCTGCCAACAGCACTGTTTCCCGGAGAAAGTCGATGGTTTGCAAAAGACAGCTCACTGGAGCTTCGCCAGCAAGGTGAAAGTCGATGACGCCAAAGACTTCTTGATTTCTCCGGTAACCGTCTTCCGTCAGATTTGCTGACGCAATGATGAGCCGAATACGACTTGCCCAGCAAAGCAGGCTCACTTTGGAATGTAGAATTCCCGGGCGGAGACGTGCCGAAAGCAGATCCCACCTCAGGCTCCGAGTTCCCCGGCAGTGACGCTGATCCACCAGCGCGATGGCAGCCATCAACTGGGACATTTTCTCTTCACGTTCGACGAGGTATACCGGACCATCCTCATCCGGATCGCTTTCGATCTGCAAAAACCTGGCCAGACACTCCTCTTCGAAAAATGCTGGCGAGAAGGTGAACGATGTGGCCAGACACCCTACGGGCGCACCGCAATCCTGTGGAGGATTCCATGCGTCCAGAAGTTTTGCGAAGCCGGGATCCGACGACGATTTTTTCTTACTCATGACTGCAGCATCCGAAGGTCACGTGCAAACGACCACAGCGACTGGGTGCGGTAGGCATGCACATAGGAAGCATCGTCTGACGTTGGCGCTTCTTTCATGAGGTAAGCCGTTCGAATCAGATATGTGCCATCATCAAACCGATCGAACCAGGCAGCCTTGCCTGACGGGGGCTTGCTCTTCTGAATTCGGCGATGGTGCTGTAACAATCGCTCCGCCCAATCGCCGACTGTTCCGGGCTCCGACAATGACGAAAAACTGTCTCGAAATGCGAACTCCTTCTCTACAACTTGAACTCGCTCAGCGACAACATCGAAAAGCTCCGGAATCTTCTCAGAAGCCCCTTGGACTGCTGGCAGCTCCGCAAGGCGCTTTAGGCCAACGCGTCGTTGTGGATTCGACATCTCGTACAGGCACGCGTCGAATGCATTCTGCAGCAGGCGTGCGAATTGCTCATAGACATCAATCGCCTCCAGCAATTGAGTCAACTCGACCGAGTCGGACGTAGATGATTTCAGGATCTGATGAAACTCACGCTCCGGCCGTTGCCCGGATTCTCGCGCGGCTTGCCAGAGAGCGGACCCTGATGATGAAAGCAACTTATCCAGCACATCCTTGCGATGGCCCGCTTCAGCGTTACCGAGAGCCATGGCAATCTTCGATGCCTCCTCTTTTCCGGGATCGTAGATACCGAGATGCTTCGGGAAGAACTCCCATTCTGGCCATGACGGCTTTCGAGCGACCGCGTTGGCTGCGAGACCGTCTTCTATCGCGGCCGACAGCTTGTCTCGCCAAACGCGTCCCGGACCATTTCCTGATCCCAGAAAGCCCTCTAAGTTCTGTTCCGTTTCCCACACTTTGGCGAGCTCGTAGCCGAAGTCGCCCAGTCTCTCTGCCCGTTCAATCCCGACATCTCGCGACAGTGCCCGATAGATTCCATGAAATCCAAAGACGGATGGAGTCTTCAGATATCGACTGACATTCATTGGCAGTCCGTCATCCTTTGCCTTAGTTGCCTTCTCCTGTCCCGGCAGGCCTCGAAGTTTCGACTTCTCCGTCGTCCTTCGAACAAGCCCTTCGACAACGTACCACTCGAACACTTGCCATGCTTCAACAAATTCATCGCCTGTAGGCCGATCTTCAAACTCTGCCGTCAACGACAACGAAACGGCCAGATGAGTTAGAAATCGTGGGTGCTGTTGCCGCTCGCGAACACCGGGAACCAGCTTCACCGCCATCGCGTCTGCGATGGCGTACATTCCCAACGGGTCGATCGAACCTTCGGCGGATTCTTTCGGGTCGGCTTCGCTGAGCAAGGGCATGAGCATCCGAGTTGTTCCAAAGGACTGTCAACGAGAGTTGAAGAAATCAACCAATCCAAATTATGAATTGTCAGGGCGTACTTCACTTGCTCCTAAACCGATGACAAGGGCCTTCATGACATCGGTTCAAAGGTGAAGTCATTTCATGGGGATGGAAATTTATCCGCATTCTTCGGTGGAGATTCTTTCAAAACTGGCGGTGCGGCAACAGAGGCGAGCGACGAATCCCAGGCAGCTTGACCAAAATAACGGTCGCCAGCGAAGAGAATTGAGTTGTGCTTGGTAAACACACTAAAGAGCAACCTTGGATGCTTCGGCTTTGAAGTCAGGTAGCCTTGAAAGTCCGGCGAACGCTCCGTACCATGTTGGGGCGAAAGCGGCGGCCCTAAGGAGATTCCACCGGGATGACTGCCGTTTGGTTGCAAAACCAGCAGCAAGGAATGCAAAGTGCCAGCGGAAAATGCCCCTTATGGGGATGACAAACAACAGGACGCGGAAACCGCAGGTTTCGTGGCCGGATCAACGATGAACCTCATCTCTTGCCTGCATGAGAAAAGCACAGCGCTAATGTTTGCTGCTCACGAGACCTTGGAAGAGACGGATCCCTTGCCTCGTAACCTGCTGGCTGCGTTCACGCGAATCGAACGACACGTGGAAATGTTCCTCAAGGTGACGAATGCATCGCTTGTCCGGTTGCATGCTCCGGACCAGTTTCTCGCCGCCATTTCATTGCATCGTCGCGAATGTGCACTCAAGATGGTGGCAATCGGGCAGTCTTTGGCATGTCCTGATGGCTTTCTGCCTCCGCACGTGCATGATTTTTCTGAGGAACAATGTCGCTCCTGCCTCACTACAGCCGCTGGAATTGTCAAAGAGCTTGCTGTGAGTTTTCAAGAGATTGCGGAAAAGTACTCATCCAGTAGGAATGATTAAGGTTTTCGACTTGCGGGAGAACCCGCGGAATTCGCGATTCTGCAAAGAAATTCACTGATCAATGGGAAATAATCCTTCGTAGTTCAAAATGTATTTGGTTACTCGGGTATCGCACCAGAAACTCCCCACATGTGGGAGCGATGTTTGAGGCACTGGCTGAAACATGATAGATCCGAAAATTCACGGAAGTGCGGGCACGGATGACAAGGAGTCGCTGATGGTGGCAACAGCAAAGCATATGGATATCCAGACGCTAAGAATTGAAGTCGATGAGTGGAGTGATCCACTCATCGCGATGCAGGTCAATTCATTCATTGATTATGTTTCGGGGGCTCAGAACGCAGGTGGTGTTAAGGCCGTGGAAGCGGTGGAGAAGACCTCAGAGTATTTGTGTGAGTGGTCCCGGAATCTTTTGAATAAAATGTTCGGCAGAACAACAAACGGTGAACTTTGTCAAGTACAGCAGATTTTTGAGTTTACGGCAGATTTAGTCGACAACTGGGCTGCTGAGTTTCCGAATGCACCTCAGCAGCCGAAGATCAACGCGTATAGCCGCCACATTCGAGAACGAACCGGTCTGAAACTGGTTCATTGATCCGAAGTTATGACAAACGCACTGTCGTCGTTGCCATGGCTGGTGCCATATCTGGATACTCACTCCCGTTCTGTGAGTCGCTGGGGTGCCCTCGGGCAACTTTGGGTGCGACTGACCGCAGCCTCCGATGATCCGTCGCCCGCTACGGGCAATGTTGCTGAGGTGCGGTCACACGATGTACCGATGATGCTCTTTCGCTCAATTGGTGCGGGCGGCATGGGAGTGGCATTGCTGGTCCTTGACCCACGCCCCGGTGATGCAGGTATGCGAGTCTGCAAGGTGATTGCTCCGCCTGGAGATCCGATTCGATTCCACGAAGAGATCCGGCTGCTCAGAAAGATCCAGAATCCTCACGTGGTGCGTTGCTTCGGTGCGGCAGAAATCATTCTTCCCGCAGAAGTCGGACGTGTCTCACCTTCGGTAACTCTCCCCGCCTATTTTATGGAGTACGTGCAAGGCGGATCACTGCGCGACCTTCTGAAATCCCAGCATGAGTCGCGTTCGCGTCGTGTCCCAATCCGTGAAGCTTTTCGTATGATCAGCCAGATCGTCGACGCACTGGCTGCGATACATCGTGAAGGAGTCATTCATCGGGACTTGAAACCAGACAACGTTCTGCTTGACATTAGTCACGGCCGAGCGGTTCGAATCTGTGACCTTGGAATTGCCAAGCAGCAATCTTCAGGCAACCTTGCAGCTCCGTCCACTGTCCCAGGCACACCTTGTTACAACGCCCCTGAGATGGTGGCTAACCAACCGGTCGGTCCGGCCACGGATTATTTTGCAATTGGCTGCATGTTGGTTGAAATGCTAACTGGGCAGAGAGTCTTTACCATAGCTTCGGTTCACCCCTACGCTCAGCCATATGCGACAACATTTCAGAATCCGAACGAGGCTGCGCTGGATACCATTGAGAGTCGCTATGGAACTGACACACGAGTACTGATAGATGATCTTCTCCAGAAGAATCCGGCTGCCCGATTAAGTGATCCAGACGAGATTCACGAGCGTATCGAGGCGATTCTCGGCTCAGACCTGAAAATCGCGACGTCATACTGGAAGAACGACTGGCCCGCACATAATCGCGATGCGGCTCATTTAAGCGAATACGTCGGCGACGAGAAGTCATGGTTTGGGTCCGGCAAACTAAGTTGGGCAGTCTGTTTGATCGGACTACATTCCCGCCGAAGAACACTGAGTGAGTTCAGTCAACTGATTGAGGAACTCCGTTCTCGGCTGTTCTCAATAGCCACCCCTCTTGCCACAGCAGAATTGAACGCGGGGCTCAGTGTCGAAATGCTGCAGGTCACTATAGAAGAGTTTCTCCTCAATCTTCAGGAGGCGAATGAGTGGCTAAGAGTCCGACTGACGGACTCGCTTCGGAAAAATCTTTCGTTCCTCTCACAGGATACAGAAGCGTTTTCTCGCTTTGAGCGTGTCGTGACGGCTCTTCAGATAGAGGGCATGAATCACGTCCCGGCCGGAATGGTTCAGGCTGCTCAGTCTACTCATGCAGATCTGGCGAAGTTTGCTGGCACAAGACTCCACAGAATTCGCACTTGCTGGCGGATCTGCCTGCGGATCAACGATCAAATCCACGATAGCATCGCTGACTGTTCTGATCAGCTTGTCTCGGCTGTGGCTCGGATGAAATAGCCCCGACTGAGACATTTCTGATGCTGCCGAGGAAGCCCGTCCCGTTGCTGCAATATTTTTGCAACACAACGGGGCGATCAATCCCTCGGCAGATTCTCATTGGCTGCTTCGACGCAAGGCAGTATCATCAGACTCACCACGAAAATACTACTTCACCAGCTAGACTTCTCAGTGACCTGTTATGCGGTCACCTCGGACTGCGCCGTGACCGGTAGATTCCTCGCAAGAAAATCAACCCATGTCAGGTAACGGTCTTCAGGTTCAAGCTGTGCAGCATGGTTCGCATCTTTCCATGCGTCTCTGGCCCAATCTCCGGGGCTTTGCATGGAGTAGAGTCGAAAAGAGACCTTCGAACGCTCATAGTATGCCGTGGCTTGATAGCCGACGTCGGTATGACGCAAAGCTCGGGTGAATGCGTCGTGTGCCTCCTTGAGCAGCAAGAATGCTTGATTATGGTCTGCCGCGCAATCACGGCCAGCTTTCTCCCGCAAAGCAAATCCCAGCTTCAGCCACGCAGGATGATAATTTGGGCGATGCTTCACGTCATCGCGCAAAAACGGGATTGCGCGGTCATACTCTTGAAGCCTGATCGCCTGTAGTGCTCCAGCGTACGTTGAAACCTCGACGACAATAGCCGGTCGAACTGACGTGGGTAGTGCGTCAGACGGAGCTTCGGAAACTTGCGGCGTAGGAACCACTACTGCCATTACATCTTTCTGCTGTGGATAGTCTGCCTCTTCAATAGGGGCAATCAGAGCCAAGCCCCGAAGATTGTCGTTAGTGGTGATCGCGTCGCCTTCACCGAAGAAACGCGTGTACTCGAAAGATCCCTCGTCTTCCCGAACAAGGCGTGTAAGCACGTAAGTGCGTTTACTACTGTCAACAAAGGCAAAAGGATCTGCAGCCCAAAGTTCATCAGGCTTTCTGGCAGGATATCCAAAATGTAGCAATTCGTCCTCTGCGCCGCGGTTCAAGAATACATACGCCCCTCTCCATTGATCTTTTCCTTTCACCATACAGCCGGTCAGCACAGAGGCGCGCCCCTTATCCAAGTCACAGCATGGAAGTGGCCGAATTGAGAAGATCATTTCGGTAAGGCGTTCGAGAGAAACGCGAAGGTCCGTTAACGGGTCAGAAGAGAAAGGTACGTGAGCAAACCGATTTCGGAATTGATTGGTGATCTTGAGACACTCAAACACGGTGAACGTTGTGCCGGGCTCTGCACGATCAAGATTTCTCGGAATGTCGCAGACTCGACGCCAAGCGCGGGCAAATTCTCGAAGTTCTGTTGCTAATGAATCCGCCGCTGGAAGCGTTTCGGCGTTCATATCCAGATGCGTCGCGTCAAGGAACTTTCGCAATTCATTCAGAAAAAGGGAATCTTGCAAGCTCGACTTTCTAATGACGTTGAGGATCTCAAGACGCTTGTCGTTGCTGCCGTCCAACGCCCCTTGGCCAATTGACTTCAAGGCACCCGCATCCTCATCCCACTTCCGGCCGTAAAGAAACTCGCGCGATGCGAGGAGCTCGTCTTTTGCGTTCAAATCGACAAGCCGTGCAACAGCAACGTTTGAAAGCGTTGTGGCGATAGCCTCCCAGATGTGAATCAATCGCCAAAGTCGCTCATACTCCGACGAATTGTCACGGCGTCTCAGGAATGTCTGAACAGCGTCCGCAATCGGTGGCCACAACCAGAAACTCTCGTTGGAAAAAATCAAGTTCTTGAGTTCATTCATGAGCGATATCTCTCTGATATTCTTGGGATAAGCTTGGAAGTCACGTCGTGTCTGCGGCTTACTAACCGAGGCCTCAATCTTCTGTTCGGAACTTTCTGAAGATTTTCCGCACAGGTTCAATGACTAACAACGCAAGTCAAGATCCACCAGTTGTCTCATCAGTCATTTGCTTCCTCTCCGCATAACGGTCAAACAGCAGATCATTGAGGAAATTGGCGAATTCGGGTTTGTCGTTGATTTGCTTGAAGAACTTGAAATTGGTGTCGATCATGTCCTGGACGTGGTCGCGGACTTTGTGGTCGAAGGTGAGGCGGGCGTTTTCTCTTGTGTTGACGGCGAAGCTGGCGGCCATGCCGGTGTCTTCGTCGAGCTTCTGCTCCAGACTCTCGAGGAATGACTGGTCCTGGGGCTCAAAGTTTGTGCCGAATCGATCATTCAGAAGCTTCAGAATCTCAGACAGCGGTTCCATTTGCCCTTCGCCGCCTCCAGCACCGCCGCTGGTGAGATCTTGCGGCTTGAGTTCTCCTCCACCTGGAACAGGACTAATCTTCTGTTTAGCCGCCTGCACGAGGCGGACGGTGTTTACGTCAACGAATCGCTGCAGTTCTTTCGGTTGCTCTTCCTTCGGTACAGGCAGCAGCGGCAGCAAACAGCGACAAAACTGATAAAGTTGCTCAAGGTCCGGATCGGTAAACGAGATGATCTGACCGAGAAAGGCATACAGATCCGTATACCGATGCAACTGGCTCCGGATCTCTCGCTGGTCCCGGTCCGTCATTGCTTCGACTCGCAGCCGGACATCACTTAACGCAGCATAGACGTCTTCCATCTTGATGCGTGGCTTGTAGAAGACTTTGGCAAAGCCCGCCAGATCCGCCGGAAAGAAGAAGCCGACACGCTTCATCTGACTTTCAATCTTGTACAGATCATTCGGATCGGTCGAAGTCTTCAGAACCGTCTGACCATAATATCGACTGAAGGCTTCCTTGATGGCGTCTGCGTTGTCGGCGAAGTCGATCACGCAGGTTTCTGTCTTGTGTGGCGGCAATACTCGATTCAGACGCGAAAGAGTCTGGACGGCATTCACACTGGCTAGCTTCTTGTCGACATACATCGTCTGTAACAGAGGCTGGTCGAAGCCCGTTTGATACTTGTTCGCCACGATCAGAAGTCGGTAGGGATCTGTGGCGAACTTTGCGGTGGTCTGAGTATCCGGAAACCCGTTCAAGCCGGCTTCCGTGTATTCCAGTCCTGTCACTTCATCTTTTACAGTGCCGGAAAAGGCAACGACGGTTCTCCAGTTGAAACCCATCTCCGCAATATACTTGTCGATCTCCAGTTTGTACGTAACGGCCTGCTGACGAGAACTGGTGACCAGCATCGCTCTTGCTTTGTCACTGATCTGTGGAAGCACTGACGAATTCAGGTGCTCGCAGATGACTTCGACCTTTTCGCGAATCGTCTTCGGATTCTCTGCGACGAATCGTGTCAGCAGTCGACTGGCCTTTTGCTTGTCGTACTTTGGATCATCTTTGACTTTCTTCAGCAGCGTCCAGAACATCCGATAAGAGATGTAGTTCTTCAGGACGTCGTGAATGAAGCCTTCCTCGATCGCCTGACGCATGCTGTAGAGACTGAATGGCTCATAGGATCCTGAACTGGTCTTTCGGCCAAAGAGTTCCAGAGTCCGTTCTTTGGGTGTCGCTGTGTAAGCGAAGGTACTGACATGCTGCATCCGTCCACGGGCTTCCTGATCACGGAGAGCGAGTTCCATCGGAGTCATCTCGTCTTCATCATCCGCGTGAACGCGAAGAGCACCATGCATTTCCTTGCTGGCCTCTCCTCCCTGCGACGAATGAGCTTCGTCCAAAATCAGGGCGAAACGACTGCCTCCGGGACGATACGTTGGACGAAGTGCTGCGACGGATCCCGGTTCACTGCTGACGAACTCCTTCTGCAGTGAAGGAAATGCCCACACGCCATCTTCGCTAATCGGTTGAGCATCGACAGCCGCTTCCGGGTATTGGCCAGCAGATTGCGACTGCTGGCTTGAAGACGCATCACTGCTGGAAGCTGCCGAAGTTCGCTGCTGTCGCTTCCACTCATCCTCCAGTTTGCGGACTTCTTCCAGCACGACGGGAAACTTGAACAGCGTGGTAATGATAATGCGTTTGCCCGACTCCAGGGCCTCTTTCAGGTGTCGACCGCCTCGGTCGATGTGTTCGACCAGACCAGCAGTCTGCTCAAAAGAGCTTACGGCCCCGGAAAGTTGTCGATCCAGCACAACGCGATCTGTCACAACGATGACCGAATCAAACACGGGCTTATTGTCTGCACCGTGCAGAGATGCCAGGCGATGTGCCAGCCAGGCGATGGAATTGGATTTCCCGCTCCCTGCACTGTGCTGGATCAAATAATTCTGGCCTGGTCCATTTCTCTTAGCGTCGGCCACAAGGGAACGCACGGACTCCAGTTGGTGAAAGCGAGGGAAAATCACTGTTCGCTTTGGTCGACCGTCTGCATCACGATCACGGATGTCGTGAACGAAGTATTGCATCAACTCGAGAACGCGATCGGTTGCCCAGACATCTTTCCAGAGATACGACGTGGAGAAACCATCGCCCAATTGTGGAGGTGGATTTCCGGCGGCTTTGTTCTTTCCGTCGCCTTGCCCCATGTTGAACGGGAGAAAGACTGTGTCATTGCCCTTGAGTTGAGTGGTCATATAGACCAGGAACGGATCAACGGCAAAATGAGCCACCACGCGACCGATCAGGAAAAGTGGCTCGCGAGGATCACGGTTGCGGCGATACTGGGTAATCGCATCCGTTACATCCTGGCCGTTCAGTGGATTCTTCAGCTCGGCTGTGAATAGAGGCAGGCCATTCAGGAACAGCACCAGATCGAGGCTATGGTCCGAACGTTCGCTGTATCGAAGTTGACGAATGACCGAGACCTGAATGGCCTGAAACAGTTGTTCGGTCTCTGAGTTTCGAGATGTCTCCGGCTGGAAGAATGCCAGTTTGAAGTGGCAGCCGTTCGCTTTGACACCTTGCCGCATGACCGACACAACGCCCTCTGTCTCAGCAACGCTGGCAACTCGACGCAGGAATTGATCACGCGCTGAGGTTCCATGCTGCTGAACAGACTTTGCCCAGACTTTGAGCTGAGTACTTAGCCCCTCAACGAAGTCGATCATTGGTCCCGCATCTAGACAAAGCGACTTGTCATAAGATGCAGCCGGACGCTTCCGGATGTAGTGATAGAGTCAACTCACGAACGGAATAGCGTCTTCGAGGGCTTGCTCAGAGATAGGTCGAGTCATGCGTGTACTTTCAAGCACCTCGAACGTCGATTTCGCCCAGTAACGCGGCCGCCGAAATCCAGGGCCGTGCGGTACTCATGTAGTCGCCGTAATACCCTCGCGAATTCGCCTGCCTGCTTCCTCCATTTTCTCGGTGACGCGGCGAATATAGGCAACTATCTCATCTTGTTCTTCATGGCGGCGGTATTGGCACAGGCATCGACTGGATGACAGGAACACTCCAAATTGTGCTGTCCAGCTCCCCAGCCTTCGACCTCAAAATGGTAAATTGTTGCCAGCTGAGAGTTCATCCAATAGCAAAGAAGTTTGAGTTGTGCGGAGTGCAGTGTTGCGATGAGCAGAGTAAAACACTGCGACATGTCGTAGTCTTTGGGAACTTCCACTGCGGTCATCCCAGGTTTGCGCGGTACAGGATGGTAAATCCGACGCTCGCAAAAACTTGCTTCGATTCTGTTGCGCAAACGCTGGGTCGATGTACAGCATATCGCTCGTATCAAGGTAGTTTCGTCGAATATTCGTTGAGCGAATGATGGGGACTCCGGACTCTCGATATGCATGAGTTGCCGCTTCTGCAATCCCGACCTCGACACGACTGGCTATCCGCTTCAAGGGCAGCACCCGCCAATGACTAGGAATCTGCCCCATCCACGGGATACCGGAATTCTGTAATGAAGCTTTCCTATTCAACCCACGACATACCACGTGACTAATGACAGCTTGGCGTTTTTCTTCCAGAAGCTTGATCAGCCGCTCCTTGCGTTCGATCAATGCGTCGATCCGAGCCGTCTCCCGATCCAGAAACGCCGCAATCGCCCGCTGTTCGGCCAACGGTGGGTGTGCGACCTGCTCGCAAAAATACTGGTCAGAGTCCAGATTCTGTATTCCCGTACTCTGCTTCATAGACCTTGTGTTTACTCGAGCTGCGTATAACCCAGCGTGGAGGTAACGAAGGAAAGATGGCGAATATCCATCAGCAACCGTCACTCGAGCAATGAAGTTCGAACATACAGCAGCCGCGTCAGAATCGAAAAGCACTAAGGCTCCAACTGGCTGCAGATCTCCACCACCGGATTTTTCTAGGAGCAAGTCCCCTCGTTCCAAGACTCTCCCGCTCCGTTTGCTTTTTGGCACTGACCGCTTCGTCAGTTCAACATCGTCGGTGACAACGAAAGTGTCCCGATCGAAGTCAGCAACTCGAACACAACCAATGTCATCTTCGTCGCCAACCGGATCATCACCCCAAAATCCGTTTTGACATGACTTGACGCTCCACTTGAGTCGCTTCACCGCCCAATGTGCCGGAACCTCAGCCAACCATTCGAGATTCGTTGTCGAGTATCGAGGATATCGCTTCCATTGTTTGGTTCTTTTTGCGTCGAGTTTCATTTCACTCATTCCGTCACCTCTTGCAGTAATCGCAGAATGTCCTGCTCAACCGCCTTGATGTCAGCCTCAATCGCTTCCAATTGACGAGGAGGTTGATAGCGGTAGAAGTACCGGTTGAAATTGATCTCGTACCCCACAATGCCAACGTCTTTATCCTTCTCGTCGCACACCGATTCATTCACCCAGGCATCGGGCACGTGAGGCTGCACTTCTCGCTCAAAGAATGCCTGAACCTTTTTCTCTGCCGGAACGTTTTCCTCATCAAGATAGTTCAGCGGCACACTTTCGGTATCACGCAGGGACGTATCGGCTTCTGGCTTGCCGTCGCCGTCAACGCAGATGGGGGCATCGAGATCTCGTTCGCTCAGGGCATCCAGAATGGCTCGGCGAACTGTGATGGAGATCCTGACACCTGCCTTTCGGAAGGCATCGTCGAGCAGTGTCATGAATTCGCTGCGATTCTGATGCATCTCTTTGGGGAGTTTCTTCAGCACTTTGCGAATGGAAGCCTGTACTTCTTCGCCGGCCGAAATCTCAGCCGCTCGCTCGGCGTCGTCTCGCTTTCGACTTGTTGCCAGGTTCTTGAACGATGTGGCATCTTCGATTCGAGCGATTCGTTCTGGAGTGGCCTGAAAATTCAGTCGCAAGGGACGTTCGATTGTGACCTTTCGAAACCCAAAGGCGGTCGATGGAAATATCTTGCTGCGAAGAACTTTGGGTTCCGGTTCATCGGCAGGAATGGTGATCTCTGCGTCTTTGAACTGCATGAAAAGATCGACGATGTACGGCAAATAATTTTCTTTGCGTTCGACCCCGTCCGGAATATCACGCCGTTTGGCTCCGAGACTCTTTTGTCGCAGCAACCACGCCTCTGACGCATCGATCAACTGGACTTTGCCTTGGCGATCCTCAGGCTTATTGTTGCTCAGGATCCAGACGTAGGTACTGATACCAGTGTTGTAGAAGAGCTGTTGTGGAAGAGCGATCAGCGTTTCAAGGTAGTCGTTCTCCAAAATCCAACGCCGAATCTCGCTCTCGCCTGAGCCAGCGTCCCCAGTGAACAGCGGCGAGCCATTCATGATGATGCTGACGCGACTGGTGCCTTCGCTGGGATTGTGCATGCGACCAAGCATGTGCTGCAGAAACAACAACTGACCGTCGCTGATTCTGGGCAAACCAGCTACGAATCGATTGCGGTTGGCCCGAGCCGCTTCTCTGCGAATTTCGTCCTGATCGAGATTCCAGTCTTTTCCGTAAGGAGGATTGGCCAGCAGGTAGTCGAACGTGCGGTCAGCATGACCATCGCGGGACAGCGTGCTTCCGAAAACAATGTTGTCGGCATCGCGGCCATCTTCGCTCTTCATGTACAAGTCTGACTTGCACATCGCAAATGTCTGCGGATTCACTTCCTGGCCGAACAGATGAACGTCAGCAGCTTCATTGATGCTGAGAATCTGTTCCTTACCGATCGTCAACATGCCGCCAGATCCGCAACACGGGTCATAGACCGTGCGAATGACTTTGCCTTTCTTGAGTTCTTTCACGTCATGGAAGGTCATCAATTGGGCCATCAGGCGAATCACTTCACGCGGGGTAAAGTGTTCACCGGGGTTTTCGTCGAGGGCTTCGTTGAACTTACGAACCAATTCTTCAAAGACATATCCCATTTCATGATTGGAAATGGACTCTGGCCGCAGGTCGAGTTTTGATCGGTCGGCGAAGCGTTCGACAACTCGAAACAGCAGGTTGGCTGATTCCAGCTTGGTGATGGTGCTTTCGAAGTCAAACTTCTCGACGACCTCACGCATGTTGTCCGAAAAGCCATTGATGTAAGCTCGCAGATTTGCTGCCAACTGCATTGGCTCACTGAGCAATTCTTCGAAGCTGAACTTCGACGTGTTATAAAACGCAAAACCCGATGCCTTACAGAGCTGAGGATTGAGGTTATCGAGCTTTCCATTCAGCTTATTGAAGGTCTGTAGCACCTTGGCCTTTGTCGGTGCAAGGACGAGGTCAATACGTCGAAGAACAGTGAACGGCAAAATGACGTCCTGGTAATGTCCGCGTCGGAACGAGTCACGGATCAGGTCCGCGACACCCCAGATGAAGGAAACAACTTCGCTGTGATTGGCCATAGGAATAGACTGACTTTGAGTTCTGAATGCTGTGACGATGAACGAGTGACAATGAATTTCGAACGAACGCTGCGAGCGGTCATCCAACACTGAAAGGCGGGTTGCCGATGACGATATCAGCGATTTGATCGATGCGATCTGTGGCGGCAATATTCAGAAATCCACCGGATCCGCAGCAGGGATCGTAAGTCGATGCGGCTTCGAGATGAGTGTCTGCGGCACCAAGCTTCTTCATGACATCCAGAGCCCACTGAGTCGTGAATAGTCGACGTTGATCTTCTTTTGATGGGTCTGTGGACATCTTCTTTCCTGTTCAAACGTTCTGAGAGATTCGCGGGTTGGTGATGTTGTTTCCAAGAGTCGATGGGGATTCAGTAACCACGAGACTCAGGTTGAGTCCGGAACAATCCCCGTGGAATCGGCCATGACGGTCAGATCATCAAAATCTTCGCTGGAGGGAAGATTGCCGTTCTGAATGATCTTTGTAAGAAGCCGAGCCAGCAGTGCTCTGACACTAGCCACATGCAGCTTCAGAGTGTCCTGAGAGATCTCACCACCGTGCACAGCCTTGGATCGTTCATTGTATAGTTTCTTGACGTGCTTTTTCAGGTCACGACACCTGGTGCCACGTTTCTCCAGCAACAAAGCGGCCAGAAGTGGCAGTCGAAAACTGATTTCGTATGTCACATCGAAGATGGCC
>JAXMBU010000059.1:0-43518 GCA_046349735.1 Planctomycetaceae bacterium
CAAAGCGGGTTGCAAGGTCATCGACGAATCCGGCTTCTGGCGTATGAAGCCCGACGTGGCTCTGGTTGTTCCGGAGATCAACCCTGAAGCCGCACTGAACGCCAAAGGTATCATCGCCAGCCCGAATTGCTCAACGACGCAGATGGTACTGGCTCTGAAGCCACTTCATGATGCGGCAAAAGTGCGTCGCGTGATCGTCAGCACCTACCAGGCGACCAGCGGAGCAGGCCTTCAGGGCACAGCCGATCTTATCGATGGCTCCCGCGCACATCTGGAAGGTAAAGACTACCAGTATCAGGTCTTCAAGTTCCCAATCGCTTTCAACGCGATTCCTCAGATTGGCAGCTTCAAAGAAGAAGGTTACACGAGCGAAGAGCTGAAGATGGTTTACGAAACTCGCAAGATCCTGGGTGATGAATCCATTCAGGTCTGCGCCACCTGTATTCGAATTCCGGTTTCCAACTGTCACAGCGAAACTGTCAACGTTGAAACGGAACGTCCTGTCTCCGTAGAAGAAGCTCGACGGCTCTTCGCGGCAACACCTGGCATTACCGTCGTCGATGATCCGGCTAACAGCCAGTATCCGATGCCTTCCACCTGTGATGGCAGCGATGAAGTCTTCATTGGCCGTATTCGCAAGGACATATCGAATCCGAATGCCATCACGTTCTGGTGCGTCTCAGACAATCTTCGCAAAGGTGCGGCGACGAATGCCGTTCAGATTGCAGAACTGCTGGCGAAGAACCTGAAGTAAACCATGATAGTGACGCGTTGATTTGATGGCTTGTGCTGACTTTTGTCGGCACCGGCACAACTGGTCGCCGTAGATTGCTGGCTGAAGCCAGCACTACGAATGAATCGGCGGCCAAATCAACAGACTGATGGAATCAACGATGCGTACTTGTGGCTTCATTCTGACGGCCTGCCTGCTCATCTGTGGATGCGGCGAGGTGACAGACAGCTCATCGACTGACAGATCGAGCAATCCCACGGCCGACAAGAAGCCAGTGGTCGTGGTCACAAGTCAGCCACTTTTCGAGGTGGCTGGCTTACTCGCTGGTAACTACATCGAAGTGCACAAGATCACTCCGAATAGCATCGCGTCTCGCAACTGGAAGCCACAGAAGGAGGATGTGAAGCGTCTCCAGAATGCCGACCTGATTCTGATCAGTGGCGCGGGATATGAACCGTGGAAGGATCGAGTCTCACTGCCCGGCTCACGCCTGAAGGATACGGCCGTTGGCTACTATTCTCGGTTCATCCGTATCCCGGACGCGATCACTCACCAGCACGGCCCGGAGGGTAAACATGCTCACCCCGGAACAGTCTGGGCAACCTGGCTGGACCCGGAACTCGCCGAATCGCAATGCACAAAAGTTGCGGATCTCTTTGTAGAGTTGCAGCCGGAAGCGTCTGAGCAGATCAACATAGCCTTAACAGAGATCAAGACACAGCTTGCGAAAACACAGACACTCGCGACAGAGATTTCCGCAAAGACATCCGCTCAGAAAATCACGATCATCGGCGACAGTCCCCACTACCATTATTTGACCAGCAAACTGAGTTGGGAGTTCCAATATGTTTATTGGGATGAATCTCAGGAACTGACATCAGCGGCGAAGGAGGAACTGGCGACTTTGGCACAGAAACTTCCCAAAGACCAGCCCAGGTTCTTCCTTTTGAATTCACTCCAGACGGAATCAACCGCCGGTTTTGCGTGGCCGACGCTGGCTTTAAGGTCGTCGTAGTTGATCTTTGTGAGTATCCTCTTTCAGATTCCTCCAGCAGTCTTTCGAGCGACTCAAGCGCACTTCAACGACTTCAAAGTGCCGTTGGACAACCTTAATCTCCAGTTGGGACGCTTGGGGAAACTCGATCAGTAATAAAACCGCAGTTGAGCAAAAGCAACATCTTCATATCGCCTGATCTATGCGATGTAGAGTTGCATCAATTGCTGATCACGCGCGGTGTTCTTTGATTCATCTCCAGACCATCGCTCAGCCCACTCCTGGAGTGTCCCTGCCGCCGATGTTGACGCCATTGACGATGCTGCAGCACAGCGCCTGCTTAATGCGGTTGCATCACCATTAATAATGAGCTTCGTTGTGTCGAGCATTCAGAGAACAAACAGCCGACACACTGCGGGCATTCTCATGCCCCTGGCCACTCACACCACGATGATCTGATCTGAGACTCCCATCGTCGCACGACCAGCATTCCTCGGAATGCGATCACACAGACTGCCGCTTCATTTTGCCGCTGCTGCCATTGTAGCACCACACCGGAATGCGTCCTCTGACGGCGATGCCCAGGAAGCTGATGCGTGTGCCACCATGGTGAAATTAGACTGGCCTTCGTCCGAGTCTTCCGCCAACACTACGCCCGAATTTGCGCGTATTCAGGTCTGGCGAACGATGACAGCGTGCTCAACGATTTCAGGTGGCCGTCGCCGATTCCAGCACCTGCGCTGACGCCGCGATCGACATGCGTACGACATCAGATTCATTGTTCGTGCAGACGACTTCGCGTCCGTTGCCCTTTACAGAGCCCTGACATCTCGCCAATAATCCTCAGTAGTAGGTATCGTTGCACAGCAACTGGTGTCATGCATGACTGACTCAAACCTGTTTGATCACGCGCGAATTTCCGCTGATAATACTTCGCTCGTAAATCGACCGTCAACCAGTTCAGATTCTGATACCGGTCTTTACGGCGGGCAAATATGCCCACGCAACCTCTGGTGGACTTCACTGAACGCCACGCCTGACCGAATGTGGGAAGTCTGCGACAAATTAAAGAGATCACGCGACGATGGCCATGATCATGATCACGCAGCCCGCGAAGATCAGGTCATACGCTGGTGCGGAGTCAGCCGGAATCCGTCGGCCTAAGCGATGAAGAATCCTTGGGCTGATGGCCGAAGCCAAGCCAACGTACGACCGCCACATACTTATCGAACGATCTCCGGTGCCGGTAGCATTGTTGAGCGTCCTGACGCACCGTGTCGGTCTCCACCCTATCGACCGGCGTTGTCGCCAATAGACCGCAGTTCCGGGATCTGCTGGAACCAGTCTTTACCGCCAAATCAGATTGACACATTGAAGAAATTCCGCCTGCCTGGCCTGAGTTTGTGCGAGCACTGGCAGCAATCCTGATGTTGAAGAGAGAGAACCAACGACTTTGTGGCCGGCGTCGACAGCGGCGTGATTCCGCTACGTTCCGTATCACTGAACACCAGTACGCAAAAGAAAAACTGGCGTTCTGCTGGGAGCACAGCGAGAAGCGTTGAGACTTCGCGATTGTCGGAACCACAGGCTTCGATCGAAGTATGAAAGCTTCTGAGCGAACTATGTCGTCACTCGCTCCTGAAAACAAGCAGATTCAAGAACTCTGAAGCCCATCAGCCTGTCGACTCGGTCGCAGTGGGTTCCATTGATCATCGAACTGGATGGACGGCATACTGGCCTTATTGAACAGGGTGGAAAGCTATGTTCGCTGGCGATTACAGCCGATTGTATCGAAGGCCGTGCATTTGAGCAGGATGCCGATGCGATCAGGCGCTGGATACCAACGGCTGGAAAGCCTGCAAATTGTTCTCAGACGACTACGGTGAACAATTTACCGATTCTCCTTGACGGCGCCAGATCGATGGTGCTCGCACTCTGAAGTTCTTTGTTTGATTCCGAGAACGAAATCATTCGAGATCAAAAGATTGGGGAAGAAATCGTTTTATCCTCGCGGTGAAATACAAACCGGCAACGCCTGCGGGTTGATGATTCCCAAGCCAGGAGGAAGGATCAGATTGTCGTGCCGTCGATGCGTGGCTCGTGAAGATATCGTTTGTCTTCCAACAGAACGAGACCACCGATCTGAATCCCGGCTCCATGGATTCATAAGGATCAATCGTCCGTGTTCTCGCCAACGATGAGCAGGGAATATTCCCGCATATCGCCCGCCCACCAGATGGCGGCTGTCGTACAGGCCGGTGGCGGGATCGATCCACACGCGGGCCACAATCATTAAACGATCAGTGGGCTTCCTTCACCTGTGGTCAGCCTTCGCACCCCATTCCACCCCTGTTCAACGAATCACATTAAACGGTTGTAATTCATGTTAACGCCATCATCCGATTTCCAGCATACCACGATTGCTCAACATAGCGATTTCCGCATCTTCCGCTGGCTACAGGATCAGCAGCCGTCAAGATGCCAATCGATGTGTTTCGATCTCCGGATCGCCCGCGTCGGTCATGGCCGAGCACCATCGCACCTGAGTGGCGGAACCTGCATTACTTTCCTGAGAGGCATTGAATGCCAGCAGGGCGTTCAGGTCACCAGCACATCCGGAATCGGCCTGCAGTTATCACCGGAATTTGGCTTCGATATTTTTACAGTCGACCGCCAGATTGTGAACGAACGACTGGCAGTCAGCGCGACAGAATGCTTCCTGTGCCGCCGCCGTTCCAATGCCAATCTCGATTCAGCGGAAGGATTCTGGTCCCCGGTGCGTGGAGCCGACAGCAAAACAGATCCGAGGAACTTCGGTCCTCAGGCGGACTGGGTCATCGGTCAACGGCTGCTGTTGTTCATTCCTCCTGACGCCCAGATTTTCACTGCTATAGTGGAGGTGGCCAGCAGTTTCGCATGTCTTAGTGGAACCATCGTCTCTGCAACATTACGGCGTGACGTTGGGACAAATCCGCGAAGCGCTGCAACGCAGCAATGAAAATGCTACGGGAGGTTATCTTGACCAACAGGGCCCCAATGAACTGCTCGTGCGCGGCCTCGGAAGAATCCAGACTGTTGAGGATCTTCAAAAGGTCGTCATCACCATTCGTGATGGTCGACCTGTTGCGCTAGCTCAGGTGGCTCGCGTCACCGAAGCGGCTCAATCAAAACGTGGTGACAGCAGTGCATATCGCCGCTTACCAAACGATTCCACCACTGGTGAACTCGGCCGCTTTGAAGGTGGTCCGTCTGTTGTGATGACGATCAGCAAACAGCCGGGCGCGGATACTCGCGAAATCACAAAGAACATCATGGCTGCCATTCAGGAACTAAAAGCCTCGCTGCCTGATGACTACCAGATCGAACCCATGTATTCGCAGGAATCGTTCATCGATCGAGCGATTCACAACGTCATTGAAGCGCTGCGAGACGGCGGAATTCTGGTGGTCATTATTCTTTTCTTGTTTCTAATGAATTTCCGCACGACATTTATTTCTCTCACGGCGATTCCTCTCTCGCTCGTGATGACTGTCATCGTGTTCAAAATCACAGGAATGTCGATCAACACAATGACGCTGGGAGGCCTTGCCGTTGCTATCGGAGAACTTGTTGACGACGCCATTGTAGACGTCGAAAACATCTTCCGCCGACTCAAAGAGAATCGTGAATCCTCATCGCCGTTACCACCCCTGCTGGTCGTGTATCGTGCAAGTACCGAAGTCAGAAACTCGATCGTGTTCAGCACTTTGATCGTGTGCCTCGTCTTCATCCCGCTGTTTGCCCTGGAAGGCATGGAAGGTCGTCTGTTTACTCCGCTGGGAGTCGCTTATGTGGTCTCCATCTTTTCTTCTCTGATCGTATCTCTGACCGTGACTCCGATTCTTTCCTACTGGCTACTGGGAAGAACATCTGGCGGCCATGCCGAGAAAGATGGTCCACTGCTCCGACGTCTGAAGTGGATCGCCGACAAAGTCATTCGGTTTAGTCTCGCCTTCCCGCGCCTCAACCTGGCCATAGTCGTGATTGCAGTCGCAGTGGCCGGATTATTCGTGGTGAGACTCGATCGAGACTTCCTGCCGGCATTCAATGAAGGGGCCGTTCAACTCAATGTCTTGTTGCCGCCAGGAACGTCACTGGCTACAAGCAACGAAATCAATCACACCGTCGAAGAACGACTGAAGGCAATTTCTGACGTGGTTTCCATGGTGCGGAGAACCGGCCGCGCGGAACTGGATGAACATGCCGAACCTGTCAGTGCCAGCGAATATATTCTGGAAATGGATCCTCTGTCATCGCGGAATCGTGAAGAACAACTGGAGGAATTGCGCGAAGCCATGGCTGATATTCCAGGTATTACGGCTGTCGAACAACCGATCTCTCATCTGATCTCGTGCATATGCTGTCCGGTGTCAAAGCCCAAATCGATCAAGATTTTCGGTGACGACCTGGAGATCATGACGCAAAGCAGATGAAGTCGCTGCGTGATTTCAGCAGTACCGGGTGTCAAAGATCTGATCGTTGAACAATGACAACGGTGCCTCAATTGCGGATTGAACTGATCGAGATCGCCTGCTCAATATGGATTGAACGCCGCTGATGTGAACGAATTCATTGAAACCGCAATGAACGGACATAGTATCTCGGAGATCCTTCAGGGCCAGCGTTCTTGATCTCGTCCTGCGCCGTGAAGAAAGACGCCCGAGAACCTGGATACTCTGCGACGCCTCGCAATCGATTCAGAAGGCGGCCAGGTGCCGTTTCAGCCGTGGTCTGAATCTATGAACTGGTGGCCCAAATACGATCAACCGAGAAAAAGTCCGCCGCAGAATCGTGGTTCAATGCAATGTTGCAGATCGAGGACTCGTGGACGTCGCAGGAGATTCAGATAAAACTAAAAGATCTGCAATCAACTCTGCCGCAAAGGCCAGACGAATTCGCCGGACAGTTCGAGAGCCAGCAAAAGGCGTCTCGCATGCTGGGACCCTGTTTCTCGTTGCGATGCTGCTGCCTCCTGGTTCTGTTCGTTCGTGATGTTTCGATCGGTCACACGTTGCAGGTCATGGCGGCTCTGCCTATGGCTTTTATCGGATCCGTGGCGGCTCTGGTGTTAACCCATCAGGACTTGACCATCGCCGCGTTGGCTTTATTTGCCTGGCGGGCATCGCGCTTCGAAACGGAATTCTGCTGCTGAACCATTACCTGCATCTGCGCGGTGAAGGCGAACAGTGGACCAAAGAGATGATTGTCCGTGCAGGTCTGGAACGGCTGGCTCCGGTGTTGATGACGGCTCTGACGGCGGGCATTGGATTGATCCCGCTGGTCCTTGCTGCAGATCAGCCAGGCAAAGAAATCTTGTATCCCGTGGCGACCGTCATTCTGGGCGGTGTGATCAGTTCAACGTTGTTGGACTTCTTTGTGCATCCCGCATTGTTCTGGCTGTTCGGCCTGAAGGCGGCGGAGTCAGTCGTCGGGGCAGGGCAGTCAGAGGTGGAATTGACGGAAGAGCATCACTGAGAATTCGAAAGAGGCCAATCGAGCCATAAATCGCTGTTGCTGCACCGGATCGTTAAAGAATGGCAATGCCGTGGGCAATCGTGGAGACGCAATGAGCCATTCGAAAGGGGACATGCAACGTCGACTGAAGTCGACGCTACGAACGTTCGGAACGCGAACGAACAAACAATTCCGCTATGCCGATGCCGTTGATTCGTTCGCCACGGAATTCTCTTCCTGCTTGACAGACTGAATCATCAACATGATCGCACCGGCGACAAGGAACGAGTCGGCAATGTTGAAGATGGGATAGTCATACGTCCCGAATCGGAAACGCAGGAAGTCACGCACGGCCAGCGCTGGTTCGGGATCATTCGGGAAATGTTCCCCATGCAGTCCAAGTCGATCGTAACAGTTTCCAAGGGCTCCCCCCGAAACCATCGCGAGTGCAATCGTCAACCACAGACTGGCCGCAGCACCTCGAAAGAACAACCAATAGACAATCCCGACAACGGCCACCACGCTCAACAATGCGAACCCCGAGGCAAAACCCTGCCCCATGCCCCAGAGGGCGCCGGCATTGAGGCTGGTATGAAGCTCAAACTTAAGCCAGCCATCGACCAGCCAGCCTGTGCCCTGGAAGACTCCGCCAAGCCGATTGAACACCACAGACTTGCTGATCAAATCCGTCGCAAGTGCCACGGATGTCAGAACAGCATAGACACCAATCCGAGTCCGTGGATAAGCAGTCATTAGCGACCTTTTTCCTTGATCCTTTCACACTCGACACAATTCCGAGCGTGAGGAATCGCCTGCAGGCGAGCCTTGGGGATACGTGCCTTTGCTTCCGGTTTACCCTGCTCGGTGCAGGCTTCGCAAAGTCCGTAAGTACCATTATCAAACTTTTTCAAAGCGTGCGAGATCTCTTCCAGAACACCCTGATCGCTCTCCACAAGCTGCAGAGAAAACTCCAGATCCCAGGCGTCGGAGCCCATTTCTGCCATGTGATTGGACGATCGGGACTCATTTCCCGCTTCGGAACCGGAAAACGCCTCTTCCTGAAGCTGCTCGACGTCTCCTCGCAGACGTGCCTGCAGAAGTTTGAGCATCTTCCGAAATTCATTCAGTTCTTCCGGCTTCATTTTGGCAGAGCCCCGCGAGGAAAGTGTTGATGCGGCAGGGACATCGGACGACGTCCCAATGAGGGGCCGGATTATTGAGAAGCCAGTTTTCCCGGTCAAGGAACCCACGACAGGCGATCAGGAAACTCCCTCAACAATCCCCAGGCCACCTTCCCGCTCAGCATATTGGGAATTTTGCGCAGTCATTCTGACTCACCCCGGGTCAGCCCGGGCGCCAAAAGAGTGATCTCAGGCCTTACGATTTGGAACTGGCCAGTATTGTTCCGTCAGGGCGAGCCCGAACGGAGGCAGTCCATGCCGATCGGCGATCTTCCGTCGAGCTTGCCTCGGCGGAGGAAACAAGTGGCCGCTACAGCTCGCTTCAGGTCATCGATTCCACTTCCTCGGCTCTACAGGCCTCCGATTCGGGCCTGCCCCGGCGGCGCCAACGAGTCCTGGCGGGGGGAGCTAATCAGTGTATCTCTATTTCTCTAGAGAATCACTTGACCACCAATGACCTGCCCCCTTAACCTCTAGTTAACTAGAGATTCAAAAAAAGGGCGGATCATGGCGAGACCGAATTCGGAGTATCCAACGGAGTTGGAGCTGCAGATCCTGAAGGTATTGTGGGATGCCGAGCCGATGACGGTTCGAGATGTGCGGGACGCGTTAGCTGCCGTTGGACGCGTTCTGGCACATACGACCGTGATCACCATGCTGGGCACGATGGTCGACAAGGGGCAGATCGAAAAACTCGATCCGCTACAGGGCAAAGCGTTTCGGTTCACGCCGTTGATCAAACGCGAGGATGTTTCGCGCGGGATGTTGGGCGACCTGGTCGAACGAGTTTTCGACGGCTCCGCTGAATCAGTGATGCTGAGCCTGTTTGATGTGAAGGAGCTCGACGAAGATGAACTCGCCGGCCTTCGCAAGTTGCTGAACAAGAAGATGCGGGAGGCCAGGCTATGAGTCGCTTCTCAATCGATTGGTTTGAATTCTCGCTGCAAGTGATAATCACGTTCGGCCATTTTTTGTGGCAGGCGTTCTGTGTTACCTTCTTGCTTGTTATCGGTGAGCAGGCATTGAAGGCCATCAGCGACAGGACGCGGGCCTCCCGGTCCTTCGATGCAACACCGGAGGGCTGGCCATTCCGCCGCCATTCGTTACGCGATCGCCTGCAATGCCTTCTTCTCTTTACCGATCTGCGTGATCACCACATTCGCATGGGTTCATCATTCACGTGGACCAATCGTGTTAACTGCAAAGAATTCGCCGGAGTCCAACATATCTCCAGCCATCTTTCAGGCCGAGCCGTCGACAACACTCAACAGCATGAAGGTCCCGGTGTTACCAGCGGCCGAGATACCAGCCGACGCAACGAATGCCGGAAGCAGGTCTGCCGCCCACGAAGAACGGTGGCACGAAAGGTTCGAGGTATTCGCCCCATACCTGCTGGTTGCCTATACAATGGGTGTCGGCTTGATGCTGGCACGATTCGGAATGTCGATTGTCAGCAGTACGCGGTTGAGGCGAACGCTTCAACCGATTACGGATTCGAATCTCGTGAAGATTATTGCCGAACAAACATCGCGGCTCGGATTAAGACAACTTCCCGTCGTATCACTCTGCGAGCGAGTCTCCGTGCCGGTGGTTGTCGGAATCATCAAGCCGATGATCTTGTTTCCACCGGCGTTGTTGTGCGGTCTCGATCCGCATCAGTTGGCGGCGATCCTCCGTCACGAAATGGCTCACATACGCCGTTACGATTTGGTCGTGAACCTGCTGCAGCGGATCGTCGAGGCGTTCCTGTTCTTCCATCCAGTGACCTGGTGGATGAGTCGCCGAATCAGCATGGAACGCGAAAACTGCTGCGACGACATGGCGGCGGGGACTCGACGATTCGAATACGCTGCAGCGCTGTTACGCATGGCCGAACAGTGTGCCAAACAGCGTGGCTTGAACATTGCATCGCAATTGGAGTCTCTCGCCGCGGACGGTGGTGATGGCTCGCAGCTCAGTTATCGAATTCGGCGTCTTCTGGGTGAAGCCGACTCGCCACGAGTTTCCGTGACTCGGAACGCGCTTGCTGCGTTTATGCTTCCTGCGTTTTTCGTTGGCATGGCAGTGATTGCCATCGCCCAAACGGACCGGAAACCACGGGCGACCGATGCGCGTGAAGTCGAGGCTTCACGGACGCCAGGCGATCGCGCGTCTGTCGCCACGAGTGGTGCCGATGAGAAAGTCGAGCCCTGGGAAATCTCCAGGCTCTACGAGGCGGACTTTTTACGCAATTATCTGCAGGACCATGAGGTGCTGCCAAAACCAATCATCGTTCCGCCAGTACGCGGAAAGGTGCTCGATCCGGATGGAAAGCCGGTCTCTGGCGTGAGCATTGTTTCGCACACGCCGCGACAATGGGTCGATCTCGATGCCACGTTAGCGTTGGAACCGCATAACAGTGGAGGGGTGAGAAAATCAATGCAGGATGGTACGTTCGGATTGCCCAAGCGTACCGAGCCTTATCGCGTTTTACTCGTCCACGAAAGCGGCGTAGCGAATGTTTCCCATGAGGATCTGCTGCGAGCTAACGGTGTAGTCACATTGCAAGAATGGGCGTCAATCACCGGGACATTGAAGCTGGCTGGAAAGCCACAGGCAGACGAAACGATCATATTGAACTTCGACACATTGCCCTGGTCGTACAGTCGCGGTGGGCCAAGATTGACAACGACCCACCGAACTACGACTGACAAGGCTGGAAACTTTTCATTCGATCGCGTTCCGCCGCTCGGAGGCATTGCGCTTCACATATCGCGTGATCGGCTGCTTGCACACAGAGCGGTTTACCAGTGCGAAAGTGGCAAGAACACTCTTATTGAAATTGGGGCAGGTAACACGGAAACGCTCACTCTGCCTCATGATCACGACCATCACCACGTCAAAGTCAACCTGGAGGGTCAGCCAGCCGACAAGCCCCAATTACCGAGGTTGATCGTCAGGACGATTGACTCCGATGGGAAACCGGTCCGTGCAGGCGTTTTGTTCTACGATCGAAACTCGCATCGTGCCGCGCAAAAACAGGAGTTCGAGAGGGTCAGCAAGCAAACCGACGACTCGGGCGTGGCCGATTTTGGAGTGATCCCAAACAGCTTCGGATGCCTGCAACTCACGTCATCGAACAATGGACTCGCGGAATGCTACGCAATCATTTCAACCACAATGACCAAATGCACTCAAGCAAAACCGCCGCGAGCCAACGTGCAAACCGAAATCAAGGATGGCATTTTGACGGTGACCTTCACCATGACGCCTCACGTCGATTTGGAATTCAACATCGTTGATGACGCGACCAACGAAATCGTCTTCTGGTCAGAGATTTTCTATCAGGATCCGGCAACAAACCGTTGGTGGCAGCTCGCACTGGTCGACGGATCACAATTACAGCACAACTTCATCCCGATCTCGCCGCAGATCACTCGCGAGACAATTCGGATTTCCGCGTTGGGCTACGAGACAAAGGTCTTGCGGCTGCCCGATGAATTGGATCGAAGTCAACCGATCCGACGCGATATTCGCCTGAAGCCAATGCCCAACGTTGAGCTAAGAGTCTTTTTGCCCGATGGGACTCCGGCCGAAAAAACGAAACTGACTTTTCATTATCCGAATGAATTGGATTGTCTTCAGGATCATGAACTGCGATCTGACGTGCAAGGCATCGTGACAACAGAGTTTCCTCCGAATGCCGATATTGGGATCTTCCATTTTGAGCACACTGGTGGAACGGCTGAACTGTCAATGACGGAACTACTCGATGATGTGAAGCAGAATCCAGGACAGGTGATTCAGCGGAGCATACAACTGACAAAGTCGAAGAAGCACAATAATGCGGTGATCGAAAAAGCTGTTACCAGCGGCGATCACACAGAGAAGCCAGCAAGTTGGATTCCGGGTCGTCCGCAGAAGACTAAGGTCTCTGGTGGTTCATTCAGCATCCTTGACGACCACAGCGTTCGACTTGAAGGAAACGTGACGTGGCAAGAAGTGACCACTTATTTCGCGTTCGACGAACCAACCACGGTTGACGAAGTGCGTTTAGAACTTTTTCCGGTCGATTCTCCTTCAGGGCCCCAACTTGGACGCGGTGGCGAGGAATTGATCCTGTCCGAAGTCACAGCAAGATTAGAAAAGCAAACAGGAAAACCCACGATACATGAGTTCTCCAGTTGCATCTCTCTGCTGAATCCAGAGGAAGACCTGACAATCCACTGCATCGACTTTCTATCTGATACCGGTTGGATCGTTCCTGCTCTGCCGGCAGATGCCGAAGCTCACTCGTTGGTGCTGAGATTCGACGAACCTGTCACCCTGCAACCAGACGAGCGACTTGTGCTGTCCGTCGATTCAGGCGGCGCACAGAAATTTGCCGTCTTAAACCGAATTCGCTTTTCGTTTCATCAAGCCAGCCACTGAGACAGGAACCATCGTGCTGCACGCCTTTCATGCCAATACCCGCGAGCCGCTCTGGGATGTGTAGTTCGTGAAGGAAACGCATTTCGCGAAGACTGAGCGACGCCAGGCGGCAAGAGTGATGCTCGTCGTACGGTTCGCATCGGCACGAAGCCGTTGCCGTTTACCGACCACGCATGTCCTTTAGGAAGATCACCGAATCGGCGAGCCAAATTCTCGCGGGATATCGAGTTTTCCGACATTCCATCCCACAATCCAAATTCTCCTGTAAGCCATCGCCACCTTGCGGTACCAATACGACTGCAGCAACAAGTTGGGTCACTTTGCAAGGTCCATAAGTGATTGAAGAAGACCACAAAGCGATATTCACGAAATGGCTGGAGGAGCATAGCTCGTCGGTCATTAAGGTGGCTCGCGCCTATACGCTGACCCGCGATGAATGTCAGGATCTGGCTCAGGAGATTCTGCTGCAGGCGTGGAAATCGATGCCCCGATTTAGCGGCAACGCCAGCCCCGCGACCTGGTTCTATCGCGTCGCGCTGCACACGGCCATGAACTGGCAACGTAATGACCGACCCAGACGAACTCGACAACAACCGTTCCTTGAGTTCCACGATCTGGCGATGGAGGTCCCCGAAAGTGACGAACAGATTCAACAACACGAGATGGTGGAGCAGCTTTACCAGGCGATTCACCAGTTGCCGAAGACCGACTCGGCACTGGTGCTGTTGTATTTGGATGAACTGAACTATCGGGAGATCGCCGAGGTGCTGGGCATTTCGGAAAGCCATGTCGGAGTGAAACTGAATCGTGCGAAAAAGGCTCTGAGCACACTGATGAACGGAGCATCCGATGGAACTTGACCGATACAAACAAGCCTGGAAATCGACGGCGGGACAGACGAAAGTCACGATCGACAGGGAGGTGCTCGCACAGGCCGTGCAAAAATCTCATCAAGGCTTTCAATCGACAATCAATAGGCGTGATATTCGCGAGGTGAGTGTCGCTCTGTTGCTGCTGATTTACTGGGTCTACACGGGCCTGATGAAGGCAATGCCGTGGACCTGGTGGCTGACCGTTCCAGCACTGATTTGGATTGCCGGGTTTATTCTGGTGGACCGCAAGCGGCACCCTCAAAGACCAAGTGAACCAGGTGAACCGCTTAATTTCTATGCGAAGGAAGCGTTGACTCAGGTCGAACATCAGATCTGGTTGTTACGAAATGTTTTTTGGTGGTACTTGCTGCCGTTTTGTATTTCGATAATGGCCTTTTTTGTGCATGTTTCCTGGAACACCTCCAGCTCGTGGCTGGAACTTTCGTTTGGCGTGGTCTTCTGGACCGTGTTCGTGTTCGTCATCTATGGGCTGGTCTATTGGCTGAATCAATACGCGGTGCAAAAGACCCTTGAGCCACGTCGGCAGGATCTATTGAAACTCGTAAAAAGCATTGAGAGTGAATCAAACGATGAAGAATCGGATGAAGTCGTTGATCTCATCACGGTGTTCAACGATCCAGCTCGGGATGGGGCTCTTGGTTCGGAAGCCTGGGTTGCGAACTGGAATCAGATTGTTCCGTCCTGGCGTGTTGCGATGGCGATCATTGTTCCAACCATGATCGGCGGACTATGTGGCATGGTTTCTGGACTCTGGCTTCGAATTTCCGAAATGGGACCTGTCTTTTTCCAGGCAGTCGTCGGAGCCGTGATTCCCTTCGAGATTGCACTGTTCACGTATATGTACTTGTCTCACCGCAGGAAGAAACAAGTTCAATCAACAGCGAACCACGAGGAGCCGAATGCAACGGAAGCAAGTGATCTCCTGGAACAATCAGGAGATCAACATCTGCAACGTTTACCCAAAGCGCCCGCGCTAGTGATTCTTGTGCTGACTCTGTTCATCGGTATCCTGGCAATACTTTCGTTGATCTCGTTTTCAATGTTTGAAGGTTTCGATGGGTAGCTGCCAGTTGGCGCTCCGCCGGGGCAAGCCCTAGCGGAAGCTTGTGCCCTGATGTTCCGTTTTTTTGCAGATGCACAATTCACTTCACGTACAGAAACTCGTTCGAGTTCAGAATGACGTGGCAGAGGTCGGCGAGTGCAGCCTGCTCTGGTGACACAGCCGATGAGTCCTGGCGAAGGAGGGACAGCCGACGTGAATGAGAGCTTGAGTCTTCAAGCAGCCCCGGAACCGGTTCGAATTTCCAGAGGGCCAGTGTGGATGGTCCGGGACCTTCGGAATTGAGCAGTAACTGGTCAACTCCAAGAGCCGTGGCCGACAGGCGAACATCGTCGATCAATCCATCAAAAATGCTTTCGAGCCGCTCCCTGCCGGAATCCCAGCGTCAGCGGCAGATCATTGTGCAGACCATCGATCACATTGTGTGGAACAGAAACCGAACTCAATAACTCATCAGCATTCGCCAGGTTCTTCAGATGAAAGGTGACAACCCCGGATTCGGAAACAGTGGTCGCGGGTTTGAATGTTACGGCCACAAAGTACGGTGTGTTCAGCTCGATATTCTGATCTGAGAACAACGCCGCCTCTTTAAGGCTTCCATCCTGTGACTTCCCGAAGAGTTGCATAACCAGCGTCTGCGGTTTTCGTCGCGAACCTTTCCCGGTGACGCCCAACATCCAACCCACTTGTTTCGAGTCTCCATTCCACTTCGCCGCAATCGTTCGCACTGCGCCAGTGTCGTAGATCGACCGAACCTGGAAACAGGCTTCGATGGTAAACTCAGTGGTGTTGATCGCATCTGTGGAGTCGATCGCCATCCTCAGCGGCTTGTCTTCTGGATTCACAATCACAGCCTGACCGTCTCGATAGGGCAATCGTCCAATCGGAATCGAAGCCGTATCAATCTTGCCTCGCTCCGCCACGATTCGCTGCTGCTGCTCACGCAGAAATTGTTCAGCATCGCGAAGTTCTGATTCCGAAGGCTCACGTCCAAAAGCTCGTTCCCACAGTGCGGTGATTTGCGAAGCGGTCGTTTGCGATGATGAGGCTTCGCTCTGCTTGCTTAGCAACGACGCTGCAAACCTCGCTCCATGGTTCATCATGATCTGACTGTTAAAGAGCAACAGTGATTGCACGGGGGATGTCGTTGTGTCGCGAGATGACGTGCTGGAGAAAAACAACGGCAGATCAAACACATCCAACAAGGAATCTCGCTCATTCCTCATGACACGCATATAGATTGAGCGTCGAGGAACATCTGACTGAACTCCAGGACCTCCAGCCGTCAGATCCAACTGGCCTGAAGCCGCGAGGATTGCATCACGAATCTGTTCCGCATCCAGCCGACGAGTTGAGAATCGCCAGTATTCGCGATTCAACGGATCCTTTAACTGGTACTCCGCCATTTGAGGATGCTCGGCCGCCTGCCGATAGGTGGCCGATGTGACAATAAGGCGATGGAGATTTTTCATGCTCCAGCCGCCGCGCACAAAGTTCAGCGTCAACCAATCAAGCAATTCCGGATGCGTGGGAGGTCCTCCCAGAGTTCCAAAGTCGCTGGCATTCTGAGCCAGCCCACGTCCAAAATGGCCCTGCCAGATCCGATTCACGATCACTCGTGTCGAAAGAGGATTATCCGGCTGAGTCACCCACCGAGCCAGCGCTGCTCGCCGACCGGTGGTCGTTTGCTGGGGCGACAGAGCAGGGATCTCCATTTCATCGGGATTCAGAATGCTCAGAATTCCCGGCCCGACTTCTGTCTTCCGCTTCGGGATCTTTGTCACTGGTGCCTCAGTAGAGACATCGGTCACGACAAGAGCGGTAGGAAGAGCTTTTGGCTTCAAATTGTCATGCTTCGCCAATTCTCGTCGCAATGCCAGCAGCTTTTCTTTGTCGTCGCCTTTGATGCGATTCTCGAGTCCATCGTATTCATAGTCGACCTGTCGCCAGGCGATTTCAAAAACCTGTTGTTCATGCGGAGTCCTCTTCGAATCCTCCGCCTTCAAAAGTTCCTGAATGTCGGCCGGAAATTTATCAATGGCATCCTGCTTCGCCTTGGCTCGGTACGGAGCTTCCAACGCAGCAATCTGTTCACGAATCGCAGCAGTCGCCTGTTCCCACTGTTTCAATTGTTCTGCATGGGTGCTTTGCTCTGCGGTAGAAGCCACGACTCGTTTATCATCCGGCCGAATGGCTTCGAAGAAAGCACGCAGGCGATAATAGTCCTTCTGCAGAATCGGGTCGTACTTATGATCATGACACTTGGCACATTGCAGGCCCACACCCAGAAACACGTCGCCGGTTGTGTCGGTGACTTCATTCAGAATCAGATCCCACTGACCACGAGCATCCCGGTTGTTGTATTCATAGATCCAGTGACGAAGATATCCAGTGGCAATCAATGCGTCAGGGCTGTCCGGAAACAGTTCATCTCCAGCCAACTGTTCCTGCACGAATCGATCGTAGGGCTTGTCGCTGTTCAGGGACTGAATCACGTAATCACGATATCGCCACGAGTCGGGGCGGTAATGGTCGATACGATAACCGTCTGAGTCGGCATAGCGGACGACATCAAGCCAATGCCGAGCCCATCGTTCCCCGTATTGAGGCCGCGCAAGCAATCGATCTACCAGCTTCTCGTACGCACGAGGATCAGAGTCCGCCTCAAATTCGGCGACTTCTGCAGGAGTCGGTGGCAGCCCGATCAAGTCGAAAGAGAGTCGACGAATCAGGGTCACTCGATCAGCCTCCGGCGCTGGGGTCAACTGATGAGTCGTCATCTGTTTCAAAATGAATCGATCGATCTCATTTCGACTCCACGCGTCGCTCTCAATCTCCGGCGGGGCATAATCCTGCAGAGGCTGCAGTGCCCACCACGCTCGATCGTCGTCCGTGAAATCCTTTTCTCCGTGTGCCGCCACAAGCGGCTTCCCGTCAGACTTTGGCCACGGAGCACCACGACGAATCCATTCCTCAAGGATTGCAATTTCAGCATCCGGAAGCTTACCGCCAGGCGGCATTTCGAAGGACTCAAAGCGAACGGCCTGTAACAGCAAACTCTCGTCAGGATGCTTCGGCACAACCGCCGCTCCGGATTCGCCACCGGCCAAAATCAATTCTCTGGCATCAAGTCGAAGCTGTCCCTTTTGCTTCGCCTCGCTGTGACATTCATAACAGCGATCCACCAGCAGCGGTCGAACTTTGGATTCGAAAAACGTGAGATCTTCAGCAGAGAACTCAGCCGGATTCTCCTGATCCTGCGCGGAGACACCTTCGAGCTGAGTTACGAAGACGGCGAGAACAAGTATCGGGGCAAATCCTGGCATTATGAATCGTCGCATGTTTACTTGCTCAACGGCAGACGCAGATTTCATATCAGTCAACCTCTCACCACGACTTACGCGAACAGTTCCTTCACCGCCTGGCCCTTGCCATCCTGAGTCACGTAGAACGGACGGCCTTCAATATCGAATCCGGCCTGAGGACTGATGCCCATCGCGGTCATAATCGTCGCATGCAGGTCGGCGATGGAGACAGGATTCTCAACCGCAATCAAAGGCCGCTGATCAGCAGTCTTGCCATACACGAAACCACGCTTCATCCCGCCGCCAAACATCACAACACTCGTGCCGCCAGTGAAGTGGCGATGCAGGCCATAGTGTTTCATTTCCTGCACGGCTTCGACTCGCTCTGTCGCCTGGTCAGCCGCATTGGAGCCTGGCACTCCTTCAATCAACGCATCTCGACTGAACTCTGAAGCAATAATTACCAGAGTTCGATCCAACAGTCCTCGGAGTTCCAGATCTCTGATCAACTGGGCGATTGGTTGATCCATTTCAGAATGCATGCGCGCCAAAGTCTCATGCCCATTTGCGTGAGTATCCCAGTGCAGAAACGGAACGTACTCAGTAGTGACTTCGACAAATCGAGTTCCGGCTTCTACAAGTCGGCGAGCCAGCAAGCAGCCACGGCCGAAGCGACTGTTGTCATAGATCTTCCGGCTTTCTTCTGGTTCAAGACTGATGTCGAAGGCTTCGCGATCTTTTGAACTTAGCAATCGATAAGCATTGTCAAGAGACCTCAGCATCGACTCCTGTTGATAATCGCTCATGAATTCGCGTTGAGGACTCTGGTCCACGAGTCGGCGGAACAGTTTGTTTCTATTGGAGAATCGATCGCTGTCCATTTTACCGGGCGGACGAACAGACTGAGCTGCATCTTCCGGAAACGGAAGATTCATCGGGCCAAATTCTGATCCAAAGAATCCGGCCGTCGTGAACGCCTTCAGCTCCTCACTTTCCCCGACTCCTTCCAGTCGTTGGCCCACATTCACGAAGGCCGGCATCACAGGATTCACAGGGCCCAAAATGCGAGCCATCCAGGAACCGATATGTGGACAGGCAACGGTCTGCGGCGGAACATAACCTGTGTGCCAATGATATTGGTGCCGAGAATGCAGGATACTTCCCAGATCCGGCTGCACAGCCGATCGAATCAAGGTGGCTCGGTCCATCACAGAGGCGATCTGCTCCAGTCCTCGACAAATCTTGAGCCCACTGACTGCAGTGTCGATCGCCGGGAAAGTACTCAACATGTCTTTGACGGGCAGGCCGACTCGAAACGGTTCATAATGTTTCGGGTCAAACGTGTCCGGAGCCGCCATGCCGCCACCCATCCAAATCAGGATGCAGGCGTCCGCCGTTGGCCGCGGATGCACCGCGTTGAGATTGACTTCTCCGCGCAACTGGCGAGGAGCTGACGCTGCCATAGCAGCCGTCGAAGCCGCCGCCATGGTCCGCAAGAAATCACGTCGCTGGACACTTTCGGGAACACTTGAGTCATTCAGGAACTGCACGATGAACACTCCGCTTAATGTCGGACCCGAAAAAGCACCTCTCAAACACAGCGCAAATCGCTTTTCGAGTTCGAATACTATAACCCATCGTTAATTCAGGTCACATCTGGCAAACCGGCTTTTCGGATTGCCAAAATGAATTGCCCTGAATCTGCCAGAACCACCCAGACCCCCAGTATCGTTGCCGAAAGACATGCAATCGCGGGTAAGATTTGTAAAAGCTGCAATGCTCCGGCGTTGTAAGAATTGCAAATCGGGACTTGTTGCTTGTCTCGAAAACACCTCAGCAAAACACTGAATGAATCCATCATTTCGACGTAAACCGATTAATCACATAAACTTACAACGAGATGAGATCAGTTTTTCAACTGTGCCTCAATCCTGAAAAACCACTTTTGGCACGGGCCGTGCTATCTATGTTCTTTCGAGAGAGACTTGGGTTCGGAGTGAGATCCTTGAGCCCAAAACGTAGCCTTGAGAAAGCTGCGTATTTCTGAGAGAGACGGGGGCTCGCCTGAGAAACGAGCCCGCAAATTTGAGCGAGTGCCTGAGAAACCTCGCTCCCTGAAAAAGGCCATCGGCATCAGATTGATCCGATCGGCCTTTTTTCTTTTTGCGCCGCTCAGGGAAATTGATCTGCCATATGCGATGATGGTCTAATCGTCCCACGAGAACACGGCAGCGTTTTTGTGTTGTGCGTGTTATCTATTCAGAACACCAAACGTAAGTGAGCGACTGACCTTTCGCACTGCGCCTACCATTCGCTCACTGCCGCATCGAGTTGTTGCGCCCAACCGAACGATAATCCTGGAGATCGGCAAACCGCATGAACACATCCCCGTTCTCAAATCAATCTCGCCGCAGGTTTCTGTCAAACGGAACTCTCGTCCTTGCGGCCGCTTCAGGATTAGGCTTACAGAAATCAATTACCGCGGCGAATGCATTACCTTCAATCTCACTGCGAATTGGACTCATTACCGATTTGCATCACGCTGACAAACCAGCGGCAGGAAGCCGATTCTATCGGGAGACGATTCCAAAGCTGAATGTGGCCGCCGAAGAGTTCCAGAAGTCCGGGCTTGACTTTATCGTGGAACTAGGAGATCTGATCGACGCGGCAGACAGTGTTGAAACAGAACTCAACTATCTCCGCACGATCAATCGTGTGTTCTCAAAACTTAGCTCTGATCGACATTATGTTCTGGGCAATCACTGTGTCGACACATTGACCAAGACCGAGTTCCTGCAGGAAGTCGGACAGAAAGAATCCTATTACTCATTCGATCGAGCCGGTTTTCACTTTATCGTGCTCGACTCATGCTTTCGCAATGACGGCGTTCCCTATGGTCGAAAGAACTCGAAATGGAACGACGCCAACATTCCGCCGGCTGAGCTGGAATGGCTGCGTGAAGACCTGAAGTCCACAAAACTCCCGACGATCGTTTTTGCTCATCAACGATTGGATGTCACGACCGCTCATGGCGTCAGGAACTGCGTCGAAGTACGCAGCACTCTGAAGGACTCCGGCCGTGTGCTTGCTGTGTTCCAGGGGCACAGTCACCAGAACGATCTGAAAGACATTGATGGCATCCATTACTGCACGCTGGTTGCGATGGTCGAAGGCAGCGGGCCCGAAAACAGCGGAGCCTCTGTGCTTGAACTCCACGACGACGGCACGATTCATGTGACCGGCTTCAGGAAGCAGAAGTCATACGACTGGTGATTGCGCGCGAGACGTCTTCAATCAACAACTCAAGACTGCCGGGTGAAGTCGCAGCAATGACTTCCTGATAAATGCCATACCCGAACGAAGCCGCCGGCGGAATGTAACCAGGCTGCCAGTCCCCGGTGAGCGTTGCAACCAGCACCGGCTTTGGCGCGAATCGTCGTCGAAGCACAAGCTGAAACACCTGGTAAAGTTCTCCGGGAACAAGTACCCAGATGGCATCGCCAACAAATGCCAGAGTCACCGGTAAAGGACATGATTTCCCTGGCGCAAGTGCATTCAGCCGTGTGAGCTGCCGAGTCATCTGTTCTCCATTAGCACGACATTCACGGATGCGGTCGACATTGCCAGCAACGCGAGCACCCTCTTCCTCCGCGAACCAGTGTTCTCGTTTCGCGGTCGTCTCGGCAATCGTCGGCAGATCATGGCGATACGGCAGTTCAGCCGTGATCGTTGACCACGCCCATTGTTGATGGCTCTGTTTTTCAGCATCGGAGCAGGGCACATGCCTCCACGTTCCGATCCACGTCCCGGACAACGTCGGCCCCGAGTAGACATATTCCGTGCCTGCCGGAGCAAGCTGTTCCAGCGCGGCGAGCACAGAGTATCCAAGAACGCGGCCATTGCGATCAGCGACGGCTGTATCACCAACAAAGCCTTCACGAGGCCCCAGGTCGCCGGAAGCTCCCTGCATGAAGAAGCAGAGTCCTCCGACTTGGTTCTCGACCGTTTCGCGCATGGCTCCGATCCAGTCTGGACTGAGCAGTGTGTTGTCCCATGCCAGAGTTGTCGGATGGCAAGCATAGTTGATGATCGTCCCGATCATCTGACCACTCTCGGTCGCGATGCGCCCGACGATAACAGTATCGTCGGCTGAGCCGGCTGGATTGAATCCGCAAACCGCATGTCCTCGTTCCGAATCATAGAAGTCGCGATGAGCCGCCAGCGAACATCGGCCTGTTCCGTAGACGATCGTAGCTGGCTGCAACTTCGGCTGAGCTTCTGCACCAAGGCTCGCAAGCTTATCGCACAAGCTATCGAGATACGGACCGATCAAGTCGCCGCCGGGGAACTCACTACGCTTGCGAGACATCCAGCCGGAACCATGCGTATGAGTGACCATCACATGAATGTGCTCCGCAGCCACGGATGTCACCGCGGCCACAGCATCTCGGATACTCACCAGCTCCGGAGTGTCGAGAATGCAATGATCCATGGAAATCAGAATCTGCTGATCCGCTCCGGATTCCTCTCTCGAAGCCACCCACAACAACGTTGCCGTCAGCGGACGATGAATCCCCGTCGCTTTATCATGCAACGCCGCGCCCCACATTCGATGGTAGATTCCCACCGGCGGAGTAATGTCGCAGCGAACAATAGCCGCTCGAACAAGTGCCTGCGGAGTTGCAACACGGGTCACTGATTTCTGACTCGAAAACGTCATGACTTGAGCTTATTCAAAGAGAGGTCGTTTGGGGTTCAGGACTGACCAGCAAACTGCGTCAATCGCCATAATGATCGCGAAGAAATAGAGAATCTGATTCCAGTTGCCCGTAACGTCGACCAACCAGCCAGCTGTGATTGGAAAGAGCGTCGCACCGATGTTTCCACACATGTTCATCGCACTAAAGACAGTGCCCGCGCGTTTGCCGCCAAACTCGATGGCAACGGTGTATCCACTGACTCCGCCAAACGCCGCACAGAACACACCCAGAGCAACGATCGCGATACTGACATTCACATCGGCGACGAACCCTGACACAGTAATTAGTACCGCACAACTGGCCATACCGACGACCGCTATTCCCTGACGACTAAGCCTCCTGTTTCCTGTCTTCAGAAACAACCAGTCAGAGATCACTCCACCCAGCAGGCTTCCCACAACTCCGCCAATGCCCGCGTACGTTGTCAGCAGCCCGGATTCTTTCAACGACACTCCGCGAGTTTCCTGCAGGAACGTCGGAAACCAGGTCAGAAAAAACACCATCGCGGCGGCTCGAAAGAATTGTTGAGCACAAAGCAGCGCCAGCGATGGACTGGTCAAAAGTCGTCCCCAGATTTCGCCACTCCCTTCAGTAGCTTCAGAGCTCTCGCGACGAACCAGAGGCAGCGACTGGCCTTTGATGGACATCAAAAAGACGCCGGCCCAGACGATTCCGGGGATTGCAAACAGCCACAGCAACAACTGCCAACGGTACACATGCAGCGATGTCGCCAGGGGATCAAGTTTTACCAGCATATTTCCGGCGATCACGGGAGCGATCGCGCCGCCGATGAGCATGCCGCCGGCCAGAATTCCTGAGGCACGAGCACGCTCCGATTCCGGAAACGTCTGGCCAATTGCTTTAGCGGCGCAAGGAAAAGCGCCAGCCTGCGCGGCTCCCATCAGAAACCAGATGACGGCCAGTGATACTATTCCAAAGCTCAAGCCGGTCAGAAACGTAAGCAGCGACCAGAGCACACAAAGGCCAGCCAAAGTGATTCGGCTGCCGTAGCGATCGGCCAGCCAGCCACTTGGCATCTGAAGCAATGCATAACCCAGATACCAGACAGATTGAACCCAGCCCATGACTGTCGCACGAGACTCTTCGGGAACCCCAAAGTCTTTCGCCACCTCTAATGCAGGAACGCTCAACGCTGCTCGCTGAATGTAGGCAATGGCTGCGACAAGACAGAGAAAACTCAGAATCACATGTCGCATGAGGTCGGGTCCGATCAAACCAAGTGGATACGAACTTCTCGCTGCATGCTAGTGATCAATGACTAAATCGAGAAGCCGGTGCGTTCCACAAAGAATTCGAATCGAACGTCTTCAAAGTCACCCCAAGAATGCAGGTCTAGTTCGAAACTGCTTCTGGAACTGTCCAAACTGAAATCATTCGCCCTTCTTTCGCATAAGCGTCCGTCGCAGATGAACTCAACAGACGAGTCCCGTCGGACGTGAAACGGACTTGAAGAACGACACGAGCGATATCAACACTCCAAAGCTCTTCGAGATTCGTGGTGTTCCACAGTACCGTTTTGCCGTCATGCCCGCACGTGGCCAAAACATCTCCCTGTGGACTCCAATCCAACGACAAGACTTCTCTACAGCCCGAGGGTTTTGAGTTTAGCAGTTCCCCGGTAGAGACATTCCACAGCGCGACGCTCCCGTCAACATAGCCCGCCGCCAGTTTTGTCCCATCAGGACTGAACGCTATTGCGTGAGTCATTTCCTTATCCATAACATGCAGAAGCTTGCCGGAGGAAATTTCAAACATTCGCGTAACGCCATTTCGATTGCCGACCGCCAGAACTTTTCCATCAGGAGAAAAAACGGGGCTTAATGCACCTGGTTCGCACGATTCGAATTCTCGCACGACAGTGCCGGATTTATCGTAAAGTCGCATTCGAGAACTACCGGCTCCTTCCGTTTTCGGGTCCCAAAGAGTCTGGCCGATTGCAATCAGTTTTCCGTCCGGACTGACGGCTGCATGACCGGGGTCATCACCGACTTCAATCTGAATCGAAGTGCGATCTGAGAATGATTCAACGGTATACGAAGTCTGATCCCGTTCCGTCCAAACTACAAAATCGCCCGCTGGACACAGGGCAATGTCTATTGGTCGTCGTTCTGCAGCCAATACCGGAATTGAAGTCAGAGATAACTCATCAACCACTTCGACTTTTCTGTTCCAGTCGAGCAATGTCAGCTGACCGCGTTCTGGTCCTCGCAGAATCAAACTTGCTCGTTTTGGCAACGTGCTGATTCTTTGCAAATGAGCAGCATTGTTGACGGAGATAATCGCCAGTGACGGCTCCTGGGCGTCACTGATCGTCGGCCAGAGAGAACAACACAACCATCCAAGAACAAGACACCATCGTGAACTCAACATCATGGCTGCCTCCGAGTTTCTTCAGAAAGTTATTCAAAGACTCACAGAACCTGTCACTCCGTCTCAATTCGAACTAGCTTCATCCGACCTGACGCCCCACTCTTGATCGATACGTCAGCTTTGCGACATCCAAAGTGCTTCGCAAGCATTGCGATCAGCTCTTCATTCGCCTTACCATCAACCGGTGGAGATTTCAGTTTGGCAAGCCACGTACCATCCTCGGCCTGTTCGAATGAACTGACTCGAGAGTTAGGTTTAACCTTAACCTGAATGACTTTTGATTCCACCGCTGACTCTCGAATAGAACACGCTCGACGACAAGAATACTTTTGGAATCGTAACGCAACACGCGGGAAAAATCCGCATCGCCTTCAGAATGGATACACTGCAGCGAGCGGCTGGGCGTCAGCGCTCCTTGTAATCTCCGTTGAATTCAGTCAACACGCCGTTGCATAACGAACACCATCACAGATCAAAAAGTCACGAAGAATACGTCCGCGCGACACGGAGGGTAACGCCCAGCCGCTCGCCGTATTCCGCCTCTCTCACCAACCGACCATGAACGAATCCAACCTCGTAACGATCGTACGTCACAATTCATTCGCATCTTACTAACGCTGGCTCTAAACTGTGAATCCGCAACCTCCGGACTCAATCGCGCACAGACAAATCTGCAGCGAAAACGGTCGCCGGATCTCACCGAATACCAAACCTCCCAAAACCGTCATGCCCGCATATCGCAACCTTGCTCCCGGTCTCTTTATTATTCCTCTATTCCTGGCCGTGCTTACAAGTCTGTTCTGCGACCAAAGCGCTGCAGCCGATGAATCGCCCATAGACCCAAGTCGGTTCGAAGCGACCGTTCTGGCAACAGGTCTGATTCAACCGATGGAACTCGCCATGGCCCCGGATGGCACGATCTACTTTATTGAACTGAACGGAAAGCTGAAGTCTCTGCACCCGGTGACTCATCAAGTGTCGCTCGTGGGTGAACTGACCATTACAACAGAGCAGGAGAATGGTCTGCTGGGCCTGGCACTGGACCCAAATTTCGCCGACACACAATGGATCTATCTTCAGTACTCACCTCCAACGTTTTCCGGACAGTACATCAGCCGCTTCACGCTGCGTGACGGGAAACTCGACATGGAGTCTGAGCAGCTCCTGCTGAAGTTTGAAGAGCAACGCAAGGAGTGTTGTCATCATGCCGGCTCACTGCATTTCGGACCTCGTGGCGAACTCTTTATCGCGACCGGCGACAATACTCATCCTCACGGCGACTCACAGGGCTATGCCCCCATCGACGAGCGTCCGGATCGCGCTCCCTGGGATGCTCAGAAGTCTTCTGCAAATACGAACAGCTACAACGGCAAGATTCTGCGAATTCGTCCCACAGCGGAAGGCGGCTACGAGATTCCCGATGGCAATCTGTTTCCGAAAGACGGCTCCAAAGGCCGACCAGAAATCTATGCGATGGGCTGTCGTAATCCATGGCGAATGACGGTCGATTCGAAATCCGGATTCGTCTACTGGGGCGAAGTCGGCCCCGATGCGAATGGTGAGAACGAACGAGGCCCCCGAGGCTACGATGAAATCAATCAGGCACGCCAGGCAGGAAACTTTGGCTGGCCATACTTCATCGCCAACAACCTGCCGTACTCAGACTACGACTTTGCAACGAACACGGCCGGACCGTTATATGACCTGTCTGGCCCAAAGAATGAATCTCCCAATAACACTGGCGAAAAGATTCTGCCTCCGCCGACGTCGGCTTTAATCTACTATCCGTACGGCGCGTCTGAAAAGTTCCCGGAACTCGGCACCGGAGGACGCTCGGCCTGTGCGGGCCCCGTTTATCACTACAATGAATCGCTGAAATCGGCCGTCAAATTTCCAGCGGGTTGCGACCGTTGTCTGTTCATCTACGAATGGACTCGCCACTGGATCAAGTTGGTTCATCTGGACGAACAGGGCGATGTGAAGTCAATTGAACCGTTCATGCCACAACACAAATTCGTTCGCCCGGTCGACATGACGTTTGGTCCCGAAGGCTCTCTCTACGTGATGGAGTATGGAGAGACGTGGGGCGTGAATGCGGATGCTCGACTTGTGCGGATCGATTATGTGCGAGGCAACCGCTCTCCGATCGCCGTCGCCTCCGTCGAAAACAATATCGGCCGTCCACCTCTGGAAGTTTCTCTGTCGAGCAAAGGGACGTTCGACAAAGACGCCATGGACACTCTGAAATACGAATGGCGATTGATCAATACAGCAGATCCAACTGCGGCTCCGAAAACACTGTCGACCGAAGCCGACCCCAGGGTCACCATCAACGAAACGGGTGTCTTTAACGTCGAACTTGTTGTCACGGATTCACAAGGAGCCAGCCAGTCCTCGGCAGTCCCGGTTCTTGTCGGCAACGAACGTCCAACGATTCGATTTGCAAAACCTCTGCCCGGCGACTTCTTCGATCCTCAACAACCGATTCGCTACGAATTGGTTGTGGCCGATGTCGAGGATGGGACTAACGACGACGAAAAGATCGATCAGGGCCATGCGGAACCTATTGATCCGGAATCACCTGGCCGAGTTTCAGTCAATGCGGTGTTCTCACCCGGACCTGTTCCTTCCGCTAACGGCAGTCCGGAAGCAGCGGATCAGGGACCAATGGGCATGCGTCGCATGAAAGGCAGTGATTGTTTTAATTGTCACGCCGTGGACCAAAAGCGAGTTGGCCCACCGCTGCTGGAAATTGCCAACAAGTATCGTGGCAAAGAAGGGGCACTTGAAGCATCCGTTCAGCGAGTCATCAAGGGCTCAACCGGAGTTTGGGGCAAGGTCCCGATGATTCCTCATTCGCATCATACGACTGAAGAGATTCGCGAGATGGTAGGCTGGATTTACAGTCTCGAACCAACAGGACTTGTTCGAGTCTTCCCGGGGTTTAACAATGAAATCCCAGTCTCAGCCGAAGAAGCTGCGAAGCCGGGCCATTACAAACTCGAGGCCAATTATTCGGATCGCGGAGCGGGGAACATCCCGTCTCTGAACGCTTCAACCGTTCTTTATCTTCGACAACGACTTGTCGAAGCTGAATCGGCCGATGAAGTTCAGGGACCTCAGATTCTGGGATCCGGCAACGCTGGCGGTGGAAAGTTTATCGGAGCGATCAATCATGGTCACTACCTTCGATTCTCCAACATGTCTCTGGATCAGATTCATGGAGTAAGCTTGAAGATTGCCTCAGCTGGCTCCGGTGGATCAATCGAAGTGCGACTCGATCAACCGAACGGACCATTGCTGGCGTCTACGGAAATCGAAGTGAACGGCCAGTGGGAACAGTTTTACGAACGAACAATTGATCTCATGCCGGCAGAAGGTCGACATGATCTGATAGTCCGGTTTACTCACCCGAATCAGGCGGGCGGCCTGATGAATCTGGATTCTGTGCATTTTTTGCCGTAAGATAAGTGGTCTGCGACTCTTCCCATCGACGGAGCGACGGGCGTACAGTACACCTGTCGCTCCGCCGACAGCAGACTTCAACTTATGCACGACCTGGAGATCGCCGATGCTCAATCTTTCCGGCAGCCGGAAAACGCTCTGCAATGGCATCACGCGTCGTGATCTGCTCCATATCGGCGGCATCAGTGCCCTTGGACTAAATGCCGGAATGCAGGTTTCCGCATCACCGATTTCACCGGCCACAGCCATTACCGGAAGCAAAGCCAAAGCATGCATCTTTGTCTTTCTCTTCGGATCTCCACCACAACACGAAACATTCGATCCAAAACCAGAAGCGGCCTCAGAAATTCAGGGAGAGATGAAGGCCATCGACACCGTGGTCCCGGGTCTGCAGATCTGCGAAGGCTTACCGCAGATCGCCAGCATGGCCGACAAACTGACGATCGTGCGGTCGATGACTCATGAGTATCCCATTCATTGCTGTGCTTACGTCATGACCGGAATGCCGACCTACAGCATTCCCCTGGAAACCAGCCCGCGCGATCCTCAGCACTGGCCGTTTATGGGATCGATCGTCGACTATCTGGATGGTCGCCGTTTGGGCGAACGCTCTCCAACGCTGCCGCGTAACATCGGACTACCGTGGCGATTCTGTTCCAAGGGCAGCTCGACAACTCAAGCCGGTCCATACGGTGCGTTCCTCGGTAACGGAATGGATCCGTTCTGGACAGACTTTGATGGTCAGGGCACAGTCGTCGTTCCTAAACTGAACGCCGACGGGCAGACCGAAAACGTCTTCGACCCGCACGCCGGCATTCAAAGCGCCTCTCGTTTTCAGCTTTCCGAAGGCTGCCAACTGCCAGCGGAGCTGTCGGCAAACCGTTTCGATGCACGCGTCCATCTATTGCAACAATTTGATGCTTCGCGTCCGATGATGGACCACGCTTTGGAAATTGGACATTACTCCGATCACCAGCAGCGAGCCTTATCGCTCATCGGCTCCAATCGCATTCGTCAGGCACTCGATGTCGGCAAAGAACCAGACTCGTTGCGCGGCCGCTACGGCATGACGTTATTCGGTCAATCAATGCTCGCCGCACGGCGGCTTGTGGAAGCAGGAGCCAGATTTGTGTCGGTCTTTTGGGATCCCTTCGGACCGCACGGCGCGTCCGTCTGGGATACTCATTCCAATCATTTTCCTCGTCTGAAAAACTATCTGCTGCCTGTGTTCGATCAAAGCTATTCCGCATTGATCAATGATCTGGATGAACGAGGCCTGCTGGATGAAACGCTGGTTCTGTGTACCAGCGAACATGGACGTACGCCGCAGATTGATTCCAAGCCAACCGGCGGTGCTCGTCATCACTGGTCCCGAGCTTACTCGTCGGTCTTCGCTGGCGGAGGAATGGCACGTGGTCGAGTTGTCGGCTCGACAGACTCAATCGGTGGCGATGTCGCCGACGTCCCGATTTCTCCGAAAGACATGCAGGCCACAGCCTATCACCTTTTAGGCTACGACGAATCCACTACCGTCCCCGACCAACAAGGCCGACCTCACCCCATAGCCGGCGCCGGCCGAGTGCGAGAAGAATTGCTGTCGTAACGTTGGTTGAAATCTGCAACCGCGAGAATCATGCCTCCGTTCTCGGCGAGTCACTCACCGTATCTTTGTTTTCCGCCCCAACTGAAAGGACGAACTATGCAGATCCCGGCCCCTACGACAGAACATCAGTTTTTATTGCAGTTCGTTGGCGACTGGAGCTTTGAAAGTGAGTGCATTATGGGACCGGACCAGCCACCCATGATTACGAAAGGCACTCAGACCATAAAGTCTCTCGGATCATTCTGGACGCTGGGTGCGATGGAAAGTCCCGGCCCGGACGGTGATCCAATGCATTCCATGATGACACTCGGATTTGATCCCATCAGAGGTAAGTTCGTCGGATCCTTTGTTGCCTCCTGCATGACTCACCATTGGCTTTATGAGGGCTCACTGGACGTCACTGGCCGCATCCTGACTCTGGATGCCGAGGGCCCGAGTTTCGCGGGCGATGGCAGCATGGCCAAGTATCAGGACATCATCGAAGCGGTTGATCACGACACCTATCTGTTCTCGTCGCAAATCCAGGACGCCAGTGGCAACTGGATCAGGTTTATGCATGGGAAACACACACGCGTTGCGTGAGTCCTGATCAGATCACATAAGGGTCAGGGATGCTCGCTTTCCATGTTCTCACGATCCGCGATTTCAGAATCTTGTCTCATCAGACAAGGAAATCATCGATCGCCCTGCCAGAATCAATCTCCAGCCGTTTGCGAATGGGGCATTCAAGATCAGCAGGCATCATTCCTCGGCGCGATGACAGACACTTGACCTTTAGAACTTCGCGACAGCTTGCTTGCCTCTTCGGACAGTCAATCAGACACTGCGCGGGAACTACACCAACTTCAGTCCGGACATCGTTCCCGTACTCGTTGCAAACTTATCGAACTCAAGGCCGGTGTGCTGAAGCAACGACACGTACAGATTAGGGAGCGGATAATTTCGCTTGCGATCGAACGCCAGATGTTGTCCGTGCATGAAACGGCCACCCGCAATGAGAACGGGCATGTTGCGATTATCGTGACTCGATGCATTGCCGAGATTACTGGTCAGCAACACGGCGGTGTTATCAAGCAGGCTTCCGTTGCTGTCGTCGGTCTGTTGCAACTGTCGAAGAAAATCGCCCCAGGCTTTTACGACTTCAGTCTCCACGAGTGCCAGTTGCTCCAGCTTTTCCGCGTCCATGCCGTGATGACTGAGTGAGTGATAGCCCTCATCGACACCATCAATTGGGACGACGCCACCAGAACCACCCAGATGAAACGAAACAAAACGCGACGAATCCGTCGCGAGAGCTAGCTTCACCATGTCGCTCATCAGTCGTTGTCGTCCGACGAAGTCATTGGGATTGCCGATGTCCACAGGTCGTGGCACGTTGACTTTCGGCTTCGGACGATGAACCCACTCTTCGGACTCCGCAAGACGAACCTCCAGATCTCGCACGCTGGTGAAATAAGCATCCAGCCGATCTCGATCACCAGGGCCAAGCTGGCGTTTCAACGCGTTGGCATCTTCGGCGACCAGGTCCATAATGCTGCGACCTTCTTTGGCTCGCTGAGCCTGTCGCTTCTGCTCTTCCGGAGAATCGTCAATAAACAGACGTGTGAAGAGACTCGACGGCGACGATTCAGCCGGAATCATCGAACCGTTTTCGGTATACGACGGACTGTTGCTGCCGGACTGCCCCAGGACCAGCGAAGGAAATCGCGTCTGATTTCCCAGATGCTTCGCCATAAACTGATCGAGCGAAATGGTATTGCGCGACGCCGCACCAGAACCCATCGGCGCGGCACTCAGCAAACTGGCTTCAGCGCGATGTCCGCCGGAAACGTCAGGATGAGAAGAACCGGAAATCACGGTGATGCGATCTCGAATGTCCTGTAGCGGCTGCAGATAACGCGAAGGCTTGTAATCAGTACCTGTGCCTTCCGGATTCAGATTCTCCGCATGCAGGCCAAGCCCGAGCGTGACGGAGACAAATCGGCGCGGAGCCGTTTCCGCCTCAGGAGCCGCAAACGCCTTCGTCATCGCGCTGAGCCACGGTACGGCAATGCCAACGCCCGCGCCACGAAGAATGGTACGACGATGAAGTTGGCGGCCGAAGCTGAAGTTGGTTGAGCGGATCATATTGAAAGTTCCGGACAGCAGGTGCTTAATCTCAAATCTCAAATAGCGAATAGCCAAGCGTTTCGACGGAGGTCACTTGGACAGGAAAATCTCATGAGCGACGACAGCGTGCAGAATCGAACGGAATCCGTATTCCTTATCGGCGACCTGCGAGACAATCTCCTCTACAGCCTCTCGATCAGCAAAGGAAATCGCCGCGCCGGTTCCGTAAACAATCATTTTCTCGGCGACGTTGGCGGCCAGCTTTTCGGGTTTCTGAGTCACCAGTGACTTGAAGCCGTCAATGTCTTTGAAATCCTGACCATCTGGCATCTGATAGCTGGCGTCGACCGCAGGTCCACGACCACGTTTACCGTCCGAAATGAGCAAATAGCGATCTCGCCAGCGACCGGACGGATCAAAATTTTCCATCGCGAAACCCGGCGGATCAATCTTCACGTGACAGCTTGCACAGGACGCCTGTTCTCGATGTTTTGCCAGTTGCTCGCGAATGGTCGTCGCGCCACGGATATCGGGTTCGATCGCTGGCACATTTCCCGGTGGAGCAGGAATCGGGACACCCAGCAGTCGTTCAGAAATCCAGACACCTCGAACTACCGGAGAAGTATTCGAACCGTTGGCCGTCACTTTCAGAATCGATCCGTGTGTCAGCACACCACCGCGATGCGACTCGGGGGGTAGCTCACAGCGACGAAGCTCGTCACCGGTGACGTTGAGAATGCCGTAGTATCGGGCCAGACGACTGTTGAGGAATGTGAAGTCGGAGTCAATCAAATACTTAACGCTCAAGTTATCACGCAGCATCGTGTCAAGATACGAGTGCGTTTCATCCAGCATGGAGTTTTCGACAATCGCATCGAATCCCGAATACAACTTGTTGTCCGGTTCAGTGAAATTGATCTGATCGAGATCCAGCCATTGGGCCGCAAAGTCTTCAACGAATGCGCGCGAGCCGCTTCCTTCCAGTAGCCGATCGGTCTGCTGGAGCAAAACCTCATTGCGGCGAATTTCACCCGCATCGGCCAGTCGATTGAGTTCATCATCCGGCGGACCACCAGTGAGAAAATAGCTGAGTCGAGTAGCGATCGCATGATCGTCCAGATGACCTGGCATTTCCGTAAAGTACAGGAAACGAGCGGAACACAGGATGGCTCGATACCCGATCCGCAGTGATGTCGCGAAGTCCTGACCTTCTGCGAGCGCGATGCTGGCCATACCAACGTAGCTCTGTAATTCTTCATCGCTGACAGGTCGCCGAAACGCGCGCCGAGCAAACTCACGCAGTAAACGCTTTAGATCGGCTTCGGGAGACCGAGTTTCAACTTTGCCCGGTTCTTTCTTACGCCGCAGGACTACCTTCAAATTTCCAAACAGAAGTTTTCTCAGGCCGGCATTGTCGGGGCCTTTGTGAATCTGTTCCATGGTGATCTCATGCAACGCAAGTCCCGGCACGTCCTGCGGTTCCCCTTCACCAGTCCCGACCTGGCCACCTGAAAACTTTCCTCGTTTCAGAGTCGCATCCCCGGGGCGGATTTCGAGCATATGATCTTCTGGTAACCACGCATCGAAGCGAACATCTTTCGGCTCGGCGTTGGCTTCAAACGAAGTCACCCACGGCAGCAGCGGCGCGGCGGAAACGCACGGACCGGTTCGCACGGTTGACCAGACTCCACCCGTCTCTGGAAGCTTCAATCCAGAAACGCGAACTTTGAAGCGATACCAGCCATCAGCGGGAGCACTTGTCGCGGGAATTCTTCCGTAGAAGATCAGCCCTGATGACCAGGTCACGGCCAGTCCATCACGCATCTCAGGTTCACGAGTTCGATTTTTGGGTGACTGTCGAGCAATCTGCTTCGGCGAGAATTCACGACGATAAACATCTTCATCACTGAATGCGCGCCGCCACGCCTCATCAAGTGCGACGTCGAGAACCGCCAGATACCGAGCGAGCTGAAAATGTGAGATAGATTGACCATCAGCGACAGTCGTGAATCCGGCCGACTTCGCTTCTTCCGGCAACTGGTCCGCCAGCGGGATGTCGATACCCAACAAGTCATGCAGCGAACGTTCGATCTCGCGTCGAGTCAGTCGCCGACCACGTACGCGTCCTGAAGTTTTCTGATCATTCCTCTGATGCTGCTGAATCCAATGTCTGGTGACTTTTAGAAACTGGTCTGCATGCTGAGCATCCACTTTCGCCGCGTCCTTCGGCGGCATTTCGCCGTCATGAACTCGGTCGTAAATTCGTACCCAGCGCTCTGCCGCACGAGTTTCTGCCAGATCAAAGCTCAAAGCCCTCAGATCAAGCCCCGCTGCCGCTTCGGAGCCTTCATGACAGCTCACACAATGCTGATCGATGAAGAGACGAGTCCCCACTGGCGGGGCAATGGGCGGAGTAATTGGCGGTTCCGCGTGCAATATGCCGCAACACGCCGAGAACAACATCCAGAACAGGAACGTCGCCAACAACGCGGACGTCGCACGCCCGCAAGACCGCAGTGGCATCTGTTTCAGGGAATGATTGAAGAGATCAAACGTCACGTTCGTAAATCCGGAGCGGGCAGCGGCTGGAAAAACACATGGTACATTATTCGCCGTTCTTCGTCGTTATCCCTAACTGGCGAAGTTTTTGCTGCAGGCTTTGGCGATGAATTCCCAGGCGGCGAGCCGCAGCGCTGATGTTGCCGGATTCCTGCTCGAGTGCGTGACCGATGGCGGCTCTTTCAAAGTCTTCCGTCACCCGATCACGAGCTTCGGAGAGTGGCAGATCCAGGTAGGGCTCCCAACTATTGGCTGGCGAAGTGGGCAGGGCAGCGGCCAGACCTAAATCACGAGCGGCGATCCTTTCACCCTCAGCAAGAGCAGCAGCGGAGGCAATCATTTGCTGCAGTTCGCGAACATTGCCCGGCCAGCGATAAGCCATCAATGCGGCTACCGCGCATTGACTGAACACTCGATTGGAGGGCAGGAAAGAATTCGCAAGCAGCAGGATGTCCTCCTGTCTTTCACGCAGCGGCGGGACGGTCAGCTCGATTCCCTTCAGACGAAAGTACAGGTCGTGGCGAAACGCCTTGTCGGTGATCGCCTGCTCGAGGTCCTGATGCGTCGCACTGATGACTCGAACGTTGACCCGAATCCCGTCTTCGCTTCCCACGGGCTGCACGATGCCTTCCTGAAGAACTCGCAACAGACGAGTTTGCACAGACGCTGGCATGTCACCGATTTCATCGAGAAACAACGTACCGCCGTCCGCGCGGCGAAAGACTCCTTCACGTGCTCGATCCGCCCCCGTGAATGCGCCTTTAATGTGTCCGAACAGTTCGCTCTCGACAAGGTTCTCAGAAACTGCCGCAGTATTGACGGCAACAAAGGGCTTCGACGCACGAGAACTTCGCTGATGCAATTCTCGCGCAATCAGTTCCTTCCCGGTCCCGCTTTCTCCGCGGATCAGTACGGGCAGGTCCGTTCTGGCTGAACGCTCGATCTGAGTAAACAATCGCTGCATCGGTCGACTGGAACCTCGGATCGCCCCGAACGTCGCACCACTCTCAGAAAGTTGTTGTCGAAGGGTGTCTACCTGATGCTGTAGACGCAATCGATCTTCCGAACGTTTGACGATGGCACGCAGATGATCGACATCAAACGGCTTTGTTAAGAAATCAGCAGCGCCTCGGCGAATGCAATCAACCGCAAGGCTGATTGAGTCGTTCGCGGTCACAACGACAATCTCGGGCATCGGAGCGACTGGGGTTTCCTGCAAGTTTGTGAGGACCGCGAGGCCGTCACATTTCGGCATATTAATGTCCAGAAAGACCAGATCCAGAGCCTTCTCGCGGATCAATGCCAGAGCCTCATTGCCGTCGGAAGCTTCCAGAATCTCTCGGCCGGCACCTTGCAGAGCGCGAGACATCCCGTAGCGGGCAGCAGTTTCATCATCGGCCAGCAGAATCTTCATGAGACGGGATTTCACCTGGCAGTCGGATTTTCCTGTTCGACACCAATCCCTGCGGGGAAGAGGCCGCCGCTTGAATCACTATTGAGCAGGTCTATACTCTGCCGCTGTCAAAGGACAAAGTTTCTGTCTGAACTGTGATCAGCTCAGATTTGTTCGCACTATACGAAATAACAGAGGAATTACGATGGGTATTCGAATTGGTCAGACAGCTCCCGGGCTGGACCTTGCTCTCCAGGCGTACGATCGCACGAAGGATAACACTGACAAGCAGTTTCAGGATCTGAAGCTGGCGGACCTGAAGGGCAAGTGGGTTTGTCTGTACTTTTATCCGCTCGACTTTACATTCGTTTGTCCGACAGAAATCATTGCCTTCGACAAGGCTCTGGGGGAATTCGGCGATCGCAACACGGTCGTTCTGACAGCCAGCACCGACAGCGTATTTTCTCACAAAGGCTGGTGCGACTCTCACAAGGAACTCGGCCAGCTAAAGCATCTGATGATCGGCGACACCAATCATCAGCTTTCTTCAGCCTACGAAGTTCTGGACTGCGGTAAGGGCATCGCTTACCGCGGAGTTTACTTGATTGATCCGACTGGCGTTCTGCGATGGCTGGCCGTTCATGATCTGGGCGTCGGCCGAAACGTCGACGAAGTGCTGCGAGTTCTGGACGCTCTGCAGACCGACAAGCTCTGCCCATGCAACTGGAAGCCAGGCCAGTCCACTCTGAATTAATTTCGTTAGACTGTGACAGCTTTGTTTTCGCCCGGGGGCTTCGAGGGGTAATCTTCGAAGCCCTTTTTTTCGGCCAACACATCTCTTTCATCACGTTTTAGACAACTGCCGCCCGCGGCAAAATTCCTCACTACGGCCTGCCCTAGAATGTTTCGGAGCTCCCGTCAGGGATCATCTGGCAGCAGGCTGCCTGCACCAAAGCGGCAGTGGGCTATCGGAGTTCAAGCTGGGGGATTGAATCAGCTTCGAGTGAACCACACGTTTGCTAATACAACAAATCAAACTGCGGATTCCCCGTGATGATCCAAAGCACCAGAAAGTGGTGCACCATGTCACTAATGAACAGTCCGATCCCAATTGCAAGCAGGTGGAACGAAGATCTGGGGAATCGCGGTTCCAACCAGAATGCAAGGGCAACAAGAGCAACTCCGATGTAGCTGTGGTGAATGCGAACGCCAAAGGTAAGTCGACCAATCGTGGAGGCCGTGTCACGAGTCGATTCCAGAGCAAAACCGAACCGAAGGACGCATGTCAGAATCTCAAAGATTACCGCCCAGATCAGGCTATGTAACATGACTGACCGCCAACAAATGGCGTGGTTTGGGTCCTGCTCGATCATAATGGAAAACGGCCTGCTGATGGCGACGCGGTGAAGGACCTCTCAGATTTTTCCTGATGCCCTTGTGCGACAACACTCATGCTTCCAGAATCGCGGCGAGGCGGATTCTGGTTTCGGGACGATTTAATTCTGCTTTTCCAAATCCGTAAACAGCACCCATCTCCACAGCCTTGTGCTGCCAATCTGCATAATTCGACACCAGCATGACTGGGACAGCTGACTTTGAACCATTTCGTATGCGAGGGAGAATCTCAAGCCCATCGCTGCCATCAGCATCGAGTTTCCGATTGATGAGGACAAGATCGATGGGATTTGCTTCCAGCACTGCGATCGCCTGATCGGGCAAATCAGCGGTCAAAACATTCACGTGAAACTGCGACTGAAGATAATACCCAATCGCAGCGGTGTCTGGACGACATTGACCAATGCTCAACACAGTTTTCTGACTCACCGACGTTTCTCCCGTTTCGTTCGGACAACTCGAACCAAGCACCAGACTTCATCTCTTCGTGTTCCTGAATTGTAGGCATAGGAGGAACGCGACAACAGCGTGCCGGATGCTGACTCTATTCAAGGCAACGGCATTGACCAGAAAGTTTTTTCTGCGGCAGAAGCTGCCATTTGCCGTTGAATAACGTTGCAACTTTCCGTTATCCCCGAGATCACCAGCGCAGTTAATTGTGATGCAATCGATTCCATCGACACATCCGGCGACCGTTGTCACCACACTCAGAGAGGGTCCCGAGAAAACCGGTTTCATTCACTGAAGCCCTTCCGATGAAGTGATGCGGGGATCTGTCGCCGTCGTCTGGTGTGGTTGGAGTCAGACTGAGCGGCAATCATGCGGCAACTTGGAGTCTGTCGCACGTCTCCACAACATGGATGGAAACCTTGTCGTCGGCCTGTGTGCGACAAGGCATCACGGAGGAATTTATGGTACCGGCAAATCTTGTCTGGACACTGCGGCTTCGGCCGTTCACTGCGGCCGCGTTCGTTCTGCTCCTCTGCGCCGGACTCAGTGGTTGTGCCTCCTGGACTTCCGGGAAGTCCAAAGACAGCGCACAGCCCGAAAACTGTGCCTCAACCGCTTCGGGATATGGAATGCAATGCGAAGCTCCAAGAGAGCTTCGCAAGGTCTCGCTCCCTGAATACATGATCGAGCCACCAGACGTACTCCTGATCGAATCCGTCAACAATATTCGTCCGTCGTTTGCCCCTGTACGAGCAGGCGAGACGTTGATCGTTCAGGTCAACCGAACAATTCCGATTGGCCAGATCGAGGATCCCGTATCTGCTCAGTTCAAGCAGATCAATGGACTCTATGTTATTGGCACCGACGGATATCTGAATCTTGGACCAGAATACGGAAAGGTACTGGTTGCCGATCAGCCGCTGGATGAAATTCAGCGTCGTGTTGACGAGCATCTGCGGCAAATCCTGACTGATCCTCAGGTGCTCGTTACCCTTCCGATGCCTCAGAACAAGCAGTTCATTGCGGGCCCCCACCTTGTTCGGCCCGATGGCACCGTCGGCCTGGGCGTTTACGGAAGTGTGTACGTGACCGGCATGACTCTGCAACAAGCGAAATACACTCTGGAACAACACCTGAGCCAGCATATTCATCGCCCGGAAATCTCCATTGATATCCTCGCTTATAACAGCAAGGTCTACTACGTCATTACCGACGGTGGTGGAGCTGGCGAGCAGGTCTATCGAATTCCGGCCACTGGCAACGAAACGGTCCTTGATGCCATTGCCGGAGTGAATGGATTACCCGCTGTTGCCTCAAAAGCGTCTATCTGGATTGCGCGACCGTCACCAGATCCCTACGGACCGGATCAGATTATGAAAGTTGACTGGAATGCAATTGCTCAGGGCGCTCAGACATCCACAAACTATCAAATGCTTCCGGGTGACCGGCTGTATGTGAAGGCATCACCGCTGATCATCATGAGCACAAAAGTGGCGAAACTCACGGCTCCGTTTGAACGGATGCTGGGCTTCACGATTCTTGGTAACGGTGCGGTTCAAAACCTGTCCGGCAAAAACGTTAACGGTGGATTCTGATGATCAACCTACGACTCTCATTCCAGACGTTTGCCCTGCTTCTGTCCTTCTGTGTCGCCGTCCCGGCTTCAGCACAGGTTGGCGGCATGAATGGCCCGGGCAATACACCGACGTTCAGTCCCTATATCAATCTGCTGCGTGAAGGTGGCGGTGTCGGACAGAACTATTTTGGGCTGGTTCGGCCGCAGGTGGACTTCGCTCAACAGAATCAAATGCTTGGGCAGGGCATCAACGCACTTCAGGCAAATCAGATGCAGCCGGGTCGCATGGGAGGTTTCGGCTACACGCAGCTCGGCGCGACTGGTCATCCAGTGATGTTCGGATCCATTAACGGCGGCCGACATCAGGGCGGCTACAACGGCATGGCCGGTGGTGGCGGCTTTGGAGGCGGTGGCGGAATGATGGGTGGCGGAATGATGGGTGGCGGAATGATGGGCGGGTTTGGTGGTGGAGCCATGGGAGGCGCTGCCATGGGCGGATTTGGCGGCGGTGTCGGAGCAATGGGCGGTGGAGTTGGTGGTGGCGGTGCGGGTGCTGTTCGCGGCGGTGCTGTGAATGGCGGCTTCAATCCCATGGGAGCCGTTCAATTGAATGGTCCCGGTGGAGCGGGGCAGGGCTTCAGCGGAGTATCGGGCCACATGGCTCAGTTCGGTGGAATCGGCAATCAGTATCGTGGTGCGGGACAAGGACAGTAAACCACATTAGTCGTCAAGCGTGGACAAATCCGTCTTCGCTCCTCAAATGTTCAAGGATCGAACAACATGATTTCTCGGACGATCAAGCAACTCCTTGCCGCCGCTTCTGTCGGATCCGCAATTCTGGTTTCCGCGATGCCGGTCAATGCTGGCAGGATGTTCAAGGAAGAACCATCACGTCCAAATACGTTCGCTGGATGTCAACCTGCATGGGGTTATAACCAGACATGCTGGCAGCGATTTCCAGCGCTACCTCCGTGCGATTCCAATGGAAGTTGCTACGGACAATCAACAGTTGGTGAGACCAGCTACGATCACGCGAGCAGCATGTACGTTCCTCAGAACAACGGAGCTGTTGTCGATCCGGGCTTTTCAACAATGCCTCATTCACTGACGCCTGGCCAGACATCGCCGCAGATACTTGCGCCGAATGCCGGGATAGGGAGCGGCTCCGCAGAGCTGCATTATGGATCTCAGCTGAACGCCCCTTCAAGTCAGGCTCCACTGCAACAATACAGTGCACCTCCACAGACACTGCGGTCTGCGGAGCCCTCCGCCGAATTACCATCTCAGCAAGTTCCTCCAGTACCGAATGGCACACTGGCATTGCCTCCACTGCCAGCTCCACCAGAAGCTGTACCCGCAGTCCCGGGACAGACTCGTTTTCAACCTCAATATGAGCAGTTGATGATTGGAGCGGATGGTCGTTTAATGACTGCCACGGCGATGACTCGCAACCAGACGTTCAGTTCTAACACTGGCCGTTACGGCCAGGTCAATCGACCGGTTGTACAACAACAATTTGCATCGCCGTCTCCGCAGCGCATAACGGGGCCGCCGGTTCATTTCGCTGATGCCGTGACCAACCCTGCATCACAGCAAAATCAGCGCTACACTCAGCCCGTTGGGACAGCCAGCCGTCCAGCCAGAGTCAATAATGGCTATTCGGCGAGAACACTTGCGAAACCCGTCTCGCAGAGTCAAAACACGCAGACAAATACCTCTTCGCGCTATGGAGTAACCAGACCTTCGCCCAGTGTCACTGTGACTCCGGGAATCGCTGTTGAACCTTTGCGAAAAACTCCTGGAAGTTATCGATAGCCGTCATTGGTCCTGATGCCTGAATTTCCCCTGACTATTGAGTGCATTGTCGAAGCCTATTTGTCGGGGGTTCGGATCGACTCGTTCCTTTCAAAACATCTCCGCAACTATACGTCGTGGCGGATTAATCGACTGGTGACGGCCGGACTGGCAAAGATCAACGATCAGCCTGCAGCTCCTGAAGACCGCGTCTTTCAAGGACAGCGTGTCGCGCTTCGCCTGCTCGAGCCCCCAGACAAGTTGCTGGACCCGGAACCCATCGTCGTTCCCGTTGTCTATGAAGATCCCTGGCTGATCGTAGTTGATAAGCCTGCCGGGCTTGTCGCACATCCGGTGGGAGATTTCCAGGACGGGACTCTTTCGAACGTCCTGCAAAGCCATCTGGACCGTCAGACCGCCACCAAAGGACTTCTTCGACCCGGAGTCGTCCACCGTCTGGACCGCATGACGAGTGGACTGATCGTCACGGCCAAAGAGCATCTGTCTCACCGACTCCTTTCGATAGACTTCCAGCAGGGAAAGTTGTCGAAATCTTACGTTGCCCTGATTGAAGGTTGTCCGGACTTTGAGACTCGCACGCTGGAGTTTTCGATCGGACAACGCCCGGGTGGCAACAGTGTTCTGATGTCGGCACGAGCAGACGCAAAGAACCCGAGACCTGCGAAGACTCGAGTTACAGTCGTCAGAAGATTTGAAAACTACTCGATGGTGGAGTGTGTTCTGTTCTCCGGGCGCAATCATCAGATTCGAGTCCATTTGTCGCACATCGGCCATCCGATCGTCGGCGATGAATACTACGGGCCGCACGGTACGATCAAACAGGCACCCAGATTTGACGGGGATGATCCGACGGAAGAACGACATGCATTGCACGCTGCTTCGCTTGGATTTTTTCACCCTATCCTTCGCGAATGGATGCAGTTCCGAACCTCGCCGCCAGCCGATTTCTGGGCGTTGGCTGACTTAATGTCGTGAAGAGAACTGATTGGAATCGCTCCGCAGAGTGCGTGATCGCCGCACCTGCCATGCTGCATCTCCATATTTTTCAAGCGGCATTGAAGCTTCCGGATGCATCCGCCAAAGTCTCACTGTTATTTTTTTTCAAATTTGGGCAAGCTACGGTTATGAAGACGACCGAGCTACTCATTTTTGGGCGCATTAGTCAGGCCAAATCAGCGACTGAGGACGGCATTCGAACTGGTCGTTTGCTGTCCGCGGTATGGATTTCCGTCGTTGCTGTCGTTGCGGTTATCTTCGGCGTTCTGGCGGTTAGCTGCAGCAGAGCTGACGAACCGGATGTTCGAGGCTCCGGGACCGAAGCAATCGAAAAACACGGACCGGCGCAGGTTCTGGCCGAAACATTGCTGCGAGTTCGCGAACAGGAACTCCTGCTGCAATCAGTTCGCATTGATGCGGACGGTCTCTATACAAATGGATCACTTGAGGCGTTGCAGCAAATATTTGCCTACCCCACAGACGTGTTTCGATTTGATCCGAATACATCCTCACCATCCGGCGTGCATCAGCAGGCGCTTCGTCAATTGCTGTCAAGCAGTCATGCTGCGCAAAGGCAGTGGATGCAAACGATGACAGTTCTGGCGGATACGGGATTTCGTCAGGCAATTTCAACGGGCGACAGATCTGCCCTATCGAGAGTCGCTCGTGAATTTCCCCTCACAGAATCCGGAATTCGAGCGGCAGTGCTGACTTTGACAACAGACTTCCTGAGCGGGCGCTGCTGGGATGTTGAGCAGCGACTGCGACAGTTGCTGGCGGACTATGCCGGTACGATCCTCGATGGTTTTGTGCTTAATGTGTCGAAGTCATTGTTGGAAAAAACGAAGATTTCAATTTCTTCTAACGGTGATGCCCTGCGCACCAGTCAGCCAGATGGAACAGAACACCCAACAACACAACTGTCTCTCTCAACGAC
>JAXMBU010000060.1:0-41651 GCA_046349735.1 Planctomycetaceae bacterium
GCGATCGGATGGTTTCGGTGGCACATTAAGAATGCCTGACAAAACGTCTGCACTAGCCGGATTCGTGAGAATTCGGATGCGTAGCTGAGCTCTCGCGAGCCCAGCTACGTTTTTATCAGGCGTTCCAAGTCCGGTTGACCTGAAAACTTTCGCGTTGCAGCATAGCCTGTTCTAACGCGGAATGTAAAAACATCAAGCCGCAGCACGTTTCAACAGCCTGTGCGATCAATATACTGCTGCAGTGCAGCAGGCTGCTTTGCTGTGGAATCCATCTGAACTCAACCACCATTCCGGAGTACAAAATAATGAACCGATCATTGGGCAATATCATCGCTGATTCGTTGGAACTGTCCGTCGGTTACGGCGAACGACTGCTGAAAGATGTGACCCCCGAAAAATTTGCGAGGTTTGCAACGCCCGGCGGAACTCTGATTGAATCCAATCATCCGGCATTCGTCTACGGGCATCTCGCCCTTTACGGACCTCGTATTCTGTCCCAACTGGGTCAATCAGGCCCAACAGCGCCAACAAATTTCGATGCGGTGTTTTCAAAAGATGCGAAGTGCGTCGATGATCCCGCCGGCTCAGTTTACCCGGCGATGGAAGTTGTGACGAAAGCCTTCTTCGAAGGTTACAAAGCGGCGGCAACAGCTCTGCGATCGACTCCGGATTCTGCGTTCGAGGTGGCTAATCCCATGGAGGGACGCATGGCAACATTGTTTCCGACGCTGGGTTCCCTTCACACATTCTACTGTGGCGGTCACCTGATGATGCATCTCGGCCAAATTAGTGCATGGCGCAGAATGATGGGCCTGGGCGCGGCGTGATTGGAGCCCGTAACACCTGGTAGATCAAAAATGCGTGAGCAGGATGGTTACGCACGGTCAGTCGTTGTGCTCAATGCCGTCTATCGTTCTGCGAAAGAATTGCAGCTTTTGCAGAGCACAAGGCGACACTGAACGCGATCGTCTGCGGATTGCCGTAGAAAACTCGGCACGGTCTGGTCGAATGAAAACTTACGTGGAGAACACCTTTGAAACCTGACTCAGTTGGCGTGGCTCAATTCATTCCCATACTGGCAATGATTTTCATCTTGTCGACAGCAAACTCTGGCATGGCGTTTGACGAATCAAAGCCTGCGGAAGACGCTCAGCAGCCGAATACGATTAAACTCTGGCCGTCCGAAAAAGCTCCCAATGGCGACGGCACGTTCTCTTGTTCCGATGCAAAGATCACCGTGCATCTGGCGAAGGAACCAAACGGGGCCGCGATTGTGATTTGTCCTGGCGGCGGTTATGGCGGCCTTGTCACCGGTGCGGAAGGTCATGGAATTGCAAAATGGTTGAACTCAAATGGCATCACAGGGGTAGTGCTTGAGTATCGACTGCCGGCGGGTCGTTCGTTTGTGCCCCTGCTGGATGCTCAGCGGGCCATTCAGATTGTGCGAGCGAACTCGAAGGAATGGAAGATTGAAGCCAACCGAATTGGTATCATGGGATTCTCCGCTGGCGGACATCTGGCTTCAACGGCAGCCACTCATTTCCACGATGGCGACGCAACGGCAGCCGACCCTCTGGAGCAACTCAGTTGTCGTCCGGATTTTGCGGTGCTTGTTTATCCGGTCGTCACGATGGGCGAGAAAACACATGGTGGTTCACGAACAAATCTGCTCGGCCCCAATCCAACACCTGAAATGATCGAACTGTTTTCCAATGAGAAGCAGGTGACAGAGAAGACACCGCCGATGTTTCTGACGCACGCTATAGACGATACTCCCGTGCCCTGCGAAAACAGCAAAGCACTTTATGAGGCTCTGCAAAAGGCTGGCATCGCGTCGAAGTATCTCGAACTTCCTTCCGGTGGACATGGTCTCAACGGCTACAAAGGCCCCATGTGGGATGCATGGCAGAAGCAGTCGCTGGAATGGCTGGCTGAGCTCAAACTCATTCCCGCAACTGTGGAATAGCCGTTTCGTGGCCGTTGTTCTGCCCCATGCTTGAATCCTCGAACAAGCGATCCGGATTGCCCTGCAGAAAAAATCAGATCAATGGTGAATTTGGCTCCCGTCGCAATTTGCGAAAATGCAAACGTGCTGGCTGGACACGCTCTGAGGCGGGGACGCCGTGGCCGCATTTTGCTGTTCCATCGAGCAAATGAAGCAGATTGCAGACACTCAAAACGCGGGACATTTGGATTATGGCCGCGAATCTTCTCAAATCTCTGTCAGATCCCGTCAAATCCTGTGTGTAACTCAGTGAGACTGACCAATTGCAGAGATATGGAATGCTGGTCCCAGAAACACGTCCAAGTCTGATTCTGCGCGTTCGTGATCCGAACGATGCCGACGCATGGAATCAGTTTGCGACGTTGTATCGACCGGTGATTCTGCGTTTGGCTCGTCGCAAGGGAATTCAGGTGGCTGACGCTGAGGACCTGGCACAGCAGGTTCTGTTCTCTGTCGCGGGAGCCATCGAGCGTTGGCAGCCGGATCCGCAGCGAGCTCGATTTCGAACCTGGCTGCAGACGATTGTGAGAAACGCCATTCTGAATGCGATGCAAAGACAATCGCCCGACCAGGCAACCGGAGGCGACTCTGACGCGGATCGTTTTGAGATCGAGCAGAGTACACGAACGGACGAAGAAGCGTTGCAGAATGAGTATCGCCGTGAACTCTTTCAGCAGGCCGCTCAGCAAATTCGTGCGGAGTATGCTGAGGAGACGTGGGATTCCTTCTGGAAGACGGCGGTGCAGGGGATTGATATTGAAACGTTGTGTTCTCAGACTGGCCGGACTCGAGGCAGCATTTACGCTTCACGGAGTCGGGTCATGAAGCGAATGCGTGAAGTGATTGAACATCTTGAAGAACAGCTTGGAGATCGCTGATCCGAAAGTCACTGATCGTTTTACCAGACCAATCGTGTTCACCAGACCAATCATGTTGAAGACTATGCTCCGACAGGATCTCTGTAATCCCCAAAAGATCGATGACTTCCTGGCAGATCGCCTTGAGGAAGATCAGCGTCGGGCTTTCGAAGCACATCTGGATCATTGCTCAGAATGTTGTCAGCAGCTTCAGCATCAATCGGCTGGCGAACATCTTTGGCTGGAGGCCCGGGAGTATTTGAGCGACACAGAGGTCCAGTTGACGCATGGCACAGCATCAAAAACCGAGCAGGAATCTTCGCGGCACATTCGGCTGGACTTCCTGGGACCGACCGACGATCCACGAATGCTGGGGCGGCTGGCCGGTTATGAGGTCTCAGGCGTCATCGGCTGTGGCGGCATGGGAATCGTCCTGAAAGCATTTGATCCGGCCTTGAATCGATACGCAGCCATTAAAGTTCTGGCTCCGCATTATGCCACGAGCGATGCGGCTCGACGCCGGTTTGCTCGTGAATCTCAGGCGGCCGCCGCAGTGATCCACGAGAACGTGATCGCAATTCACGGCGTGAGTGAATTCAATCAACTGCCTTATCTCGTGATGCCGTACATTAAAGGCGAATCGCTCCAGAAGCGTCTTGATCGCGAAGGACCGTTGGTCGTTACAGAGATCCTGCGTATCGCTCTGCAGACTGCACGAGGTCTCGCGGCCGCTCATCAGCAGGGATTGGTCCATCGAGATATCAAGCCCGGCAATATTCTTCTGCCCGTTGGTGTGGAACGGGTCATCATCACGGACTTCGGACTGGCTCGCGCGGCAGATGATGCCAGCCTGACACGCAGCGGAATTATCGCCGGAACGCCGCAGTACATGTCGCCCGAGCAGGCTCGGGGCGAAGCGGTGGATTCACGCAGCGACCTGTTTAGTCTCGGAAGCATGATGTACGCGATGTGTGCCGGGCGCCCGCCATTTGAAGCGGAAACACCTTATGGAGTTTTGCGCAGGATCACAGATTCCAGCCCGGTCCATTTGTCGTCAATCAATCAAAGCACTCCGTTATGGCTTTGCCAGATCATCGACACTCTGTTGGAGAAAGAAGCCGCTCAGAGGTTCGATTCCGCCAATACGGTTGCTCGGATCCTGGAACAATGTCTGGCCCATGTGCAACGTCCGCGAGATATCGAGCTGCCAGCCGAATTGCGACCAGCGAAGACCCAAACGCACCGACTCCTCGTTGTTGCAGGGACTGTGGCGGTCGCCTGTGGAGGACTGTTTTGGGCGATCATGAATCAGGGACTCTCTGTCGACGGTCAAGCAAAGACAAAGGCTACATCAGTCGCTGATTCACACATGATGGGATCATCGAGCATTGATTCGACAAACACCGCCGCAACATCGTCGACCACTGATCGTCGCGAAGATGTTGCTGAGGATCACACAGACTCACCCGAGCCTGATCTTCGCTGGCAGCCGGACGATGAAATTGGACGAATAGAAGATTCAATTCGAGAAATGAATCAGGATTTTGGACACACTGACTAGCATTTTCTCCGGAGCGGATGTGCTTCACCGAGGATACCTCCGCAGGAATAAGCCGGTGGCATGCCACATCGACTCTCAAAGGTTGACATCACAGTTTTTGGGGAACTGACGAATATGAAAACAATGCAGATACTTCTGGCACCGCTTTTTGTCCTTCTTATGCTGTCCTCACTTCCAGCAAAGGAAGATTCATTGCCGGCTGCGGGATCGCAGGGTTCGGATGCGAAGCCTCGAGGTGAAGCAACAGCTGACCAGCCGGCTTTACAAACCGAACCCAGCAGGAATACCGCGATCGACAAATCCCGACTGGCTGGTTGTGATCTGCACACAATTGGCATCTACGCGCAGGAATCATCGGGAGATGATCGCGTCTATGTGACGGTTAAAAACACAGGCCGTCCCATGGTGATTGTGCTTTGTGCTTACATGGAAACTCAATGGAACGTCACGATTGAGCCTGGCGCGGAGGTGCGACAGTTGATTGCTTCGGGCTGGTTCGAACAAGAGGTTGTGGCCCCAAAGGAAATCCCCGTTCACATCGTCGTTGGCAGCGGTTCCAAAGATTCAAAATACTTCTGGGCTTACAGTTGGCACACCAAAGAGGGGCGTGAGGTCCGAAAACGAGTGCGTGAATTAACAGACCTCGACATCACGACCTTTCAGGGTCTCTACAACGGAAGTCGACATATCATCGACGGAACGAGCGGACTCGTCAGCGAGCTCGATAAAGATCGAACACCGGCCGAGGAAGCAGCACAGAAAAAGCACTCTGGCGGAATGGATGATATGCCAGAGATGATTGCGGCCTATCACACGCAGTTGATGGGCGCGAAATCTTTGGGGAATCAGGATGAAGTAGAGAAGTATGAAGACGCTCTGGCGTATGCACTCCTGTCCGTTCGCCTGCAGAAGGAGGAACTGCTGACTTCTCTGGAGGAACTGAAGAAGGCAGACGGCGAGCTGCAGGCCTCAGGACAGAAGGAAGATGCTCAGTTACGAACTGAACTGAAAACAAAGATCGATAGGCTTGAACAGACTCTCGCACTGCCGGAGAAATACAGTGAATTCCTGCTACGACGCACCGAATCGCCGGTTGCAAAGACGCCGGCGGAGAAAACATCGCAACCAGCCATCGATCAGACGCGACTGGTGGGCTGTGATGTGCATGTGCTTCGCGTCAGATACCCTCGAAAAAGAGAGGATGACCGAATCTATCTGCATGTGAAAGGTACTGGTCGGCCCATGGTGGTTGTCCTGAGTTGTGGCGTTTCCATGCAGTGGAATCTCGATATTGATCCAAACGCAGATCTCAAACAGCTGATCATTCTTGGCCACTATGAACAGAGTGTGGACAAGCTTCCGGAAAACGTCCCCGTCTTCACGAGCATTGGAAATGACGAGGACTTCTATACGACTGACTGGCACTCAATCAACGGTCGGCAACTCAAACAGCGAGTACTACAACTGACAGGCCTGAACATCACAACTTTCCAGGGGCAGTTTGAGGCAGATCGCCATGTCATTGATGGCAAGGCGGGACTGGTCGCAGAGCTTGAGAAAGAACGGCCCGAGGAACCGCTGTCGGTCAGCGATTACGAAGTCGCAGTGCAGAATTGTGAAATCCTGCTGCGTCGAATTCTGGCAGATATGTCGGCAGGAAAAGACGAAGATGCCAAGGAAGTGCTTGATGGTCTGGTGCATCACCTGATCCAGGCTCGACTGGCTCAGCCCAGAGTGCGATCAGAACTTGAAGAACTACGACAGTCTCTGGATCAGCTTAAAGCGGCCGGGCAGACAGCAGATTCTGCACAAATCCTGGAGCTGCAGAAAAGAATTGATGTTGTTAGAATCTATTTGAATCTGCCAGATGCGGAAGAGTACCAGGCGTATCTGCCGTCGCTGCCTAGGCACAGCCAGCAGGAAAACAGTCCCGCAGAGAGTACTCCGGCCATTTCTATTGCCCAACTTCAGCGAAAAAAGGCCGATGCCGAGGCAATCTGGCGAACGGCGGAGACGTTAACTCTCGAAGAGGCCAAACGCATTCGAAACGAAACAGCGACTGCCTCTCCGGAGACGCTCAGGAACCTGAAGGATCAACTGGCGAAGTCGGTGAGGAATTCCTTTGACCGACAAATGGAACTTCAGGAAATTCGGATGCAGCTGGCCGCCGCTGAGCTATCCGCCCTGCAACAGAAACAGGTTTCTCGAAAGAAGACCGCCGACCTGATTATTGAACGGCGTGTTGAGGACCTGCTGACGGGTGCCGATTTGTCGTGGCCACAGGCGAATCATTCCAGCGGAGCAAACAGTCCGAGCAGCAAAGACAGATCCGATCTGGTAGAGGGCAAAGCGGCGCTCCGCTGTGATACACCGGAGGAGCTTCTGGGTAACCTGCGCAAAATCTCCGATAACGGAAACCCTGCAGCGATTTTGTCGTATTGCACTGACAACGCTGTTGAGGAATTTGCGGGGACGTTTTTGATGACCGCCACTATGTTTTCCTCCGTTGTTCCCATCATGGCAACTCAGACAGACGCTGATCCTCAAAGCACGCAGATGATGTTGCAGATCGTGGAGATCATGGGTCACTCGATGAAAAAAGATGCCACCAAAGAAGCGAGGGACGCTTATCAAAGACTGTCGAGTCGTACCAACGTGATGATGGCGGCCTTTCGCAAAGGACCAGCCTATGACGATGTCGACGAATTTGAAGCCGACTTGCGGACGTCGGTGGGAATGCTTCGAGATCCACGGACGTTTGTCTCAGAAGTATTCAGCACCATGCAGAGCAATTCTGATGGAGACTCACTGCTGAAGAATCTCCAGCCCGATCGGCTTACCACATGGAAACTGGACTACTTTGACGAGGGCCAGATGGCAACCGCAACACCGGACAGTGTGACCTCCGAAGGCGAGCATACTTCCACTTTGCAACTATCACGCACAGAACAGGGCTGGCGAATCCACAAGCTCTTTGACAAAACCACGCTGGCCAAACTCGCAACGGGCCCCACGGCATCAATCTCCACGTCGGCCTCAATTGGTTCAACGGAAGGCGCAAACTGAAGAAGAAAACGGAGGCGACATTGCCGTGCACAACGACAGGCTCCCGTTCTGTCGTCAGCTTTTCAAATGGAAATAGCAGTGAATGTGAGGCTGGCCTCGGAAGTACCAGACAAATTCCGGACCTTCGATTTGCCACGTGTCCCAGACTTTGTCTGAGCCGATGTCATACTTGTCGGCAAACCAGGATACGTGAAGTCGATCCACCAGGTTGCGTTGTTCAATGGACTGAACTGTCGCAGTCACGTCATCCTCACGAAACATCTTCAGCATTTGCTTCATCGTATCGACCAGCAGGCCCTTTTGGTCAGCACTCAGCGTCGAACAATCCAGCCCCTGTGCCTGTGCCTGTGTCTGTGTCTGAATCACGGCTTCCGGTCTCTCGCTGCGAGGAGTTGCGGAGACGAGACCTTTGGACTGCTGCTCGGCGGTCAGCCCCTGTACAAATTCGTTGAAGATTCGACCCTGATACCAATATGGGTTACCCGGATGATCGGGCGATTCATTGAAGTTATCCTGCATGTTCTCTTCGGAGTGAGGATAGTGGCCATAGAAAATCGGAGCTCCTCCAAACCCTAGGCCTTTGTCTGAATGAGCATTACAGCGTCGAGTCACATGGTGGCCCGTGAAGATGAACTCAAAATCTTTGTCATCGGGCGTCCCGAAGAAGCCAGCGGCCGGAGCGTTCTTGAGCTGCCCATACTGGTCGATCTTGACCTGTTTCTTGACCTCTTCGATGTACTCGGAGCTATGCAGTGAATCGAAGATCTTCTGAATCAGTTCCTGCTGATTGCTGTCGAAGGTTGAAGGGATGCGATAATCCGGATGGATGTACCACCAGTTGCTGACATACTGACGTCTTGGATGACCCGAAGGCAGACAGACTTTCTGCCGTTGTTCATCATTCAGACTTTTATAAAGCTGCATCGCCAGAGAGTCTGATTTCGATTCCTCGGCCAGCACCAATGAAGTCCGTGGCGACCACTGAGCCATCGCCATCGCAGCAGCAGAAACACTCGCCCTCGCAAGAAAACCTCGGCGACTGAATTGGTGCATGTTAGCTCTCCTGCTTGTATGATTCGCTCTTTAGTCCCGAAACCACCCAGCACAATCGTACTGTCGAGGATTCGTGGATTCCAACGAAGCGCCCAGGATCATGAATCCTCCTGTAATTCTGTAGCTTGGGCATTCTTGCCCGTGTACTTCGACATCGCTGGTAAGTGACGGGCAAGAATGCCCATCCTACAGAAGGTCAGTCTCTTCGTCGAAACCCCATCCTGCTGCCTGCCAGGACGGATCAATCCAACGGATGTATTGATTTGCCTTTAGCCCGGCCCGTGTGCCGTTGCGACCAATGTACTGAATCACTTTGTCTAAGTGTTGGCTATCACGAATGATTCGATCGTAACTCTCCTGCTCCCAAAGACTGCCAGTGGTTTGATTCGTCAAATTAATGATCCGCGACACATAGCCTTTGATCAGTTTCAAAGTCTGCTCCAGCGGAAACCCCTTGTGCGGCTTCATGATCGCATGGGCATGATTTGGCATCACAGTGAGACATGAAACAAAACATCTCGTCGTTTGATAATGAGTCAATGCGTTTCGTAGCAACTCCGCATTCTCGCGTTCACGGAAGAGACAGGAACCGTAGCCCTGATCCAAACAGACTTCGGACTTCTGCGTCAATATTCGAGCAAAGTCCTCCCATTGCTTCTCAGACCGTGGATACGGGCATTTCAACTCCCAGTCCAGCCGAAGTTGCTTCAAATTTTCGAGAACATCTGGTGGCAGTGCATCATTGAGGCGAAAGGTCACGAAGTACGTCGCTCCTTCCTGTCGCCAATGTGGTAAATGTCGGCTGTAGAACTTTAGTGGGATATCTGATCGCAATCCTTGAAAGCCAGGAGGTGGCTCTCGTTCGAAGGCGTGCGATACAACGTTCATGTATGCAGCCACCGTGTAGGATGGGCATTCTTGCCCGTCCGTCTCTCATTGGGAGGATATTGGAGAAAGCACTCGGACAAGAATGTCCAAGCTACAAAATGAGGAGTCTTTAGCTGACGTTGTTCCAAGGATCGAAAAAAGCGAGTGACGACATGAATAATCGTTTGTCGCCGGATGCGATTCCACTCAACCTTATTGCCTCCCGAAACCTAATTTCGCCCCCCAACGCCCCATCCTTCACCGGCCGTTGATCGGTCGCTGCGACTGCCTCAACAATTCAAGTTGCTTCTCATTCATCTCAGAGACATCCACCCATATTGGTATCGCGGCGAAAGGGGCAATATCGAGTTCGATCAGCCAATCGATAACACACTTGGTGACGATCCGGAATTCGTCTACCCAAGGCCTCGGGTTAGCCATATTCGCTCTGCTGACACAGACAAAATCATCCCCTTGCCAATGCTTTCCTTCCAGGATTGCATACTTGGGACGCCTCCATGGGTTCTCATAAACGACAGAGTGTTTGCGACGAGGTTCACTTTCAGCTCTGAGGACTTCTTCACCGCATTCTGGACAAGTGTCGAATTCAGTGAGGCAGCTCTGACAAATTATTGGTTTGTGGCCGCATTTGGCACACTCATTAGCCGCTCCATCAATGGTCAGGGGCCTTAGGCGGGCTTTCCCTCGAAACTTTAAGTACCACATTCCAAATTCACCGTTTGCGTCATCGCTTTTGCCGAGAACTTCACCGCCTTGTGTGACAAAACTGGCGGCACTCGTGTCCCATCCAGTCAACTTCGATGATCGCAACTTTTCCCTGACGTCGTTCCGAATCAGCAATGGTCCGTCGTCTGATAGGCCCTGCATGATGGAGCCGCAAATCCCTGGATCGAAGGGGATCACAGACAAAGTCCGCCACCAGCACTGAGTAACGTGCTTTGGAGAGTTCGGACATTCTCGAAGAACTTCTGGCTCCAAGTTCAGATGCGGTTCCGTCTGCACCGCCAACCAATCTCCGCTCCCCGCCGCGCGTTTCGGAACCTTAGCCCTGCGCTGGATGATCCGTTTCTTTATGTCAGGGTGCCACAGGCTGCTGTCAAAGTCATGGTTGCAGTCCAAAAGATAAAAGTAGCCATCCTTCAATTCACCATGCAACGACAAATACGCCTTCCCGTCCATCCGTATTGCATCCCTCGAAACAAACGATAAGAACTCAGCTTACTCTGTTGAATGATTTGAACATCACGTTTTCACGGTTGCAGTTCACTCAACTTCGCCCTCTGCTGCAGCACGACGCCGCCTTTTTCGTCGCAGACCTGAAGTCGAATCACGGGCTGCTCGGCGGTCCAGTCGATCAGGATGTTGCCGTAGTTGGTGTCGAAAAAGGTCAGGCCCACGCGATACGGATTGATCTCATTCGCAAAGCGAACACCAGCTTTGGTCATGTTGCCACTTGGCGCGTTCAGGCTGCTGCTGGTGACTTCATACAGCGGATAGCCGAGGCCGGACTTATCGTCGGCTTTCAGCTCGGCCATTTCGGCAAGATGTCGGTCGCCGCTGATCGCGGCGATGCCACCGGCTTTTGAATCGCGAAGCACCTTGAAGAGTCGCTCGCGTTCGTTCGGGAAGTTGCCCCACATTTCCCAGCCGTGTTGATTCGAAAGCACCTGATGGCTGGAACCGATGACTCGAACTTCAGCCGGGACTTTGAGCTGTTCTTCCAGCCATTTCCATTGGGTTTCTCCCAGCACAGTAGCATCATCGTCGGTGTTTGGTGCATAGCGGCCTCGATAGCCATCGCCGGGTTCTCGCCCGTCAAAACCCTTCTTCAATGGACTGCGGAAGTAGCGAGCATCCAGCAGGATCACCTGAACTCGCTTGCCTTCCGGGCCGTACACTTTGGACCAGTAAATGCCTTCCTGAGTTCGGCGAGGATCGTCTTTGGCGACGCCCAGAAAATCCAGGAACACCTGCTGCGATTCTTCTCGCATTTCAAACTCGGCCCCGGAATCATCTTTGCCATAATCGTGGTCATCCCATGTGGCCACAACGGGACAAATCGACTTGAGTTTGATGAATCCCGGCTGCTGACTAAGCTGTTCGTATTTCGCTCGCAGCACATTCATATCCGGACTGTCGCCGTAGATATTGTCGCCCAGAAAGATAAACAGCTCCGGCTTTCCAGCGACGACGGCATCCCAGATCGGCTGCGGTTTGTCCTGCTTGGCACAGGAACCGAACGAGATCCGCGACAGAGGTTCCTCGGCTGCGACGGTGTTGAGCAACGCAGGCTGATAAGGTGAGAGGCCGGGAAGTCCGGTGACTGAAGCGATACCGATGATCGTGGTCAGAATCAGTTTGCTGAGAACTTTCATGGGACGCTTCTTTCTTGTTGTCTTCGACGGCTGGATATAGGCGTCTTCTATTTTGTGAAGAACGGGTTCATCCGGAAAGGATTTCGGCCAGCATTTCCCACAGTGATGGATGGATCCTTTCCCCTCAAGCGTTTTCGCCACCGGGTTTACCCCGGTGGGAAATGGCCTTCTGCACTACCTTCGCGGTGTTAGATAAATATCAATGTGGGATTTTGCTTTCGGCGAAACGATGAGTAGTGCAAAGGCCTGCAGACCACCGGGGTGAACCCGGTGGCGGAGGCCTTAAATTGCTCTGTGGTCACGATCACAAACAGTTCATCAAAACGCCCGATGCATATTCCCGGCGCCGTCGTCGACGTAGGGAAGCCACAACAATGCGATTCGATCAACGGCGGTGTCTGTTTTTCTTGGAGACATTTCCAGACTGTCGAACTTCATGACATCCGTGTCGAACTGATGCACGATCTCATTGGCTTCTGCTTCAACAGTTGCATTCAGTGCTTCACGCTCCTGTAGCAATGCAGCATACTGCTCTTCCGCGATGCGAATGTCGGTGGATTCGGCCGCCATATTGGTGGCCGATTTAATCACAGAGCCGGCTCGGCTGACGTTTGTTGATGAGCCCAGTTTGCGTCCGAAGAGTGCTCCCAGAATACTGGTGCCGACGTTGACGGCGGTGCTGAGCGTCTTCTGAGATTTCTGCTGCTTCTCTTTCTCGATCTTCTGTTCCGCTCGTCGAATCTTGTCATCCAGAGTTCCAAACTTCGTGGCGTACTTGCGACGCAGTTTCTCCACCAGACGATCTCGCTCTTCCCGAGCGGCATGACGCAGACGAATGCGGAAGTCGTTTTCAGATTCACCGGGCTGCGAGGTCTGTTTCAATTCTTCGCAAGTGAAGACAACCAGTTTACGATCGCGGTAAAGATGATTCTTGATCGCGGTAGTCCAGCCGGTGTAAGACTTCTTCTGAGTCAGCTCGGCGGGCAATTCACGAAACGTCGCATTGCCAAATTCCGGCTCGGGCAACAATTGCGGCACATCGGCTTCGTCCCACTCATCCGCTTCCAGCCACGGATCTGCCGGAATCGAATCACCGGCCAGCCGAATCAGGGTGACTGGATCCCACAGGTCGATTCCATTTTTCGCGTCAATAAAATGGATGCGAGTTTGTCCCAGCAAAGCCGGACGATACACAAATCGATCGGCCTGAATATGAGCCGGCAGGAAGAACTCCGCAATCCCCGGCGGCAACACTGGCCGCGACGGCTGACTTGGCAACTCCGCCGCCGGAGCGGCAAAACGCGGCGCGGTCGGAGCACTGCTCATCACCTGCGCCGTCGTTGATGGAGTCGGACTATTGCCCTTCAGCGGAGCCATCAACGTTTCGATCTGCTGACGACTCACTGGTCCGCGAAGATAGGACAACGCCCACCGGCTGCGAAAGACGGTCGGAGCGTCCTCATGCACATTATTCATCAGGAACACTCGACTGCCCAAACCGGCCAGAGTCTGCTCCATCTGTTGGCGATCAAAAGTTGATCCCGTCGAAGCCGCTGCTCCTTCGAGCCCTTCGAGAACTCGCATTTTGTCGCGTTCGGTTTGCAGCCGTCCCAGAAACCATGTTCCGCAGTTCGACAAGCCCTTGTAGTCGAGGTCCACGGGGTTCTGAGTCGCCAAAACGCAGCCCAACCCGAACGCTCGAGCCTGCTTCAGCAGAGTCAGCATCGGCAACTTCGATGGCGGGTTGGCCGTCGGAGGGAAGTAGCCGAACACCTCATCCATATAAAGGATGGCACGCAGGCTTGATGTCCCCGTCTGACTTCGCATCCAACTCAGTACTTCGTTCAGCAGGATCGTGACGAAGAACATTCGCTCCTGATCGGAAAGATGGGCGATGGAAATAATGGCCAGGCGAGGTTTCCCGGCGGGCGTCCACAACAGGTTCTGGATATCGAGCGGTTCGCCTTCCAGCCACGCCGCAAAGCTGGGCGACGCGAGCAGATTATTCAGCGTCATCGCCAGCTTGAAGCGATCGCCCTGCGGATAGAACGATTCCAGATCCAGAAAACCAACCTTATTGAACGGTGGAGCCTGGATACTGCGAATCAGCGCGCCCATGTCAACGTTCTGACCACTGCGCCAGTAGTAGTCGAGGATATTGGAGAGCAGAATATGTTCACGACTGCTGATCGGATCGGCATCGATTTGCAGCAGAGCAAGGAGTCCCGACACGGCTGACATGATGCGACCTCGCAATGCGTCCGAATCGGAGCGGACTGAATCATTGGGCGCGTCGAATGATTTCAGGACGGTGATCGGTCGACCGGCGTTGCTGGCCGGAGTATAGATCTCTACATCAGCAGCGGCCTTGAACTTGCGAATACGTTCACCGGACTGCCCCCATTCGGCCAGTCCGTTTCGCCAGGTGTCGGCCGTCTTCTTTGCGAATTCCGGAACTGTCATCCCGTTGCGGCTGGCTTCCTGAGGATCAACCCACGGCTGAAAGTCCTGCGGCAACAAGTCGGGAAACGCGAGCATCAAATTTCCAAGGTCACCTTTGGGGTCGATGCAGATCGCAGGCGTGCCATCAATGGCGGCTTCTTCGAGCAGGGCGAGGCACAAACCCGTCTTGCCACTGCCGGTCATGCCGACGCAGACCGCGTGAGTCGTGAGGTCTTTGGCGTCATACATCACGACCTGATCGGGCGAGGTAACTCCGAATTTCAGGTCGTGTGTTTTGCCGAGGTAGAACTGTCCAAGCTTTTCGATGTCTGTCATGGGATGCTTCGAAATCAGGTCCAGAGAATCGGGGTTCAGGCACAGAGTGGTGCCGTCATTGAACCGAATGATAGGGGATTTGGTGAGTTCTAAGAAACAAACGTCAATTCTGGAAATCATTCGCCGGGGAGAGCAGATTCAGGACACTGAACGCCGCTGTTCGCCATAATCTGAATTGGTGTGAAGGCGACCAGCGGCGAAGTGCTAGCTGGTGACCGAGTCCTGTGTCGTGATCGAATCAGCGAGTCCTGAATCAAGCTTCGCCACTGGGTTTATCCCAGTGGAAAACGGCCTTTGCACTACAAGCCTGTGCCGTGCCGAAATAGAGACTGACATCTGCAAAGTAGTGCAGAAGCCTGTGGACCACCGGGGTAAACCCGGTGGCGAATGTACGCATTGCCTGAGCTCAAATACCCCCCAACTCCGCCTTCAAAGGTTTCTCTCATGAGTCCTCGTTTGTGCCTGATCTTGTCGGCTTTGCTGGGCATGTTGGCTGTCACGCTGGGAGCATTCGGTGCTCATGGTTTGACCAACAATACTGGTGACGGTTTTCTCGAGAAGAAATATGCCGACATGGAGCCAAAGATGATTGCTGGGCAAAGTGTCCCGGCCAGTTACAAGTATCTGCAGGATTTTAAAACCGGCGTGGATTACCATATGGCCCATGCTTTGGCGCTGGGACTGACGGGAGCATTGATGCTGCGACAGCGATCACGGTGGCTGTCAGCGGCGTCGGTCTGTTTTTTTGGAGGTGTCTTCTTCTTCTGCGGATCGCTTTATCTGCTGGTCATCGCGGGACCGAAATGGCTGGGAGTTCCCTGGGGAGCGATCGCCCCCATTGGCGGAAGCTTGATGATTCTCGGTTGGTTATTTCTGGCGATCGGTGCGTGGTCAACGGCGAAGAATTCGTGACGACAGACCGAACACGGGATAAACTCTGGGCGCTTTCTGGTTTCCAAACCTTCGCCCTACCGACTCGAGGTCGGCAGGGGCGATGTTGCTTCAGCGTCTCCCTAACCGATGCTCATTGCCTCGCGAAGCACAGGTTCGAACACGTCGGCGTGTCGATAAAAGCCCAGATCGGATGGATGAGAACCATCGGTGGTGTCATCGCGATCGGCTCCCAGCAACGATTCGCCATCGATATACGATAATCGCTCTGTGCCGGCGTCCAGCAGCATCTGATACTGAGCCTTCAACGCCTTGCGACTGCTCAGATTGCGTTCGCGCTGAGAGGTTTGCAGCCAGGATCCCGAATAACTTCGATCTTCGACCAGCACGATCGGCGTCTTCGGATGAGCGGCCCGCAGTTGCTTCACCAACGGCTGAGTATTCGAGGTCACTTCGTCGGCCGACATGTTGGGAAGACAATCAATTACATAAACCGCCGGATCCAGCTCGATCAGAAACTGGCCAACAGCCGCTTCCATGCGACCATTGCCGGAAAATCCAAGGTTGATGGTCGGAGTGTTGAGTCGTCGTCCCAGAATTGACGGATGCGGCATGCCAGGTCGAGAAGCACAGGCACCGTGAGTAATCGACGTGCCATAGAACACAATAGGCTTGGCAGTTCGTGGAGCGATCGGCTGAAACTTCGCGCCGACCGGAACACCGATTTTCAGAAACTCTGTGCCGTTATACAGCGGAAGATAAATCGCATAATCACGCTCACCGGCAGCCAGTCCGGACACGACTTTCTTCTTCACCTGTTGTGTTGCCGGGGCGACGACCGCAACCCATTTCCAGGTGCCGTCCGTATCAGCCGCGTAAAGATCCAGACCGCTGACGCCCGTGGCTGGCATGTGAGGCATCGCGAGATTGCTGTTCGTGACTCCGTAGTCGACATGAATCTCGGTCGCATCCGTGCGAAAGCGAACCATCATTCCGGCAGAGTGACGACTGAGATTCCAGACAGCATCTCGAACCACCGATTTTGCTCGCCCCGGCAAACGGTCAAAGTATGCTTCCGTATCGTTAAAGCCTTTGCCTTCGACGCCCCAATCACGAACATCGGCCCATTGCATGGCTGCTGATTCATCGCTGCATGCGACTCGTGTTGCGAACGCGGTCGTGGCAACCGCTGCAGTGCTCAGAAACAGTCGTCGATTCAGGCGAAACATAGTGGACCTTTCAATGTCAGACGATAACTTTGTCGCGGCATGGCACGAGCGGGCTATTGCTACAACACCAACCCGAAGCCCCAGAGAGCCAGCGAGGCAACACCACAGAATTCCTCGCTGGCGCTTCGAGCTAAAATGAGTTTCTTACCGGAATCCCGATTAGATCAACACTCTGCTGGCGCCGTTACGCTCTAAATCTCAACGACCGGCAGCGGTTTGCAGGCCGCTGAAGTCCAACGTCGCAAAGTAATCATCCATCGTTTCTGCCCGACGAATCATTTTGACCGATCCGTCTTTCCTCACAAGCAACTCCGCACAACGCAGCTTGCCGTTGTACTGGAATCCCATCGCATGGCCGTGAGCACCCGCGTCGTGAATCACCAACAGGTCGCCTCGTTCAACGGCCGGGAGCTCGCGGTTGATCGCGAACTTGTCGTTGTTTTCACACAGAGAACCCACAACATCGACGATGCGATCATGAGGAGCATTCTCTTTACCCAGCACGGTAATGTGATGATAAGCGCCGTACATGCCAGGACGCATCAGGTTTGACATGCAAGCATCCACACCGACGTAATCCCGATAAATGTGCTTGTGATGGATCGCCTTCGTCACGAGAAACCCATGAGGCCCCGTAATCATGCGACCGTTTTCCATCATGACCTTCAGCGGGTCCAGCGGAGTTCCGGCAATCATCTGCTCATACAACTTCTTCACGCCCTGACCGACGGCCTGCAGATCAACGGGGCGCTGTCCAGGTCGATATGGAATTCCGATGCCTCCGCCGAGGTTCACGAACTCCATCCTGACCCCCAGCTGCTGATGGATTCGAACTGCGAGGTCGAAGACCATGCGAGCCGTCTCGACGAAGAAATCGCCGTTCAATTCATTAGAGGCCACCATCGTGTGCAAACCAAATCGCTTCACGCCGGCGTCGCGAAGAATCTTGTAGCCTTCGAACAACTGAGCTTCCGTAAAGCCATACTTGGCTTCTTCCGGCTTGCCGATGATCACGTTGCCTTCGCGAGCTGACCCGGGGTTGTATCGGAAGCACAAAAGCTCTGGCAGACCGACGTTGTCCTTTAGGTAGTCGATATGGGTCAGATCATCCAGATTGATGATGGCCCCGAGGTCGGCCGCTCGCTGATATTCATGCACCTGAGTATTGTTCGAGGTGAACATGATATCTTCGCCAGTCAGCCCGACTTTTTCTGACAGAGCCAATTCGGCAAGACTTGAACAGTCAGCACCGAGCCCTTCTGCTTTCAGGACTTCCAGAACATATGGGTTCGGCAATGCTTTGACCGCGAAGTACTCTCGAAACCCGGGGCACCAGGAGAAAGCCGAATTCAGGGCCCGGCACGATTCTCGCATACCCTCTTCGTTGTACAGGTAAAAGGGTGTCGGATACTGCTCGGCAATACGGCGAATCGTCTGTTCAGTGAACGGAAGTGGCTTTTGCATGGTCATTCTGATGCTTGTGTGTCAGGTCTGTATTGATGAGAATGAGGGAGTTTTGCCAGACATTGAGGCGAATTCAACCGAGACAACCGGCTTCCGCGTTGTCAGGAATCCACTCCGAGGAGTTACGATGGTACGCTGCATACCGACAATGTTGGCTGCCTTCAGCATTCTTATTGAGATCATCTCGCTGCAGCAAGGTTCACGGCTGTTTGCCGCTGACCTGAACGAATCCCTGAAACCCCTGATCGAAGCCCATTCAGGGGACGTGGCTGTTTGCATTCGTCACCTCGAGACCGGTGAACAGTTTGTTTGGCGTGGCGATGATGTTCAGCCCACGGCCAGCCTGATCAAGATGCCCGTGATGGTGGCGGCCTATCGCATGGTCGACGGTAAAGAGCTGGATCTGGCCGAAATGATCGATCTGGAAGAAACCGACAAAGTCCCCGGCTCAGGAATTCTGACGACTCATTTTTCTGCTGGCCTGCAGCTTTCTCTGCGGGATGCGATTCGGCTGATGATTCGTTACTCGGACAATACCGCCACGAATCTGGTTGTAGACGAGATTGGGCTGCCGACCACCGCAGCGACGATGGAAGCGCTTGGATTTCCTCAGACCAGATTGAACTCGAAAGTCTATCGAGGCGAAACGTCCATCGCTCCGGATCGCAGCAAGCTTTATGGGCTAGGCAGCACCACCGCGAACGAAACGGTCAACCTGCTGGAACTTCTTCACAAAGGAACTGCAGCCTCAGCGGAATCCTGCAAAGCCATGCTGGATCATTTGCTGGCCTGCGATGACAAGACAATGCTGGCGAGTCAGCTTCCGGAGGGAACCAGGGTCGCTCACAAGTCCGGCGCAGTGTCTGAAAGTCGTTGCAATGCGGGGATTATTTATGGTCCCAAAGGGCCGTTTGCCATCTGCGTGCTGACAACGAAAAATAAAGACAAGAGCTGGAAAGATGATAACGCCGCCCATGTGCTGATTGGCAGTATCGCAAGGATTGCTTTTGATCACTTTAATCCGGAATGGGAACGGACCGTTCCGAATGAAGCTGCGGATTTGAGAATTGGTGCCTTCGGAACTCGAGTTGAGTTTCTTCAGCGAACATTAAACGCCCGAACAGAACCATCACCGGGATTAGGAGTTGACGGTGACTTTGGGCCGGCGACGGAAGCGGCCGTGCGAAAATTTCAGGAGGCCAATGGTCTGGCTGTCACCGGAGTCGCCGATGCGGAACTCTGGAAGAAATTAGGACCGGTCATTGAGGAAACCAGCATTGCTGCTCCGGAAGTGATTAATGCTGAAATGTTGCCTCAGTTGCCCGCTGAACCGCTCGACGGCGTCCCGTTCGTCTCCTGTGATTCCTGGATTGTCGTCGACGCTTCTGATGGTCGTATGTTGGCCGGAGCGGAAACCGAGACTTCTCGCCACTTTGCCAGTACCACAAAAATCATGACAGCCTGGCTGGTGGCTGGGCTGGCGGAGAAACATCCGGAAGTACTTGACGAAATGCTGACGATGTCCGTCCGCGCGGATGAGACTCGAGGCTCAACCGCGGATATTCGAGCTGGTGAATCCGTGCCGGTGCGGGAAGCTCTGTACGGGCTGATGTTGCCGTCCGGAAACGACATGAGCGTCGCACTGGCCGAACACTTTGGACCTCGACTGACGGCTGCTGTCCCGGACGAAAACTCCGCAGCGAATAAGCCGAAGCTCGATCCCCTGGAGCTCTTCGTCACCGCGATGAATGCTGAAGCGGCTCGACTGGGGATGATGAAAACTCACTACACGAATCCGCACGGCTTGACGAATGAATCTCATCAGTCCACCGTAGCGGATCTGGCTATCCTGGCTCGAGCCACGGTGAACAGTCCGCTGTTGCGCAAGTACACATCAACGCGGCAACGTGGAGCCAGGGTCATCGGCCCCGGCGGGTATACTCGCAACGTGCTGTGGAAGAACACGAACGAGTTACTTGGAACAGAAGGCTACGATGGGATCAAGACAGGGACGACTGATCAAGCCGGCGCTTGTCTGGTCTCAACGGGTGAACGTGATGGGAAACGATTGATCGTCGTCGTCCTGGGCTCAGCGGCCTCGGAATCGCGTTATACCGATTCAAGAAATCTGTACCGTTATGGCTGGAACCTGTTGCTGGCCAAATAACGACTTAGGAACTTATTTCGAGACTGTTCCTGAATCCACCCACACTCGGCGTTGTCCAGCTAAGGTTTCGGTCGTCGCAGACGAGACTCCGTGGTGACTTTCGGTCTGATGAATCGAACAACTCCCGTTTGACCAGAGGATGCCACTGATTCAGAACCCATGAAGTTGTGTTCGAGGACGCCAGGCACAATGCGACGCATGCGGACGGTCCAAAGATCCCCGGGCTTTGCAGGGCGTGAGGCCAGCTCGGAGAATGGAATGGCCGCTTCAATTCGCCAGGCGGTTTCATCAGAATCGACCGCGACGTACCACTGAGGATTCCAGCGAGTCAGCATCCAGCAACGGTCGCTGGTTTGGCCGGATTCATCAACCGTCAGATGAAATGATGTCACGTAGTCGCGATCGGTATCGAGTGCGATTTCGAAACGATCTTTGTCACCATGTTTCGCGTCATGACTGCGAGCGGCCGCCAGCTCAACGGGGTTGTTTTGCGACGGTGTCTTTTCCAATCTGGCGGCGATGTAGAGAAACTCTTCGTCCCACGCCAACATGCCAAAGCTTCGGACCGCGTCCTCGTCCTCTGTACTGACGTCAGAAGCAGCGTCAGCATCCTGTCCACGCAGGCCTCTGCGGTCACCGGCTGCACGGAGAAAGATTTCTTCAGCGTTCTCCCAGATCGAATCGGTAAGCCGGCCATCCAGAAGTGGTCGTTCGGTCTGGCGAGGCAGGTTAAAGAGCGGAAGGGCGGGCGTCGCGGCCGCTCGCAACTGCATTTCGGATTTCGCATACAAGCCGAATTCGTCCGGCCGTTGGCTAAGTTCGGCGAGAGCATTGGACTGTTCTCCGGCCGCATCTGTTTGCCGCTGATTCACAGCGTAACGCAGCAAAACCGCGGGATCGATTTGTCGTACTGTGACCAGAGAGGGATCTCGGGCTGAAAGAATGCGATAGGCTGTCGCCGCGTGGCTATCCCATCGTTGCTGGAGCGCAGCGACGGGATCCTGGCCCTGCGAAGAAAAGCCCTGTGTCTGCGGACTTCGACTTTCAGGCTTCACAAAGGTGGCACCGGCTGGTCCTTGTTCGCCACCAGCGTTGTCGCCCGGAATCGTTGATTCCGCTCCGCCGGAGGCCGACTCTGTGGAGGCCTTTGCAACGGCGGCTCCAAACGGCGATCCACTTTGAGAACGACTGCGGTAGTAGCGAGTTTCTGCTGATGAATAAAACAGGAACAACATCTCAGCGGCAAGCCGGCCATCTTCCGTCTGCGGATAACGACGGATGATTTCCTGCTGCACGGCAATAAAGCCCTCCATATTGTTCTGCTGCAGATTCAAATCGCCAAGATCTCTGAGTTGCCGGGCGGCCAGTTCGTACGGCAATTCCAGGCCGACATTCTGAAGTTCCGCCGTCAGTGATTCTTCCGCTCGCGCGAGTTTTGCGTGGCCTTGCAGCGCACTTCCTTCAATTCGGGATTTCTCAAGCACCTGCTGGAGTTGACTGAGTTGATCACCGGAGCGATGCGTAATGGGCCGTCGTGCTCCTTTCAGCGATGTTGCGTCCAATCCCTGCAACAGATTCGAAATACCAACGGCATTATTGCGATCCAACACGACTTCATAACATGCTCGGCCTCGGACGCGGGAACGTGTTCGAGCATCTTCCGTGAGTACTTGAAGTGCCGCGTCACACAGCAAACCTGTCGTCGTCCCGATTGATGGCAACAGTTGATTGTCGTCGTACGATGGCGAAGATTGTCGATCCGAAGGAACTCGGCGAACGATCCTTTGCAGACTCCAGGGCGGAAGCCCCAAAGCACCGAGGGACTCTGCGGCCGCTGCCAGGTCATGATCGGCTTCCACAGTGGCCTGCGAATCGAACTCAGCAATCTCGATCGCTCGTTCAAGTGCATCAGCAAAGATTCCGGAGACGGCATCGTCGTCACTCATTGACTCGATCACGACCATGGACGGTCGCCAGTTACGGAGCTCACGCGCCAGTCGCAGGGGCAGCAAACGTCGCAATTCACCGTCTGTTTGACGTTCCCATTCGGAAATCAATTGCGGCACCGAGCGATGATGTTCGGGACGAGTTCGCGGGAACATCCAGTCGGCCGCACTGTCATTGCCCGCAAGGTGTGTCAGGGCCAGTCGAGTTAGCTCGGACGTATTCGCTGCAGAGTCCTCGTTCTTCATGCGCAGCTGTTGAGACATTTGCATGGTCACTGAGCGAACGCCCTGCTCAGCGGATGTGGCCGCCAGCAATTGCCAGGAAGCCTGATCCGCATTCGTGACGAGATTGAGAATACCGGCGCGGAAACCTGAGGATCGGACTGAATTCCATGCGTCACACCGTCATCTTCGAACGCAGGATCTGGCCAGTTCCTACCGCCAGCACGACGCCATCAGACACAAATCGCAACTTCCTGATTTGCCCTGTCGCAGGTATCTGAACAGTACCCCATTGTTGCCCATTGGTCGTGCTGCGAAACAGGCAGGCCCCCGGATTACCTGCCAGAAGAATGGTTTCTGCTGTGATGTGCGACAGTATTCAGATCTGCAATTTCACCGATTGATTTCGGTAAATCAGTGGTCGGAGGTTCCCAGGTGACGCCGGAGTTCTGAGTCGCAAAGATGGTTGCATTGTCGCCAACAATCCATCCAGTGCCGTCTGTATTCAGCGAGACGCCTCGCATCTGACGTAATGACGGCTGAGAAGGATTGATGACAACCGCCTGATCAGAAACCACCGCTGCGTAGCTTTGATGCTGCCCAACAACCACGCCCTCCGACAGGCTCAGAAAGCCGCCGGTATTCCATGAAAGCCCTGGCTGGTCAGATGACAAAGAGTCCGCGTCCGCCACCACTATCGGACTGAAAGACACCGGCCCCGCCGCGTTGCTTGACCGGCATGGTGACTGCTATGGCTTCATCGAGACCAAAGAATCGAACATGAAGGATGCCGGGCAGCGTTGAGGTTGCCAACGCTTCGCGCTGCCGGCGATCTGAGGCGAGGCTGAAAGATCGGTTCATGATTCACCGCCGATCGCGAGTCTGAAAGAGTACTGCGGTGAGTTGCGATGTTCCCGGAATAGCTCGGTAACCAGCGATCCAGCCCATGCGGTTCGTCAGAAAGCAGACTGATTGCAGGCTGCAGTCGATGGGAGTCATGGCTGTTGTCCATGTCTGTCCGTGATCGCCTGATTGAATCACCACACCTCGTTCACCAACGGCCCAGCATGATGCACCGACATGGCAAACATCGTTCAGTGTTGCATCTTCAGCGATCGCTGCGCTGCGTGGCGCGGCAGCACGGAAGAACACTGTTGGTTCAGGATCCTGTGAAATTAAAGACCAGGCAGGAGCCACTTTTCTCTCGACCGCGTTGCCGGCGAAAGTGCGGTGTGAGTTCTCCAGGCCATTTGCTTTTGAGGCCGATTCCGACGTCGCGTGTGATGTTGTTCCTGGCGACGACGCTAAAGATGATGGATCAGTCGACTCTGGTGTCGCATCGGAGGAGTCTTCGCTGAGCGCCGCGGGACCTTGTTCGCTTTTGTCTTTTCGAGTCGATGCGTTCGGTTTCCTGACTGGTGACGTGCCTGAACTCTTTCTCTTTCTCAACCGAGAGCTGGTCGGAAGATCAGATTCCCTGGATTCGGCGGCTGTTTCTTCGTCATCCACCTTTGGTTCCGACAGCTTCAATTGCGCATCGGCCGAGTTGGAGAGGCAAAGGAGAAACAGCAGCATTGAAAGCAATGATTTGTGAGCAGTCATCCGTGACTCTCCCGATTCATGACCAGTGGCATAAGAAGTGGCAGAATGATGGGAAAGACGGATGGCAGCAAGAGCAACCAATTCATCGTTCGCCACCCGGTTTGTTTCCGGCTGTGTTTCGCAGCTACGAGGCGAAATCGGAAAGATAGGAATCGCGGTGATCTCAGCTCAGTTCCTTCACGCAAGCAGCTCGAATGCGGCCCTGCGCACCCCCGCCTGGTAAAACAGGGGCTCTGCGATGCCCGGTGAGACTTGTCCCCTGCAAAACTTGCCGATTTACTATTACGTCGCAGCAGTGAAATTGGAATAGGCATCAATCAGACTTGCTTCGCCTTGACCGGGTTTGGCTGGTTTGGGACAAAACGCTGGTCCACGACCGGTGAACGGTCTGAGATTGAATGAACTACCCGCCCCACGGAAATCGGGGCTTCAGACTGGCAAAGGAGTGCCGAAACCGTGAAGAACATTGTTATCGCATTAGTTGCTGCCCTGGCAGCCGGAACCATCACCCCCGCCCTGGCTCAGGAAACTGCCAAGCCAGCCGCTGCCCCAAAAGACAACACCGCGCATCGCGTCGGTCTTGTTGACATGGCAGAAGTGTTCCAGGGCTACAAGAAGTTCGAAGACCTGCGAACTGAGCTGTCTGCTGAAATCGAAAAGAGCGACGCGGAAGCCAAGCTCATGGTCGAAAAAATGCAGAAGATGCAGACTGAAATCCAGGAGCTGAAGCTGGCTCCGGGGACTCCTCAGTACGATCAGGCGGAGAAGCAGCTGCTCGACGCCAAGGGCGAATTCGAAGCTTTCCGCGCAGCAACTCAGCGCAAGCTGGCTCGCCGCGAATCGGAAATGTTCAAGGTCATCTACGCTGACACGACCAGCATGGTCAAGAAGTACGCTGAGTACGCCAAGTATACCGTGGTCATTCGCTTCGACCGCAAGGACATCGACGAGAATACTCCACCAGCCGAAGCAGTTCAGCGAATGAACAAGCAGGTGGTTTACTATCGTGCGGACGATGACATCACCGACGTAGTTCTCTCCACGCTGAACAAGCAGTACGAAGGATCATCAGGTGCAGGTGCTGCAAAGCCAATCCGCCAGACAAGCGGTGGTGCTGCCGGCAAGCCTTCTGCAAACTAGTTTCTGTTGTTGAAAACTTGTGATTGAATCCCGGCAGTGGAAACGTTGATTCGCTCCACTGCCGGTTCGTTGAAAGTTCTCTGCACGGTTTGAATTGAGGCTGGGTATTCTCGGATACCCATCACATCCTGCCTCCGTCTGAGCCGAGCCCTGAATAAGACTCACTTCGCTACGATGGGGGACGCGATGCTTATGAGTTGTGATGCATCCATTCAGCCGCGCCAGCAGACTCTGGCAAGGACCGCGATGATTTCCGGTCGAGGGCTGTTTCATGGTGTGGAAGCCCGTCTTCGTCTTCTCCCTGCCGAACCCGGCTCCGGAATTGTTTTCCGTCGAGTCGACCTCGCGGGCAAGCCGGAAGTGAAGGCACATGTGGACAACGTTACGTCGGCTCCGCGACGCACCGTCCTCGCCGCCTCCAACGGGGCCTTTGTGGAAACCACCGAACATCTGATGTCAGCTCTGGCCGGTCTTCAGGTCGACAACTGCATCGTCGAAATCAATGCTCCGGAAGTCCCTGCGGTTGATGGTTCCTGCCTGCCTTTCTGTGAGGCGATTCTGGAAGCGGGCCTGAATATCCAGCCAGCTCCTCGCGACCTGCTGATCATTGAAGAATCTCAGGGAGTGAACGACCGAGCTGGCGAACAGTGGATCGAAGTGATCCCATCTTACGATGGCTCCACCACAATCGACTATCGTCTTGACTATGGTCCTCAGACGGCGATCTCTTCGCAGTCCTTTTCCGTGAACCTGACTCCGGAGATCTTTCTGAAGGAGATCGCTCCGGCTCGCACATTTGTGCTGAAGAATGAAGTCGAAGCGCTGCAGGTCATGGGCTTCGGCAGACACCTCACGGGAAAAGATCTGGTCGTCTTCGACACCGATGGGTCTGTGATTGATAATAAACTTCGCTGGGCCGATGAGCCCGTTCGGCACAAGATACTGGACTGCATCGGAGATCTGGCTCTGGCCGGCCAGATGTTTGTTGGTCGAGTTGTCGCTCGTCGAAGTGGACACAAATTGAATCATGTCATGGCCAAGACACTGTCGACGATAAACATACGCCAACCCGAACTTCAATGGGCCGCCTGATGTTCCGGTTGTTGTGACCAGGGAGTGACAGGACGTCAGCTCCGCCCACCTGGTGATGAATCACCTCAGAATACTCTCCGGCAGACTCCCGATCAGGATGATCAACATGGAAACAAAAATCTCTCCAATGTCACAGGTCGACCCGAAAGCCAGCATCGGGGAAGGTGTGGTGATTGGTCCATTCTGTGTCGTCGGCCCGGGTGTAACCATTGGCAGTGGCACGGTGCTTCATAGTCACGTGGTAATCATTGGCTCCACAACAATCGGCTGCAATAATCAGTTCTGGCCGAATTGTGTGATTGGCGGCGATCCTCAGGACGTCAGCTGGCAGCAGTCGGATACAGAAATCGTCATTGGTGACAATAACATCTTCCGGGAAGGGGTCACGGTGAACCGCGGCGCCGAAAAGGAGGACGGGGTCACTCGCATCGGCAATAACAATATGTTCATGGCCAACAGCCATGTTGCTCATAATTGTCGTATATTCAACAACGTCATTCTTGTGAATGGAGTCCTCCTTGGTGGGCACGTGCATGTTCACGATGGAGCGATCGTCTCCGGTAACTCCGTTGTTCACCACTTCTCCACGCTGGGGCGACTCAGCTTTGTCAGCGGTGGCTGTCGAGTCCCTCATGACATTCCTCCGTTCATGCTGGCCGCTGGCAGCGACGATCCGACATTAAAGACGATCAACATTGTGGGAATGCGTCGTGCGGGAATTTCCAATTCCACGATTGATACAGTCAAGGAAGCCTTCCGCCTTTTGTACCGTCGCAATCGCCCGCTTGATGAAGTGCGTCAGCACTTTGCCGAAACACTCCAGGGAACAATTCCCATTGAATTATCCATGCTGCTGAACTTTGTGGAAAACCAGCGAGCGGGAAAACTGGGACGTGCCCGCGAAGCTGTTCGGAACAAACCAGCGGCCTCAGAATCTCAGAACCACTCTTCACAGGAACGCAAGGCCGCATGAATCGGGTCAGAGTCGCAGTGATCGGCGTCGGAGCTCTCGGGCAGCATCATGCTCGAATTCTTTCGACGATGGAGAATGTTGAACTAGTTGGCGTCGTGGATTCACGCGAACAACAGGGACGCAGTATCGCGGCCAAACATCAGACTCAGTGGTTCGCCACGGCCGATGAAGTCCGTCCACAGGTTGATGGCGTCGTTGTTGCCGTCCCTACCGTTTTCCACTTTGACGTGGCTCGTCCGTTCCTGGAAGCGGGTATCGCCGTCCTGATCGAAAAGCCGTTAGCCGACGGTCTGGACGCAGCTCGATCACTTCAGGGGCTGGCAAAATTCCGCGGAGCCGTCCTGCAGGTTGGCCATGTCGAACGATTCAATCCTGCATTTGAGCTTCTGCAGCAAAAAGTGCAGCAGCCTTTGTACATTCGATGTCAGCGAGTCAGCCCGTATACGTTTCGATCAACAGACATTGGCGTCGTGCACGACCTGATGATCCACGATATCGATCTGGTCCTCGCATTGACCGGCGATACGGTCACCCATGTGGATTCGTTCGGTGCGGTGACGATCGGTCCCCACGAAGATATGGCTGTAGCCCGCCTGCGGACAAGTTCAGGAGTGATCGCTGACATCACGGTCAGCCGCATGAATCCGGTGGCCGAACGCAGTATTCAGGTCTGGAGTCAGAGCGGGTTTTGCTTCGGCAGACCTGCAGGCTCGGCACGGTCTCCGTCTGAAACTCAATCCTTTGCTGGCTGATCGGCCGACAATGGTCCACGAGATTGTGGCAGCAACTCCCAATCCAATGTCACTGAAAGACGAAGTGTTTTCAAAGTGGATCAGTAACGAGCAGTTTCAGGCTTCCGCCGCTGATGCTCTGACCGCAGAACTGCACGACTTTGTAAATTGCATCCGGACAGGCGCGCATCCCCGAGTCTCCGGCGATGCTGGCGTTTAAGATGGCGGAAGCGGCGATCAGGTGTCACCGTATGCTCGCCCGCAGACTGGGGCCATGCCGGAAACTGTCCGCAGAGCGGCTTAGCCTCGCCATGGCTCGGACTTACCCGCGGTGGCCGTGTTTATGACCCGATCAATGGGGTTGACGGTGAATTGCGAGATGTCTGGATGCAGGATGGTCGTATCATTGCGGCTCCTGAAAATCCGGATGTTCGAGCCGAAATCATTGTTGATGGACAGGCATGATCACTGGCGCCTGGTGGCGTCGACATGCATTGCCATGACGTTTTATCTAAGGCCGGCTTGATGCCTATTTCAAAATGCTGCCCGAGCAACGTCGTCGTTGCCGCGCTGGTGATGGCTCGGCACGAATCTGACCTGTTCCGGAACTCTGGCACAGTCCCCAGCACGCAGGCCGATAGCTATCTACGCAGGGTCAGCGGCTATACAACAGGCGCTCGATGTGGCCGTCCCCCGATCGAAAGACATGCTCATGACGATGTCGCGACATCAATTATTGACAAGGGTTTCGCGGATGATGGCGTCAACTATCTGATCATGGAGCAGATCGCAAAGCAAAGTCCTTAACCATTGATGCCGCCGTGGCCTGGCTGCTGAATTCCACCGGTGGCTGGCGTATCAAGCCAGAATCTCGGTGGCGTTGAGATGTGAAGAGTGGCGGCGATGGCTACTGCGGCCTGGATGACATCGTTTCTCACTACAATGCGACTCACGGTGACTCTGACGGAGCACTGGCACTGCGGTGAGCAGGTTGAGATTCTCATCATCGTCTGGCATCCACAAACGTATCTGGGTAACTGGGAAACTGACCACGACGCCTGAAACGATGAAATCGCTGGATGGCTCACGATGCATCTGACGGCTACAGTTTCAGCCATGGCGGCAGCCTCGATGATCAGTCAACGTCTGTCTGTGTGTTCCACTGGCCGATTACGTAAACAGTCATCCCTTGTTAACTGTCGATGTCGGAAGGGTGGTCGTGTCTGGCGAAACAATCTGCGACGGGGACGGACTGTTGAGCATTATTCTGACAAGGTGACAGGCGGAAAGTGGTTCAGTGGACGGAGCTGGAAGGTGATGGCGGTGATTGTTCCGATCACTGACGACAGCAGCTCGTCCTATCTACCGTGGTGGGCAATCGGTCTCGAATGGAAATCTCCCCGGTTGGACAGATCCGTGGCGGATTGCGATGAGCACTGACCATCCGAACGGCGGGTCTTTTCTGGCCTATCCTGAAATCATCGTGTTGCTCATGGAGCGATCCCGCTGATAAAGAGTTTGCTGAAGCGGCTGCCGCAGAAGATTCGCGAGCACTGTACGGGCGGAACTGACTCGCGAGTATACCCTGAACGAAATCGCCATCATTACCAGAGCCGTCTCTGCTCGCCAGTTGGGCTGAAGAACAAGGGACATCTCGTTCCCGGGGCTGACGCTGATGTCACGGTTTACAGTTGCCGAGGACACCGGGGTTGATGTTCCGCCTGCCGTGTTACGTCTCTCAGCCGCGGCACGATGATCACGCCGATGATGGCGAGATTCGCGAGATCACCGATGGCAATACGTTAATGGTCAAGCCATCCTACAGCGAAGAAGCCACGCCTGTGATTCACAGGAGTGGTTTGATCGCAACTCAACGCCGCAGTTTGCAACTTCCCGGTGGATGCCCGCGAGCATCGGCGATCGCATAACAGAGATACCGGACTATCGGCAACGACGATCAGGTTTATCACTAAATCACACGAAATTGACGTTCTCGGTAGAAGGATGCTCGCACGCCCATCTGCAAAGGCTACTGTTGAGTCTCGTGACGGTCCTGTTAGCGTGCGTCAGCAAATGCCGTATCCACTGGTTTGAGTCGATTTGGTCGTCTCGGTTCGATCCTCGACGAGGCAAGCTGACAGGGCTACACGTAGATCAAACCGTGAAAGCGCCCAAAGGCGGATCGCCGAACTTTTCCGGTGGTGAGGTCCGTGGCCTATGGAAGCCCCGCCGATCGAATTTGTACTGACCACGCCGGTGCTTCCTCGCCGATTCTGTTGGCGACTAAGGCGTTGACGTTGAAAGTAGCCGCAGCAACCGCTATGACAGCGGCGTTGAAATACCTGTCGTCCGCGGCGATAGCAGGCGGTCTGAGCGACAAACGAGAGAACACCCACTTCATCGGTAAACCGTTGGTGCGAATTGCGATTAGAGCAGCAGTTGAAGTGACCAACAAGATCCCGAACTGGAGTGGTGAAACAGCCGGAACTGATAACAGGAAACTCGCTCAACGCCGCCCGATTCGCTTCACCTTTACCGTCGGCCGCCAAGCACTGCAAATAAAAGCACTGCCCCGATCGGGCAGTGCTTCCATGTAATGACCACGTACTAACGAAGATCACTTCGATAATGATCCCGCGACTGTTCGGTCGCTTGGGATCATGGCAAACGTGTTCCTGACATGGAGCAGATGACGTCCAGCAGGTACGGCCTCTTGCTGGCCAGCATTTCGGCGAGTGCTTTCGGATACTCGGCCTTGCTGGCAACCTGCTTCGCCTGAATTCCGCACCTTGGCAATCGCCACGGAAGTTCGTGCTTCTTCCGGATTGTGCCGTCACTTACCAAGAGCTTCCGGATGATCGACTGGTCCGAGATATGCGGTGAGCACGTCGATCGACATAACCGAAAGTCTTCCTGACTGAACTACCATACCAAGGTGCTGGTTGTTCAGCAGCAGGATCTTCACTGGCAATTTTTCGTACGCAGAGTGGCGAGTTCCTGAATGTTCATCTGGAGCCCACTCCGTCGCCGTCGATGTCAACAACGATTGAGTTCGGATGAGCTGTCTGGACACCCATCGCGGCGGGCAGACCGAAGCCCATTGTTCCAAGGCCTGAACTGCTCATCCAGCGGCGAGGCTTGTCGAACTTATAGAACTGAGCTGCCCACATCTGATGCTGGCCCACGCCGACCGAGATGGCATTCATCGTGTGACTGACGCCAGAGTTCTTCGGATCGCATACTGCTGCTGAATCGCGTCACCCGCGTCAGCATAACCCAACGGAAACTTGGCTTTCCAGCCAGCGATCTGATGAGACCATTCAGACAGATCCGGAATGTCATCCCCTGAGTCAAAGCGGCGTTGAGTGCCACCAGAGCTTTTGACATCCGCATGAATCGAAACGTGTGCTTCTTTGCTCTTGTGGATCTCGACGCCGATGGTCAATGTGAACGATCTTGCCGTGCTTGGCGAATTCTTCCAGCTTACCGGTAACTCGGTCGTCGAATCGCACGCCGAACGCAAGCAGCAGGTCTGACTGATCAACCGCGTAATTCGCGTAGACAGTTCCGCGCTCAGCATGTGCAGACTGAGGATGAGTTCCCGGAATACCCCGTGCCCATCACGGTCATGGCAACAGAATGCCGTCTGCAACGCAAACTTGGTCAGCTCTTCAGACGCTTCGCTCTGAATACAGCCGCCACCAACGTAAAGCACAGGGCGCTTGGATCGGCGAATGGCGGCGATGACCTGTCGAACCCGTTCGAGCAATCGGGCGAACTTCCGGACGGTAGCCGGGAAGATCAATGGAGGATCGAAGTCAACTTCGCTGAGCGGAATGGAATCCAACTGGACGTCTTCGGTACGTCGATCAGCACGGGCCAGGACGTCCCGTTAAAGCGATATAAAACGACTTCGACGATACGAGCAACATCACGAATGTTCGTGATCGGCGTAATGATGTTTGGTGATGGTTCGATAAATCTCACCATCGGCGTTTCCTGGAACGCATCACTGCTGATTACAGCCTGAGGTACCGCCAGATCGTAATCATCGAATGCCGTCGAGCTTTGCATCGGCAATACCAGTAACCAGATTGGTTGCCCCCGGATCACCGCTGGTCGCCATGCACACTCCGACCTTGCCAGTCGAGCGAGCAATCCCCTGAGCAGCAAAGCAGCCACCCTGCTCATGACGAGGCAGAATGGTGCGAATTCGATCCCGCTGCTCGCGCAGTGCCTGGTGCAGCGGCATGCTGCAACCACCGGGATATGCGTAAATCGTATCCGTCCCCAGACGGACCAGCATCTCAATCAAAATCTGAGCGCCGTTGATTGTCTGCGTAGCTTTTTCGACAGTAGCCAACGTCGTGACCCTTACTTCTTAGTGTTCAATGAGGACAAATTTCCTGTACGCGGCCGGGATTGAAGCAATCTTCAATCAAGCCATGCCGCGACCGCTCTTAACAATTCACACCGTCCGGCAACTCATCCGAACGGCGCGATCGGATGGCGTAATCTCCGATCTGGAAATACGACAAATCCCGAACGCCTGAAACGCCGTCCTCCATTCTTCGGACGTTCCCTCTGCGTGAATCACGCGCAGAAGGCTGCGTTTCGTGAGTGGTAGTGTATGTTTCTGCCGGTCCGCATTCGATCCTGATTTTGGGCAGATTCACCCGAATCACACAAACTGGAAGAGCCTGCCTGAACCGAAAAGTTCACGGTTTTGGCACAGGGAGGGGTTGTTGCTGATCCAAAAGTTCCCGAATTTCCGGGACGATAGCTTCGCACAGCAGCCGATTTCCCTCCTCGTTGAAATGGCACCACGGGTCCACATAAAGCGACTGGGTGACACCGGAAAAAACTTGCGTCTGGTCACTGAAGGCTAAACCCCTGGCCTCCATTTCCCGCCCCTTTTCGATCAGCCGGGGGAACAGGGACTTCACTACGTGTTCAATAGGGCCGCCGGGATCAACGCATTTCTCCGTCTCAAAGTCACTCAATGGCTTTGAACCCGGCACATATTGGTTGGGCTGGAGGACATGAAGATACAGAGTTCCATTAGCCTGACAGAGTTGATGCATTGCAAGGGAACATCGCTGCCAGATGGCAATCGATTCGTCTTCAATCTCAGCCTTCGGTTGAGGATTGTCCGGACCATGATGGATAAAGCTTGTTCGCTGTGACCTCGAGATTTCAAACCCAAGGTCTGTCAATTCATTCCGGGCTTTGTGATCACGGAGATACCAGACCAGATTGAGCAGAGGCGACCATCTGAACGACGACGCCAGAATGTCTCTTGCCATGTTCTGTCGCTTGCCTTTCAGACTCAGCAGTTTTGCCGAGTCCGCGGAATTGCGAGGATCCACGATGACAAGCGAGCGGGCCTGCCACGATCTCGGGTAGACCAGAGCCGTATTGGACACGGCATTCTCTTCCATCGCAAGCACCGTCTCATTGAAACCATCAATGTTGATGATCAAATCGAATTCCGCGCCAAGGGCCTTCAGGTAGGAGTAGGCCATCAGTTGTTGTGGCTGCTTGTAACCGGACAACGCCAGACGCACAAACTGAATCCGCCGACCTTGAACACGAGGGTGTTCGGCAAGTCGTTGCTTCAGAAGATCTTCTGCCATCCACGAAAACTGAAACGCTACAGAGCCGCCGGCAATGCCGACGATAAACAGATCATCTGCACGTCGATAAACACTTTCGCCATCATCACGAAAACCGAGGCGGTTCACGGGGGTGCTGCGTTGCCCGACATTCTCTGCGCCAGGGTTCTGAGGATTGTGAACCCAGCCAAGATAGGGATGAATCGTTTCAAAGGCCCCGTCGGTCACGTTTTGACCCGAAGCAACATCCTTCTGCCAGGACTTAAGAGCCGGGAGCGTCGCATTCACATCGATGAGTCTCAACGTTCCGAGCGATATGATCTCGACAAAGCCATAGAGGATCAGTGCAAGAACGAGACGAAACAGCCACAGTGTTCTGCGAGATCGAATTCTTCGAGGAACGACTTCAGTAGTCATAATCGCTGCCAGGCATAAGACAGTGGGCGCAGTCCGAGAGACAGCCCGGACTCAGTCACCATAGAGTTCCTGAAAACGCCGCTGGATTTCCTCAGATGTGATCTCCTCAATTCGTGATGCAATCGACCAGACATGGCCCCACGGATCAGTCACGGCGCCGCTGCGATCACCATAAAACTGATCACAAAGAGGTCGCAGTTCTGTGGCCCCGGCGGCGATGGCTTGAGCAAAAACCGTATCCGCATCGGCCGTATAGATAAGGAGGGACACCGTCGTCCCACCTCGGCTCTGAGGTCCCAGAAAGTCCATTTCCGGATGCTCATCGGCCAGCATGATGTGTGAATCGCCGATTCGAATTTCTGCATGCCCGATCCGACCATCAGGTGCTGTCAGTCGTAAAACTTCGACAGCTCCAAATGCCTTGATGTAAAAATCAATCGCCGCGCCAGCTCCACCAATCAGCAGATAGGGCGTGACACTGTGATGTCCGGCGGGAACCGGTGAGACCTTCGATAACATTCAGAAACTTTCCTGGGTTGGCTGAGGATTCAAGGTGTCTGTTCTACAATCGGCGGGCCTAAAGATTCCTGGTTCGTCCGAGGGGTAAGCCTGCAGTTCCGGCTACGGACTCATCACGATTGCCATCAGCATATGATCTCAATTCACGATCTTCAATTCGCTTACGCCGACGGACAGTTTTCGTTGAAAATCCCGGAACTGCAGATCTCCCGGGAAAAATCCGTCGTGATTGTCGGCCCCAGTGGTTCCGGCAAGACAACTCTGCTGAATCTGATGGCCGGCATTTTGCCCATCCTTTCGGGGCGTGTCACCGTCGCCGGCACGCCACTTCACACGCTCATCGATTCCGAACGAAGGCTGTTTCGGCTGCGAAACATCGGCATGGTGTTCCAGGACTTCCAGTTGATCGAGTATCTGACCGTACTGGAGAATGTTCTGCTTCCCTGCCGAATTCATCCCTCTGTGACGCTGACCTCGGACCTGCGGCATCGCGCACAGGATCTCCTTCATGCATGCAGACTGATGCCGCTGCAGAATCGTTCCATTACAAAGCTGTCCCAGGGAGAACGTCAGCGAGTCGCCATCTGCCGAGCGCTTCTGTTGTCGCCGAGAATTATTCTGGCTGATGAGCCGACCGGAAACCTGGACCCGTTAAATTCAGAACTTATCGTCAAAATGTTGATGGATGAGTCATCCCGAGCCGATGCGACGCTGATTATGGTAACGCACGATCATTCTCTGCTCCCACATTTTGAACGTGTCGTGCCGTTCGAGCCGTTCCTGCAACCCGCGAATCACGAACAATGAGCGGCTGAAAAAGCCTCGTCCCCCAAACGAATCACCAGTCGACTAAGCGGGTTCCATGGCAACATTTTTCAACCGCATTGAGAAGGTATCCGATTCGCCGCTTTACTTTCGAGGTCTTTGCGAGTCGGCTTTTGGTGTCTTCTCCGCGCTTCCGTCTTTCTTTTCCGTCGCTTTGAGCATCAACAGGGCTGGTGTCCCCTTTGGAGGAATCTGGTCGGTCCAGCCTTCATACGACTGTGCTCCGTCCGAGGCCGAGCTTTCTTCTTTAACATCCAGCAACGCATCGCCAAAGTTTGACGTGCAGATGACGTGGCCGCCTTCGGCCTGATAGTACTCTTCCCCCGTTTCTTCATCCTTGTACATGCTGCTGCCGACAAAGACGAACTTCGCCGTCATGGGAATCGACTGACTGTCTTTGTGGAACCTGCGAATGACCTGCTGATACTCTTCCTTGTCCCACTTCGACAGCAGATCATCCCGCTCGGCGTCTGACATCGGACCGTACCACAGAATTTCATTATTGAATCGATCCCAGCGCAGATTGCTGTAGGGCAGCTTAAGTCCCGGCGGTGGTCCGGACAGTGGTGCTGAGTAATAGCGATGAATGTTGCGGCGTATCCAGCTTTGAACCGGCTTACGCTGCAGTTCACCTTTGTCATCGACCCAAACCGCTTCGATGTCAATCTCAGGGCCAGACGGCGCAACGAATGCTGGTGAGAACTCCGCCGGTTTGCCCGGCTCAAGTCCCAAAGCCAACAGTCCCGTGTGAATGACATAGGCCTTGGATCGAATTCGCAGGATCGTTTCATGTTCCCGATTCCCTTCAGGAACGAGCAACATCTCCAGCAGACAATCTCGACAAGCAACGTCGGTTCGCAGGATGATTCGGCTGCTCGCCACATCCAGCAGTACGGTCGCTTCTGGATTCAGGGGCGTTGCCCCCTTCATCTCTGCAACCAGCTTTTCGTGCAGGACCGGAAGTGGCTTCTTCTTTTCGTCATCAGGCCCTTTGTCAGGCACCGGCACCGGAGTTTCATTGGCCTTTACTTTCGGTGTCGCTGGCAATTGCCCCTGCACCTCACTCACAAACACCGTGCCGAACACGAAAGACGCCCCGAGCAGCCCGGACACCAATTTCGAATAAATCGCTCGCATCACAAAGATTCTCCAGAGTCAACTTTGGGCAATCCGCCCCGGACGCAGCTCACTAAAGTGTCGACAGGACGTCTCGCACGGAAACACGGACTGCCGTCCAGATCGGAATCAGAACAGCGAGGGTACCGATCGCCAGCACCGCCAACAATGTCAGCATCAGCGGAATCCAGGGCACGTCCGCGCCAGTACTCAGCAGATGCGGCAGCATAGCAACGATGGCTGAGACAGCCCCGGAGGCAATGCCGACGACCAGCAGCAGAGAATTCTCCGCCAGCACCAGCCAGACGATGCGACTGGTAAGAAAACCCAGCGAACGCAACAACGCAATCTCACTTCTTCGCTCAATCACATTTCGCAACATGACGGCTGCGAGGCCGAAGGTGCCAATCAAAAGTCCCAGACCACCCAGCATCTGAAATGTTGAAAGATAAGTGTTCTGAACCGCCAGAAAATCGGCCAGCCGCTGACTGACTCGTTCTGTATCGACTCCGTAAGTCTGCAGAGCCGTCTCGATGGCGGCAGCGGCCTGATCAGAGGATTCCGCGCTGGTGGTTTCAATCAGAAAGTAGGCCGAGCCCGATGTTTCCGGGGCAACTCGCTTCAGATTCTCATCGGACATCACCAGCACGCCCTGAAACACGCTGCTGTCAAGCATCCCCTGCACGGTCAACGCGTATTGAGGATTCTGCGAGTCCGGGAACAGAATGACGTCGCCGATCTTCTTCTTCAGACTGAACTGCAGAGTATTCATATCGCCGATCACCGACCGCTGGAAGCCTCTGCGTGATTTTTCTGTCAGCGTATGGTCCGGAAGAGGCTTCTCCAGTTTCCGCCATGCTTTCCTGCACATCAACCGGAGTATCCGCGAATCGAAAACCGCCTCGTTGCACAAATTCGGGGATGCTCCCAGAAGAGTTGGCACGGTCGCCTTTGAAACAGCCCAGACAGCTGGCATCCTGTCCCGGTTTCGCTAAAAGCCAAACATCACAGCGACAGGCAGAGTCGTCGCGGGCGATGCGTTAAGCCCTCAGCTTGAGCGTCCGTCTTTGGAATTCAGATCAAACAGAACAGGTTGCGAAGACTCGGCGACCAGCGAAAAACTGCCGTTGCCTGAATTCAGATCCGGAGCTTCGACACAGGATTTCTGCGACCAGCCCTACCGCAACAATTACGAACGCCGTAAAAGCAATCAAAGCAGCTGTCAGCAAACTGCCAGATTTTCAGCATTGGCCATCGCAAGCCCAGTGAGGTTGAGATCTGGGATCTCCAGAACCGCGTCACCTGCACGGCGACGAAGATTGCGCGTGCCAGAGTGGCACCACGGACAGCCACGCGAAGCCTCCCAGAAAGAACCTAACGACTGCCACGATAAACCATCACCAGCGCCTGTTAATGCGCGTTTGCTGATTTCAAACACAATGCGCAATCACGCCGACGGGCTGGCGCTGTTATCTGAACGATACCATTCATAACCACGATTTATTATCGAGCTTATCCTTCCGCGTCTGCTGGATCCGTTCCGGATAACACCGCAGACGCCTGGGTATCATGGACGCAATCGAATTCCAGATCATTGCTGCCGGAGAGAAACAGAGAAATGGCGGCGGCAATGACCAGCTCGTGCGGCTGCAGATCGCCGTTTCCGCAAAAACTGAGTTCCGATGGCACCAACCCACCAGGTGGTCAGACCAAGAATCATCACTTTCGCAAAAGAAACCGCAAGGTCCGCTCCCAGCATGCTGCCCAGAAACGCGACGACCACACCTTCCACTTTAAGACCTTCGAGCACGTCGTTCGCAACTGATCGCTTCCATCAGGCCAATCTGAGAACAGCGCGCTGCCGAATGCCTTTCAGCTGAACATCAACGCTGTTGCCAGCAGTATGACGGCGATAGAATCCAGCGAAACTAAACCGATGAACAGACCGGTGAAGTCGTTCGCTCCCACCGACGCCCGAAGTCCTTCCGCACGAATCGGCCTGAACTCAACGCCCATTCCACCTGGTTCAGCAGCGATCGAGTTTCATCGGCCAGTCGGGACCGCACAATCTCCATGATCTTTCGAAGACGGTCCCTGCCGAGGCCACTCGAATTGACGCATATCGGCCGAAGTGACTGCTCCAGAATTTCTCGGCGGTCGCGAGCGACACAAATGCCTTCGGGGTCGCTCGATGAGCATCCCAGTATTCATCATCGCGACTCGTAATACGATCCATCTCCATGTCAAACGGCTGATCCCAGTCACCAAACGAATCGACGTTAGTGACGCCATCCACAAAGGGCGTCAGATCGCGATCAACGGACATCGGATCGTCAGCCTTCAGGATGCCTCGAACAGTGAATGTCTTGTGCCCCGGCAGATCGCCATGGCTGCCGACTTCGTGCCAGCGAGCATCCACAGTTTCACTGACGCCTATGCCGAGATCCTGAGCCAGCCAGTCAGACAGAATAATCTCATCATCCTTCAGCACCGGCACTGGTAATCGCATCATTCAAACGAATTGGCCTTGTAGCGCGCGGGCTGTTCAAAGTCCAGCCCTGCCACGATGGAATACATCGAAAAGCGAGCGTTCTTGTCTTCGCGTTTCTGGCATTGATCTCATTGGCCAACAAAACCATCGTCGGTGCGGCCTTCATGCCAATGTTTCTGGCGGCCTTCTGCACAGCCTCGGCAATGGAATCTTCAAGAATCATGCTGTCGCTTTCGACAGACATGTATCCTCGTTCTTCGATGATCCGAAACCGCAGACCGATATCTTCCGCCGCGATGGCCTTCTTCACCTGCGTCTGCAATTCTCCGCCGCACGCACATCGTCCTGCATCAACTGCATCAGACCATGGCCCGACTTCAAAAGAGACCGATCCGGACGCTGATCGCCCCCAATCAGAATCGTACCACCTGCCGGGCGAGCAACCGGATTGCGACGCTGGCAACCGCCTTTTCCAGATTCAACGCCGCTGAAATGTCACCAAAGAGACAAAGGCGTTGTAATGGCAGTTGTTGTGCAGGATGCAGTGAGAATCGTGAGCGCCTGCAGATTCTGCAAGAACTCCTTCAACCGTGAGCACGATTTCAATCGTCGTATCTTCGCGCTCGCCCAGCAGACTGTCGCGTGGAATCGATGAAGGCAGTTCAACCCAGACGGAAACCGAATCACCAATTACAGCCCCGAGTTCCGCAGCAGTCTTGTAACCCAGCACAATTCCGGAGTCTGTTGGGGCATTGACCGCTGAAGCCTGAGAAATCTCCTCGCCTGAAGCGGCTGTATCCAGGATTCCCCAATCGGCAGACTTTAAGCCAAGAACCGTCACAGACGCCGCCCGACGAAGTTCACCGGTGGCTGTCTTTTTTTCCACGCTGGCTGCCAGCAGCATCGCCGGAGCGGCATGTCCGGAACGCAGCGATTCGACTTTGGCCGACTTTAACGTCTCTGAAATTTCATCAGCCAGTTTTTCTCTCACAAATCGAGGCGAATGCAGAACATGAGTAATTCCGCCCAGCCGACTCAGCGTCATCTGCCTCAGACTGGCTCGCACGGAATCGCCAACGATCAAGGCTCCGCCAATCACAGCCGTCGAAACAGCCACAGCCAGCATCACCACAAGATGAGACCGTCGGTAATAGAAAATGCTGCTGAGTATAAATCGAAACATGAAGAGATCTCATCAGGCAGTCATTCTGCGACTGCGTTGCACGCAAGGTCGATGTTGTCCCCTTGAGTGATCATACAGGAATCCAGTCTGTGTGCAGACTCGTCGCGATACTATAACCGCTGCCACGCGTATGTCATGTGGCTTGCGGTCATATGACTCAGCACGGGGGCAGTCGCCGAATTCGGCAGGTCCTGCCGGCCGGTCAGGAATTCGCGGCCTGCCGCGACCTGTGTGCATGGCGACCAATTTATCCGGCCGAGATGCAGTACCCGATTGCACACAAGGTTCGCCTTATGGCGAAAATCCGGCCCGGAAGGCAGGACCTACCGAAATACACATCATCACAGAAAACTGAGAATGTCTCATCCTGCTTCCCTGTTCAGCCCTGTGTCGAGTAAAACGTATCCTGCGACGACGAACGGTTGTCTCGTCGGTCCTTTGAATCTTTCGAACGCGATGCTGCGGACGCAACACCATGAAACGCTGTCAGATTCTTCTTGCCGGGATGTTTTGCCTCACGCAGACAGGCTCTCTGTCTGCCGATGATGCCATTCGCTTTGGACAGGATGTCCTGCCAATCCTGAGTACAAACTGCTTCGCCTGCCACGGGCCCGACGAATCCGTTCGCAAAGGCAATCTTCGCCTTGATGTCGAGCAGGACGCCAAAGCCGCGCACGACAGCGGAGTGACAATCGTGCCCGGAAATCCTGACGACAGCATTCTGATCCAGCGTATTCTCAGCACCGACCCCGATGTGGTGATGCCTCCGCCGGATTCTCATAAGGAACTGAAGCCCGAACAGATTGACACTCTGAAACAATGGATCAAAGAGGGTGCTGTCTGGGGACGCCATTGGTCGTTTGAGCCAATTCTGCGTCCGCAAAATTCTGTTTCTGACAGCTCCACAGCGATCGACGAAATCGTGGAAAAATCTCTTTCCGAAAAGCAACTGAAACTGAGCCCCGAAGCGTCTCCTCATCAGCTCATTCGCCGCGTCGCGCTGGATTTGACGGGAGTTCCTCCAACCGTAGAGACGGCCGATGCATTCGCGGCAAACCCAACAGATGAAGTCTACGAAAAGCTGGTGGATGAACTTCTGCAGGATTCTCAATTCGGCGAACATTGGGCGCGAGTCTGGATGGACCTGGCTCGCTATGCCGACACGAAAGGCTATGAAAAAGATCTGGGCCGCACGATGTGGCCTTATCGTGACTGGCTGATCACATCGATCAATGCCGACATGCCCCTGGATCAGATGACCGTTGAACAACTGGCTGGTGACTTAATTCCGAACGCCACCACCAATCAGCTGATCGCCACAGCTTTTCATCGCAACACAATGAGCAATGACGAGGGCGGCACGGATGATGAAGAGTTTCGCACCATCGCGGTGAAGGATCGAGTCGACACGACGCTGCAGGTCTGGATGGGCCTCACAGCCGGAT
>JAXMBU010000061.1:0-40605 GCA_046349735.1 Planctomycetaceae bacterium
ACGGGATCACAAAGACCGGCGAAGGCACGCTGATACTGAGCGGCAATAACTCCTATTCCGGCGGTACCCTGCTGGAGATTGGTGAGTTACGGATGACTCACAATAACGCGATCGGAACCGGGACGCTCACCGTCAATAATCTTGGCTCCACGTTCCTGACATTCACGAACGGGGTAATCATCGGCAACGATATCGACCTGAATACGTCGACAATCGTCGCGCCGGATACCGGAACGACAGCAACTCTCGCCGGAGACATTTCGGAAACAGGCGGTCCGTGGGGTCTGACAAAGGACAACGTCAGCACGCTGGTCCTGCGTGGGAACAACACCTTTACGGGCGGTGTTTATGTCATTGACGGAACCATCAGAGCGGAAAGTAATACAGCGCTGGGTACAGGGACATTGACGCTGCCGGGGGCGGTCACACTGGATCTTGCGGAAGATGTCACCATTGATAATCAGGTACTGCTCCAGAATAACGTCTTCTTCAACGTGGACGCCGGTACCGCCACGATGAGCGGTTCGATCGAGCAGGTTGGCAGCTTCAACAAGACAGGAAGTGGTCGACTCATCCTGAGCGGTACAGCATCTCATACCGGCGGGACGACGGTGACTGGTGGCATTCTGCAGGGCAATACAGACAATCTGCAGGGCGACATTGTGAATAACGGAATTCTGATTTTTGATCAGGAAGGAGTTGGCACCTATTCCGGAGTTCTCAGTGGCACAGGTTCTGTCACAAAAGTCGGTGCCAATATGCTGGTGATGTCCGGGACCAATACTTACACCGGTCCGACGAGCGTTGGCATCGGCGAACTCCGTGTTGCCGGAAGCGTAGTCAGCGATGTCACTGTGGGCCTGCATGGAGTCCTGTCGGGAACAGGCACGACGGGCAGTGTGACAAATGAGGGCCTGTTTCAACCAGGCAATGATGGCGTCGGCGAAATGCATCTCGACGGTTACGCCCAGAATTCCACCGGAACGCTTGAAATTGACATTAATGACGGCGGGACTGTTCCCGGAGTCAATAATGATCATCTCGATGTGTCCGGCCCTGCTGCCGTCACAGGAACTCTGAACGTCAATGCGGCTCCCGGAAGTTATACGACAGGAACTCAGTACATTATTCTTTCGGCCGGCGGCGGCGTGACTGGCGTCTTTACAAGCGTCACTGACAACCTGTCGCTGTTCGACGTCTCCGCGATCTATAACATCAACGACATCACCATTGAGCTTCAGAGAATTCTGGCCCTGCGCGATGTTGGAGCGACGGCCAATCAACAAGCGGTCGGTAGTGCTCTGGACAACATCGCACTGACGGCAACCGGCGATCTTCAAACCCTGATTAATGATCTGGGAGCGGCCTCGACCGCTGATCAACAGCTTGGTCTTTCTCAATTGAGTGGTGAGGGCTACGGGACGACTCAAACGATCGGCATCCAGTCAGGAATTCAGTTTCAGAATTCCGTGACGGATCGCCTCACGAACAATGGAAACTTTCTGACGTCAGCAGGTGGTTCTCTGGTTTCTGCTGATCTCGCAGAAGAAGACGTCTGGCTGGTCAGTGCTCGTGATCAGACGCAGCGACGCGGCTGGCTGCAAGGCTTCGGGACCAGTGCTCAGATCACAGGAAACGGGAACGCTGCGGGCTCAGATTATCGTCAGGGCGGCGTTGCGGTCGGGCTTGATCTTGGCAGCGATGAGACGGGACTTGTAGGTCTCTCCAATGGCAACTCGTTCCTGAGCTTTGGTCAGGGGAACGGTTCGTACGGCAACATGAACTCGCACCATTTCGGGCTCTATGGCATACGGCAGATGGATCCTCTGTACGTGCTGGGTTCGACCAGTTATGGATACAGTGACATCGATATGACTCGCACTGTTCCCGGAGGAGCTGTGCAGGGATCGCCGATCGCACATCAGATCGGTGCCTATGCCGAAACGGGGCTGTCACTGGACGGCAGCGTGGTGAGAATTCAGCCGCTGGTCGCCCTGCAGTACCAGCTGTTTGCTCAGCAAGGTTTCTCAGAAACAGGTGGCCCCGGCGCGCTGAATGTGGCGAGCCAACAGGCAAACTCTTTGCGAACCCATTTGGGTGCTCGCCTGAGTTTCAGCGAACTGCAGGATTCCAGTGGACGACTCTGGACACCGTACGTCCATGCACGATGGGTTGCAGAACTGCTGGACAGTGATCGCCTGGTCAATGCTTCGATTATAGGCGCCCCGGTTGGTGGCAGTTTTGTGACGGCAGGGAACGGGCTGGGTCGACACTTTGCCGTTGTGGGCACAGGGATGAATGTCGAACTAACCGATCACTGGTCATTGTTTTCAAATTACGATCTGCAGGCTGGTGGCGGGCTCACGGCTCACACGGGCAGCGGCGGACTGACGTATTCGTGGTAGTACGGCCCGGGTGTCCATCCAGACAATGATGCGGACCATTCACTGTTCAGGCAGACGTGTCGTCGATTAGCATGTGGATCCCACCGGACGATACTCTCAAGGGGCGGATGCATGCTGTTCGATACGCACACGAATCTGATGTGGTACCCGGATCATCTTTCGGATGAATTCGTCGAGTTCGCATGGGAAGCCAAGCGAGCGAAAATGAAGCTGACTTCGGACGTTTATTTCGCCGGGAGTGACAGCCAGCAGGCGAATGCGTTTGACTCGAGGCCTGAACAGCTGCTTCAGGCGACATCCGAGGCTGACAAGATCATCGTATTCGGTATCAAAGCGCCGTTCTGCGGCATCAATGCTGACCAGGAACTGATCGCGAAGTTCGTGAAGGAGCATTCTGATCGATTCATCGGCTGGTGCTCTGTGAACCCGAATGATGTGGACTGCGTTGAACAGCTTGAATACTACGTGAATACTCTGGGTCTGCGTGGATTGAAGTGTTCGCCGATCTATCAGAACTGGGACCCGCAGGATCCGAAACATCTGCCATTGTTTCGTAAGGCCGAGTCGCTTGGCATTCCCGTGAATATTCATCAGGGCACGTCATTCGTCCGCCCGGGTCCATTGAAGTACGCGAATCCGATTCTGCTGGAGGACATCGCGATTGCGTGTCCCGATCTTCGCATCGTGATTGCACACATGGGCCACCCGTGGGAGACCGAGTGCGTTGTGCTGATTCGCAAACATCCGAATCTCTACACGAACATATCTGCGTTACATTATCGGCCGCTCCGGCACTATCAGGCGTTTATGACGGCCATTGAGTACGGTGTGGAGCACAAGCTGATTTTCGGCTCGGACTTCCCATCAGCAACACCAGCGCAGGTGATTGCCGGACAACATAAAGTGAACGATGTCGTGCGGGGCACGAATTTCCCACGCATCTCCGATGAGATTATTCACAATATCATTTACGAAAACTGGAAAAAGTTTCTTCCGGAATATGCCTGAAGAGCTGGCCCACAGTACACAGGCGGCACCCTCACGGACCAACAATTCAAAGTGATTCTTTCCTGATCCGAGAGCCAGTGCCGGTCCTTTTTTGGCCCTCGAGGTAACAGTCTCGCAATAAGTTCCCGACGTAGCCGAACTCGTGAGAGTTCGGACTGAAGTCTCACGGCTTCAGCTACGGATGTTATTTCGGGGCGGTGTCCAGCTAAATATATTCCGAGCGATTTTGCTTCTGCAGCTGAGCCAGCACCTCTTTGATGCGTTCCGACTGAGAGGCATCGGCCACGAGTGTCGCGTCGTCGGTGTGAACGATGATCAGGTTCCGCAGGCCCAGAGTGGCCACAAGGTGATCGCTGGTTGTCCGGACGATGCAGCCCTGAGTATCCACGCCGCAGAATGGGCCGTCCACAGTGTTGTTGTCGGAGTCTGCTCCGTTCAGGCGAGGCAGCGACAGCCAGCTTCCGACATCGTCCCATTGAAAGGGAGCTTCGACCACGGTGACACCCTGAGCACGTTCCAGCACGGCATAGTCGATCGAAATGCTTTTGAGTTTCGGGAACTCCTCCGCCAATGCCGCATCGCCTCGTCCGATTTTGAGTCCCTCAGCAATTCTCATGAGCCCCGCATACATCTCGGGTTCATATTGCTTCAGCAAATCCACAATCGTCCGTGCTTTCCAGCAGAAGATTCCACAGTTCCAGAAGAAGCGACCTTCGCGCACATACTGTTCTGCAAGACTCAGATGAGGCTTCTCCCGAAAGGCAGACACTTCGTAGACTCGTGGAGTTCCATCACCGATCGTCGTGCCACGTTCGATGTAGCCGTAACCTGTCGCCGGGAAGGATGGAATGACGCCGAACAGCACAAGCTTCGACGGATCTGTGTTCACGATCTCGACCGCCCTCAATGCGCCGCGAGTGAAGGCTTCGTCGGTCTGAATCACGTGATCAGCCGGCATTACGAACATGACTCCATCCGGGTCATGGTGCAAAACATGAATCGCGGCCAGGCCAACGCAGGGGGCCGTATTGCGGGCGGCCGGTTCAACCAGAATATTCTGACGCGGAAGTTCCGGCAGCTGTGCTGCGGTGGCATCGGCCTGAACTTCGTTTGTGACCACCCAGGCACGTGAAGGATCAACCCAGCTGCGACAGCGATCGAGAGTCTGCTGGATCATGGTGCGTTCACCAGCGAGACGAAGCAGTTGTTTTGGAAGTTTCTGGCGACTCTGAGGCCAGAAGCGAGTTCCGCTGCCGCCCGCCATAATGACTGCATGTAACATCTCGATGAATCCTTTCCTGAGCAGGTATGGTGCTTGGACAACAACGCTCTGTTGAATATAGGCTCGGACCGAGCGGCGCGAGTTCCGGCTTGTTCAGGCTGACTCCGAATCACCGGACCTCGCTGTTGCTCGGTCCGGCCTGCGAAACTAGGCTTCGGAGTTACTCTGTTTGCTGGCTTCCGCTGCAGCAATGGCGCGGGCGACAGATTCCAGCATGACTTCCATCGCAAAGGGCTTTCGCAGGTAGTCAACGACTCCCAGCATTTCCGCGTAGGCCTTATGTCGGCTTCCCTCGTTCGCGGTCATCATGATGACCGGCGGGGCATCGGGCAATTCAGCGAGGAATTCCAGGACCGGAAATCCGCCCATGCGCGGCATCATCATATCGGTCAGCACAAGATCCGGCTTTTGCCCCTGGATTAATCGTCGGCCATCCTGTCCGTTATTGGCCGTCAGGACTCGATAACCCGCCGCGGACAGAACACTCTGAATCGTCGAGGAGATATCACGATCGTCCTCGATGACGAGGACAGTTTTTTGTGTTTGGGTCATAGTCCGCTCAAACTTTCAGGAGAGGAGGTTTCTGGCGGGGACCAGTGCTCGTCACTCTGCGACGGAAAGGGGCGACCACTGGCTTCGAGATTGTCGGGGAGCCAGACCACAAAAGCAAGAATCCTCGCGACATTGGTCATAGTCGGGGATTAAGAAATCTGCGCAGCGAAAAAATCGCAAAGATGCAGGCAGATAAGCATTGGCAACCACAGCACCGCCTCAGGGCTGATCTCAAGATACAGCCCGCCGACAGACACTGGCGCCAGTACGCGGCAGCAACGAATTCGACAATTCCCAGCGCCCGCGTTCAAGACTGACCACGGCAACGCTGTTCGCCGTCAAATTTTCTCAGCCCTGCTTGTTGTCAGGCGTGTTTTCGCGTTTGATTGCATCATAGACTTCTTCACGATGGACGGTCACATCGCGAGGTGCCTCAATGCCGAGACGCACCTTGTCGCCACGGATTTCGATGACCATGAGAGTGATCGAGTCGCCGATCACAATCTTTTCGTCTTTCTTGCGGCTGAGTACTAACATGTCCAGTCCCTGGTCAATCTTCTTCGTGAATGATTGCTGCCTGACTCAATATGACCTGGCCGAGCTAACAAAGTCCCGGCAGTACAGACAGATGTTGAGTTCCAAAAACTCTCCTTAGGACGCACGCGTCTTCAGGTGAAGAACCCTAGGTCGTTTTCGACAACTGGGCGACTTCAGATGCAAGAATTGCCGAACTGCAAACGCATTGGTAGCTTTTTTTGCTGGTTTGCGCGGGAGAATCCGCCCCTGCCCTGACAGTTGAACATGGTCATGACGGTCCTGCAGGTTAAACGGGGGACAGATCGACGCGGGTTGCTCCCCCCTGGTGGGAGTTTCTGTCCTGTGGCTGTTCGCTGCGTGGGCAAATCATCGCCTACGGCGATTCTGGTTGAGTAAAATCTGTAGAGTTGGCTTCAGCCAACATTCCAGTCTCAACTCGACGCAAATGCCGACTGAAGTCGGCATTACAATCGAATCCAGCCAACGCGTCTGCGGCCAATTTGGCCGGTCGAGGTGGCCACGGGTTTGCAGAAGTTGACCATCACAGGGTTCAATCCGGCAGGAAATGCACCTGCACATCGCAATTCGGGACGTTGGTTTTTGACGGGAGGCGAATCGCCGTAAAAAGGCTCAAAAACGCCTTCACCGTCCGAATCCTGCAACGGTACTCTCCGATCCACTGAGACTCTGGCGGATGTTTTCGTCGAGTCTTTCGATGTGCGTTGAAGTGTGATCTGACTCAGGGATGAACAAAGATGCCCAATCAATCTATCCGTCAGGCTCTTGCGGTGCTGGCCTTAGCTTCATTGCTGGCTACCGGCTGTAAGCACGGCAAGCACCGCGATCAATTGGTGAAAGCTCAGACGCATGCTCGGGATATGTACGCCGAGAACCAGCGTCTTCTGGCCGCCGACGCACAGAATACACAGATGATTCAAGGGCTGGATCAGGAGCGCCAGTCACTGATGACTCAACTGGGTGAAACACAGGGACAACTCGCCACTGCCAATGATCGGATCAACAATCTGATGGCAGAGCGGTCGGATTTGAACAATCGATTCGCGAAAGCTCTGACAGATTCTCAGTCCGACGGCAGCGGTTTCAACTCGGCACTGACTGCAGAGGGTTTCGAGTACGATCCTGCGACCGGACTGAATAAGTTCCGGTCCGATATTCTGTTCGACCTGGGGAGCGATGCGATTCGTCCCGAAGCAACTCCGACAATCAAGGAATTTGCGTCATCTGTAACGAGTGGATCGGCCAGCAGCATGAGAATCCTCGTGGTGGGGCACACCGATGATCAGAATATCGTACGCCCGGAAACCGCCATCAAACATCCGACAAACTGGCATTTGTCGACGGATCGATCCGATGCGGTCATTCTGGAACTGCTCAAGATGGGTGTAGCTCCGGAACGAATTGCTTCAATGGGCTACAGCGAATTCCATCCGCTGGAGAATTCGCAATCAGATACCGCTCGCCAAAGAAACCGTCGAGTTGAGTTGTTTGTTGTCCCCAACGATCCTGGCGTTGCGAAGTGGGATCCGGGCAGTGCAGTGAGATAATAGTGTCCCTGCCAGTTCTCGTGGCTTCTCGTCCTGATGACGTCGATGTGGTGCCTCGCTGTCCATTCGGACAATTTTCTGGGGTGATGAATCATGCCCGCAAATTCCCCTGAGCTTCCTCAGGCACTGGACGTGTTGGCTGTCGGCGCGCATCCCGACGACGTTGAGATTGGCTGCGGAGGAACACTGGCTCGCATGGTCCAGCAGGGGCTTCGAGTTGGGATCGTGGATTTGACCGATGGCGAACCCACGCCGCTCAGCCCCGGCCCGGAAGTTCGACTGCAGGAGGCTCAGGAGGCGGCTCGCATTCTGGGAGTTCACGTTCGTGAAATTCTGCCATTACCGAACCGACGACTCTTCGACTGCTTCGAGACTCGAGTGGCCCTGGCGAGCGTCTTTCGAAAGTACCGTCCTCGGCTGGTACTGGGAATTGCGGACCGCACACCGATGGCGTCGCCCGACCACTGGCAGGCTATGCAGATCACCGATGCGGCCGTCTTTTATTCTCGGCTGAGCAAATGGGATGATTTCTTTCCGGGACTTCCTGTGCACAGGATTCAACGTCAGATCTGGTACCCGCTGGGGTTGCAGACTTTGAATCATCCGGCGGGTGGCGGTGCATTTGTTTCTGATATTACGGAGACACTGAACATCAAAACGGCGGCAATTCGAGCCTATCGAACTCAGTTTCCGCCCGATAAAGATCGCGTTTTTCGGCTGGTTGAGGGACAGGCACACATGCTGGGGGCGTCGGCGGGGTTCGTCGCGGGCGAATTGCTGATCTGTGCGACGACGCTCGGTTTGACCAATGTCTTCGACGCATTGTGTCACGGTGGTGAATAATCATTCGTCTCTACGGTTGAACAAGGGACGGAAACTGTTGCGTTTCTGACGGTTTAGCGAAACAATCCGCGATTCTGACTCCGTCCGGCGATCCTGGGATGGTCGGGTAAGGACGCAGAAAAGTTAACCTTCAATCAAGCGAAGAAAACGTCGCCGCTGACTTTAGTTCGGTGGTTCACCGGTTTTTGCCCTACCCATGTTGCACCCTGAATGCAGTTTGAAGTAGTGCAGAAGCCCTTATCCACTGGGATAAACCCGGTGGCGCAGCTTGCTTGCAGATTAGAGTTTTGCCTCGTAACGCCACTACCACTGTTGATTTCGTTCTCTGGACAATTCCATGGTTTCATTCCGGACTGGTCACCTCAGCGTTACCGGCAACTATCGCGATAACAATGAAGACAGCGTCTGCCTGGATAAGCAGCAGAGATATCTAATCGTCGCCGATGGCATGGGCGGTCAGAGTGCCGGAGAACGTGCCAGTGCGCTGGCTGTGGAGTTGATCCCTAAAAAGCTGGAGCAACTGCTCGACTTCCAGAAAGGGAATGCTCGGTCCGTCAACGAAGCGCTGGAAAAGTCGATCAACTTCGCGAACTCAGAAATCATCGCGTTAAGCGAGATCGAGCCAGGCCTGCGAAACATGGGCACAACGGTCGTCATGATGGTCCGCAGCGCCGATCGCTTTTTCTTTTTCGGCGTTGGCGACAGTCGAGCCTACGAACTTCGAGCAGGCAAGTTTCGCCAGCTGACCACAGATCATTCGCTGACGCAGGCTTTACTGGATGCAGGCACGATCAATGCCGAAGAAGCCAAAACTCATCGCTATCGTAATGTGCTGTACAAATACCTCGGTAGTCGTGATGGAGCATCCGGCGGAGTTGCTGTTGAAGTGACTCCTCAGCCAGGGGACAGGTTTGTGTTGTGCAGTGATGGCCTGAACGACGGACTCAAGGATCCGGAGATTGCAAAAATGCTGCAGACATCCGATGATCCTCAGGTCCTCGCGGAGAAACTCGTGAATGCGGCTCTGGCCGGCGGTTCTCGAGATAACATTACCTGTGTAGTAGTCATCGTTGACTGACAATGAGTCTGTCGAGAGTCGTTAACGCTTGAAATAGTGGTTCCCAGCTTCAGCCGCTGGGCGGCGCAGCCCGCAGTTCAAAACCGGACGCTAACGCCGTTCCGTACGTGCCGCCAGCCTCCTTCTCAGCGATGACGAAGCCCGAGACCTGATTAGCGGTCTTCGATGTTCCTGGGACGAACGTCCAGTCCCGTCGGAGACGCGCGGTCGCAAGCAAAGCCTTTATCAGACCATCGCTACTGTGATGGTGTTCCTCGTCGCCGGATGCTGACACTCGGTGCCACGCGCTCGCACGAGGCGGATTGTCTCTTCCCACGTTGCTGGCACCGCAGAGTTGCAGGCGCGAGCTGCAACGTTTCCTCCAGCGAAAACGCCATCTTCTTTCTGCTCGAGGGCGGTCAGTCACATCGATATGTGGGACATGAAGCCCGATGCTCCGAAGAGATTCGAGGCCCTTCAATCAATTTCGACAGTTGTCCCCGGCACGCAGATCAGTCAGCTGATGCCGATGTGTGCTCAGATCGCGGACGGTACGTTCTGCGATCTCATAGCCATGCTGACAACGCGCATCAGACGGGGCGGCATTGGCTGATGACGGGGTATCCGCCCAGTTTTGCCGATGGACAAACCAAAGGCGTCCCGTTTAATGAGCTTTACCCATCGCTCGGTTCTGGTCATTCCCCGAAACTCCGGTCCCGGCGGTGAAGTGCCTCCGTATATTGAGCTTCCCGAATCCGTTGGGCCAGCGGTCCGGGTCTACAGGAGCGGCCTATGCTCCCCTTCCACAATCAATAACGATCCGTCGCAACCTGATTTTTGAGTTCAGGATCTGGGTCTCCGGGATCGGTATCGTCCGAGCAATTCGCTCGTCGACGAAAACTGCTGGCGGACACAGAAGCTTTGGCAGCAGAGAACTCACGAGGCTCGGAACCTGCACAGAAGCGAGCTGCGTTTGTAAGGCCATGGAGATTGTCCACGTCACCAAAGGCTCGAGCAGCGTTTAGCTTTTGTACTGAATCTCCCGAGACACGAATTCGATATGGTTACAGTTCGATCGGCCAATCTGCATTGCTCGCGCGACGACTGGTAGAAGGCGGCAGCCGTTATCGGGATTGAACACGGAAGCTGGGATACTCACTTTGATAATTTCACCAGCCACGAAAAAGCATTGTGTCCACCGACTGATCGAGCATTCAGTGCGTTGATTTCAGATCTTGATGAACGAGGTCTACTGGATGAAACTCTGGTGGTGATGATGGGGGAAATGGGTCGCACGCCGCGTATCAACAATGACGCCGGGCGCGATCATTGGTCGCAGTGTCAGACGGTCATTCTGGCCAAACGGAGGAATTCGTCGAGGCGCTCCGTGGTGGGTGCGAGTGATGCAACGGCGAGCTTCCCGACCACGCATCCCTATGGAATTCAGGATCTGTTGCGAACGATCTTTGGTCTGATGGGAGTAGACTCTGACAAGGTCTACACGACTCCGCTCGGACGACCGGTACCGGTCGTAAATGGTGGCCGCCGTATCAATGAAGTGCTGGCCTGAGTTCCTTAATGCGACAGCCCAATTTTGTCTCGATACAAGCCCGAAGCGTTAGCGAAGTGAACACTTTGCGACTCATTTACTCGCTGCTTGGCTTCGGGCTTGTATTCTCAATGGTTCTGTGAACATGGCGCGTTCCAGCTAAGGCAGGCATCGTCCCGGATGGGACAACGCGAATTCTATTCTTTGGTTACGACTTCATCGAGATTCAGGAGTACTGACCACCGCAGTCCATGCGGCGACATCAGAGGCCGTCGTGTTCGCGGGCAATTCCAGTTTCCGTCTGATAAAGACCTGTCGCCAGCTGAATTGCATTCTGTTCTGGTTCTGCCGCAAAGCGTCTTTTTGCTTCTGAAGAAACGCGGCAGCGTCTTCTGTTCCGCGGCGGATGGGCTTCGTGCCGTACAACGTCGAAACGCGTGCACAATTCGCGTTTGCTCATCGACACTGAGCGAGACCAACTGCTTCGCGAGAGCTCGTGCATTCGACAAAGAGGTCTTCGTTCAGAGTTGTCGACCTGAATTGGCGTATTCGAGCGAACTCGCCGCACGCAGGCCGCGTCACCTCGGGGCGTATCAAAGTTTTGCAGCATCGGGTAGGGCACCGAGCGAAAGCGAAACGTGTAGAGTGCTCGACGATACCGATTCGAACCGGTTTCCGTCGTCCATGTCTTGGGACCATAACTCGCTGGAGGAAGAAACAGAAAATCAGGAGCCGGAGGATAAACCGGCGAGGCCTCCGACCTCGCGATTCAACAAGCCACTGACAGCCAGAGCGACGTCACGAACAATTTCTCCGGTCAGCCGGAACCGTGGTCCGCGTGCCAGCAGATGATTGGCAGGATCGCGTACGGTAAAGTTCTTTCGAGACGTGTGAGGCTTGTCGTCGGATCGCTGGATTCTCGTCGGCGATGGTCGCGCGAAGATGCTTCTGCCAGGTCGGTGGGTTCGGCCGGCCAGTCGAGCAGCTCCGGATGCGACGGATATTCGCCCTGAGTTCCCAGGTCTTCAGCCGTCTGAACAAGTCCGGTTCGAAGTATTCCTGCCAGATGCGATTGACGATTGCTCGTGCTGTTGTGGGAGACCGACGATCCCCAATCCATTCCGCCATTCGCAGACGTTCAGGCACTTCCGAGTTTGCCAAAGGATTCAGAACACTCGGGACACCAGCAGTCATTTGGTCGGCAGGCTTCAGAAAATCACCGCGAGTCAGCAAGTAGGTCGGCCGCCGAAACTCGCGCTCATGCAGCACCAGTTGAGTTTCTCCGAGCGGATGCTGAGCCCAAAGAGCTTCGATCGCGGTGTTTGTTGACGCAAACTCCGGCCTTGTCGTGCGGCAGTAGCTGAACATCGCAGCCCACTCATCCGACGTTCGCTGCTCAGCAGCTTTCTGCGCCGCAGCACGCGTACGGCAGGGGCACCATGTCAGCGATGGGAGAATTCTGGTCCGTAACGCTTTGAAGCGGAATCTTCCGGGGTTGTTGTTCGTTTTGTCATCGCTGTTCCAGCCGCCGTGCATCTGGACCAGCTTGAACGAGAGGCGAAATCCAGACTAGCTGGTGAGCCGTTTTCTCCGGAACGAACACGGCGTTCGAGGCATTGCTGCGCCCCGGTCCCGCATCGATACTCCGCTGTCAGGTTGTCACCGTCGAACGCCTTTTCAATTGGCCCGGTAATGCGTTTCTTATCCGTCTTGTCGTAAAAGATCTTCGCGAGTTCACGCTCTTCCTGTGGGCTGACGTCGGCCGTCGCCTTCACGAACCTGACGTTTTGCTTCTTCCCCGGCTCCGACAAGGGGCCACATCCACCTGAAACTCGGTCATCGCGCACAAACCATTAACGGCACGTCCCGGACCTCCGTGAGGAAGATTCCGGAATCATTGCTCGTTCAAGACAGAAACCCCGTGAGAGTCTGCGAAACCCGTATTGCAGTCAAAGACAGTCGTGTGCTTCGTCGGAGCATATCCCTGGGCAAGCACCGATCCGTCACTCAACAGATAGTGCTTTTGTCCGCCGCTGCTGTCCAGTTCGGGCCTCACAATGGACCACGGATTTATCTGTTGAGCAATCTCAGTCGCCCACGCATTGAGTTGTTCGCGCCACTGCGGATGAGACTGTTGCAGCTCTGTTTCCAGCCGAAGGATCTCGGTCAACAACGCTTTTCGCTGCTGCAATGCTGTTTCAGTGTAGACCGTCGCTTGTGCTTCGTCGCAATTGTTCAGGAAGGCAAACATCCGATAGTAGTCAGTCTGGCTGATCGGATCGTATTTGTGGTTATGGCACTGACTGCATTGGATGGTCAGCCCGAGCATTGCCTTGCCCACAGCATCCATGCGATCAAACATCGCCTCCATCCGGAACTGTTCAGGATCAACACCTCCCTCTTCGTTGATCATCGAGTTCCGTAGAAATCCCGTGGCGACAAGTTGATCTTGTGTACGATTTGGAATCAAATCGCCAGCCGAAAGCTGTTCTTTCAGGAACTCGTTGTAAGGTTTGTCGTTATTCCAACGAACGAACCACCAGTCATGACAAAACCAGACAAATCGTGGCTTATCTTTCTCAAGCCCATCCGAATCCGCATACCGCGCACGGCATCCAGCCAGTGCCGTGCCCATTTTTCACCGAAGTGCGGAGACGCCAGCATGCGATCTTCCACGACTCCAGATTTCGTCTTCGGCCTTCGCAGGATCTCCAGCCTTCGAATCCAGCGCGGAGATCAATGAGTCAGTTCCCGCAACTTCCGGCAGCAGTCCAGTCAGATCCAGGGATGCCCGGCGAGCAACGTGGCGGATTCTGCGACCGGTGATGGTCCCAATCCTTCCGACTGAAGTCGCCGCAAAACAAACGCATCGATCGGATTCCTGATCCACCGCTGACTTTGCTGATCGGAAAACTCGGGAACTTGTGGAGCGACCGGAGGAACGAAGGCCCAATGCTGCTGATACTCGGCCCCGGGCCTGATCCATTTCTCCAGCAATTCAATCTGCTGCGGCGTAAGTACCTTGCCGGTTTCGCGAGGCGGCATGACGACGTCTGCCTCCTGCGATTTGACTCGCGCCAATAATTCACTGGCCTCGGGTTTTCCTGGCACAATCGCCGCTCGGCCTTCAGGATCCGCCGTAGCCCCGGAGAAAGTATCCAGTCGCAGATTTGCTTCCCGATGAGCTTCGTCGGTGCCGTGACAACCAAAACAGTTTGCAGAAAGAATCGGTCGAATGTCGCGTGAGAATGTGACTTCATCCGCGAAGGTGACCGGACTCAGGAACAGCAGACTAATTGTCAAAAACATTCTGGCTGACATGGTGATACCTCACGGATATCGAGTTCCGGGATTAACAGTGCAGGACCAGATGCGATCTTACTAAGGTCCGTCAGAGGTTCCGAGCGTACGACCGATACAACCGGAACCTGTTGCGAAAATAGAACATTCTTCCGGCGACTATCCCCACTGCCCATGTTTCTCGCACCGGTGGCTGAATTCGTGACCTAGGGTCTGTACGGACACGTTGCGTTGTTGCAACACCTTCTCGATCCGCCAACAGAACTCTCGGTGTACCATGCTGACACGAAAAACACTGTTTTCCGCAGCCGCTTTTGCCGTTCCTGTCGCAGTTTTCGCAGTCACGGCCATGACTCAAACCGGGGAAAACGGGGCAATGGCTCCAACGGCATCAGCGCCGGTCACGAACAGCGATCCGACCGCTGAGCCCGCAGCTCGAGAATCACTGCGAGAAACCGCCGGAGCCAACATTCCGGTCTCTGCACCGCCGACCGATAAGACGCCTTCCGAACAGGTCGGTCCGGAATCCAATTCCGTTGTGGAAGCCTTCACGGAACCTTACCGAGACATCTCGGTTGCAGCATCGGAAATGGGCACGCTGTCAGATGTACGAGTTGTTGAAGGAGCGATCGTTAAGCAGGGCGACGTACTTGCTGTCATGGACGATGATATCCTGCGAGCCTCTCTTGAAGTGGCTCGACGCAGCATGAACGCGGAAGGTCTGTTGAAGTCTGCTCAGGCCGATCTGGATATGAAAATTCAGGAGCAGGTCAAACTCAAGCAACTGCGTGAACGAGATCATGCCAGTCAGCAGGAAGTGGATCGAATCCAGACAGAGATTCGCATCGCGGAAGCTCGCCTGTTGTCTGTGAAAGAAGATCTTGAAGTCAAACAGCTGGAATTCCGACGCATAGAGTCTCAGCTCAAACAGCGTCAGGTGATTGCACCAATGGATGGTGTGATTTCAGAACTGTCACGGGAAGCCGGAGAATTCGTTTCCCCATCGGATCCGACCATTGCACGACTCGTGCAGCTTGATCCACTGCTGATCGTTTTCTCCGTGCCGCTGTCTCAGCGTAACGAAGTGGAGAAGGATCAGGTCGTCGAACTGAAGCTGGGAGCTGATCAGATCAAGGTCGAAGGAATTGTCGAATACGTTTCTCCGACATCTGATACTTCCAATTCGTCGGTGCGAGTCAAAGTCCGATTGCCGAACTCTGATCATCAGCATCAAAGCGGTGAACGCGCAATTCTTGTGATGGCTCACCCGGCCGACTCGGCGACTCCCGCACCAACGCCTGTTCCTGAAAACACGAAGCCTGTCGAGTCTGTTCCGGCTGCAGAAACCGTCAACATGGCTCCGGAAGCATCCAGCGGAACACCAGGCAAATCGACGCCAGTGGCCGTTCGAAACCAGGAACCTGAAACAAACCATCGCTGAGTTCGTGAGAGCTCAGAACCGTTCCGAATTTTCATGAATCGGGCAATGTGCGGAAGTTCTGTAAGGCGTTCCAAATAGTCGGGGCTTCCCGGATCTTTCTGAATCTCTCTGTTGACTCCTGAGGTATCCTCCTGTGCTTTCGCCTGATGGATCGACAACCTGCGATGTGCAGGACAATCTCCCTGCGGATGATCGCTCCGATACCAGTTCTGTTCAGCATTTGTTCCAGACAACTCGCAGCAGTCTGCTGAATGCGAAGGATCTGAACACTGTCCAGAAGGTTGTGGCCGAACATCTGCAGCGAGCTTGTCAGCCGACGTTGCTGGTCTGGCATTATCCATCCGGGCGTCAAATCGGTCAGGCTGAACATCTGGAAGGCCTGCTGGCTCCGATTGAGGGGGCATCTCAGGTTCTGCGTGACCAGTTTAAGCTGGCCGCGACGGAATGTCTGCGGAAGAATGATTTAACATGGACGGCCGCCGGGGCCGAACTCAGCCTTGCCGCATTGCCGATCGGAGCATTGCCAGGCCATTGCCTGCTGTTGATTACTCAGCCACCCGCTGCGTTGCCAATCTCTGCGGAAGACTGGAAGAACCACGTTACGACATCGCTGCTGATGCTGTCGTCGTTTATCGGCGAATGGGCTCTGCAACAGGCCGGACGCCAGAATGCGCAGAACGCGTCGACTGTTGCGGCTCTGATTGAACTTGTCGCGCATGTCCAGTCCGCGAACGATTCCGGCTCCGGCTGTCAGCGACTGGCCGATTCATTGCAGGAATATCTGTATGCGGATCGTGTCGTCGTCGGAATGTGTCGAAGCGGTCGATCCGATGTGAAAGTCGCTGCAATCTCCGGCGGAGCCGTGATTGATCCGTTCTCTGAAGAAACACGACTCATCGAATCCGCTCTGCAGGAATCTCTGATTCGCACAACCAGCGGCGTATGGCCAGTGCTTGAGCCATCCAATCGCCATGCATTGTTGTCGCATCAGCAACTGGCCGAGTCGGGCTATGGCGACAGTCTCGTCAGTATGCCGATTCAAACCGAATCGGGCGATGCCGTGGGTTGCATTCTTGTCACTCTGCCCTTCAACCCAAACGACGCCTCATCAAACGATCGCATTCGCGAAGCAGAACGATTTCTCCGCGCTGGAGCTGGTGCACTGGCCGGGTGTCTGAGTGTCCTTCAGAAGATTGCAGACAGTCGTTGGCTGTCCATGATCCGAGGGGCTCGCGGTCTGCTGTCCGCTTCGCGACTGCAGGTGGCCGCATGGATAACCGGCGCGGTTGCGATGGTTTTGATGCTCCCGATGACATATCGAATTCACTGTGAACTGGAGCTGCAGCCAGTCGAGCGACGATATGTTGCGGCCCCATTTGACGGTCCGCTGGAGCAGTGCCTCGTTGAACCGGGCGATGTCGTGACAAAGGATCAATTGCTGGCTCAGATGGACGGACGCGAAATTCGCTGGGAGCTGGCAGAAGTTCAGGCGAATATCAACAAGGCGACGAAGGAACTGGAATACTCAGCTGAGCAAGAAAGAATTCGGGAATGCCGCGATTTCCGGGCACGAGATGCAAAGACTCGAACAGCGCGCCGCCCTGTTACAGCATCGCAATGCGTCACTCGAAATTCGCAGTCCGGCGGACGGAGTCGTGGTCAGCGGTGATCATCGCGAAGCGGAAGGCGTGCCGCTGGAGATGGGCAAGACACTGTTTGAAATTGCTCCGCTGGATGCGATGGTCGTTGAACTGTGTGTGCCTGAAGAAGACATCCGGCACGTGCTGATCGGCATGACGGTTGATCTTCAGCTGGAGGCGGCTCCGGAGGAATCGATCACGGCGGTCATTCGTTCCCTTCATCCTCGCGCTGAGATTCGCGACGGCAGGAACGTCTTTATCGCGGAAGCCGATATCCCGAATCACGATTCGCTGCTGCGTCCCGGAATGCGAGGATCAGCTCATGTGAATACTCGTCGCCATCCGCTTGGATGGAACCTGTTCCACAAACCGGCGGCGTGGCTGCTGGGATGGCTGGGGTGGTAACATGATGGGCATGCCCGACATCTCCACCGTTGAACTGAGCCGAACACGTCTGAAGCTTCGCGAAGATCTGCTGTTTGTTCCTCAGAACTATCACGGCGAAACGTTTTACCATCTGGAAGTCAAAACGACGTCGGAATACTTCCGGATCGGGTATGCGGAATACGTGTTCGTTTCGCTGCTGGACGGTCGCACAAGCTTCGCAGAAGCCCTCGCTGTCGCCTCACAGCAGCTTAAAGAAAAAGCCCTGGGACAGACTCAGGCGATTTCAATTTATTCATGGCTGCTGGAGAACGGACTCGGAGCCTTCGCGGACAGCGACACAACATCATCCGGCGCATCGACGACTGTTCGGACTCCGGGTGCTGGCAAGCCGTTCTGGAAGAAGCTGAACCCGCTTTGGCAGAAAATCCCCTTCGGTCGCCCTGACGCCCTGCTGCGATCGTTGCAGCCGACTGTGGGATGGATGTTCTCCGCCCCGGCGACAATTGTCGCGATGATGTTGATGGTCATCGCGAGCTTAACATTGTCGGCGAATTGGGAACGTTTTACTGCCAGTTCCGCCAACGTGATTTCACAGCAGAACTGGCTGTGGCTGTTGATCGCATGGATTGGGCTGAAGTTCTTTCATGAAATCGGACATGCGATGGTTTGCCACCGTTATGGCGGCAACATTCGCGAAACCGGACTGGTCATCGCTTTCTTTGCGCCGCTGGCTTATGTCGATGCGTCGTCGTGCTGGTCGTTTCGATCTCGCTGGCAGCGGATTCACACCGCGCTGGCCGGGGTGTATGTCGAGCTGGTCATTGCTTCGCTGTCGATTCTTGCATGGAAGTGGTGCGATTCTGTCGTGCTGCGACATGTGCTGCAGAACACGATCATTATGGCCAGCGTTTCGACATTGCTGTTTAATCTCAATCCGCTGATGAAGTTTGATGGCTACTATGTGCTGTCAGATCTCCTTCAGATTCCGAATCTGAGCACACAGGCCAACAGCACGATCATGGATCTGGCTCGGCGCATCGTTTTCGGCGACAGCGGAAGTCGGCCTGCCGTCATTGGTCGACAGCGCTGGATACTGCTGGCGTATGGTGCGGCGTCTCTGGTCTGGAGGTTGCTGGTGACCTTGTCACTGCTGATCATGGCTTCGGTTCTGTTTCACGGTGCCGGCCTGGCGCTTGCGGCGGTCGGTGTTGCTCTCTGGTTCGGCCGACCACTGTGGGGTTTCCTGAGAGGCCTCAATCATCTTCGCGTTCAACATCCGGAACGACTTTTCCGTGCTTCACTTGTCAGCAGTGGACTCATGAGCGTTGTTTTTTCCGCCTTATTTGACTTCGCCCGTCGACGGCTCCGGGTGCTGTTGACTTCACCGATGGCGAAGTTGTTCGTGCGGAACGCCTGGATTTATCGAAGCAACTGGCGCAAAACGGACAGCATGTTCAGGCTGGTGAACTGCTGTTGACGCTTCGAAACGACGATGTGACAACCAAAGTTCTGGATCTGCAGAAGCAGCTGGTCAGCAGGAACTCCGAGTTCAAACGGCATCCGGCGAACACAATTCCGGAGCATTAAATGTCTTTCAGGGAACTCGAGAATCGTTGTTACGTCAGTTGCATGAATGCCAGAAGCAAAAGGACGGCCTCGAAATCAGCGCAGGACGTTCCGGACTTGTAATTAGTCGCGACCTGCACAACTCCGCCCGGAACCTTCGCCGCCGGATGGAGATGCCGACAATCGGCGTTGAAGATGACAAAGAGTTGAATCTGTCGATCGGTCAACGAGATCTGTCAATTGCAACCGGGCTGGTCGGGCAATCTGTGAAGGTGCGGATCGGGACTCACGAAGCTGAGGGCGACACTTGTACGAGTGAACCCGCGAGCAAGCCGTTCGATTCCTCATCCGGGCGCTGGCTGCGACGAATGGAGGTCCTCTCGTCTCTCAGATGGATGAGCGAGAATCCACCAGCAAAGATCGATCGCGATTGACCGAGCACCGATTTACGGCCGTCGTTGAATTACCGAACGAACAGGCGACAGCGTATCGCCCCGGCGAACGCGGCACCGCAGCATTGGGGCCAATGCGCGGATCCCCGGAACTCACCTTTGGCGATCTGCACATGACTGGCTGGATGCTCAGCTGGTATCCGTTACTTCGAAGCGCAGAAAGAATAGCAGTCAGCAATCATTGCGGTCTCCAGAATAGTCCTCGTGGGAAAAGGACTCGCTGCCAAATGAGGTGCGTGTTGAGTATTAAGAAACGGTCCCGAAATAAGTTCCGTGATAGCCGAACTTGTGAGAGTTCGGACTGAAGTCTCACGACTTCGGCTACGGAAGTTATTTCGGGACTATTCTTAAGTGCTCATTGTCTCGCGATTCTTACGTCATGATTGAACCTGAAAGGCTTGCACAAATCAGCCTGGGGCAAGTAAATCCATGACTCAGGATGAACGCCGCCTCAGGTGATGTCGTTCAGCGACCGTTCGGGGCGTTGGCAGTGATGTCAGAATCGGAAAAATCGGCAAAGTTCCCCCAGTCGCTAAAGTTTAACACTCCCGATGTCGATGCCTGAGGATACGCTGGCGTTCAGATTTCGAAGCGAAACAGTTGCTTCTCTGGACTCAGTCTGAATGTCTCGGGAAGCAGAATGATGAATCGGCAGAACTTGCTGGTGATCGGGCTCATGCTGATCGCCGTCACTGGTTGCGCAACGACGATGTCGCAGAATTGTGGAGGGCACTGTTCGGCCGGCAAGCACTGTCGCCAACACCATCGCTGTCGAAATGCGGGGCGTTGCCACTGTCAACAGGCTCGTCCGCTCTTTCCTGGGGATTCCTATGGCCAGCCGATGGGGGCCTACACAGTGGCTGACCAATGGTCAATGGGATCGGAGTTCGGTGGTTGTTGTGATTCGGGGATGATGAGCGGCGGATGCTCGACCTGCGGCTCCGATATGTCGGCGATGATGATGACGCCTCAAGGTTCCTCCGGATGCAATTGCGGTGGTCACTCCGCAATGCCGGAGATGGCTCCAATGATGATGAGTCCACAGCCGCAGCCGCAACATTTTATGAAAGGTGAACCGGCACCGGCACCACCGGCAGTCTTTGAAGCCCCAAGGCAGATCCGGCGGAGCAGAATCTCCCGCCTGTCCCGAACGATGCTGCACCCATGGACGGTGCTCCGCCCGCAGGTCCGGTTGCTGACCCGGTAAGCTGGAGACGCCCGTATTCTTTCCAATGAACAATGCGCCTCAGCCGTCATGCGTCCCAGTTCGGCGAGCTCAGCCTGCTCAGGTTCGCTGATACTCCGTCAATAGAGAAATGAGAAGTGGTGGTTCAAAAATGAGTTGAGAACCAAACGGTGCGGAGTGCTCTCCACGCCGTTTGGCTCATTGTTGCTGTCGCCTCTTCTGAGTCTTGACAGAACACCGACAACGATCTGCCGCGCGGAGAGAATCGGTCTCTGTCGTGGAGCCCAGGGTGATCTCGCCCTTTATTGTCTGCCGAAATGTGTGTTGACGATGTCACACTCCGCTGTCCTTCGACACGATGCTCCCTGACAGATCAATCTGAGGCAATACCGCGAGTGATGTTGGGTTGCGCAAGCTTGATCGATACCGTGACGACGTGGCGCGTTTGATAAGACGTCATGATGTCCGCACACAACTCAAAATTCGCGATCGATTTTGCGAAGAACCGCGATTCCACTCCGTAGTGGCATTGGACCATCGTTGATCAGGAACGCTGCGTTCGCTTGGGACGCTTACCTGGTCAAGGCTCAGGCGGAGCAGCCGAACAATGGAGTCAAATGGCCCAAGGGGTCTGCACAGTGTTGCCGCCAGCCTGCTCTGTGGAGTGTTTGTTCGTCCTTACAGGATTGCCAGAGCACTACCGTGAATTTGCGGCCATCAGGTCTCGCTTGATTGCACTTCCATTGCATTAGGCCGAGGGGCCGGGGAGCAGGCTTGTCCAATGCGTCTCGCGTGGACGTGGGACCCAATGAGAAAAATGTTTGCGTCCAGAGGAGCTTACACGGCCTGGCACTATTTCGCGCTGCGATTGGCCAAAAAATACGCCTCTGCTGGAACTCCGTGGCCCTCAGAGCCCCCGTGGTGTCGCACCGCATGTCCGCAGTCAACTTCGGCGGTCGAGGAATCGTCCTCACCCCGATTCTGACCTACATTTGAATGTTTCCGGGCTGCAACACACTGATCCGGCTCCGGATAAAATGTAAATTCGGCGCAATCCGCCTATTCTTCCTCTCAACGGATGGCCGGATTGGCCCCATGATACCGTTAACCCGTGATTTCGTCCGGAGTTATTCGTCACGACCGAATGGCTCCATCTGAATACATTCGCCGCTCTCACCAGCAGTTCCTGAGGTTCCTCTATGCGTAAGATCGCTCGCTATCTCGTGTTGCTGGCCGCAATCTCGATCTTTACCAATCTTGATCGAGACTCCATGCTCACGGCTCAGGAGACCGTAACGCCACAGGATCCTCCAGCGACGACTCCAGCGGAGGCAACTCCCGCAGCAACGTCTCCGATGGCAGCACCGGAGGAACGAGATCCAGCTACCGTCTCAGAGAAGTGGGACAGACTGATCTACGTTCCTTTCAAAGAGCTGCAAAAGGTCTTCGACAACCAGGAAGCTTCCGTTGTCCTGCCGTATGCCGAGTATCTTGATTTGATGAAACGAGCGATCAATGCGATTCCGGTGACCACTGGCAACCAGGATGCGGTGATCACGTCGTCTCAATGGACCGCTGTCGTTGAGAAGGATCTTGCTCGCATCAATGTTGAGTTGAAAATCAATGTGCTGAAAACAGAAGGCTGGGCCGCGCTCCCGGTCAGTTTTGGCGCTGCAGCGATTGGGAGAGTAGAGCCAAACGATGGCACTGTTCTGCTGAAAGGAACAGGACAAGGGACCTATGAACTGTTGTTGAAAGGTGCCGGACAAAAAGCCGTCAAACTTGAGTTGCTCTCGACGGTTTTGACATCTCCCGAGGATCGTTCGTTCGCGATTCAATGTCCTCCCACCGGCATCAGCGAGCTGGTCGTCACGATTCCTGAACCTGACCAGACCATCAGAATCACGCCGCTTCAGGTTTTATTGCCGACGGAGGGTTTAACTGTCGAAGGCAAGACGGTGGCCAAAGCCAGCCTTGGCGCGGTGAATCAGTTTGAAGTTCACTGGAATCCTCGCGCGGGTTCAAAGCCGGTGATGGATCTGCTCAGCAGTGTGACAAACGAAACCAACGTGCGAATTGAACAGGGCCTGCTGCAGTCTCGCACCCTTCTGAACTACGAGGTCCTGCGCGGTGAATTGCGAGAGGTCTCGGTGCTCGTTCCGAAGGATGCACGAATCATCGACGTCGTTTCGGCGGCCGGGCGAATTCGCTCCGGGAATGCTGAGGCGGTCGGGGAAACTCATCAGTTGATCAAAGCAGAATTGCTGGTTCCGGCGACTGAAGGCTTCCAGATCGAATTGCAGACGGAACGAGCCATTGAGGGCGACACGTTGCAACTGATTGGCAAAGCGGCTGATGGCAAAATACAGGGAATTCACGCTGATGCCGTCGTTCGTGAAGCCGGTCGACTGACGATCGTGACCGATCCATCTCTGACCACGGTGATCAAAACTCAAACCGGTGTGAAGCAAATTGATGCGGGCGGCGCGATGGCCAAGGGCGAAGCCCCCACAGCGGCGAATACCTGGGAGTTCAGCGGCTCAGCAGGAGTTCTCTCGGTTCAGATCAAGCCGGTTGAGCCTCGCCTTCTGGTGGCTCATAACATGCAGTACGTGTTCCGTGATGATGAACTGCGTCTGCGATCTGTTTTAAAGTACGAAGTCGAACGAGCTGGCGTATTTCAGCTGTCCCTGAAAGTTCCTGAATCGCTGACGATTGATAATGTTTCGGCAGACGGGATGAGTGAATTTAATGTCGACAAAGGTAGTGGCCTGATTACTCTGTCCCTGACTCAGAAACGCATGGGGACAATCGAAGTCACCATTCAGGCGCATCAGTCGTTTGATGCGTCCGTCGAGAACGCGGAGATGGAACTGCCGACGGTTACTCCTGAAGGTGTGGAAAGAGAAACTGGCCTCGTCACCGTTTACGCTCCTGAGTTCCTGGATGTCATTACGGTCGATGAGAAACTTGCCGGGCTCTTTCCCGCACGCGATGCGGCGGTCGAACCTTTGCCACGCCTGCGACATATCGCGTCGTGGAATTTTACACGACGACCAATTGCCGTGTTTGTAAGAACATCACCACGCCCTGCTCAGATCGCAGCGTCGGTTGGAACTACGGTGCATGTTGAGCCGGAAATCGTTAAACAGAATGCGATCATCATGTTTGACATCCAGAATGCCGGGATTGATACCCTGCGAGTCGCCGTGCCGGAATCCGTTGCAAACGATGTCCGCTTCCGCACGATTTCTCCGGGCCACACGATTCAGCAAAGAGACAAAGCGGCTCAGGCGGAGAACGGTTGGATCACCTGGACTCTGGTCTTACAGGACGAAGCCACCGGAACTGTTCAGCTGAGCGTCGATTGGGATCTCAAACATGCTCAACCAGAAGTCGCACCGGCAGCTCCAGCCACCGCTGGCTCTGAAGATGCGAATGCCGCCGCGGTGGCTCCTGAACAATCTCTGACAGTGGAACCACCACGAGTTCTCGCACCATTCGCTGACGATCAGGCGGATCGACGTCGAGTGACCCTGACGCAGACTCGTGGCGAAATTCGTCTGTTGCGTCACGAGTCATTATCGATCACGGCGGAATCTCAGGGCGAGACAACCGAAGCGATTGATGTCCGAGAACTGGAACTCATGGAGCAGGAAGGCTACCTGGCTTATCGTTACTTCGCTCAGCCCGCGTCGGCCACGATTCGAATTCGAAAACATGAGATTCACGAAGTTGCTGCCACCGTGGTGTCTCGCATTGCAGCAGAAGTGGTGACTGAACGACAAGCGTTGGCATCGTGGAGAGCGAGACTGCGGATCACGACGAGTGAACGTCAGCGTCTGCGAGTCGACTTGCCGGCAGGTTCTGATTTACAGGCTCCATTGCTTAACGATCAGCGAACCACGATTGAAAAGGCCACCGATGTCAAAGCCGCGGAACATTGGGATGCGTATTACGTCAATATCAGTCGCGACACGACATCCGATCAGGAGTTTCTGCTGACGTTGCAGTACCGTTGTCCGATTGTCGAAGAGGGAGCTCGACCGTATACCGTACAAAGCGGTTTCCAGGGCGGCCTGCAGAAATTACGCCTGCCTGTCGTCGGTGAGAATGGCGGTTCGACAGTTGTACAGCAGGTGCAGTTGGCGATCTGGGCTCCGGAAGAGATCGCGATTCTGGGTGAACCAGAACTCTGGAGTCAACAAGGGGCCGTGCCTCCATCAATCAGCAGTCCTCTGCGATCAGGTTCTTCGATCGCAGCGGCCAATGAGATGCACGAATGGGTCGATCCACAGCACGTGGTTTCCGGAGACTTTCCAACTCAAGGAAGCGTTACCGTCTATCGTGCGGTCGGTCGACAAGCGGAGCTGACGGTGACATGGTGGAGTCGTTCGTTCCTGTTCTGGATGATCAGCGGAACATTAGTTCTGCTGGGACTGATTCTGCGGCGCACATCATGGGAGAACCGGATCACTCTGGTGCTGCTCGCGATTTTTGCCGTCGCGATGTACTCGCTGAAAGGTGACAATTCCACACCGCAATATGTCGCCATGGCCTGGCCGGGGCTCCTTGTCGTCGGAGGCATCTGGCTGACAGGTCTGTTGATCGGTCAGAAGAATGGAACGAACGGAGACGGAACCGCCACCGCTGTTGAGCAATTGGTGACTCCTGTTGTGCCGCCGCCCGCTCCGCCACTCGCGTCACCCGCGCAAGCAACAGTCGGCGCGAGTACACCAGTCACGCCGATGAGTGCTGAAGGGCAGTCGCTGCCGGTCGGAACAATCGCTCCAGCCCCGGAAGTTCGCAAGATGATGGATGATCTGATGCGAGGTGGCAAATGAGGAATTCTGAATCTACTCCTGGGAAACAAGCACGATCAGAGAATGCATTTGCGATCAAGCCTGTTATTTCAAATTTGAAATTTCAAATCTCAAATTCTGAATCTGATCGTTCTGATTTGTGTGCCTCTATTCTCAAATCTCAAATCTCAAATTTCAAATCCAGCCGCCCGAATCTTCCTTCCGGAAGAACACAGATTACCGTCGCAGTATGCCTGTTAATGTTGTCTTTGCTTCCTGTTTCCTTCGCACAGGATGTTCCGACTCCGCCCGTGGCTGAGGTTCGCAAGCCGAACGAGCAATTCATCCCGGCTGATCAATTGGACACGGTGTTTGAACGAGATCGTCGCGGAGTCATGATGAAACGCGATGAGTTCAAAGCGCTGCTGGAGAAAGCTCGCGCGAATGCAGTGACCAGTGAGATTCCCATTCCGATCATCACGGAACAAGCGAATCTCTTTATCACTCCGGGCGAACATCAGGCCACGATTCGTATGGAGCTGAAGGTGCGGCAGTACGCCGAGAGTTGGCAGACGTTAAAACTGCGGGCCGGAAATCTGCATGTTGAGAAAGCCGAAATCGACGATCGAGCCGCCGTCGTTTCCCGAGATCCCGCAGAACCTTCTGCATTACTGATCGCGCATGACAAGGTCGGTGAGTTCACAATTCAGATCAGCATGTCGACACCGCTGGCAACGTCGGGCAGTGATCAATCGGCCGCGTTCGAACTTCCCGTCGTACCTGCTGTGCAACTGAACGTGGAATGTCCCGCAGGCCGGCATCTGCTCGTCAATGACCTGAAACTCGAACGTCCAGCCGCCGCTGACGCGGTGGCAAACTATATCGTGCCCGTTGGAAATGCTCCTGATGTCCGGCTGCGCTGGGGCGTGCAGCAGAAAGAATCGGAATCTCAAATTCTCGTGTTCGTTCGCACCGACGGAACAGTCGCCGTCCAGAAAGAAACTCTGCGCTGGGACAGCGATTCTCGCGTCAGCGTCTTTGGTGGATCGATCAACAAAGTCGTTGCTCAGGTTCCTTCGCAACTGGAAGTGACCAGCGTGGAATCCGCCGGTCTGGAGGGCTGGACGCTGGAAGACGATCCGGCCAACGCCGGGCAGACGCGAGTCACCCTGACCTATCGCCAACCTTTCACGAATGATCGAGTCATCAAGATTCGCGGCGTCTCTGCGGCGAATAACGCCCCTGGAACTGACACTGTTGCATCTCCCGGGAAAGTCGCGTTGCAACGCATACCGACACTGCAATTCGCGGAAGTCACCGCCCACACCGGACGCTTGATCGTGACTCACGAAGACGGACTGCGACTTGTCTCCGAAACCGGTGGTGGAATCCGTCCGATGTCGGCAGCGGATCTCGGAGTTTCTCTGGAAGCCTCCGTGTTCGATTTCTGGCTGCAGCAGTTTGAGCTGAAGGTCGCGGCGCGTCCGCGTGATCGTGAACTCTTCGCGGAATCCAACGCGACGCTGAGAATCGATGATACTTCAGCGACGTTTGAGACCACACTGACGATTGAAACTCTGAATGCTCCGCTGTTCGAACTGCTGATTAATCTGCCGCCCGATTGGCAGCTGTCTAGTGTGCTGTCGGCTGCTGATGCGAAAATTCCCGTCAGCGAGCGTAGTCCTTTGGCATGGACGAATGGCGGTGAACCAAATCAGATTCTCGTGAAGCCATCTCAGCCTATCGCGCCGGGGCAGTTGATGAATCTGACATTGGCACTGAATCGAACGATTGGTGATCCGGATCAGGAACAGAAGCTGCCGCTGCCAATCGCGACGGCGGCTGAGGTGACAACCGTGGGAGGCTTCTACAAGGTTCAATTTGCTGACGATTTGGTGGTCGCTCCTGCGACGCTGACCGGGTTAACCCCGGTCGCCGGCAGTGGCACGGAACAGGTCTTTCAGAATCTGGGCACAACAGTTTCCGGGGAATTTTCGATTACGCGGAAACCAGCCCGCCTGGCTGCTCGCTCAGTGCTAACCACATGGGCGGATAGTCGACAGCAATCGACCAATGCGGAAATCATCACCGATGTTCTGAATGGCACAATTCGAACGTTGACGATTCGGCTTTCGGAATCGCTGGGCCCGGACGTTCGCTTCGAAGTGACAAACGTTGGTCCGGTTCCGGGCATGCAGCAGACGCGAGCGATCCGACCAGTCACGATTATTGAGCAGTCGGCGGGAGCACCGGTGGATGGACTTCGCCCGTTCACGCTGAAACTGGATCATCGCTTCGCCGGATCATTGTCGCTGCAGGCTCATATTCAACAGCCTCGTCAGGGCAGTGCTCCGATTGCGGCTCCGGTCGTTCAGGTGCAGGATGCCGTGCGTCAGCATGGCGTGTTGGTTTTTGAAGCGACGCCCGAGCAGCAGCTTTCCGCCGGTCCGGAAGTTCGCGCGATCCCCGGTTTGTTTGTGGCGGATCCTGGGTTAGTGGATGCTCCGGATGCATCAACGAGCCGTCGAATTGCGTTGACCTATCGATTTGTGCAGCCAGGCTATTCGTTTCAGGTCGCGGAAACTCGGTTTGCGACAAATGCCGTACCGTCGGCCGTGTGTGAGCAATTAGCAAATGTATGCACGCTGAATGATTCCGGCAGCATCCAACGTTGGTGTCAGGCCACCATTCGTTCGAGCGGGGTACAGACACTGAGATTCACATTGCCGGATGGCGATCGCTCATTTCTCTGGTCGACGATGCTGAACGGGGAACCCGTTGAAGTGCGGCGAGAAGCCGGTGAGTATCTGGTTGCCGTCCCGGCGGGATCAGATCGCGAGAACTATACGCTCAGGATTCTGTTTGAATCGGAGTCGGCAAAAGTCAGTTCCTTCGGAGAAACAGAACAGAAGCCGGTTCAGTTCAAGATCGATGTGGGAGACCAACAGTCGGTTCCGATTGATGTGCTGCAGCAGACGTGGACAGTCCACTATCCGCGTACGTCGTTGCTTGTGGAAAGCGATGGACAGTTCAGACCGACATCAGATGTCGATCAGCCTGGCTGGCTGGTGTCATTGGGGAAATTGGCAGTGCCCGAAATCTCTGAGTTGCCGCGAAGACTGATCCCACTGACAGTCTTTCTGCTGACGCTGTTCGTAATCACGGTGATCGTCAGTCGTCGACGCTGGAAAACGTTGGCTGCGATCTGCATGGTGGGCCTGGTGCTGTTCTTTATGTTGACAGTGGCCATGATGCCGAAATCCTCCCGCTCGGTGTTTAGTCGAGTCACTTCTGATACGACCGAGAACTATTCCTATGCTGCGCCACAGGCGGCTTTCCCACCAACATCCTCTCCGGCCGTTCAAAGTCAGCCGATGCCAATGGTTGAAGAGTTTTCAGTCGTTCAGGAAGCTGTCACGGCACCAGCCGCAGAAGCTGGAGCGGCTGTGGCCGCGTCTGATGCATTTGGCGGAATTGCTCCTCCTGCTCCCGCTGCTCCCCGAGACAGGGTCGGTGGACTTGGCGGAATGGCTGATGAATCGTCGCCGGCTGTTCCCGGATCCCCAGCGGTTCCTCTCGAATTGCAAGTGGACTACCTGCAGTCAGATTCAGGGATTATCCAGGCAAAGGCCAAAAAAGGCAGCGCACGGCTTTCTGTGAACGTCAATCTTGATATTCCCGCCGACTATCAGACTCGCAAATTCATCTCCGTGGCCGACACGGTCCATCAACCGTCCGTGCTAAATCTTGTCGTTCAGCGCCGAAGTCAGATCCGAGCGATTCGCTGGTTCGCGGCGATGGTTGTGATACTCCTGGCGTGGAGGATGCGAAAGTCGCCGTTCCTGTGGAAGCTGACCGTTTCCATAGTGCTGCTGTTGACATCTCTGGCCCTGCTGCCATTAGTCTCCAATCAATGGCAGAGTGTGCTCGACGGAATTGCCATCGGCAGTGTCGTCGGAATTCTCATGGCTCTGGTTTGTGGGTGCTGTAGCTGCTGTTCGTGCCCGTTGACCTGGTTGCAGCGATGCTGCCTGAAGCCAAGCTCGTTGAAGAAGCTGGCGGCTGTGATCGCTGTAATGGCAGTAAGCTCCATGGCTTGCGCGCAGGATTCTTCCAGCCTGACGCCGGACGTCGTCGTACCTTATGCTCCCGATCAGCCGGCGTTGCGAGCCGATCAGGTGTTTATCCGTCATGAAGATTTCCTGAAGCTCTATCAGCAGGCGAATCCAGACGCACTCAAGGGACCGATCATCAGTCCTCTGGGTTCGACAGTCGTATCCACCTACCTGAAATCCACGGCACTGACTCCTGTTGAGGGAACTAAGTCTGTCCTCAGCTTCGACGGTCGATTTGTTGTATGGTGCGATGTCGATCAGGCCACCAGCATTCCTCTGCCGCTAGGACCGGTCGCCATTCGAACGGTCATGGTTGATGGCAAAGAGAGTTCAATACAGCCTTTGCTCGTGGGAGCATTCGGCGTTGAATTGCCCGCGTTTGCCAGCCAGCAGGCAGCCGTTCCGCAACAGCAACAGCGGCAACAGGTTCTGGCCATCAATTCCGCCGGGCCGGCTGTTCCCGGAACTGAGGGACCAGCGTACTCCGTGCAGACACAAGGCAAGGGATTTCATGTCGTTGATGTAAAGTTCGATATTGCAGCTCAGGTTGAAGGAGAACTTGGACGAGCCGACCTGCCGCTGCGTTCTGCAGCCACAGGAACGCTCGAATGGACATTGCCCGCTGATGGCCTGGACGCCAAAGTAAATGGCCGAACCAATGGCTATCGGCGAGAAGGCCGAACGGTCATTCTTCCGATTGCTCAACTCTCCTCACTTCGCCTCCAATGGCTGCCTGCGATACAGAAGGTTGCCGGCGATGTGGTCGTGCATTCCACGGCCGCATCGACGCTGGCTCTGCAGGATTCCGGTCTGACTCTGCGCACCAGCATCACCGTGGCGGTTCGCCAGGGTGAAATTCCCGAGCTCGATGTCACCATTCCCGAAGGATATTCTGTCCAATCAGTGATCGGCAACGATGTCGCGGGATGGGCTGTACAGAACACGGACGCCAGTCGATCAGTGAAGCTTCAATTTCGCAGAAGCGTCAACGACGGAACGAAGTTTACTTTTCAGCTTTATGCGCCAACGCCGGAGAAGCTCGATTCACTGCCCATTCCAATCTCCATCGTGCGTGGAGCCAGTCGAGATCTCGGAACAGTCATCCTGAAAACCGGCTCGCAGTTTCAGGTTCGTTCTGATGCGCTTTCGGCGGTGACTCAGATTAATCCCAATGAAGCTCCTGCACCGGACGACGAAGATCTCCCCGGACGCCCAATGCTGGCGTGGAGATACACACGACATCCGGCCTCGGTGACGGTCAAAGTCACTCCGACTGCTGATGAACTCAGCACCGAAGCCGTCCACGCGGTGCGACTGGAAGAACAACGCCAGCTCTGGAGCAGTCGTATGACTCTGCTGGTGCAGGGTTCTCCGCGGTCACGAATTGATATCTCCGTGCCGAAGAGCTTTCTGGCGCTGGATGTTTCCGCGACGGCTCTCAAAGACTGGTACTTTGTCGATGGGGAAACGGCGGATGCAGAACTTCGCACGCTGAGCATTCAACTGACGGATGCTCGCAGCGGGACTCTGCAGATTGCCTTGCAGGGACAGATGAATCGCGACGCCGATCGAAGTCTTCTGAAGCTGACGCCTCCGACAGTTCTGAATTCGACCAAAGCCAGCTCGCAACTGGCGGTCTGGCTGGATGCGGCCTCGGAAAACGCCGGGTATGAAAGTGGCGTTGGCGCCGGAACTGACTGGACCGTGAAGTCTCCGGCTTCTGCGCAGGGTAGTTATCGGGAAATCTCTCCGACGGCTCCGTCGCTGGCCTTTCAGAGCACTGCTGTTCGTCCCGGTCCTTTGGCCATCAAACTGCGACAAGCGGTTTCGACGCTGATTGGAGAATCCGTGACGGTCACCAACGTCACTGAAACCGCCGCAGAGATTACTCTGGCTCTCAACTGGCAGATCAATCGCGCGGCAGCGGATCAATTTGCGGTTGAACTGCCCACAGCACTCGCGTCACTGATGACTTTCCAGGTTCCCGGACAACGTAAAGTCACCCGCGACGATCTGGGCAATGGACTGACTCGAGTCACTCTGTTGCTTCAACAGCCTGTAACAGATCGCCTGTTTGCCCTTGGCATGGCCAGCCTGCCGTTGCCAACGGACAAGGTCATTCGCTCCAGCGTTCCGAACATGGTGATCCCGCAGGGCGCTCCTTCGACGCTTTCCGGGCAGGCTCATTATTGGGTGCTGGTGAATCAATCCAACGGTTTGTTGCAGCCAAGTGCTGATCAGCCCGAGGACAAAGTCAACGCAGATCAGATTACGACGCAGATTCCGCCCGAGCTTTTGCAGCAGGCGATTGCTGTCGTCAAACTTCGTCCGGAAACGGCGGTTTGGAATCTGGTTTATCCCGAGCAGCATCAGGTCTCACCGGCCGTTGTCAATCTGGCGTCGCACACGACGGTCATCGCGGATGATGGTAGCTGGCGTAGTCGACATGTCTTACAGGTGATGAATGAATCGCGGCAGTTCCTTCCGGTGATTCTGCCGGAGAAAAGTCGATTGATGTACTGCCTGGTGCAAGGCCGACCGAGTCGAGTCGTGGTCCGTGGTGAAGGCGAGAAGATTCGACATTTGATTCCTATTCCTCAGTCCGGTGCTCTGGCGGCAGGATTTGAAGTGGAGTTTGCACTGGCTGGTCGTTTCGATGATTCTGCGGCCGGCATTTGCAAAGAATGGAAGAGTCGGCAGCTGACGATTCCTGTGCCGCGATTCCCTGAGTTTCGAGAAGACCCGGACTATGGCATTTCGATTTCTCGCAATCGCTGGAGTGTGTACGTCCCGGAATCATGGAGTGCAAAACCGGTGATTGATCCGGCCGCCACCAATGTGCTGAAGGCTGATGCTCAGCAATTGGAAGATCTTGTTGTGTTATGTGCGGTCGATGAAACGGAATCGTTGTTGAAGGCCGCGAAGGGAACGAAGGGCGGATTTCTGCAACGCAAACTGCAGACGGAACTGCAAAGACAATATGATGACCTCAGCCGCTTCTCGGGAAATGATCGCGGCGTTGAGCAACAGCGAGGACTCGTGCTGGGAAAACTTCACGAAGCGAATAGCAGCCTCAATAGTTATGTCGGAATCAACAGCGTGCCCCAGCTCCAACTTGGCCAGGCCGTTACTGGCAATGGCTTCCTGTTTGAGCAGGATGCGGCGCAGAACTTCGTCAACGGCGAAACATGTAGCCAGTTGATGGTTTTGAACTGCCCGCATCCAGAGGGGCTGCTGAATCCTGTCGGAGCACAGCAACTTTGGATAAATCCCGCAAATCAGTCAGGAGCTGCCGCTTCAGAGAATGCATTCCGCTTTGGGATCACGGTTCCGGAAGTCGAAACATCTCGCGAAGATCAAACTGACAAGAGCGAAAAAACCTCCGGTGAGGGCAAGTCGGGCGAAAGCAAGCAGATGCCGCAGCGAGGGACTGCACGTAAGCGAATGATGAAAGACGACGCGCCGTCCGAGAAACCAGCTGCTCGTGACGAAGCCTCTGAATCCGAAGGACAACAATCGAATGTCCGTTCCAAACTCATGCAGCGCCGATCGGGAGCTCTGGACGCAAAGAGTAAACCAGAGTCGTTGACACCACCGTCTGCGTCTCGGAGTACATTGTCCGATCTCGCTTCGTCCATTCAGGCTCCCGCCCCGGCTCCGGCTCAACAACCCTCCGATCCATTCCAGGCTCCTGCGTCCGCACCGAATGATGCAGCGCAGCAGGCATTTGAAATGAACACCCCGGCTCAGGTTGCCACACCCACAGGACTGTTGTCGCTGCACTTCGAGATCCCAACGGACGGCCAGCGAATCGACTTCCTGCGAGTCGACGGCAATCCGGCGCTGGCGCTGGACGTGCGCTCTTCTGAATCAGTCCACAAAGGCTTTGGTCTGATCTGGCTGGCGGTTTGTGTGATCGGCATCCTGTTGCTGATCGGGCCAGCTCGACGAGGTCAGTCGCTGGTGTTCTGCCTGCGGCTATTCCTGATCCTTGCAATCTCCGGACTTGTGGCCTGGTTGTTCATTGCCGGGGATCTCAAAGATCTCGGCCTCGTGCTGTGCCTCGCCGGAGCTCTGGGTACTGCGATCACGACGGCCATCCTGAAGTTGTCTCAGCCGCTCCTGTGTGACGAATCGAAACAGCAGACGTTCTTCCTGCGAAAGGCCTCAAAAACGACTGTTGTTGAGTAGCGAGATTTCATCACCACTGTGGCGAGTATTCGTCACTGTGCGGAACGGCCGAAAAGATGCGGAAGATGAGCCATTCGAGGTGAACCCCCAAAATCTGGTTCCGAGAAAACAGTATCATCTGCCCAACGCCGCGTGACTCAGACGCCGTGGTGGGCGTAGTCGCGGATGCTTGTTAAAGCAGGAGCTTTCTGCCAGAAAGGATTCTCGAAATATCACTGGGCGAACGGTGGTGCCGACACATGTTGCATAGCGGCAAGGGGCACCTTTTCATCGGCAACCTGTCGTAAGAAGGATTCATGCTCAAGTGGGCTTAAGCCCACACTACAATTGATTTTCCGTAGCGTGGGCTTCAGCCCACACAGTGCAAGCAAACTCAGCGATACAAGTCGAATGAAGTAAGACCGGCGTGATCAAATCCCCCTGCAGAAAAAGTCGCGGCCAGCCGCGAAATCCTCCCCTGCAAGAAGCATCTACGAATTCCGCGACTGCACCCCGCCGTGGTGAAGATTCTCGGTGTATTAGACTACCAACAGTGATGTTCGCTACACTGTGCGGGAGATCTGCACATGCACAGAATGGACAGCCAGGTACTGAAGTCCGTGGCGACGAGCATCGCAGCGGGGCTTTGCGAACATCGACGCTTCGCTTCTTTTGAGCGTCACAGGCTTCGATGGCCCAACAGAACAATAGTCGTTGCGTTATTCCGAGGGAATTGGAGCGATTCCATTCTCGGTGCGGTCTGCAGGCAATTCATCAGAATTCAAATTGAATTGAACAACACATGTCAGGGGACCATTCGAAGCACGGACACGCAGGCGCGGAAGCTCCCGTCGGCAAAGCCATCGCGACAGCTGTCTGTCTGGTCTTCGGGCTTGCAGGTTTTTTTCTGAATCGTTCCGCAGGTCCACAGGCCGCGACGTTGTCTATCGCCGCGTGCATCGTTGCCTATTTTGCCGGAGGCAGTGGCCCGACTATCAGCGCCGTCGCCTCTCTGAAGAATCGTCAGCCCACGGTGGATCTGCTGATGATTCTGGCCGCTTTGGGAGCGGCTGCGATTGGAGAATGGATGGAAGGCGTCGTCTTATTGTTCCTGTTCTCGCTGAGCGGAACGCTGGAAGAGTTTGCTATGTACCGCACAACGCGGTCCATCGAGTCGCTGATTCAGCTTCGCCCCAGAGAAGCATGGCTCGTGAAGGATGGTGTTGTTTCCGAAAAGCCGATTCCCGTCGAAGAGTTGAACGTCGGGGATCAGGTTCGCGTCCGACCGGGCGAACGATTTCCGGTCGACGGAGATGTGCTGGAAGGCGAAACGTGGGCGGACGAATCAACCTTGACCGGCGAAAGTGAGCAGATTCAGAAGTCAGTCGGCGCGAAGGTCTTTTCCGGCACCATCAATGGTTCCGGGAATGTTCTGGTGAAGATGACCAGGGCCGTGGCTGACACAACGATCGCTCGGATCGTGCATATGGTGCAGGAGGCACAAGCGCAGAAAACTCCGACGCAACGTTTTGTCGAATCGTGGCAGACTCCCTATGTGATGGGTGTAATCTTCACGTCGATCTGCGTGTTCTTTGCCTCGCGGCTGCTGCACACCAGCGACTGGCATGATGCGTTTTATCATGCCATGGTTCTGCTGGTTGCTGCTTCGCCGTGTGCCGTGGTCGTCGGTGCGCCGGCCGTTCTGTTGTCTGCGATCGCGCGTGCCGGTCGTCAGGGCATCCTGTTTAAAGGAGGCGTCCACCTCGAATCTTTGGGGCAAGTGAGCATCATCGCTTTCGACAAAACGGGCACTGTTACGCAGGGTAAGCCGGCGGTTTCCGAAGTCTGGACGCCTGCCGGCACTGATCAATCGCGATTGTTAAGCCTTGCGGCGACTGTCGAACAACGCAGCGAACATCCTCTGGGAATTCCTGTGCTGGCCGAGGTGCGCAGTCGTCAGATTAAACTCAGTGAGGCACCGCTGACGGATTTTCATAGTCATACAGGCCTCGGAGTGCATGCGCGCGTTGATGGAATCTGGGTCGGTGTGGGCCGCGAAACACTCTTTGAAACTCACGATATTAAACTCCTTCCGGAATTGGTCGAGCAGGCTCGCCGCATGCGTGAAGCCGGGCAGACCGCATTGATGGTCGCAACAGACGCCGCTGGATTGATGGGGGTCATTGGCGTTGCCGATCAGCTGCGTCCGGAAGCTCCGGAGACGATGCGGGCGTTAAAACGGATGGGGATTCGTCAGACCGTAATTTTGACGGGGGATCACGAACGTGTCGCCAGAAACATTGCCGCCAAACTCGGGGCCGACGATGTTCGTGCGGGCCTGATGCCGGATCAGAAGGTGGTTGAGCTGAGTCGACTCGCCGCCGACCGAAATGTGGTGGCGATGGTTGGAGATGGCGTGAATGATGCCCCGGCTCTCGCGACAGCTCAGGTTGGAATTGCCATGGGAGGTGCCGGAACGGATGTCGCACTCGAGGTGGCTGATGTCGTGTTAATGAGTGATGATCTGCGCAGCCTGCCGGTCGCGATATGGATCAGTCAGACAGCGCGACGTCGAGTTCGCCAGAACATGACGTTTGCCTTCTCGATGATCACTCTTCTTGTGATTGCGACATTCTTCGATCTGCCCCTGTCGCTGGGTGTGCTTGGCCATGAAGGCAGCACTGTGCTGGTAGTTCTTAACGGTCTGCGAATTCTCTGGGAGAAGGTGCCCGCATTTCACTCTGAAGTCTGACGTTGCGTCTCGAACCAATTCCCCAGAGCTCCCTCGTGGCGACGTGAGCAGCCTGTGCGAGTGCAACAAAAGGAATTACCGAAGATTATTCTCTGACAATGAATTCATGCAGATTGAGAATCACACTGCAGAGCCCGGTCCAGGCCGCCATTTCAATCTTCTCCACGCCTTCCGGTGTCTTTATCGCGAGCCGCTCAACAGCCGCTGCGTCAAGACTCACAATCCGCCGCTGCTCAGCGAGGTACTCCTGCAGAGTCGTGACCTCGGCGTCCGTCGGCTCGCGCGAAACCGCTCGACGGAAAACCCATCGAATCCTGTCGCTGTCAGTCAGATCTGATCGGGTCAGTGCGTTCGCGGCCATGGCCTGTGCACCCTCAAAGAAGACCGGGTCATTCAGCAACGTGAGTGCCTGCAACGGAGAATTCGAACGATCACGACGCGTGCACCCTGCGTTCGTTGGTGGAGCATCAAAGGTAACGTTTTGAGCGAACGGTGACAGACGCTGAATCCACGTGTAGAGTCCTCGACGATACCGGTCCGCCCCTTCGCTCGTTTTCCAGACGTTTGAGAATCCTTCTTTCGCCACGACCTCCGGCTGAGGCGGAAACACGCTTGGTCCGCCAACGCGAGTTTCCAGCAGGCCACTGGCGAACAACATCGCATCGCGGACCTGATCAGAGGATAATCGCAGCGGCATCTGACGAGCCAGCAGGCGATTCTGAGGATCAATGGTCAACAACTCCGGACGATTCACCGACGATTGTCGGTAGGTCGCCGACGTGACAATCAGGCGATGCATCTGCTTAACGCTCCAGCCTCGATTCATAAACTCGGCGGCCAGCCAGTCGAGCAATTCCGGATGACTGGGCTTCTGACCTCGCAGACCAAAATCGTCTGATGGATCCACGAGACCTCGTCCGAAGAACTCCTGCCACATTCGATTAACGACCACTCGAGCCGTCAGTGGATTCTCCTTTGACACCAGCCATCGCGCGAGGTCAAGTCGATCTATGGACTTTGCTGTCCGGGGTTTCTCATCGGCGATGCTGGCAAGTCCTGAAGAAGTTTTCTGCAACCAATGCGGAATGGCAGCCTGAACCACGGTGCCGGGAACTCGAAAATCGCCGCGATTGTGAATATGCACAGGTCGTGGGTGTCGAGCTTGTCGCATTGTGGGGGCCCGAGTCGGCCATGGAACTGACTTCTTCAGTTCTTCAAGTTGTGGGGCGAGCGTCGATAGTTTCAGCTCTGCAAATTTTGGATCATCGATAATCGATCCGCGAGCCAGAAAGAATTCCAGCAGGCGATCCTTTTCGTCGGCAGTTCTCTGCTCCCATGGCGTCTGGACGATGACGCAACCTTCGAGCTGTCCTTCTCCCAGTTCGCCTCCCCAGACCAATCCAAGCACTTCCCACTGCCGATCCCATGTCGGTGAAACGCCGGGATGGGCAACCGCTTCCAGCATGCGATTCTCCCAGCGTTTCTGGAGCTCATCGACACCCGGTTGAAAGGTCGAGACCAAAGAGTCGCGTTTTCGACGGTAGTCGGCATACGCACCATCGAACGCCGCTTGTTCTCCCGGCAGCGGCAGCGGAAGATTCACTTCGTCGGCCTGATCAAAGACTGCATAGAGCTGAAAGAATTCTTTCTGAGTCAGAGGATCATACTTGTGATCGTGACAGCGTGAGCAGCCAACGGTCAAACCCAGCCACGCGGTTCCCACCGTGCGAATTCGATCAACGATCTGCTCGACACGATATTCTTCAAGATCCGCGCCGCCTTCCCGATTGCTGAGCGTGTTACGAAGAAATCCGGTGGCTAACAGTTGGTCCTGAGTTGGCTGCGGAAGAAGGTCTCCGGCCAATTGTTCAATCGTAAACTGATCAAAAGGAAGATCGCGGTTTAAGGCATCAATCAGCCACTGCCGGTATCGCCATGCGACGGGGCGCTTTTGATCGGTCAGATATCCGTCGGTGTCAGCAAAATGGCAAAGATCCAGCCAGGGACGAGCCCATCGTTCGCCATACGCCGGCAGCGTCAACAGCCGATCCACTTCTCGCTCATACGCATTCGGGCTGTCCTCGTTGAGAAATCGGTCCACGTCGTCCGTCGAAGGCGGTAATCCCGTCAGATCCAAAGTGACACGACGAAGCAGCGTGACGCGATCCGCCTCGCTGGCTGGCGAGATGTTTTGCGACTCCAGCCGAGCGACAACAAATGCATCGATCTCGTTGCGAACATAAACTTTGCTCGTTGACGTGGGAACGACAGGCGACTTTACCGACTGGAAAGCCCAATGATCGCGTGCGGCGGCCTGAGGTGATCGAAGGACGGATCGTTCCGGCCACACCGCACCGCTCGAAAGCCATTGACGCAGTTTGGACAGTTGCTCGGAGTTCAGTCGTGATCCTTCCGGAGGCATCCGGTGCTCTTCATCCGGTCCGGCGGTGATGCGCATCCACAGCGAACTTTTCTCAGGCGACTGCGAATCAAAGGCAACTCCTGAGTCGCCTCCCTTGAGCCATGTTGATTTTGACGTAAGACTCAAGCCACCGCCTGGTGAATCCGCATGGCAGCTGATACAACGATCTCTGAAGATTTGGGCGATGTCTTTATCAAAGTCGACCGCAGTGGAATCCTGTGCACGGACTTTGCATGGGAAAGCAGAGGCCAGCATCAGCAGCACAAATGCCATGGATCGATGCAGGCGAAGACTGTTTGAGTTGCGACTTTGAATCGAATGGCCGATCGTATCTGGGTGCCCCCAAAACGCAGGAAACGATATCTGTAGTCTTCTTTGCATCGCCGCGCCTCATTGGAGACAACTGAGACGAATTGATCAAACAACACTCGTCGGGGAATCGATGACCGGTTGTCGATCAGCTCAAGAAGTCCGTGTTGTGCCCCAATGCCTCGGGATTTTCAACTGAAGTATGTGGGTTTGCCGAAGAGTGATGAGCATCAGCTTGTCGTCGGATGGACACTGGGTAAGGGCGGTTTGCATACGTTCAGTAAATCCGTTGAGCCTCATCGACGCTTCCGCTCCGATCGAGAGTTTCGTCTGGATTTGCGCAACTCGAATGGAGTTTCGATGAGCGGAAAGCGACTGCATTTCAGAATGCAATTCCGTTCCAATCGCGAAATGCGCTGGTGCCTGTTGGTTATCATTACGTTGGCGTCTTTGTTCGTGAAATGCTAGTGTTCCACGGACTATGGCAGGACTAGACGCGGTCGTGGCAGGAATCAAGCCACTAACACTTCAGGAATAACAGGACACGAATCTTCAACAATGAAAAACTCGCCCGGGGCATTGGCAACTCGCGATCGCAGCTACAAGTTGCTGATTTGGATCAGGGATGCTGTCGACGAAGGGCTTATCCTGCCCGCACAGGCTACTCATCATTCCGGCGGCCCGGATGCATCCACTGAATGGTTGAGATCCAACTATCGAAACATCCCGGACGAGCTTCGGCCACCAATCGATGAGATCGAAGAATTCGCGGCATTCTTCAGTACGTACCTGACGACATCGTTCGATGTCATAGAAAAGCCGGGCTACAAAGGCGCAGGAAGATTGCCTGAGTATGGGTGCCGATGCGAACTTTGTCTGCGAATCATCAACGCCTCTCATCTGCAACCAAAGAAGCTTTACGACAGGGATAAGCGGCGAGCCGAATTCCTGATGGTGGAATGCCTGCTTCACCTCGCAGCGGAGAACGGCATCAGGATGAGCGAATCATTCGCTGTGGAATTGGTGAATGGTCAATCCACGCGACGTTCAGCGGCTTATGTTGCCTACGGTTATTGGTTGATTCAGCGTCTCTCAGGAGAATCCGATGGCCCGGCTATTCTGGCTCTGTGGAGGCTGATTGCCTGGGACCCGCGCGGCGGAATGCGCTCAGGTTTCATACTGGCACTCGATGACTTCAACCGCGCGGAAGATCAGCTACTGGAGGCGATCAAGGAATCGGCGTAGCGTATCGGGCAACGCTGCGA
>JAXMBU010000062.1:0-39824 GCA_046349735.1 Planctomycetaceae bacterium
GGCAGCCCGATTACGGAATTCTGCGATACCCACAAGCTGAATATTTTTCAGCGTTTGAGTCTTCTGATCGATGTTTGTCACGCGGTGCAGCATGCTCATCAACAGGGCATCGTCCATCGGGACCTGAAACCCGGCAATATTCTGGTGGAAAGACAGGAAGACCGATCGGTCGCGAAGATCATAGACTTCGGTGTCGCGAAATTGATCGAACAGCAGCATGCACCAAATTCCATCAATACTTCCTTCCAGCAACTCATTGGCACTCCGCTCTATATGAGCCCTGAACAGGCTGGTTATGGATCTCACCAGATTGACCCTCGCAGTGACGTGTATTCGCTGGGTGTCATTCTGTATGAACTGCTCGTGGGGCAGACTCCCTTCGACAAAGATCAGCTGCGTCAGTCCGGGCAGGATGAAATGCGGAGGATCATTCGAGAAGAAGAGCCGCCATTGCCAAGCGTGCGATTGAGTCATCTGGAAACATCGCTGGCCTCGACCATCGCAGCTCATCGTAATGTGACTCGCGAAGAGTTAGTGTTGCTTGTTCGTCGAGAGCTGGACTGGATTTCGCTGAAGGCTCTGGAGAAAGACCGTTCGCGAAGATACTCCACGCCCGCTGAACTGGCGATGGATCTGCAGCGCCACCTGCGACATGAAGCCGTCCATGCCGGACCTCGATCAAAGATGTATCGACTTCGCAAAGTCGCCACAAAGCATCGCTGGTCTCTTGTCGCGCTGGTCAGTGCTGCAATCAGTCTTGTCGTTGGTCTCGTCGTGAGTCTATGGAATTCCGCTGAAGCAGAGGTCGCCCGGCAACAGTCGATGGAAATTCAGAAGGCCGCTGAGAACGCGCGACTTCAGCTGCAAAGAGTCGGTATCCGTGAAGCCTATGCGGCCTGGGAACGCAATGAATTCTCAGAGGCACACAAGCTGCTGGAGAATCTAAATCAAACGGATCAAGAAGCTCAGGCTCTTCCGGAATGGCAACTCCTGAATCACGAGATCAACAGGAACTTTCGCCGGATTCTAAAGGTCGATGCGCCGCTGTATGAAGTCAGAAGTATTCCTCGGACAAATTACGCTGCTGCGGCCGGAGGTGACGGAAGTGTCTACATCATTGATGTTCCATCGGGCGATCTGATTCGAAAAATCGAAACATCGGCCCCGTCTCTTAACGCGCTGGCCGTCAGTGACGATGGCAAGCTTCTGGCGACTGGCGGCGTGACTGATCGAATCAGTGATCGATCAGTCCCTTTTGTGTTTGACCTGCAGTCGGGGAAGAAACTCGCCGAGTTGGCGGTGCAGCTGACGACCATCGAATCGCTGATTTTCACGGCTGACAGAAGATCTCTTCTGGTTGGTTCTCGATACGAGAAAGCTCAGATGTTTGATCTGACAACCCAAACGTCAACAGAAGTCGCAGCGCACGACAGGCACCGCTGGTATGCGCGATCGGATGACGACAGATATTTCGTCGGGCAGGAGTATGAAGATTCGCTTTGGGTTGCCGACACCATTTTCCCTTATGCGTCGCGCCCATTTCCGTTGTCGGGTACTCCAATTTCTGCGGACTGGATTCCAGGCACGAAGCTGCTCGCCATCTTTTTGGACAAAGGTCCGGGCATACGCATGCAGGCCTACGATGCATCAACAGACACGCTCAAAAATGTCTATGAATTCATCGGAACCAAGAACGCAGAATGCATTCTGATTGACGATTCAAAGTCGTTCATTGCCGCAGCATGTATTAATGGCGACATCACGTTCTGGCCATTTCCCGAGTTCAATTTGGCAACTGTGAACTCCGATGAAACAGAGGTTATCACAGGGGACGAGTTTCACCTTTCCGAACATCAACTGACGTCGCTGGTAAAAAAGGGAGATCATTTTCTGGTGTCGACGCTTGGCGGAGAACTCTTCACCATCCGACCTCCAGCGCGGCTCCTGCAAACTCAGGCGATTATCGAGCAGACCGCATCGAACAAGACAGCGATGACGTGGAGTGCTGATGGAGAGAGTCTGGTCTCGGCCGATGATGACGGCACGGTATGGAAGGCGAATGTGACGACATCTTCCAGTCTCGAAAATTCTGATCTGACAATAGATCAACGTGTCGGGATTTCACTGGCCAACTCCGGAACTGTGACATCCACTGCGATCTCGCCGGATGGCAGAAGCTTTGCGTTCATCCGGAATCGCCAGTCGGTCATTCTGCATCGAAACGGTCGAGACACGATTCTTTCAGGTTTCGCTCATAACGGGAACGAGATGCATGAGAGAGCTCGCGATTCCCTGCAGTTCTCGCCAAACTCTCAATATCTCGCCTGGATCGATCACCACGCGATTTGCGTAGCCGACCTTGAGAACTCCGCGGCTCCGATTCGCCATTTCGAATTGCCGAATCTTGGATACTGTCTTACGTGGTCGCAGGATGGGAGCACGATCTTTGCTGGCGGCTATTTCCGAAACGTGGTGAGCATCAACGTGCAAACGTCAGATGAAGCTTTGGCAAAATCGCAAACGATTGGTGACAGCGGATTTGAAACGGGAGCCATGACAATCAATCGCGATGGCCAGGTGGTCTCAGGTCATACGGACGGGGCAATTCGTTTCTGGCGTCGCGATCGTTCCTCTCGAATGATTCAATTGCACGATTCTCCGGTTACAGAAATCGCGATCAGCCCGGATGGACGCATTGGAGTCAGTGTCGATATCGCCTCCAACATTGCTGTTTGGTACGCAGACACTGGTGAGCGAATTGGGCTGCTGCAACATGGGTTCAGAGCAACGAGCGATGGCAGCGCTGGTTACTCAAGACCGATCTTTACGGCCAACGGAACAAAACTAAGGATAGCGTACCGATTGCCCGACCATCAGTTGATTCTGCAGGAGTGGATCCTCAGCAGCCAAAGGTGAGCCACTGGTATGCGAATAAGAAGAATCTGAGGCCCGGATGAGAATTTGAAGCAATTCGCAGGACCACCTATTCAGGCCGTCGTTGCCGCAAAGAATGGCCGATTTCAACGCCATAGTAAGTACGTCCTGCATTTCATCACGGTCTCGGAGGGCCGACACAAGGAGAGAGGTGGCGACCGTTCGACTGAAACTCCGTGCTTTTGCGGTCAAGTGGCTCACGCCACGACCGCAGCGTTCTCCGTGTCGACACGAACTGATGGACGATAATCTTTGTCGACAGGATCGCTATATCCGTCAGAAAGAACTCGATCGTCATCTGCTCCGCAGGCTGCGGAATTTTCCTGAAAGGCAATGTCAGTTTCTTTGCGTGCTCAGCCGACTATGCCACTTTGTGGCATGCTATGTCCGGGTCAAGTCGCGATCATGACGCGATGGCGGAACAGCGGCCCGTGGAGAAATCCTGCGAAACAGGAACTGCCGCTCGGATGTCGTGCAGTCATTTTGGGCACTGAGGAATCCGGTACGCAAGAACACGGTTTGTGGAAAGTAAGGCTGACAATGTCGAACATCGTTCGTCCGCTGCGTATCGTGCTGGCCTCTTCCGAGGCGGTCCCGTTCTCAAAAACCGGCGGACTCGCCGACGTGGTTGGTGCGCTCGCCAAATCACTGGACCAACTGGGCCATGATGTCACCCTGATCGTCCCCGACTATTATCTGATGCGTCAGACTGCTAAGGGGCTGCCGACGATCTCAGAAACAGGGATGCGGTTTGCGATCCAGATGAATGGTCGATCGGTCATGGGCTCATTGAACTGGACACTGATGCCGGGAACCGGAGTGCGAGTGCTTCTGGTTCGGCAGCCTGACTACTTTGATCGTCGACAGCTTTATCAGGAGCATGGTCACGGTTATGTCGACAACTGCGAACGCTTCTGCTTTTTCAGTCGGGCAGTTCTGGAGATTTCTCGGCAGATGATTCTTCGTCCCGATGTGATCCACTGCAACGATTGGCAGACCGGCATTATTCCGGCCTTGCTCAACAGTCAGTACGCGGATCGGCCGGGATTTGAAAACACCAGCACTGTCATGACGCTGCACAACATGGCCTATCAGGGTCGATTCTGGCATTTCGACATGCCTCTGACCGGAATGGACTGGAAATATTTCAATCACCACCAGATGGAAGCGTGGGGCGACCTCAATTTGTTGAAAACAGGGATTGCTTTTGCCGATCAGGTCACGACTGTTTCGCCGACGTATGCCGAAGAGATCTGCCATCCCGAAGGCGGATATGGTCTGGAAGGTCTATTGAGATACCGTAGCAAAGATCTTGTCGGAATCCTGAACGGTATCGACACCGATGTCTGGAATCCTGGCACCGACCCTCATCTTTCGGCGCATTTTACTGCGGCGACCGTTGCCGCCGGAAAGCCTCGCTGCAAGTCGCAATTGCAGCAGCGTATGGGGCTGCCACAGCAGGGCGACGTGCCCCTGATTGGCATGGTCTCGCGGATGGCCGATCAGAAAGGTTTCGATCTTGTGATGGGATCGGCCGATCGATTGCTGACAAAGAACATTCAAATGGTCTTTTTGGGGACGGGCGACCCACATTGCGAGCGACAGTTGCGAGAACTGGCGTCGCGTTATCCCATGAAGGTCGCTGTTGAAATCGGATTCGACGAATCTCTGGCCCATCAGATTGAAGGCGGGGCTGACGCCTTTATGATGCCCAGTCGTTTTGAGCCCTGCGGTCTGAACCAGATGTACAGTCTGAGGTACGGCACTGTGCCAATCGTTCGCAAAGTCGGTGGGCTCGCGGACTCCGTGATCAATTACGCATCGGATGCCAAAACTCCGGAAGTCGCCGCAAAATCTCTGGAAACAGCCACGGGATTTGTCTTCTCGGATTACAATCTTGAGGCGTTTGCAGGCACGGTGGAGCGAGCCATTCAATGCTATTCGCAGAAGTCGGTCTGGCAGAAGCTTGTGCAGAATGGAATGTCGGGTGACTGGTCGTGGACTCGCAGCGCACAGAGTTATGTGGATGTTTATCGAGCGGCTCAGGGACGTCGATCCGCTCGGTCGGCAGAACGTCGTTGTTAGTCTTAGAATTCAGATTTGAGTCCACAGGCCAAACAGGAAGGTGATTTTCTGTGTCGGAAGTTGTTGGCGTCGGACTACTTTTTGGCGGACTTCTGCTGCTGGTCGCTGGGCTGCTGTGGCTGATCGTTCAAGCCTGGCGGTCGTCAGGAGTGCTGCTGACAGCGGTGCTGATCCTGACTTCGCCCGTGGGACCACTGGTTTACGGGCTTGTTCATTTTCGCAGGTCTTTGAAACCGTTAATCGTGATCCTTGTGGGTTTACTGATTGGTGCGGCTCCGTTTGCATTCAGCCATGGGCTTGAACTGCTGATGGGCCTGGGTGAACGTGAACGTATTATCGCCGGCGAACGTCATTTGGTGCTGACTGGTTGGGACAGGCCGGATTACAGCATCCTGAATTCGCGTACGGATGTCGTCGTCCTTGAAATGGCGAATCCCAACGTGGACGATGAGACGTTGCAACTGCTGCTGCCGCTTACGAAACTGCGAGAACTCACGCTGAACGATTCAGTCATCTCCGATGCGGGACTCAAGTTGCTTCGTCAGTTACCAGCTCTGGAGAGCCTGCGAATTGCTCGCACAAAAATCACGAAAGACGGTGTCGCGGAATTTCTGGCGGATCCACCGGCGAAGCTGAAGGAGATTGATGTTTCCGGGAATTCAATCCCCGCATCGGCGCTCCGCAAGTGGAAAAATCAGGAACCGGAGATTCGACGGTACGTGAACTAGACTGCGCGGTTCAACAGTGAGCGGTACGGCGCTAGCCGCCGGTGTTTGTGAAACAGTCACCGGCGGCTAGCGCCATTCCGCTCACGAAGGTCAAGCCATAAGATGCAAAAACGGTAAGCTGCGAACTCAGAGGCTCGAGCAAAGAAGACTCACAATGACATTAACGGAAGATGCGGTTGGTTCGCTTGAGAATGCCACTTTTCTATGCCTCGCCTGTCAGCTGGCCTATCTTCCGGAAGCGGAAGCGATTCCGCAGTTTCACGATCAGCTGGGACTGAACGCCAAACTCATCAGCGTGGACAACACACAGGTTTACGTCGCCGACAACGACGAACATATCGTCGTGGCATTTCGAGGCACGGAAGGTCCGACGACATTCGACGGTCTCAAGGATTGGTTGCTCACCGATGCGATGAACCTGCTGATCGTCCCCGAAGGTCGGCTGGGCCATGACCTTGCCGCCGCTGGTGTTGGGGCGAAGTTTCACAAGGGATTCGTCGACGCGATTGCCGAAGTCTGGGAACCACTGCGTGATCTCGTTGAAGCCAGGTTTAAGGAGATGGACCGGCCGCTGTGGGTGACCGGCCACAGTCTCGGCGGCGGCGCTGGCGTTGTTTGGAGCGTGGTTGCTGAAACGCCGCTTCATTCCGGTCCATCAGATCTACACTTACGGCGCGCCCGATGATTGGGAACCAGAAAGCCTGTGACGCGATTGATCGCGAATTCTCCGGGATGATATCGCGTTACGCCAATGGCAACGATCCGGTGCCCAAGTTGCCGGGACTCAGCCTGATCGCCAACGAGTTTGCTCATTGCCGGACCGAACGGCTCGTCGGTAAGGACCCCATGACATCACTGGCGCAGTTTCTTGGAGGAATTGGATCCAAAGCTGTTGAGGGGATGTTGTCCGGCGGTCTGATTGATGAAGTCTGGAAACATGTCATCGATCGTGTCGCTGCTCATTCACTTGACACCTACGATTCGCTGCTCAGGAAATAGCTGTCGCAGACATCGATCATTTCGGGATATCGATTCTCATGTAGCACAGCCGCGCCCGGTCTCCGGTTGCGTACAGCTCTTCAAGCAAATGTAGAATATCCGGGTCGTAATCGACGGTCGTCATTTTGCGGCCATTGTGGATGCGAATCGGCTTTTCCAGATTGATATTCTTCAGATCCGGCGACAGCAGAATCGTCACATCGGAAGGCGCTGATCGAATCCGGATAAGATTCGAGTCGTCGCTCTGAATGTTGAGTTCTGCCGGGCGATAAGTCGCGATCGGTGCGGCCGCTTCATTGTCGAGTTGGGCAAATTGTGGAGGAAGCCCTTTGAGCCTGACCCATGACCAATGCAGATCCGTGCTTCGCAGAAGGTTCGCATAGATCTTTTCCGGTGCACGATTGCGGCGATAGCGAGACATCCAGTCGAAGATGCTCGCGAACTCTTCGTGATAGACTTCAAGACCGCGCGACGGATACTTGATGAAGGTTGTGTCGAAGACCACCTTCATCTCGGTGTCTCGCTTAAAGAGTTTGGCCGACAAGGGTCCCATCCGATCAAACCATCCCGCCTGTGCATCGCCGATCACCACGTACCAGGGCATCTGAATGGCATTGGGAGCTGTCCACTGCAGATGTCGATGACCAGTGCCACAGATCGAGACGACTCCCGCGAAAAGATCAGGATGGGAGGCTGCGAGATCCATGGCCGTATCGCCGCCAAAACTGTGGCCTGAGATGAAAACTCGATCATCATCGATACGCAGATGTTTTTTCAGGCGTGAGATCAGCCCAAGGAACAAACGATGGAATCCGGCCGATGTGGCATAACCTGTGGGAGTCGCGTCCGACGCGTCGCCAGCCTTCTTCAACCACTCCGGAGCAACCAGGAGATAACCGTTATTCTCTGCGATTCCCTGGAGGTAGCTCAGGTGTTGCGCGGCATCGTCGAAAGGTCCGTGAAGCGCGATCAGCAGAGGATATTGGCGACTTTCATGGTACTCGGGCGGCACACGTCCTACGGCTCCCAGAGCAGACTCGGTTGCCTCAAGCCTGAAACTGCCGCCTTTTGAGACATCGGAAAACTCCATCGGGACTTCGGCAAAGGCGGGCAAATGCCTGACCATCGCCGCCACACGTTCGACACCCAGACCTTCCAGTGACGAGATTCTTTCTGCCAGAGCCTGGCGGACGGCGACTTCCTCCGGAGACGTATTCATGTAGTCCAAAATCAGCTCACGAGCTTCGAAGAGCGACACGACATCGCTGAGATTGCGAACTGTGTTTTCTGCCCCCATGAGCCATCCGGAAAGGGCCATCCCGAGAATCTCATCGCTCGGGATGTCGCCCGGTGTGCTCGCCACGATCTCGTAAGCAGCAAATCGGTCGATCGTATCGGGGTTGATTTCTCCGAGCACCGTACGACTGATCAGCGTGACAGATTCGCGCAGGGGGCCATCTTCGATCTCCGCAACGAGAACGGGAATTCCGGACCGAACAGCCTCGATCCGCTGGTCAACGGCATCGTAGTCTTTCTCGAGCCTTTCGACCCGCACGACCGTTTCGGGAGTAAGGTTGTCCCGAGTCAAAACACGGGCGCCGTTGGCGGCAAGTTTGTGTTGGCCGAGATCGCGGCGTTGCTCAAGCTCTCTGGTGATCTGACGAGCGATCTCTTCGCGAATCCGCTGCTGTTCTTCTGCCTGCGCCAGTTCAGGGAAATCGCCGAGCAGGTCACTGAACAAACTCCTTGCTTCGGGAAGTCGATTCGCTTTTATCAGCATCTTGACGAGATCCAGACGCACGTTACGGTCCTGGGAGTTCTGAACGTGGCTGAGGATCTTCGGCAGATGCTGCCTCGGAATCGAATCAAAGGAGATGCAGTAGCTCCAGTCGTGAGTCAGGCAGGAGACTTCTGCGTACAATTCGTTAATGGCAACGATGCCAACGAGAATATCATCCTTCCGCCCGTTGGGCCGATGCATTGTGCCGCGTGAGAGCCCGTCGGAATCAAATGGTCCCAGCGTCGGAATTCCTTCCGGCATGACCTTGCGAGAAACTCGTTTTTGCGGAATCACGAAGACCGTGTTTGGCCAGACCAGATTGTTCGCCACGGGAGGTTCGGCACGACGGCCCGAGATGTAAATTTCCCTTGCCTTCTGATCAACCAGTCGCATTTCCAGCTGTTGATCCGGACGATCCAAAGGTCCGCCGCCACGTCGAATGGGGGCCAATGTCGTCGCTTTGGAATACATCCCGCTGAAGATCATGCCATTATCCACTCGAATCGATCCGGGAGCAGGACGATCGGGCGGCGGCAGCGGGATTTCTCTGATCACCGCTTTCGGTGCGGCAGGCTTCGGAGCCTCCGCTTTGGGATCATTGGCCTGGGTATCATCCCCTTTTTCGGTATCGGGGAGTTTTGCATCGGACTGTTCAGAGACAACCTTTGCAGCTTCTCCCCCCGGCTCGTCAATGGAATAGACAACGTCCCCACTGAAGATAGCCACGAACGCCACAAGCAGACAGTTTTTCCGCGGCAGGAGATGTCGTACAGAACTTCGCATGAACATTCCGGACTTCAACGAAAGAAGAAGGGGAACTCAGATGCCGATTGCAGCCCAAACTGTACTCGACGCAGTGTGAAGCCCGGGAGCGATCACCATGCTACGCCGAAACGATTGAATGACAATCCAGAAACGCAAACAGGCCGTCTCGAAATTCGAGCGGCCTGTCTTGATGCGATGCATTCACGAATGGCGTGGCGTTGAGCCGCTTGCTCCATTATTCCATGAAGAAGTCGGTTGGCCCGCGAAGCGTATAATATGGGTACTGATACATCGCCGGAGCAGAATTCTCCGGAGGTCTCGACAGATGGGCCGGGACCTTGTACGTGTGGAAGTTGCGATGGACAGGATGGAATGGCAGATTGCATCCCGCACCCTGACAACCTCGCTGAGACGGAGGGCAGGAATCGCAGTTTGGAGCATGAATCATCTGCCCGTTTGGTCCAGTCGATGACTGGCACATGGGGCAGCCGTCAGCCATGACGGCTCCATTGCTCGCCATTTCATGCGGACTCTGGCCACGCATGACCGGAGTCGTGGAAGAGCATCCGGTGACAAAAAATCCAATCGCCCCCGAAAGCAGTACAGCCATTGTGCAACGATGCATCGATATCACTCCCTGGTTTTCCCCAAAACCACTCCTCTCCGTTCCGTGCAGAGGAGTCAAAGGGAACTCAATCCGGGAAACTGACCGAACATCTGATGCTCGGGTCTCCTGAATGAGAATCATCCCTGATAACCGTTATCGGCAGTTCAACCGGAGAATCGTGTAAAATCCCTACAAATCCACCAGCGTTGAGACAGGAAGACTGTGTGGTCTTGCGGAATCAGGTAGTCCGGAATACAGTCTCGGGAAGAAAATCAGGTCCGAGGCAGCTCGGAGTTGTCGCTGTAAAACTCGGCGAATTCTGTGTTTGTGACGCGAGAGGGAGTGTTCAAGTGCATATTGCCGCATCAACGCGAAGTCTCTGGGATTTAGCGTTCCCGGCAGCCTGCCTGCAGATTCAGGAACTGGGATTCGACAAGGTGGAGATCTGGCTGAACGAAGATTTCGATCAGCTTAAGCCATCGAAAGTCGCCACAGACCCTGAATCAGCGGCTGGTCTATTGAAGGAAGCCAGCCGCCTGAGCCCCGCCGCGATCTTTCTTGAAAGCGAAGTGGACATGACCACGTTTTCGGGAATTGTGCGGTTTGCCAAACTCCTGAAGGTTGCTCAGCTTTCGATTCTGGCATCCCCCAAGGGAACACCTTTCAATACAGAAATCGACCGACTTCGTGAACGCAACGCGGTTTGCCACGCAGCGGGAATTCGTTTGTCTGTGGTAACGAAGTCCGGAACTCTGACAGAAGATCCCCATACTGCAGTCGAGCTTTGCCAGTCTGTTAAGGGCATGGGGATTACTCTTGACCCCAGCTACTATATCTGTCGGCCAGGCGGATATCTGGAACATGACATGGTCTATCCTCATGTACTGCACTTGCATTTGCGGGATACTTCGCCCACTGAACTGCAGGTTCTCGGCGGGCTGGGCGATGTGGACTACAATCGGATCGTGGCGATGTTGCGCCAACATGGCTATCAGCGAAATCTGAGCGTTGATCTGCTTCCGCGAACCATGGAAGGCGAAGACCGCCTCCGCGAAATGCGGAAACTGCGATTGCTGTTAACGAGCTTGCTGTAGGCCAGTAACGATTGAGCAAACGGTTAGTGACATCGTGGCCCGGTTCGGGCTCCCGCTGAACTCGGGTTGCTGCGTTGTTGCGTGCTGTTTCGCTTGGTTCATACAGGCGTGATCGGGATTCATCGAGTCGGATCTCCGTCAGGCGATCCGCTGTTGACCGCAGTTGTTCAACAACTCCTCCATGGAAATTCCATCATCGATGTCTACCAGGTCTGAGTGTACGTTTCGTCGAATTCGAATCACGGGAAAAGATCGCGCGAAGTTTCTGCATAACTTCTGTACGAACAACGTCAAAGCCCTGACCGAAGGGAACGCGTGTGAAGCGTTCTTTACCGATGTCAAGGCTCGGATATTGGCTCATGGGTATGTATTGTCACTTGAGTCATGTCATGAAATCTGGATGTTGCCGGGGGATCCTGCGGCTCTTGCGAAACATCTGAGCCGTTATGTGATCACAGAAGATGTGACGGTCATGGAGATGTCAACGGACACGACTATTGTCCTCAGAGAATCGCCAGAGCTGTTTGCACGGCCGCCATTTTCGGAATGGCCTGTCAACGCCGAGGGGACTCTCTGTGGTCAAGCGAGCGCATCCGGCGAGGCGGCTTCGAAATTGACCTGCCTGCGATTCTCCTGGGCTTCCGAACGACTGCTGGCTGTCTCGGGCGATGCCGAGCAGATTGCCATTCTCCGAGCGGCGATTTCATCTGTACCTGAAGTGAGCATGGAAGAGTTCGAGGTTCTGCGGATCCGAGAGCGATTCCCGGTTATTGGTCGCGACATGTCGAATGAGCATCTGGCTCCGGAAGCCGAACGCAACAGTGTTGCGATCTCTTACACCAAGGGATGCTACCTCGGCCAGGAGCCTATCGCACGGCTCGACGCTATGGGACATGTGAATCGGGCTCTCCGTGTAATTGAGCTGTCCGGGGATCACAAGCAGGGCGACATTTGCGGACGGCCACTGATCACGGCCGACAACGCAGTGGCCGGAACCATCACATCGGCAGTTCAAAGTGATGCGGCGTCGATCGTCGGCCTGGCAATGGTGAAGGTCAGCGCAACGACACAGACGGTGTTTTGCGAACTTGAACCGGGAGTGAAACTTTCCGGACGCTGTCGGCCTCTGTAGACTTTGCGACGTAAACCGTCCCCCCTGGCTGACCGTGATTCTACGCGCGAAAGTCTGTGCGAATGATTTTATTCGCGGAAGACCGCCTGGAATTCATCTCGAAAGTAGCGTGACTCATGAAAGCTGCGTTTATTAAGACCACCGGCAGTCCGGATTGCATTCACTTTGCAGAGCTTCCAGCACCGGTCCCGACAGGGAATCAAGTTCTGGTCCGAACGCAGTCTGTGGCCGTCAATCCGATTGATACCTACATCCGGTCAGGCAGTGTCAAAGCCAATCTTCCCGATCCCTATATCATTGGAATTGACATCGCCGGAATTGTCGAAGCCGTCGGCCCGGAGTGTACTCGATACAAGACCGGTGATCGTGTCTGGGGCAGCAATCAGGGACTCGCAGGACGACAGGGCTGCTTCGCGGAGTTGTGCTCGATTGGAGAACAGTGGCTCTATCCGGTGCCTGATGGCGTTTCGTTCGAAGCGGCTGCTGCGGGGGCCATGGTTGGAATTACGGCACACCTTGGGCTGTTCTTTCATGGGAGCCTGAAATCCGGTGAGGTTGTGTTTGTCAACGGTGGCAGCGGTGGAGTTGGCTCAGCAGTGGTGCAATTGGCGAAAGCGGCTGGGGCAACCGTTATCACTTCGGCGGGCTCTCTCAAGAAGGCCAACGAATGTCGTGCCCACGGTGCCGATTACGTCATCGAGTACCGCACTGACGATGTGGATCAGCGGCTGGCAGAAATTACGAAAGCCACCGGGCCTATTCATCTTTGGTTTGAAACACATCGAGTTCCGACGCCGGAGAGAAGCATCCCACTGATGGCGATGCGAGGCCGTCTGATCTTTATGGCCGGCCGTGATGCTCGCCCGATCCTTCCGTTGGGCCCGTTTTATACTCGCGACCTGCGTGCTATCGGCTTTGCGATGTTTAATGCCAGTCCGGATGAACAGCGAACTGCGGCGAGCGACCTGAATCGTATGCTGGATGCGGGACACTGGAAGCCCGCAATCGGAGCTCGCTTCCCTCTGTCCCAGGCCGCCGCTGCTCATCGACTGCAGGAAGAAAATACACTCCACGGTGCCAACACGCTGACAGGCAAGATCGTGTTGAATGTTGAGGCATGAGGTCGCAGGGTGAGAGGCCAGTCCCGATCTGGTTTTAGCGAAGATTGCAAAAGAAGTCTGTCAGTCTCTGAATTCCGTTCACACCGCTGCGTGGCAGCAACTTGACTCACGAGCATAAACCCAATCACGATGTCGATGCCAAACAACGAATGGCTTCAGAGCGAAATCATCCTGCCGGCATTTCCGCGCGGATGCCACTTGATTACGTCTCACGTTTTGCGTGAGTTGCCGCACTTGCGAAGATGTCGTGTTGGCCTGATGCATGTCTACATCCAGCATACGTCGGCGTCATTGGCGATCAACGAAAATGCGGACCCGGATGTTCCTATCGACATGGGGATGGCCCTGGATCGACTGGTGCCGGAATCCTGGCCGTATCGCCATACGTGTGAAGGAGCCGACGACATGCCGGCTCATGTGAAAGCCACTTTGACGGGGCCTTCGCTGTCAATTCCCATCTCCAACGGACGGCTGATGACAGGAACATGGCAGGGAATTTATTTGTGCGAACATCGCAATAGTGGTGGACGTCGGCATTTGATCGTCACGATTCAGGGGCAGTTTGAGCCAGCGAACATTTGAGGATTCCGGAGCCGTCATGGCCAAGCTGTATTTTTATTATTCGGCGATGAATGCCGGCAAGTCGACGACACTGCTTCAGGCGGCCTGGAATTATCAGGAACGCGGGATGCATCCAATGTTGCTGACCCCGCAACTCAACGTGCGCGATGGCATCGGGAAGATCGCGTCACGAATTGGGCTCAAAGCTGATGCCATCGCGTTTTCGCTGACGGATTCACTGCTGGAGATCTTCCGAAAGCATCATGCCGATAATCCTCTGGCTTGTGTGTTTGTCGATGAAGCTCAGTTTCTGACTCAGCGGCAGGTTTTTGAGCTGGGTGAGATCGCCGACGTTGAAGGCATTCCGGTGCTGGCTTATGGGCTCAGAACCGATTTCCAGGGACAGCTCTTTGAAGGTAGCCAGTATCTGCTGGCTTGGGCGGACGTGCTGTCGGAAATCAAGACAGTGTGTCACTGTGGTCGCAAGGCCACGATGGTGCTGCGAATTGATGGAGATGGAAAACCGCTTCGCTCCGGGGAGCAGATCAAAGTCGGCGGCAATGAGAGTTACGTTTCCGTCTGTCGCCGCCATTTCAAAGAAGGCATGGCCGAACGATCTTCACCGACGTTGCCGTTTACGGATTTTGATTTGGAGTAAGACGCAGTGAGCGGAATGGCGCTAGCCACCGGTGATTTTGGGGTTGTGCGCGAAATCACGTGCGAGGATCGGAATCGCTTTTGGGACCGCTAATGAACACTCATGAACGCTAATGGTTTCAGACGTCCAACCGCTACTGGCCCAGAAGACCTCGTCGAGAAATGACATGGTTTGTGTCCAATAGGGATGATACCCTTATTTCTCCGCCTATTTTGCATTTATGAGCGTTCATTCGCGTTAATCAGCGGTTGAAACGCATGTCTTTTCGTCGTGACATTTGCTTCGTAGTGGATTGCGCACTTCATTTCGCGCAGAACTGACTTTCCGTGAAACACACGGAGACACCGGCGGCTAGCGCCGTACCGCTCACTTAAGCGGCGAAAACCGGACGCTAACGCGTTCCGGCTGATGAAGGCAACAGTCGGCGGGGCAGGGGCGACAGAATCAATCCGCTGCGATCATGTGATTGTTCTTGTCGACTCGCACGACTTTCGGAACATGAGTCCGCTGCTCGTCTTTTGAGTACTGAGCATAGCTGCAGATAATCACGAGGTCGCCGATGTGGACCAGTCGAGCTGCAGCGCCATTGAGGCAGATCACGCCGGAGCCCGGTTCACCGCTGATGGCGTAAGTCGTCAGTCGATTGCCGTTGTTGATATCGAGAACGTCAACCTGTTCCCATTCGACAATGTCAGACGCTTCCATGAGCAGTGGATCGATCGTCACGCTGCCTTCGTAGTGGAGGCTGGCGTCCGTCACGGTGGCTCGATGAATCTTTGATTTGAGCAGAGTGCGTTGCATGGAATCGTCAGTGGTGCTGTGACCGCTGGAACATTGAGAAATAGAGTTTCAGGAATTTGACGCGGACGATAAGGAATTTCGAGCAGTGGACCAAGGGGAGTTCTTGCTCATCAACGTTTCTCTGTGAGCGGTACGGCGCCAGCCGCCGGTGTTTTCCAGTCCTGGTGACGATAAACACCGGTGGCTAGCGCCATTCCGCTCACCAGGATCAAGAACCGGACGCTAACGCGTTCCGGCTATTGAAATTCATACTCAGGAATTGTCGCACAGTTCCGCAGGCTGCGAAATGCCTTGATTTCAGGATTCCTGTCCACCGCGTCACGTTTCTCAGAAGGCGCTGGCACATACGGACCTCCAACTATTAGACTCCGGGAATGAGCCGAAGTTCACAGAAAAAGACGTCCCGAAGTCTCGCCGCAAGTCATCAAAGAAGCTGGTTGTGGGGGCGTTACGCCGTCATGGAAACCCTCACGGCTGGCCGCTGGCCCATTGTCGAGCTGCTCCTGGATGAAGATTTGCCTCGCGAAGTCATTGACGAGGCTGGTCGGCTGGCCTCAGCGGTGCGGCTGCGGCTTCAGGAGCTGCCGGGTTCTCGATTGACGGAATTATGCCGCACGGAAGAGCATCAGGGCTTTCTGGCCAGGATGGGCGAGTTCCCCTGCGGGACTTTCGAAGATCTGCAGCAACGACTCCGACAGTCTCAAGAGGAGCGATCTACGGAAGGTCGCAATTTGCCGCCGCTGTTTGTCGTCTGTGATCGTCTCCAGGATGCTCACAATTTCGGAGCCATCCTGCGATGCTGTGATGCGTCGCAAGTTGACGGCGTGATCATCGGCGAACGAGCTCAGGTGTCGGTCACTCCGCATGTGGCGCGGGCTTCGTCGGGAGCAGTCAATCATCTTTCGCTTTATCGAGTTCCGATCCTGGTGGAAGCTCTGCGGGAGTTGAAGACTCACGGTGTTAATGTGCTGGCCGCGTCAGAAAAATCTGACGGCTTGCTTTGGAACTGCGATATGCGCGGACCGCAGGCAATAATTGTCGGTTCAGAAGCCACGGGGATTGCTTCCGAATTGTTTGCGGAAGCCAACAGCCCGGTGGCCATTCCGATGTTGGGTGGCGTTGAATCATTGAATGCGGCCGTCGCGACTGGCATTGTTCTTTACGAATGTCGACGGCAGCAGATGAGTGAACAGGCTTAGCCTCAATTGCGCACCGCGCTGCATTGCCAGTCAGTGCGACGCGGGTGGTTTTTCGGTCCGAAGTCTCACGACTTCGGCTACAGTTCCGGCCCCGTATTGCATTATCTTCGAACCTTGGCGTCACTTGTTCTTTACGAGCATCCTGTTCCTTCAACTTCTGTCGCTTGTCGTGCAGTTTGCGGCCTTTGCACAGACCGAGCGAATTTTCACAAGCCCGCGTTGAAAGAACACCGCCAAAGGGATGAGTGTTTGTCCATCACTTTCAGCGGCTTCGACATACTTGCGAATCTCTCGTCGATTCAGCAGCAGTTTTCGCTTTCGTTGGCGAGCATGATTATAGATGCTGGCCTGAGCGTATTCCGCGATGTCGCAATCGACCAGCCACCTCATGGTCATCGACGCGAGCATAGGCTTCTTCGATCGAGATTTTGTTGTTGCGAATGCTTTTGACTTCGCCTGCCGGTCAGCACAATGCCGCAGTCAATTTCATCCAGCAGCACATCATATTCGTGGCGAGCCCGGCGGTGCACGATCTGGCGTTCGGGGCCGCTGGAGTCTTTGGACGATTTCGATTTGTTATTCGGCGAAGCCATGAACAGTCGAGCGAAAGTGGATGTTGAAATAGGAAAGAATGCATTCGTTCTGCGAGCAGGCAGGCAATTAATCAAAGCGTTCCTTCACGGCGAGATTTGTTGCCGAAACGAGCCGTCAGCCTGGAAATTCACCAATGAAACTGGCGAAGGACGCTTCGAGAAAAACATCAAACGCAGTTGAAGAAAGACGGCAAACAATCGGTCCAGAACGTTGACGTGAGGCGGTGCGGACGCGAATAATCCGCAGATTGGACTCAAGTCTGTGACGTTTGGAATTGGGAGTTTCAGTTGAATTCTGGAAGTTGGTGTAACTGACTTCGAGACGGTTCTGCTGATCCTTGTTTTTTTGGCCTGACGGTCGATTGATTTTTCAGATTCATCGGTATGCTGGTTTGTAGAAACAGCCGGTCGCTCGAATCTGAGCAGGAGTCGAACTGGCAGGGCGCGTCAGCGGTGTGCTGACGATGCGTGTGTCTCACCACGGAGGCACGGACACTCGTTAAAACCGGGAGCGGAATGCTCCGCCATTGTTTGTCGTCGACACGCGTTGTGACAAATGATGGAACTCTGAAAAGGGGAATCGCGTGTATCGTCTGGATGCTGGATTGAAGGCGATCATCAAGCAGGGAAAAGAGCGGGGATTTGTTACGGTACAGCAGGCTCATGCCTGGCTGCCTGACGAAGGCGGCGACCCTCTGATGGTCGATTCGCTGATCATTGCTCTGGACGATGCTGGTCTCGACTTTATCGAAGACCCTGACATCAACCTCGAACCACCACCGGTTGAGGAAGAAGTTAAACAAGCTCAGGCCGAGAAAGCTGCTCGCGCACTTCTGGGGCCGGAAACATCTGCCCTGTCATCTCGTGACCCGATCCGCATGTACCTCAGCCAGATGGGAAACATCCCACTGCTGACTCGCGATCGCGAAATCTTCCTGGCCAAGCAGATCGAGATCACTCGCAAGCGTATGCGTCGTCATATGCTTGAGTCAGACTTTGCTCTGAATATCGCTGTTGAGACCATCGAAAAAGTTCGACGCGGCGAACTGCCGTTCGAGCGAACTCTGCGAACATCAGAAACGGAAGAAGTTCGCAAGGAGCGATCGAAGATCGTATGGAGCTGAACCTCCGCACGCTTCGTCATCTCATGGAAGTGAACAAAGGCCGAGTTCCTGAAGTGGCGAGCTCTTTCCTGACGGTTCAAAAGAAGTCGGCTCTGGGCCAGAAACGATTACGACTCGCCGCCGCAAGATGTGCAGCCTCTGCGAAGAACTCAGCGTGCGAACTCATCGCCTGCAGCCGGTTCTGAAGCAGATGCTGCAGATTGGCGAACGCATCGAACAGCTGCAGGACGAAATCTCCTGCCTGCGTGGGGATGCGAACCGCTGACACAGAACGACATGCTCTGGGCGTGGTGGAAGAATACGGTGCAGATGCTGCTCGAAACTCCTGACCAGTTCCTGCGTCGTTGCCGTGAGATCAAGCGTCTGGACGGCTGGACCGATGCCAAGCAGAAACTGTCCGGCGGTAACCTGCGTCTGGTAAGTTCGATCGCCGAAATACCGCGATAATGGCCTGAGCTTCCTGGACCTGATCCAGGAAGGCAACGCCGGTCTGATGCGTGGCGTTGAAAAGTACGAATATCGTCGCGGCTATAAATTTTCGACTTACGCGACATGGTGGATTCGTCAGGCGATTACTCGCAGCATATTGCGGACCATGCTCGACGATTCGTATTCCGGTGCATATGTTCCAGAGCATCTCAATGCTCAGAACCAGGAGCCGAAGAGATTCGCCAGGCTACGGGACGTGAGCCAAGCAACGAAGTTGGCTGAAGCAGTCGGCATGAGCATCGAGGAAACCCGAACGCATCATGAAGACCTGGAAGCATCAATCGAGTTGGATACTCAGTGGGCGAAAGCGAAGACAGCAGTTTCGGTGAGTTCACGAAGACAGTCACGAAAGCAGCCAAAGCGGAATCAGCCGCCAGCAGTCTGCGTGACAAGATCGACCATGTTCTGAAGAGCCTGACTTACCGCGAACGTGAAATCATCAAGCTGCGTTACGGTCTCGGCGACGGCTACAGCTATACGCTCGAAGAAACCGGCCGTATCTTTAAGGTAACTCGCGAACGAATTCGGCAGATCGAAAGCAAGGCGCTGAAGAAACTTCAGCATCATACTCGAGCAATCCATCTGAAGGGCTTCGTCGACATGGAAGACGACATGCCTTTGCCAGTGATCGAAGATGTACCGGATCCGACGGAAGCGATGGAAGATCTGGGCGTCGCCTGATTCAACCAGATTGACAAGTTGGACTCAGTCCGTTGATATCTATAGCACCGCCGGAATTATCTTCCGGCGGTGTTTTTTTGTTGATGATTTGGTTGTTGTACCTTTGCAAACGGCGTGGTGGTCGCGGTTTGATGATATTGATGCGACTGAAGCCGTCTGGTTTATTGACGCCACTCAGCTTGCCTGAGTGGTGAAACGTTTGGCAACCAGAACATGAATTGCCCGTTACCTTGTCAATTCCTTCACTCTGCTGCCTGCGGCAGCAGAGTGAAGGAATTCGGAAGTTAAAAAACATACTGTTCTGGTTGCCAGACCTGCTCACCTTCGGCACGAGCAGGTTGTTGATTTCGTCGCACTATCAGCCGCAGGGCGTTAGCCCCCGGATGTTTTGCTGTGTTTTTGGAACGAGAACCGGACGCTAACGCGTTCCGGCTGATTGACGTCGACCAGTTTCCCCGGAAAAGTGGTAAAGCTTTCCGCACTTCTTCAAATGCTCTCATGAAATCACTGATTCAGGAAACTCCGGCCGGGCTGTATTGCGAGACGGGCGATTTTTATATCGACCCGGTGCGGCGAGTCTCCAAAGCCGTGATCACACATGCTCATGGCGATCATGCTCGAGCCGGCTCATCAAAATACCTCACTTCGAAAGAGGGGCGACGAGTTCTACGGACTCGACTTGGGCCCTCCGCGAATATAGAGACTGTGGCATTTGGTGAAAAAGTGCTGATGAATGGAGTCACGGTGTCGCTCCATCCAGCCGGCCATATTCTCGGGTCCGCTCAGGTGCGAGTCGAATACCGAGGCGAAATCTGGGTAATCAGCGGAGACTATAAAATTGAACCAGATCGCACCTGTACTCCGTTTGAGCATGTGAAATGCAACACGTTTGTCACCGAATCGACATTCGGCCTGCCGGTTTATCGTTGGCCAGCGCAGGAATATGTTTTTGAAGACATCAATCGCTGGTGGAAACACTGTCGAGCTGAGAATGTGGCGGCAGTGGTGCTAGCCTATTCTCTGGGGAAAGCTCAACGAGTTATCGCAGGAGTAGATCGGTCCATCGGTCCCATTTTTTGTCATCCGTCGGTTGAGTTGCTGAATCAGGACTATCGAGCCACGGGAATTGAATTGCCCGCGACCTGGCTACCGACTCAGGCCCCCGCGCGAAACGATTGGGGCGGCGTGCTAATCATTGCTCCGCCGAATGTGGGCAATTCGGCATGGTTAAGTCGCTTTGGGAAAACTTCAACGGCAATTGTATCCGGCTGGGCGCTGACACGAGGAACTCAGCGAGCAAGATCTGTCGACGTGGGTTTTCCCCTTTCCGATCATGCAGACTGGCCAGGTTTGTTGACGGCAATTGAGCGATCGGAAGCCGAGCAAATTCTGGTGACTCACGGTTATACCCGTCCCATGGTGCAGTGGCTTCGCGAGAATGGCAAACAGGCTCGCGAGGTTGTCACCAAGTTTCACCCGGATGGAACTCAGCGGACCGATCTGCTGTTTGCAGACTCATAGCATTAAAGAAGATCAGCCTGATGATCAACGTACGTCGCCGACAATTCTCACTCGTCATCATCGCGTTGGCATTTCTATCGCTCTCGCCGTTGCTTTATCGATCGTGGAGCCGGTTCAGGCTGGTCGATGTCTTCGGCTTTGTGATCATGTTTTCTTATGGGATTTGGCTTTTCTTCGCTTCAGGTCGGCATCGGCCACCGGGAAAAAGTTCAGCACCGCAGGAGACCAGCGATCGCATCGATGCATTGACGAAGAAACTGGCATTGGAAAGTCATGATCGAGCGGAGTTACTTCATCAACGAGCGCTGCTGCAAATCTCGCAGCAGGAATGGGAGGCGGCGGTTGAAGATTTCACGGCAGCGCTCGAATACGCTCCGGATCAACCACGGCCCGCAGAAAAGCTGATTGAGTTGTATCATTATCGCGGCGTTGCACTTGTCCGCCTTGAACGATTCAAAGAGGCGTTGCAGGATCTTTCTGTGGCCATAAAGTGGATCGAAACGTACCCCGAGAAAGCGGAAACTGTGGTGTTGGCAGAAACGTTGGCTGAGCGTGCGGATTGCTATCTTGTTGAAGGGGATTACCGGCTTGCAGAGAGTGATCTCAGGAAAGCGATCCCGCTTCTGGAAGGAGACTATCTTCTCAACAGCCGCATCCAACTTGGCGCGATTTTGGAACGCAACTCTCAGTGGAAAAACGCTCTGGATGAGTACGAACTCGCGTTCACCCAGGTGTCAACCGCCAGTGAAGACCTGGCGTGGCGAGCCACCATTCAGCACGCACGTGGCAGAACCTTGTACTCGATGGATCGTTTTGGCGACGCAACCGCAGCACTCGATGAGGCCATCACCATAATGACCTCCGACGATGAATTGGCGCACAACTTAGTGGATGCACGTCTGATACGCGCCGATGCGTTACTGCATTGTGGCGAACTGACAAAGTCAGCATTGGACGTCGGCCTGGTTTTGCAAACAAGCCCCGGTGATTTACATGCACGAGTGATTCGAGCATTAATTGCGTCAGAGAAACAGCAGTTTCGGGAAGCGATGGAAGAACTTCACGATGTTATCGTACAGCAACCAGACTACCTGCCGGCTCTGCAGAATTATGCCGTGCTGCTGACGGGAGCACATGATGACTCGTTGCGAAACGGAGCTCGAGCGTTGGAGATCGCTGAGACGTTGGCCTCGCAGATGGGTGGTCGGAATTGGTTTCCGCTTTCTGTGCAGGCCGCGGCTCATGCGGAACTCGGAGACTTCCAGCAGGCCGTTGAACTTGCAGCTCAGAGCCTTGAAGTTGCACCGGATGATCAGAAGGCAGGCAGGGCGCGACGCCTGGAGCAGTTTCGCCAGAGGCGTCCATTTCGATGTGAGTCGTTCGCGTCTCAGCGCACTCAGGCAGTACGTGGACAATAGTGCCCGAAAGCGACGCCCCGACAATCACCGTTAATTTCGGTCTTTTCGCAGTTTCTTACTGGCCTGAATCAGAATATTGCGTTCGCGCTGTGTCAGGCTGGCTTCGCCTTCGCGACTGATCTTCTCCAGAATTGGATCCATTTGCGCATCGAGATTGGAATCGGTTGCAGCAGGTGGGGCAAAGATCTTGAGCTTGCCTTTGTTTCGACGTTTCATCGCCATGCGACCAGCGAAGTTATCCCACCAGCGGCTGAGTTGCATGTGAGATTTGAAATACAGGTATCCAAACAGCAGGCCGCCAAAGTGAGCAGAATGAGACACGGGCGTTCCGCTCATCCGTTCTATCAGAACCGGCAACAGCATGAAGATTGCGAGCACCCAGCGCATCTCCATCTGGAGCAAGCCCATCAACATGACTCTTTGTCGCGGGTAGTGCATCGTCACCAGGCCGAACATCGCACAGACAGCCCCGGACGCCCCGATGACGGAGGCGTTTCGCCCCATGATGGTATACGTGACGACCGCAGCAAACCCTGCGAACATTGCGGAGCAGCAATAGAACCAAAGGAACTCTTTCTGCCCCAGCAATCGCAACAACGTGTCTGCGGCAAAATAGAGTGTCATCATGTTAAAGATCAGGTGAAACGGATCCTTAACGTTGTGACAGAATGCGTAGGTCAACAACCGCCAGACCTGACCATGCTGGTAGAGATCGGGGCCACTAAGATCCAGCCAGCGAGTCACAACAGAATCACCGCCGCGGGTCGTCAGAACCTGCAGCAGAAAAACAGCTACGGTGACAATGATCAGCTTGACCTGAACAGAGGTCGTGGAGAAACGCATCGGTCCAGGACCATCGTATTCGTCTCTCAGGTATTCCCGATTCTCAATGCCCATTTTGGACGTCTCAACAGCGGATCTTTTTCACGGAAACATACGACTGCATCTTAGGTCGCCGTTCGGGGATCGTCGACGTGAGTTGTTTGCCTTGTTGACTTCGGGCAGGGTTTGTTGCTGAAGCTGAACGTGTCGAGCAGAATCGTTGCAACCGATCCATTCAGGCCCCAAATGCCCGCCTTGAACCGATGCCGGTGTCGGAATTAACGAGGACAATCCTTGTAGCCGGATTCGTGAGAATGCGGTGTCTCTCCTCGGCAAACCTCCGAACTCCCACGAATTCGGCTACTCCCGATTCAGACCGCGCAAAGTCTAACCCGCAGTTAAAGGCTTGGTATTTTGCAGCGAATTGCGAAGGAAACCGGTTTTCTCAGCGGGGGAAAGCTGTTCGAGTTCAATGAATTCGCCCCTCTTCCTCTTTCGAAACGCAAAAATCGTCGATACCATCCGCGATCTCTAAACATGAGATGATGTACAGGTGTGCGCGCTGGCGACGGGGACTTTGAGTGGTCCTTTCGCCGAAATGTAAGCTTAGTTCGTATCCTGCCGGGAACCCGGTGACGGTTTGCGGCAGTGCGAAATGTTGACCAGTCAGCAGTGGACGGGATCTTTTCCAGATCTGGTCCTGCTGGCGGAGGCAGGTCAGGCGTTTCAGGTCTCTGCTTCCGTTGCGGTTGACATCCCAGGCAGATGCGGGGGATGCGGACACTAAGCATCAGACACCGGCGTCATGGCAAGATGAGAGCAGGCCTGCTTGTTCCCGTCGAGCAGCCACGAACCGGATTACTCGGAAGGCTGTCCCTGTTTTTGCGGCAAGGCCGCTGATTTCGTAACTTTTTTCCCAGACTGAGGATCGTTCTGCAATGACTGACATTACCCTGCTTCGCAACATCGGGATCTCGGCCCACATCGACTCAGGGAAGACGACTCTGACCGAACGCATCCTGTACTACGCTGGTCGAATTCACAAGATCCGCGAAGTAAAAGGTGGAGACGGTGGCGCGACCATGGACCATATGGACCTGGAACGCGAACGCGGGATCACCATTACCTCCGCTGCAACTCGCGTTGAGTGGAAAGACGAAGAACTGGGAACTCTGCACCCGATTAACATCATTGACACTCCGGGACACGTGGACTTCACAGTTGAAGTAGAACGTTCTCTGCGAGTTCTCGATGGGGCGATTCTGGTTCTGTGTGCCGTCGGTGGTGTTCAGAGCCAGTCTCTGACCGTAGACCGTCAGATGCGACGTTACGGCGTACCTCGCATTGCGTTCATCAACAAGATGGACCGCATCGGTGCTAACCCCGCCAAGGTTATGGCTGCGATGAAAGAGAAACTGAAGTGCAACGCTGTGCCACTTCAGATTCCGATGGGCCTCGAATCCGCCTTCCAGGGCGTTGTTGACCTGATCCGCATGGAAGCTGTTTACTTCGAAGGCGAAAAGGGCGACGACGTTGTTCGCAAGCCGATTCCAGCGGAATTCAAAGATGCGGCTGAAGCGGCTCGACGCGAGATGCTTGAAGAATTATCTCTGCATGACGACGACCTGATGACAGCCCTGCTGGAAGAAGCTGAGGTTTCGATCGAGCAGATTCGCGCGATCATCAAGCGAGCAACTTTGGCTCAGCAGATCGTTCCAGTTCTGATGGGAACAGCATTTAAAGACAAGGGTGTTCAGGAAGCTCTGGACGCCGTTGTTCGCTACCTGCCATCTCCTCCGGAACGTCAGAAGTTTGCAAACGACAACAGCAAGCCACACGACGAAAACGGCCAGCCTGCAAAGGTTCTGCTCAGCGACTCTAACGATGCTCCTGTGGTCGCCATGGCCTTCAAGACCGTTGTCGAAAGCTTCGGCCAGCTGACTTACACCCGCGTTTATCAGGGTAAGATCGTTAAAGGTCAGACCTACGTGAATGCTCGTACGGGCCGATCAGTTCGATTCGGTCGACTGGTGCGAATGCACGCGAACGATCGCGAAGATATTGATTTCGGCGAAGCTGGTGACATCATCGCGATCGTGGGCGTAGATTGTGCCTCCGGAGATACGTTCACGGCCGAAGGCCTGAATCTGTCGTTAGAAAACATCTACGTCGCCAACGCGGTTATCCGTCTGTCGATCGAGCCGAAGAAGCGAGACGATGCGGATAAGCTCAGCAAGGCACTGGAACGCTTCCGTCGTGAAGACCCGACCTTCCGAGTAATGACCGACGAAGAAACGGGTCAGACTCTGATCGCCGGGATGGGTCAGCTGCACCTCGAAATTTACGTTGAACGTATCAAGCGTGAATACAAGTGCGAATGTATCGTCGGTGAGCCTCGCGTGGCTTACCGCGAGTGCCCAACAAAGTCTGTCGAGTTCAATTACAAGCACAAGAAGCAGTCGGGCGGTTCCGGCCAGTACGCGCACGTTGTGGGTGTGCTGGAACCACTGCCAGACAACTACGAAACAACCTACGAGTTCGTTGATGAAGTCACCGGCGGCCGAATTCCTCGTGAATTCATCGCACCAGTTGACGCGGGCTTCCAGGAAAGTCTTGCCAAGGGGCCTCTGGGCGAGTACGAAGTTGTAGGCGTTCGTATGCGTCTGCAGGACGGAAGCTACCACGACGTCGACTCGTCGGAAATGGCGTTCAAGATTGCTGGTATCGGCTGTATGCGTGAAACGCTGCGTAAAGCAGACATGACGCTGCAGGAACCAATCATGAAGCTGGAAATCGAAGTACCGGACGAATTCCAGGGTCAGATCACCGGACATCTCTCCAGCAAGCGAGGTCTCGTTACCGGGTCTGAAGTCAACGGCGGTGTCTGCGTGATCAATGCAGAATCTCCGCTGTCGGCGATGTTCGACTATGCGAACGAACTTCGCTCGATGACACAAGGTAAGGGCACGTTCAGTATGGAATTCCTTGCTTACCGTCAGGTACCTCGCGGTCTGCAAACAGAAATCCTGGAACGACGTCGCAAAGAGAAGGAAGCTCAGGCTGCTGCAAAGTAGTCTTCTGAATCCGGCTCTCGACGCGTATGTATTCTCGATGCAGCACTGTGGCTTTTGCTACAGTGCTGCTTTCGTATTCAGCCGCCAACGGAAGGGTCGCTGCTTCACCATTGACGCCTTCCCCTAACGCCTGCTGTTCGGCTGTCTTGTGACTTCACCGCGAATGACTTCAGGTTCCGATGACGTGCTCGTGACGGGCGTGGGACTAGTCACGCCGCTCGGTAATTCGGCGGATGTGACATGGAATCGTCTGCTCGTCGGAGATAAAGCGGGACGAATTCTGAAGTCGTCCGATATTGATCACTTTGAGCAACTCTCCGGAATTGCGAAGGACTTCGACTTCCACGGAGCGCTTGATGAACGCAGCAGGACTCGAAGCTCGCTGATCGAATCGAAGCTGCTGGCAAATTTCCCGTCGAATGTTGCGGACGCCTGGCTTTCCGAACCTCTCGTTGCGATGTCACTGGTGGCTTATCTTTGACCGTTACCATGGCTGGACTGGTGCGTCAGTTCACAACGCCGGAATTAAGCGGCTGAGCGTACTCGCTGGCAATCGCTCTGCCGTAGCGGCTCAAAAATTTGCGCACAACGGTTTTGGCGGCCTGAAGCGAGCAGAAGACAGGCGAACCGATAAACAGCAGAGTACGTCGGTACTTCCCCGGTACGGTATCTCTGGCGACATGCATTCGCGTCAGACAGTGCGACGCGACCACGTTGCTGCGGTTTCAGGTGCGACGGCGGGCGTCAGTTGTCCGGTTGCGGCCACCGCGACGGGGTTGATTTCCATGCTGCAGGGAGCGGCAATGATTCGCAGCGGGCATTGCGACGTGCATCGTCGGCAGCGCGGATGCAGGATTGCGAGCGTCCGTGCTTTCCTCGTTTCATCGTCTGCGAGTCCTCGCGGAAATGGGAATCCCGCCTGCGGCTGTCCCGGCCCTTTGATGTCAATCGCGATGGATTTCTGATTGGTGAAGGCGCCGGGGTCGCCCAGTTCTGGAATCGCGTCGTCATGCGGAGTCACGAGGATTCTCCGGGATGGCCCTTGTTCGTGGCGGCCTATGGCTCAGTGATCCTGGGAATGACTCAGATTGATCAAAGCGGTTCCATCGTGAAAGAAGTCCTGCAGCGTAGTCTTGCGGCATGGTTTTCATCCGGATTTTATCAGCCTGCATGGGACAGGAACAGAAGCCAACGATCTCGCGGAAGCTCAAGGAATTATCGCAGCCATGGGAGACAAACCTCCTGAATGTTTCGGCGTTAAGGGAGCGTTGGGACATTTGCTGGGGGCGGCTGGCAGCGTCAAAACGATTCTTACAATTCTTTCATTACGCGATCAAAGCATCAGGAACAGCGAATCTCAAGGACATCGATCCCTGCTGCCGTCTGGACCCTGAGCCCAATGCACCAGAATGAAAACAGGCCTGCATAAAGCCGCTAAGTTGTCACTCGGCTTTGGGAGCATGTCGCCTGTGGACTGTTTGAAAGATGCGGCGACGGAATCCCAGCAGGTCGATTCATTCAATATTTCGCTTTCTGCAGGCCGGCAACAGCGCGCGCCTTTGGAGCAGCAGCGGGATAATCAGGAAGCAGAGCGGCCGCAACGGTCGCAGCAATTTGTGACTGGGTCACGGTCGTTCCCGAGATCGTCTGATGCGGAACATCAGGCCCCATGACAGCCATCGAGATGTACTCAAATTGGCGATAATACTTCGCGGCTTTTCAGTCGCGCCATGATTATCGCCGCGACCGTGATCCGTGGTCAAAATCAAAGTTGTGCAGTCGCGATACTCCCGGCATGGACTGCACAAGTGTCCAGAAGCCTCCGGATATAATCGTCATTGCGACAGGCCGCTTCCAGATAGAAGTCATACCGCCCCGCATGCCCCAATCGCATCTATTTCTCCAGTGACACATACAACATACGCGGCTTCTTTGACTTCAGATACTCCTCGGCGGCACGAAACGTAAAGTAATCGTAACGCACTTCAGGAAAGTATCGAGGAATCTCGTGGGAAAGGTGATCCAGTTCCGTAAACACGGCTGCCGTTGCTGTTTCCGGCAGACTCAGTTGAGGATCGCCAGCCAACGGTTCCCAGCCGGCATTGACCGGAATGCCGCTGCGAGTTTCGTTGATGATGAAGGGAAAACGTCCCAACTGCAGAATGCAGCAATGCGGTCTTCAAAGCCCGGCTTCTGCGAGAGCCATTCCAATACCGTGACGTTTTCGTTGTTCTTCTTTGCGTTGGAATCCACTTTGGGATCCACGAACCCGCAAAGAATCTCACTGTAACCGGGATACGAAAAGTTCAGCCCATTAGTGACGATCGCCTTCGACTCATGTTCCGGGTCGCCGAATATCACTCCATCACGAGCCAATGTCGTCCAGAAGAATGGCATCAGCGCGTTACGACTTTCCGTGGTTGACTCGCGTTGGAATCTCCGTTTTAGCTCCGGCAGATCTTTCACGCCCCCCAGATCTTTATCCATCAAAGTCTCATCCACGCCACCGAAAACTTCCTGCCATCTCAGTCCATCCAGGGTAATCAGAATCGTTGCAACGACTTCGGTGTAGCGACTGGTCAGCTCTGGTGATTGCCCTGCAGCCACCTCGACGAACAGCAGCACGGAGCCAAGGGAGACCGGGCCAACCTTCTGAGCTTCACAAGGTCCGATGCGACCGCCTACCGGTCTCCCTGCGTATGTTGCCAACCAACCCAGGACTTCACTATCGCACCGGGAGCGATGTTGGTCGCTGGGGTGCGGCGAGGTGATCGGAACGGCGCTTAGCCACTGCTGATTGTCGCAACACTTGCCGGAAAACACCGGCGGCTAGCGGCGTGCCGCTCACAGAAGAATCCTCAAATCCATGCCATTGAGGGCCGTTGGAAGCTGGGAGTTTCCCGGTTCATGGGATCAGCTTTGTGGTTCAGATTCTTGCAATCAGCCGTCAAACAGCAGGATCCCTGCCGCAGAAAGAACAGCATCTTCGAAAGTGAGGTCCTTTCGCACAAGCGAATGATGGTTCAAAGCAAAATCGTATGTTGCGGACGCTGCTCAGACCATTATTCACTGGAGCACCGTGTGCACGAAAACCATTCTGTATACAAGCCCGAAACAACAGCATTTGAACACGTTGCCACTCATGCACTTGCTGGTGCGTGGGGCTTGTAATGGAGCCAAGAATGGCGCTGTCCAACTACGTCGAAACATCATTCCGGCTTAACCTTCGCGACGACCGAGTGCCCCTGTTGCCATCCAGCGTCTTGTTCGTGGCAGATTGAGTCCCACAATCACGCCAACCTCGGCCACAGCCTGAATCGAAAGAAACATCTGACCGTTTCGTAGTTCCTGAGGAGTCAGGTCAGCACGAACCTCCGGATCGGAACTAACACTCCAGAGCATAAACACGCTGATCAGCGTCATCATGACGGCCGCGATAGTCGCCGCGAGCCCAGTCTGGCCGTTTCGTTCTCGAATACCCCAGACAACACGAGCCTCCACGGCAATTCGAATGGCCGCTATCAGCTTCCACAAAACATCATCAGGGGAAATCAACACCCACAGATTGAGGACACCCAGCACGGCAATACTCGCAATAGCCAGCATGCCTTCGATTGGAATGACGGGCGATGTACTGGTCCCTGCGCTTCTTTCCTTCGCGGCTTTCTCTTTTGCTCGCCGTACAGGAGCAGGCAGTTCGGATTGCTCATCGTCCCGCCACGACTCGTCGTAGGCCCAGTCTTCTTCGGCGGGAGATTGCGGCGCCGCGGCCTTACGCTTTGGCACTGAAGGCCTGGTCTCTGCCGATTTTGGCTCCGCAGATTTCTGTTGTGGAGGCTTGCTCGCCGTAACAGAGACGATCGCCCCGCAATCTTTGCAGCGAAAGGACTTTCCGGCAATCTCATCGCGCACAACAAATGCACGCTGGCATTGAGGACAAGCGATGTTGATCGGCATTCGCTTGTTGTCCTGTCAGGTGTTGATGATCTCGTGCACAATTCGCCCGTAGATATCTGTGGGACGAAAGTTCCTTCCGGCATGTTCGAATGTCAGACGTTCGTGATCGACTCCCAGCAGATGCAACAGAGTCGCATGCAGGTCGTGCATGTGCACCTTGCCTTCGACTGCGAGATGCCCGATCTCGTCTGTGGTGCCCCACGAAAACCCTGGCTTCACGCCACCGCCCGCGAGAAAGACGGTGAAACCACGTGGATTATGGTCGCGTCCGTCGGAACCCTGAGAAAACGGCGTTCGCCCGAACTCTCCGCCCCACCAGACGATGGTATCTTCCAGCAAACCGCGTTGTTTGAGATCCTGCAGCAGACCGGCCACCGGCTTGTCTGTTGCCTTCGCGTGAACAGCATGTTGCGGCATATTGGAATGCTGGTCCCAGCGAGGATTTGTGGACTGGTCGGCGTAATTGACCTGGACAAATCGAACGCCCGATTCCGACAACCGTCGGGCCATCAGGCACTGCTTGCCGAACTCATCGGTTTCTTTTTCTCCGATGCCGTACATCTTTGCCGTTGCTTCCGACTCCCGGGAGAGATCCAGAATCTCCGGAGCCTGTGCCTGCATTCGCCACGCAAGTTCGTAGTTGCGAATCACGGCGTTGACTTCATCATCCGCATGCTGATTGCGAGCCGACTGCAACTGATTCATTTGCTGGGTCAGCGAATAGCGACGACGAATCTGATCTTCGGATAACTCCGTGTTACGAATGAAATCGATGGTCATCTGGCTGGCGGACTGAAACGATCGCCCGATGGAGGTTCCCTGACAAACGGCCGGCAGGAACGCGTTGGAATAGTTTCGAGGACCCCCGTTACCATCGGATGGTTGCAGTGAGACAAAACCTGGCAGGCTTTGATTTTCTGTGCCGAGGCCGTAAAGAATCCACGAGCCCATTGAAGGACGCACCTGAGTTGTCGCGCCGGTATGCAGGAACAGAGTCGCTGGGCCGTGAGCAACGCCTTCGGTGTGAACACCATGCAGAAAGCAGAGATCATCCACATGCTGACCAATCTCCGGGAACAAATCAGAGGCGTGCTTTCCCGTTTGACCATACCTTTAAATCGCCAAAGCGGCTTCATCAGCTTCTGGAAACACGGTCACTTGTCCGAAATCACCGAAGCGTACACCGGTGAAGTCGATGGACTGGCCGTCTTTTGCAATCAGATCCGGTTTGTAATCGAATGCATCAACGTGGCTGGGCCCGCCCTGCATAAACACGAAAATAATCCGCTTCGCTCGCGGAGCAAACATCGTCGTCCGTTCAACCAGCGAAGTGCTGTTAAACTGCGACGCTTGTGATTCCGCGGCCTTCAGAGTGGAGCGGCTGCTGTCGGAAAGCATGGCCTGAAGAGCTAAAGCCCCGAAGCCGCAACTGGCTCGGGTCAACATTTCTCGGCGGGAGTTGACAGGGGACATCGGGCCTTGCCCTTGCTGAATCAATGGTCAGTGGTCCGTTAGAGTAGCAGCAAACAACGTCGCGGAAAAGCGCGTCCTTGACAAGCCGGGCGGAATGCTCAGGCAGGAGGTATCCGTCACATTGATTTCCGTTGCGGAATGACCGTGTCTACCGGAACTCATCGACCGTTTGGCGATGGTGGAGACCCGGCCGGGTCAGGAGACATTTCAATTCGGAGAGTTTTGAACCGGCAGAATCTGCAGCATTCACGCTGTCACTGGCATTGAAAACGCCATCATGACCGACACAAACGAGAGAACCGGTCTAAACGTCAAATTCAACCTCTTCGGAACAATTGGAGCAAAGTTCAAAGTCAAACCAGGACGATATCGACGACAGCAGACTGTGTCTTCCACACGGTTGGGTTTTGTCCATAGTCACCGATTCGTCTGCCATCGGCGTTGCGAGCCTGAATCAGGCTTCTGCAACGAACTGCTATGGGTGATCTGACTCTTTGAAAAAGGTCCGGCTCGAATGATCCGTCCGAACCTGCGTTCTTTCGCAGCAGCCGTCGCCTGCCTCGCACTTGCACCAGTTGCCGTCAACGCCCAGGAGGGTATTTACGGCGGACCTGGTAACCCTGCGGCGTTTCGTTTGCCTCAATCGCCGTATCAGGCGCCGATTCAGGATCATTATATCCGGGGCAACACAACGATCTGGGACGAGAACCGTCCGATTGAACGATTATTCAGTGATGTGGCTGATCGGAGCTGGATCCGGCTGGAATTCCTGATGTGGAATAACAGCGCAGGGCACGAATTGATCGGAGCCCCTGTATCGGGATTGCAGGCCAATTCCCGCGGTCAGCTTGAAGGACATTCGGTGCCTGTGCAGTTGATTGACAACCTCAATGGAGGAGTGGTCGACACAGGTCATGCCTTGTTTCCAAACGCGTCAACGTTGTCCAATCTGGACGTGCCCGGAGTTCGAGGTACATGGGGCCTCGACCTCAACGGCGCGGACATGGAAATGAGCTTTTTCGGGCTGGAGCAATCATCGTCCACTCAGGTAGCGGGTAATCTCAGTGCCGCTCGAACTTTTGTCGGACTGTTGACGCCTGAGGAGTTCGGAACGCCCGAGTTCCCGAACGTAGCAGTTCCTTTGCTGACCGACGGAAATGTGACAACCGTGGCAAATCTGGATGCTCTGATCTTCACAGAGTCGTTCTCTCAGAAGCTCGAAACGCAGATGTGGGGTTCTGAAGTGACGTTCCTGACCGACAGTAATGCTCCGGGAGGTGCTGGCGCTTCATTCCAGTGGTTAGGCGGTTTCCGCTACGTCAACATCGACTCGACCTATGGCTTCACGGGCACGTCGGTGAATATTGCGGCCACGACAGTCAATTCGTTCTCGATTAACAATTTCTACGGTCCGGAAGCTGGAGCTCGACTGGCCCTCTCATCTAAATACATCACGGTCAGTGCGACTCCTCGAGTGATGTTGGGGATTAACGACAACAGTTCAACAATCTCCTCGGTGATTCAGGGCGTTGATGGTACCACACACTTCGACCGAAACGTCGATTTTGGCACCATCACTCAGGTGAATTTGCAAACGGAGATTCATCTCACGGAGGCCTTCTCAGTCTTCGGTGGATATGACATCATGGCTCTGACCGGTGTCAGCAAGCCTCTTGACAATGTCCGTTACAACAGTGTTACAAATGCACTGGGCGATCGAACAGCCGACATCAATCAGGACATTCAATTGCAGAACCTGGTCGTCTATGGTTTCAGCGTCGGTGCCGTGTTCCGCTACTAGAATCGTGTTTCACTCCGATGGGATCTTTCTGCACAGAGTGCCTTGCCAGGTTTAACTCGTGGCGGACAGGCCATGAGCAGAGAAATCCTGGCCAGTCGGCCACGGGTTAAGCGAAGGGCCTTTCCAGATACTGCACGAGAAGTCTCCCGGACATTATCCCGCAGAATGTTTACCTCAGGGACTCGTCAGGCAACACGAACAATTTAGAACGCCTCACAAAACATGCCCACGTAGCCGGATTCGTGAGAATTCGGAGTGGTTTCTGAACTCTCACGAGTTCAGCTATGGTTTTGTTACGGGTTCTTATTCCCTCTTCAGCCTGCTTCATTTTTGAAGCAGGCTTTTTTTGTTTTCCGGCTCGAAAAAAAGCCATTCTATCGAGACGGGCAGTTCGCCCAAAAACAGTGCTCAAAGATCACTCATGGTTCGCCATACCAACATCCTGGTTTGAACCGTCATTCCCGTGCAGGCGGGAATCCCGCTTCGGCAACGCTTGAAAAAAGGCACTGGAATCTCGCCCGCGAGGGAAGGGCCGAATTCCGCTGTGCTGCTTGCTCAATGGGCTCTGGTGTTCAAACGTCATCTGCCGCTGAATTTTGAGATTTCGTTCCGGGATTTGGATCGGAATTCTCGCTTCTCCCTTTGTGGGCAAAACGAATCGCAAATCGTGGTTCCGGGTGATCCCGAACCCATTCGTTAAGGGAGAGCAAAATGGCAGCAACATTGCGACTTCTCGGGGCATTTCTGGCCGCGCAGCTATTCATTGATTGCAGAATCGCAGAAGCAAGTCTTGAAAAATCGCTGCTTGCACTTCAGGAGCAAAAGCAGTCTCACAGCGAGGCTTGCGCCAAAGCTTCAACGCGTCTGTTGGAAGCATTCAGTATGGCTCGAAAGGAAGTCGAGAAATCGGCATCAACTTCGCATGAACGCCGCCTGGAAATCATTTCTGCACTGCGAGACGAGGAGGTGAATTTTCAGACGTTCGGCTATTTGCCATTTTCAGCGTTGATGAGACCTGCCACGGCCAGCTACCTCGTCGAATTCAACACATCTGCCCGCAAACTGTCTCGTAGCTACGATCGAGTCATCACGATGGTCACGAAGAAACATGGTCTCGAACAGGCGCAGCGATTGATTGAAGAGAAAAGTGAGATTGCCAAACCCATCGCCAAATGGCATTGCAGGCTCTCTTTTCCACGGCAGCACGAAACGTTCACCTGGGTTCTGTACACAGATTTCACCGTCAATCCTGACAACGACGGGAAAGATGCCTATCCAAAATCGTGGACACTGAACACCGAGACAGTCGTGATCATCAATGTTTGCCCGGGGTGCCCCAGAGGAGGCTTTCGAGATACATGCCGGATTCGTTGGGATGGCCAGCAACTTGAGGCGAGAAATCAGCGCGGGGGTGTTTATGTCGGCCATCGAGTGAATTAGGGCTCTGTCAAAACCGTCAAGAGGAGTGTGGCTCAGAAGAGGGGCAGGAACCAACAAGGCGCAGGCCCCTCGGGCCATTTGGCTCCTGGTTCCTGCCCGCTTTTTCTGAGCTTTGACAGAGCACTGGATTGAATCAGGATTGCACCGCGTCTAAGGCATGTGACTTGATATGACAGAATTTGAGATCTTCGAAGTGGCTCGGGAGATTGAGGAAGATGCTGCTCGCGAAGCGTTTCTCCTGAAAGCATGTGGTGATGATGTCGCGATGTTGGCTTCCGTCAGAGAATTGCTGGAGGCCCATGAGGGTCAACAGGACAAGTTTCATGCTTCGACATTTGTTGCACAAACACCGCAGGACGTCGAAGGCCGGCTGATTGGCGGGCGATATAAACTTCTGCAGCAGATTGGCGAAGGCGGGATGGGCACCGTCTACATGGCGCAGGAGACCGGCGCGATTCGTCGCAAGGTCGCATTAAAGCTGATCCGGGGGACGGTCGCGGCCGCTTCGACATTGTCCCGGTTTGAAGCAGAGCGTCAGGCGCTCGCGATGATGGATCACGAGAACATTGCTCGTTGTTTTGATGCCGGACAAACGGAGTTCGGAGAACTCTACTTCGTGATGGAACTGGTCAAGGGAGTTCCCATTCATCGATACTGCGATGAGCATCGCCTGTCACCCGAAGAGCGAATCCGTTTGTTTCTGCAGGTCTGTCGAGGCGTCCAGCATGCTCATCAGAAGGGCATCATTCATCGCGACCTGAAGCCTGGTAACATTTTGGTGACAGAATACGATGGAAGCCCTGTCGTCAAGATCATTGACTTTGGACTGGCCAAAGCGCTGGGTGAGCCTCTGACAGATCGCTCAGTTCACACCATGTTTGGTCAAATCCTTGGCACAGTGCGTTACATGTCACCGGAGCAGGCGACATTCAATCAGTTCGATATCGATACAAGAACCGACGTCTATTCTCTGACTGTCGTCCTGTACGAACTGCTGACTGGCGACACACCATTGCCCAAAGAGGATCTGCAGCAGGCCGCTCTGATGGAACAGTTGCGTCTTGTCCGTGAGGTTGAACCGGTAAGGGCAAGTTCTCGACTGAGTTCCAGTCACTCGCTTCCCAGCGTCGCGGCTTATCGACAGGTCGAACCGCGCCGTTTGATTATGTTTCTGCAAAGCGATATCAATCAGGTTCTGATGAAGGGGCTGGAGAAGGATCGAAACCGCCGCTACTCCGGCTCAACGGAACTCGCAGCCGATTTGCAGCGGTTTCTGGATCGACAACCGGTTCTGGCCGTCCCGCCTTCGTTCCTGTACCTCGCGAAGAAAACCGTACGCCGGCACTGGCGGATGATTTCGATCGCCATCGTGATGCTGATGATTGCAGGGGCTGGAATCTCCGCCTTTCTCTGGAAGGAAATAGAGAGTCAAAAGACAAAGGCTCGAGCGGCAGAGATCGAAAAGAATGCGGAACTCTCGTTAATCGCCTCGAAGGCCAGGGAGGCTCTGGCAGAACGCGAACGAAAAAGTATTCAGGAGAAAGCAGAACTGCTGAAACGCGAATCTGCAACGAGTGAATATGTGGGCACGATGGGAAAGATTGCCCGCGAAGAGTTTCGCCGAATGCCAGGGTGGGCAGAACGATCATGGGATTTGCTGTCGCATGTCGCGACTCTCGAAACGCCGCTCAGTGATTCCTCAGAGTGGCGGTCGGCCGTGGTGGCAGTACTGGCCGCCGGTGAATTCCGAACAGAACCGGACTGGTTCGCTGCCGGTGATTTCCGGGATCTTGACTATTCTCAGGATGGTCGACTTCTCGCCGTCGCGGTGAACTCCAATTATCTGAGCCGGGATCCTTTGATCACACTGTTTGATCCGTCTAACGGCAAGCCGATTCGCCACCTGATTGCCCCCGACAACAAGCCGACTCTTCAACTTCTGATTGACGACGGGCTGTCTTCACTGAAGTCTGCCAAGTTTGATTTCTGTCGCTTTGCATGCAACGATCGCTTTATGGTCGGCTGGACTCGCTGGGGGCGTTTGTGTCGGTGGGACCTTGCAACGGATCCTCCGCAATTGCAAACGCAGGACTTTGGAGTGACCGCATTCTGGCAGGGAATGACTCCGGACGGCTCATTCTGTTTCGTCGGCGAGGCGGAAAGTCGGGGTGGACCACAACGGCTGATGCATTGCTGGGATACGGCGCGATTCTGCGAAATCGGAACGCCGCTGCCAGCAGACAACTTCTCAGGTGGATTTGAGATTGTCGATCCGAAGACATGCGTCGCTCATGCGGCATCAGGCTCTAAAGTTGTTGATTTGAAGGAATTCAAACTGACCCGGGAGTTTCCGCTGCCGCATCGCGGTGGTGGCACATTTCATCCGACCGGATCGTTCTTAGTCCGTCAGGGCGACCACTCCTTGTCAGCGGTGACGTGGCCTGATCAGCAACTTCAGCATTCTTATCACGGTCTTGATGACAGAAGCGACACGACATTTTCATCGGCCAATCTGTTGTTTGAGAAGCCGTCCTTCACAAAGTCGGGTAGCCACTTCATCGTTCACGCAAGGTCGGAAGGCGGTTCTGAACTAATCTACGTGATGGCTGGGGCGGAAAGATTCGCAGCCGTATTCCAATTCAGACGGGTTCAACCTCAGGGGCTGCCGATTTTGATCACCACAAACGGAGATCGAGTCGCTATCTGACATTTGCTAACACCGGTATCCGACAGTACTCCAAAGTTGGTTCGGGAACGCTGGTGCTCTCAAGGGAAATGGGACACCCTCATGGCAGCCGATATGTCCGACTTGCTCGAACCATTCAGAGCTTGTTGTCTGCGGAGAAACGAGGCCGGAGCTGAAGACGTTGTTGTCACTCTGCAACCCTCGAATAGGGCCCATCATCTTCGAACACTGTCACGACTTCCGGTTGGTACCATGCTGCCAGCCGCAAAAGACTGTGTCAGTTACTCACCGGGATAACCGATGGCTTGTCGTGGCGACCGATAATCAGGCCGGCGGGACGACGGTCGTAGTCACTGATCGAGTCCTTCAGAAATCCGATCGTACAATCGAAATCAAAGATGCGGAACGCGTTTTGGCGACGCCGGGAATTGATGGAGCCGCGTTTGCTGGTTTCTCGTGGACGGAGCACGGAGAACTCATTGCTGCTGTCGACTGGGATCTGCTGGCCTGGAAACTGACGCCGGAAAACTCACCGACCCTGCTGGCCAATGCTGGCAAATTCAGCCTCTTCGAACGCCCTCAGAGGTACGCAGCCGTTTCGGGAGGGGCAGGACGCGACATCTGGGCCGTAACATTGCACGGCGAATTAAGACACTGTCGCCTCGAAGAGAAGAACATTGTGCAGTTGAAATCGTGGCTGATCCCGGGAACCGGCAACTGCAACGTCTGCCGTCTCTCTCGGGACAGGAAACAACTGGCCATCGGAAAGTCGGACGGAAGTCTCGTGGTTTTTGATACCGAGACGCAATCCTTTTCAAAGCTGTTGCAGAGCGCCCACACAGATGCCGTTCAGGCAATGGCGTGGCTGGATGATCAGCGACTGATCACAGGTGCTCGTGATGGTTCACTCGCTGTTTGGAATGTTCAAGCGTCCTCAGGCCCCGTTCTGTCGTATCAACTCAATCTGGAAGCTGCCATTACGGATATCTGTCCCGCAGCCGACGGCAAGAATCTCTACGTCGTTTGTCATCAGGACTCCGGGATTCGTGTGCTGAATCACCACCAGATTGAAGAGACGATCCGGCAACTGCGACGAAAGAATCTCAACTGATCATCCTGCAACTCGTTTAGACAAAGGCCATCCGATGTCGTTGTACAAGAGAAGAAGAGCGAACGACGGTTTCACTCTGATCGAATTGCTGGTTTCTATCGCAGTCATTGCGATTCTTATTGCGTTGCTCCTTCCTGCTGTTCAGGCCGCGCGTGAAGCGGCACGCAAGACGCAGTGCCGCAACCAGATGAAGCAAATCGGTCTTGCGTTGCACAACTATCACGACGTGCATAGTCGACTTCCACCTTCTGGCTGTATGCACAGAACCAATACGGTGCTTGGCAATCATGGAGCGTTAACACAGATACTTCCGTTTCTCGACCAGGGAAATCGGTATGCCGCCATTGATTACAGCATCAGCATTTCCAGCAACTTGCTGCTGGAACAGGATATTCCGATTTATCAATGCCCAAGTCGTGCTGATCGTAGTCGCGCGCACAGCAGCAGCTATGCGTTGAATCGTGGCGAATGGTTTGTCTGGAATCCCAACGATCGCACGTTTGGTTCCGGAGTCTTCAATCCGGATACGGCACTCCCGTTTGCGGCCATCACGGATGGAACGTCACAGACAATTGCGTTAGCCGAGGTGCGTCCGAGGATGCCCTTGAAGAGAGGCAATGGTTCGCCGCCCAACGCCAATGCACCACGCCCTGCGGACGATTCCTTGTTTTCGATCTGGTCGTTTGAGGATCGAAGAACGCATGAAAACTGGGCGACCGGTGAGATTATGCACAGCGGGTTTACCACAACGTTTCCACCGAACTCCAGATACCTGGATTACATCAGTACCTGGAATCAGGGACCTCTTGCCACTTCATCCATCAGCTACGCCGCCATTACTTCAAGAAGCTGGCACGCGGGAATGGTATTCATTCTGCTGGTCGACGGATCCGTTCGCACGATCAATGAGAACATCGACAGCAATGTCTGGCGATCCCTGGGAACCCGAGGCGGCGGAGAAATCGTTTCCGAGTTTTGACAGATCAACAGCCATAGAACAGAAGAACAGAAGATCAACAATGAGCGAACCGGAACGTATCATTCAGTCCGCAGTGTCTGGAAATCAACAGGCCACCCGAGAACTCTTCCACCTCGTCTATGACGATCTTCGTCGCGTTGCCGCTGCGCGCCTGGCGGGCGAAGCGCCGGGACAGACTTTGACGGCAACGG
>JAXMBU010000063.1:0-39192 GCA_046349735.1 Planctomycetaceae bacterium
CTCCGGCCAGCAGCGTCCAGTCGACCCAGGCAAGAATCACAAAGCTGCCAACGAGTTGAATCACAGCGCGCCAGGGGTTGTAGAGCATTCCGAAGACCAGTTCGCCGACGCTGCCCCCATCTTCACGGAGCACTGAAGCAACCCCACCGGATCTCAGTTCATGAATCCTGTGAAGTGGAAGACGGACAGCATGTTCGAAGACGCGTCGCCGTACGGCCAGTTGGATTTGTTTGGAGATGCGAGTCGCGTCCCATCGACCCCAGATATGGATGGCAATTTTCAGCAGAGAAACAACGACGACTGCGCCGACCACACCCGACAACAATCGCATCGGAGTATTGAGCGAAGGAAAAGTCTGACCGAACCAGGTTGGCAGTGGCAATCCGCCCAACACATAGTCGACGATAAACTTTGTTCCGGCTGGCGGCAGAAGACCAAGTCCGGTTGATAATGTCACTGACAGTAATGTGAGGGTGATCTGCCAGCGGTAAGGATGCAACAGTCGAAAGAATTCCTTAATCAGCTGCCAGGAAGTTCGGACTCGGTCTTTGGCGGAGCGGGCTTCTCCGGTCGAATGGACGCCACCTTTGGGCAGCAATTTGTCGCGGACTTTTTTTCGATACTGTTCAAACCGCTGTCGGCTGCTGTGTGCCTGAGCCTTATTGCTGAGGTCGTCTCCCGGTTTATCTTCGGAGCGTTTCTCCTCCCCGGATTGGTGATGACTTCCGGTCGAGTGCCTGCTGTTCGTCGGCGACGTTCTGTGCGGATTCGAGTGATTGTGGTGTGCTGAGGTCATGGCCCATTGTAAGCCAGGGGCGGATTTGGTCGAGCGTCGTATGGCCGATTCCGGGAACCCGAGCAACATCGTCTATTGAGTGAAACGGTCCGTTCAGTGTTCGATCAGCAACAATTCGATGAGCCATCGAGATACCAATTCCCTCCAGTTGCATCCATTCGACCCACGTCGAGCGATTCACGTCGACGCGAAATTGCTGTCGAAATGTAGCACCTCGATGAAGCTTCAATGGTTCCGGACGTTGCAGTGCAACATTGACCCATTGCACGGAAAGAATGACCAGCAGGATTACCATACAGATTCGCAACAATCCGCGGTGGTGACCACGGAAGTCAGGGAGAGTCGCAAGCAGCCCGGCTTGATCTTCCGGGTCAAAGCTGCGATCAGCGGTCGCAGAGGGTGATGGTGAGTCGGCTGGCTGGCTCACCGCGGTTTCAGGGAGTATTTCCTGTTGATCTGACATACCGAGGCTCGGAGCACTATCACCCTGAGTGGATTACGATTAAGTCCCTTCGGTATGATCTGTCCGGCAGCGGAAACTTGCAAGTCATCAGGAAGTTAACGGAGGCAAATGGGGCTGATCTGCAGGTTCCAAACGCGGATTTTTCAGGGGACGATTTGACAGGGGTCCATGATGACCGAAGTGGAGTCTGAAGCTGCGACCGACACGGCCCACTCTCTGGGGGCGGATCTGACGGCAGCAGCCTCAGTCAACAAGACCGTCCGCGTTGACGTCGTGCCATTTCATGGCGTTTCGCATTGGCTCAATTCGAAGCACAATAACGCCATCCTGAAACACTCGCACGGTTCCGGTAGACTCCGAAACGGCGATGGCGATTGCACCGGTGGCTTTGGAAATTTCGGCCGCCGCCCAATGACGAGATCCCAGGCCCTTGGAGAGTGTCAGCCCTTCGGCGGACGCTCGCAGGTGTCGTCCGGCGGCAATGGCCAGCCCGTCGGAGGAGATCACAAACGCTCCGTCGATCTGGGCCAGTTCCTTGATGCTTTCGCGAACGCGAGGATTTCGAATTGATCGTTCGGATTTGGGATATCCGCGAAACGGATCGTGAACCTGCTCCTGAGAGAGCTCCATAACTTTGCGATGATTGCCAACGACAAACAGAGTTCCGACGGGCTTTCCTTCTCGGCCCTCACGACCAATGTCGCAGGCCAGATCGACGACAATTCGCAGAGTTTCCAGCGGGACTTTGGTTTCAAGTCGCTGGAGATCCCGCGAGGTCAATTTCGCCAGTTGTTCAGCCAGGCGAACAACACTGATCGTGTCACAGCCTTCTTTTTCGTAGGCCGAATACACGACGACCACGACATCTCCGGTCTGCAGGAGTTCATCAGCAATCGCTTCGAGCAGAACCTGGGACACCTGAAAATGCCGCGTCTGCGGTTCTTGTTGAATTTCGACGACGTCAACGTCATCCTGTCGGGCAGCATCCTGAATTTCTTTACGGTCAGAAGCAATGATCAGGCGGAAGGCCGACGCATTTTTCTTCAGCATCGCGAAGTCTACGGGCTGTTCAGCGAGCAAAATCAGGGCTGCAGCATGCACCTCTTCCGCCAGCCGCGCTGCGGTACGAAGTATTTTTTCAAACTCTGGGCTGATCTCGTTTCTCGCCATGCCGGGAGTGTACGCCCAAAGTGCACTCGGTCAACGGACGAATTCCTACAAATTCCTGTACTAGAATCGTTCAACGGTTGGCCACACGGGGGCAAAAGATGACACTATGCGCCCGGCAGCTGGTGTTTCACTTCGGGGGGCAATTCGATCCTGTCGATTTTTGCGGCTCCGGGAGGTCAATGGTCAAATGCCTTCGGGGTGCGAGTGGAGAAAGGTCGTTACAGATTAGAAAACCGTTTGTAACGCTCCAGTTGTCGCCTTGCCCCAGCCTCTGTCATCTCGTTTCAGTGTTCCCATTGTTGTCCCATACCTGATCCATGAGTTCACCAATTCCGAATCAACATGGTCCTTCTGAGACATCAAAGCCTGCAGTGAAGGTTTCACGGCAGGGTTTGATCTGCATGTGGCATGGTCTCACGATATCCGGTCTCTGGCATTTGATCCGGATGAAACCAAGGATTTCCTGGCGATATCTTCCGCGATGGATCACGATTGCACTCGTCAGTGGCCTCAATTCAGCCTACAGCGTGCTGGAAAAACTATTCTTCGGTGGTCGCATCGCTCGCACTGAGATTGTCCATCCCCCATTGTTCATCCTCGGACACTGGAGGAGCGGGACGACAATGCTGCACAATCTGATGTCGCTTGATCCTCAGGTAACCTTTCCGAATCTCTATCAGTGCGTCAACCCGGGTCATTTTTTACTGACAGAGCGAATTCTGGCTCCACTTACTCGGCGGTTTCTGCCGGCAACGCGCCCGATGGACAATGTGGCGGCCGGTTGGGATGAGCCTCAGGAAGAAGATATTGCTCTGGCACTCGATTGTCAGATTTCGCCCTATCTGATGACAGCCTTCTCCGACCGTCGAGACGCATATGAACGTTTCTTTGATCCTCGCGACATGACGGAGTCGGAGCGAACGATCTGGAAGCAGTCTTTTTTGAGGCTGCTGAGGAAGTTGACCTATCGGAAGAATTGTTCGATCGTTACGAAAACTCCAGCCCATACGTTTCGGATCACCACGTTGCTGGAAATGTTCCCGGATGCTCGTTTTGTTTACATCCGGCGGGATCCCTATGCAGTTTATCAGTCGACACTGCATCTGCGCAGGACGATGTTTGCGGAGAACTCTCTGGGGCCTCCGGATTTTACAGCCAATGAAGAAGACACCCTGCACTTTTACGAAAAGTGCCTGCGCACCTATGAAGCCACCAAAGGCCTGATCCCTGCCGGTAGGCTGCACGAAGTACGGTTTGAGGATCTGGAGCAGGATCCGCTGGGGCAGATTCGTCAAATATATCAATCGCTCGGTCTTCCTGGATGGGATCTGGTGGAACCAAAGATTCAGGCCCAGTTGCCAGCTCTGAAAGCCTATAAAAAGAATGCATTTCGCATGAATGAAGACACCATGCGGCGAGTTCACTCTCGCCTGAAATGGGTGTTTGATTTGTATGGATATTCAAGTCACATTGATGACTGAAATAGATACAACGGCGGCGGTATGTGCGCACGTGATTAATGTGAATCCAATCGCGAGGTATTACTTCTGAACACTAAGAACTCATCCCATACGGCTGCGAAGGTTCCCTCTCCTGCCGTTCACCCACTGGACGACAATGACGAACTGATCCGCCTGTTGTGTGAAGCGACCGGTGAATCCGAGAATGTTGTGGTCCAGCGGTTAATTGACGAGGAAACCTGTCTGGGAACAAATGTCCGTCGTGATCTGAAGAACGCCGGTGTGCAGCCACACGTCTGGTCTGACCAGTTGATCGAGTTTTATCGAACCACCCGCTCGTTTCTCTACGAGACATCTGTCTGGAATCGAGCACCGCTCAAACTGGAGATGCGCGACTGGATGGGCCGGTTCCTTGCTGAGCGAGCGCCTGGAAGGAGCCTGAAGGTGCTGAGTTTTGGAGATGGTCTGGGCTTTGACAGCGTTTACCTCGCTGCTGCGGGACATCAGGTCACTTATTACGAGGTCGCTGATGAATGTGTTCACTTCGCCCGGCAGGTTTTCGCGGCCAATCAGCAAGCTGTGAACATTGTTCAATCTGCTGAGTCTCTGCCGGCCGGCGAGTTTGATGTTGTGATCAGCCTTGACGTGCTGGAGCATGTGCCATCGCCGCCAGACTGTGTCGGCATGTTCGCTCGCTGGCTGAAGCCGGGTGGATGGCTATTGGCTCATTCTCCTTTCTTCTTTACCAGCTGGCATCGCGTCACACACCTCAAGTCCAGTCGAAAATACAGCGGTTGCAAAGAACTGTATCGTCAGCAGGGTTTACACCCGGTGGATGGTCGTTTCTTCTGGGACCCCATTGCTCTGGAGAAAGCTCCGGCTCCACCTCAGAATACGAATCTGAGTGCGGTCAATTTCGGTGGTCTGTTGCTGAAGTTTGGCAGATACTCGAATGCTATCCATTGTGCGATCGCTCAGATGAAGGCAGGTACGGATCGTCGCTGGAGAGATGATTTGGTTCAACGGTTTCAGGTCCCTAAGTCGGTCTAATGAGGGATTGACGAGTGACTTCCGTTGAACTCATGATATTAAGCCTGTTTGCCGTGGTCGCGATTATGCGCCTGGTATTGACCAGACGACTCGTACTGGCATTTCGGCGACCGCCCAATTCACCACTTCCTGATCAGGAACTTCCGTTTGTGATTGCCGTGATGGCGTTGCGCGGCGGTGATGAGTTTCTTTCCGAAACATTGCGGCGGCTGACGACTATGGATTATCCGAGGTATCGTCTGCGGCTTGTTATTGATTCCCCCCACGATCCAGCTCGTGCCATAGTGGAAAAGTTTCTTCGAGAGTGCCAACCCAGCAATACGGATGTAATGTACCTTGGTGATCGGCCATTGCACTGCAGTGGAAAGGTCGCTGGCATGCTCCGAGGTTCTGCTGATCTCCCCGGAGATTGTAGCGTTGTGGCCGTTTTTGACGGTGATGCTCTGGTTCATCAGTCGTGCCTGCGGGAACTGGTCTCTCCTCTGATGAACGGTGCGGCCGTAGCCACCGGTAATCGCTGGTATGCTCCGGCTGAGCCTACACTGGGTAGTATGGTCAGATTTTTGTGGAACGGCTGTGCGGTCACGGTGATGAATGCCGTTAACATTCCGTGGGGAGGCTGCATGGCGATGAGATCTTCAGTCATCTCTCATCCGGAGCTCCGCAGTCGGCTTGAATCAGCGTTTGGCGAAGATTCAACAATCGCGACATTCGTGCTGCAGAATCGTCAGCGAGTTCAATTTGTTCCGGAAGCGACGATCGTCAATCCCGAAGACTGTTCTGTGAGAGGATTTTATAACTTCCTGGTTCGGCAGTACCTGACGGTTCGCCTTCATAATCCGCATTGGATTTTTGTGTTTGGGTCAAACTTTCTGCTTGGCTTCCTGTTGATCGGAGCCAACATCTATTTTTGCACGGGTGCAGATTTCTTATGGTGGCAGATTGTCGCGGGTTACGCGATGATCTGCCTCTCCGTTGTGATCGAACTGGCAACAGGAGCTGCCCTCGTTCGACGCCAGAAGCGATTGGCGGGAGTTGATGTTCCAAGGTTTACGGTTTGGCACTGGTTGATGTCGCCTGTTGCTCTGACGTTACTAAATCACATGAACTTCGTTGCCTGCCTGCACGCACAGTTCATTCGACGGCATGAGTGGCGTGGAATCACTTACCGCTTTCCGGGAGCTCCTGCTGTAGAAATCATCGGGGTAAAACCACTCGCCACCGGCGCTCTCGCAGAATCGACTGAGCAGTAGTCTCGCCTTCGCTTGACCACCTGTCAGAACTTGCGAAGCTGTCCGGAGTTTCCCCCGTGTACGCTTCCTCACCACCCGCCTTCGGAGAGTAGCCCATGCTGCTGTCTTCCGCTCGTCGCGCCTTTGTTCTGGCTTCTGGTCTGCTGTTGATGCTGAATTCATCAGCGGAAGCTCAGCAGGACTTGTTGAAGCTGGAGAAAGGTGATCATATCGCCATTGTCGGCAATACTCTGGCCGATCGCCTGCAGCATTACGGTCATCTGGAGGCGACTCTGCACTATCGCTTCCCGGAACACAATCTTGTCGTGCGAGATCTTGGGTTCAGTGGCGATACCCTGACTGAGCGGCCTCGTTCGGATAACTTTGGTTCGCCGGATGAATGGCTGAACAAGGTCAAGGTCGACGTGATCTTTGCGTTCTTCGGCTACAACGAATCGTACGCGGGTGAAGCAGGCCTGCCACAGTTTCGAAAGCAGCTTGAGGACTTCATCAGTCATACGCTGAGCCAGAAGTACAACGGAGAATCCGCTCCGCGACTGGTGCTGTGTTCGCCGATTGCGTTTGAGGATTTGAAGTGGCCGCATTTGCCCGACGGGAAGTTACAGAATACCAATCTGGAACTGTATTCGACGGAAATGGGGAAGATCGCGGCTGAACGGAAGGTGCTGTTCGTTGACTTGTTTCAGTCTTCGAAGAAAGCCCAGTCTGTGACCAGCATGGATCTGAATGTTTTTCGCCATCAGGAAGGCCAGAAAGTCGATCGCTTCGGCTACGAATACAATGGCCAGGTCAAGGACGGTCAGATCATCATCCCGACTCAGACAATTAATGGAGTCCATGTGACGGACTTCGGCAGCTCGCTTGTCGCGATGGCGATCGATCGCGAGGTCCTCACTGGTCTGAAGACGGCTCAACCGGAGCAACTCAAGCTGGACACCGTTCGAAACGCTGTCCTCGCCAAGAACCGCATCTGGCACAACGTTTATCGAGCCACCGACGGCTACAGCGTGTTCGGCGGCCGATCTGGCCTGCAATTTGTCGATGGACAAACCAACTTCGAGGTGATGCAGCGAGAACTGGAAATCCTGGAAGTGATGACCGCCAATCGCGATGCCGTGATCTGGGCCGCTGCTCATGGAAAAGACATCAAGCCTGACGACAGCAATCTTCCCAAACCTCTCGAGGTCAAAACCAACAAACCAGGGGAACTTGACGGTGGACTTCATAAGTTCCTTGGTGCAAAAGAAGCTATCGACAAGATGACGATCCATCAGGGGATGAAAGTCAACGTCTTCGCTTCCGAAGAGATGTTCAGCGACCTTGTCAATCCCGTGCAGAGTGCCGTTGATCCCGATGGACGTCTGTGGGTCGCTGCGTGGCCGACCTATCCGCACTGGAATCCGCTGGAGGCGATGAACGACAAGCTGCTGATCTTCCCGGACGATGACAACGACGGCGTGGCCGATCGATGCATCACGTTCGCTGACGGTCTGCACAATCCAACGGGCTTCGAGTTCTGGAATGGCGGCGTGCTGGTCGCGATGGCTCCAGATATCTTCTTCCTCAAAGACACTGATGGCGATGACCGAGCCGACGTGAAGGAACGCATCTTCCACGGTCTTGATTCCGCAGATACACATCACACGGCCAACGCGTTTGTGATGAGCCCCGGCGGGAAGTTCTATTTCTCCCGCGGGATCTTCCACGCGGAGAACTTCGAAACTCCATGGGGCTCGACCAAGCGATTTGGAACGGGCGGCACGGGAGTTTACGAATGGGATCCAGTCACGTTTGATATCAACTTCCATTTCCCGATCGGCCCGAATCCTCACGGCGATGTGTTCGACCAGTGGGGCAATCAATTCGCAACCGACGGAACCGGCGGCACGGGCAACTACATCGGCATGCCGGGACATGGTGCTCCCGGGCAGCTTTATGAAAAGCGAGTTCGCCCGGTTCCGGCAATTCAGATTCTGGACAGTCAGCATTTCCCCGAAGAGAACCGAGGCAATCTTCTGATCGCTAACGTGATCGGCTTCCAGGGAGTGACTCAGTACAAGTTCGAGAAACGCGGCGCCGGCTTCTTCGCGAAGGAAGTCGAGCCGATCCTCTATTCCTCCGACCAGAACTTCCGACCGAGCGACATGGAGATCGGCGGCGACGGAGCCCTGTATGTGCTCGACTGGCAGAACCCCATCATCGGCCACATGCAGCACAACCTCCGCGACCCAAGTCGTGACCATCTCCACGGGCGAATTTACCGAGTCACCGCCGAAGGTCGGGAAACTCAGCCAGTGCTGAAGCTGGACAAGGCCAGCACGGCAGACGTTGTTGCAGCCCTCGGCTCAGAGACGCTTGCCGAACGCTATCGAGCGCGGCTGGAATTGACATCGCGTAATCCGGATGAAGTTGTGAAAGCAGTCACGGAATGGGTGAAGCAGTTTGATGCGAAGAAGCCGGAACATGCGAGGAATCTGGTTGAGGCACTTTGGGTGCATCAGCAGCATCGAAAGTTTCCAGTCGACCTGGTTCATGCCGTGATTGAAAGCCCTGACGAAAAGGCTCGTGCTGCCGGCGTCCGATTCCTGCGTGACCGTCATCGAGAAGTCGTGCTCCAAAATCCAATGGCTGAGTCTCCGAAAACCGAGGCAGAACTGCTGAAGTTAGCCTCCGATTCATCTCCGCAGGTCCGTGCCGAAGCAGTCGTCGCTGCAACACATACAAAAGGTAAGCTCGCTGCTGAAATCATCTTCGCCGCCATGCAAACCGAGCAGGATCCACAGCTCACTTACGTCATCAACGAAGCTCGCGGCATCATTAATCTCGACACAGCAATTCGAGATACACTGGCTCGCGGAGAAAAGCTTTCCCGCAATGCCGAAGCCTATGCACTCTCCAACGCCAGCGTTGAAGACCTGCTGAAGATGGAGAAGACAGAAGGCGTATATCGAGCCATCCTGACTCGCGAAAATGTCCCAGTCGAGACACTTCAGACAGCCTTGACCGGCCTTGCGAAACTTCGCAACGTCGCTGAGATTGAAGAACTCTTCACCCTGATCGAGGAGCTGAACGCCAAAGCCAGCGTGAATGTGCTCAATAGTCTCAGCCAGTTGCTGGCCAGCCAGCCAGCCGATCAGCTGGCGAAGGTTCGCGACCGAATTGCGACACTCGCAACCACTGCCAAGTCCGGGGAAACTCGTCGAGTCGCCATTGCCGCCTGGATCAGTGCGGACAACAACGGGGATGCGGTCTTTGCGGCCGTCGAAAAGGAACAACTTAAGCTGGAAGATGCCCTGCGAGCCGTCTCGCTGGTGTCATCGGCGGAAGCAAAGAACTCTCTGTTTGATCGACTGGCGAAACTTGTCCCGACGTTGGCAGGCTCGAAAGGCTCTTCACCGCTGACTCAGCCGGGCCTGAAGGTCGACTTCTATGCACCAAGCCCCAGCAACGTGGCTCGTGAAACACTGCAGGCCATGACACCGGCCAATACCGGCGTGGCCACAACAATCGTGATGGATCAGCCGGTGCTGAAAACTCGCGATGCTTTCGCCCTGATGTTCACGGGTCATATCGTGATCGACAAGCCCGGCAAGTATACGTTCTTCATCGCCTCCGACGATGGTTCTCGATTCTACATTGACGGCGAACAGTTGATCGATAACGACGGCCTTCACGGCATGGTCGAAAAGAACGGCACGGTTCAGCTCAATGCCGGCCTGCATCCGATCGTCGCTACGTACTTTGATAATGGCGGCGGCGATGGCCTCAATATGTCGTGGAGCGGCCCCGGCTTGGAGAAGCAGGAGATTCCGGCCAGCGTGCTGGTGTCGGCCGCCGAACAGACGGTGCAGGATCTGGGGATCGCAGCCATCATGGACATCCCCGGCAACGAAGCCGGGAAAACCACGCTGCTGGCAAGCCTGCTGAAGGAACGAGCGTCCGTCAACACAAGCCTGCAATCACTGTCCACGATTCCGGTCGAAGCATGGCCGAAGGAACAGCTTGGAAAGCTCGCCGAAGCCGCTGTTTCATACCTTGCGAGCCGTGAGCCAAAGGACCGCAATTCCGATCAGGCTCAACTCGCACTGAAGATCGCGGAAGGCGTTCGTACTCGTCTGGATGATGCCGGCCGAGTTCGCTTTGAGAAGCGACTGTCAGAAGTCGTTGTGCCGCTGATCGCGTTGGGCACGGTTCGCGAACGTATGATCTACGATCGCGAAACCGTTGCCGTTCAGGCCGGTCGTCCGGTTGAGTTCCGACTGACCAACACCGACAACATGCCTCACAACTTTGCCGTGGTGCTTCCCGGCACCATGGCCGAAGTCGGCGAGCTTGCTGAAGCCACGGGGCGAGACGCCGATGCAGCGTCTCGCAACTTCATCCCGAAGAGCGACAAGATTCTGGTTGCGAGCAAACTCGTTCAGCCGGAACAGACCGACTCCATCTTCTTTGAAGTGCCGAAAGAACCGGGGATTTATCCGTACGTTTGCACGTACCCCGGTCATTGGCGGCGCATGTATGGAGCACTTTATGTCGTCGCTGATTTGAAAGCTTACGAAGCTGATCCGGCCGCGTACCTTGCCGCCAACAAGCTGGAGATGAAAGATGATCTGTTGAAATATCTCGGCCGCAACACGGATTGGCAGTTGGATGATCTGAAGGGCGATGTGATGCATTTATCCCATCGAGCCAACAACTTCGCGGTCGGCCAGCAGCTCTTCAAAGCTGCGGCGTGCGTGGGTTGTCACAAGCTGAACGGCCAGGGCAACAATGTCGGACCTGACCTGACCAAGCTGCCGCCCGAGTATTCAAAAGTCGATGTGCTGGAACACATTCTGAACCCATCGAAAAAGGTCGACAAGAAGTATCAGTCGAACGTGATCTCACTGACGTCCGGCAAGGTTCTCACGGGCCTCATCGTCGAAGAAACCGGCGACTCTTTGAAACTTATCGACAACCCCTTTGCCCCGGACAAAATCACCGTGGTGCTCAAATCCGACATCGAAGAACGCACGCCAAGTGAAGTCAGCATCATGCCGAAAGGCGTGCTGAATAAATTGACTCGCGAAGAGATTTTCGACTTGCTGGCGTATGTGCTGGGCGGTGGCGATAAGGGAGAACGCGGGTTGTTCAAGGGGCATGAGCATTGAGGCTCCTGGCGTTCCCAATTTGGTCTCGAAGTAAACACTGAGAATGTCAAACGCAAAAATCTCCTTTCAGCTAAGCATGAAGCAGACTCGATGGTTGCAACACTAACGACGGCAGCTACTTTAAGCGGCACTTCGCCCACTGGCGCAAGAATTGGCAAATGCTTTGAAAAGCGTAATTGGGCGTTTTCAATTGAAGCTCAAGTCAGAGGCATTGGCAAAGACCTTGCTGACCAGAGTTCAATGGCTCAACGAAGTCAAGACCCTGCTGTGTCTAGAATCGCCGATCTCCCTCACAGAGTTCTATTCCGCTCAACATGTTCGCTACCTGCCCGACGCAATGCAGTCGGTGAAAGCGAAACCTCTAGGGATTTTCGCGAATTCAGGCGATGCGTCGTGTCAGGGACTGCTGGCCAAGGCAAATCGATTCTCTTCCGTTACTTGGCCCTGCAAGAGATCCTCCAGCACCGTTTACCGATCTTTGTAGAGCTCCGAAACTTGGCAAATTTTCGGGACATCACCGAACTAATTCAGAATGAACTTCAAAATCTGGGCTTCGACAAACACGACGAAGTATTCGCCCTACTTCTTCACCGTCCGGAAACAACGGTCTTCCTAGACGCGTTTGACGAGATTCCGCCAAACCTCCAGTCAAAGGCACGTAAGGACATCGAAGATTTGACACGCCGGTATCCGGAATCAACGATTCTCGTGAGCAGCCGACCAGCGCTCAACATTGAGTCTTCGCCATGCTTTCGTGTGGCAAGAATTTCTTACCTGCAGAACGGTGAAGCCATCGATGCGTTGAAGAGGATGTGTCGGGACTCCGACGATCCCAGTACAGTCGAATCCGAGGTAAAGAAGTCGAATCACGAACTCAGCCAATTGCTAGATACCCCGTTGATGGTTGCTTTGCTGCTGCTGCACTACCGATTAACTCAGAAGTTTCCGGAGACCGAGCAAGCATTCTTTCGAGATCTATTCGATGTACTGCTGAGACGTCATGATCAAACAAAAGGATATGTCCGTCAGAGATACTCAGATGCAACCGAGACGGAGTTGTCGGATGTATTCTGCTACCTATCATTCTGTACGCGAAAACTCGGAGAAGTGGAACTGCCCCGAACCCGTTTGATCGAGTTGGGCCGTGAAGCGATTAAGTTTGCCGGTCACGCCCTTGATCCAGCGGGAGCCGTCGACGATATCGTCCACGGTACCAACTTGATTCTGGAAGAGGGGCATACTTGTCGGTTCGCACATAAATCGATCCAGGAATTCTACGGAGCGTTGTTTCTATCCCGGCAAGCTGAAAGCCATGTAAAGAGCTTCCTGAATGGACGAATCAAGCGATGGGATGTATGGAGTCAATTCTTGCATTTTTCCGAAATCGTGGATCGTTATAAGTTTGTGCGGTACTTTCTTGTTCCTCACATAGGATGGCTGGCATACGGCGACCCAGCTAAGCGAATCCCTCGTGGTTGGAACCCAAGCAAGAAGGCATACGACACGATCTTTGGAAAGGACTCAATAGGAATTCGAGACGGTGTGATCTACTCACATGGTTGCGCTCATGTCTCTGTTTGCTATCTGCTCCGCGATTATGGAAAAGCGTTCGACGGATTCTGGAAAGCGTTGCGAACGATCGATTGGGCTGCTGTTAAGAAAGAGATTGGAGACGACTCAGTTCAAATTGCCACTATCGGCGCAGACGAACTGCGAATGTTGCCGATGTCCGCGCTACTGCAATCGGCTGCCGGTGATACGATCCGGCTCGGTCTGAAATCCGTGATTGACACAATCATCCCCGTAATCTTCGAGGCTTACTCGTTTCTTGATTACCGTGCAGAGCAAGATGAACTGTTTAACTGAGGTGTCAAGGCAGACGTCAGTAGAGAAAGCTCTTGGCTATCACATCCGATGTCTACAAGAGCGGTTTCCAACAGTTTCTCGGGTGGCAATATGTGCAGACGTGTTTTCGCGAGCGGCTCGGTTGCTCTGGTTGGCAAATTGAAAGTGCGTCGATGAATTGGGTGCCTTTCAGATCCGTATTTGAAATTTCAGATTTGAAATTTCAAAATGAATCGCAGTGCCCGTTGGTGTTGTTTCAAATTTGAAATCTCCAATCTCAAATTCGCCGAAGGCGACTCATGAAGTACGAACGCTTCGAAGATTTGCCGGTGTGGAAAGCTGCTGCGGAGTTGGCCGTGCAGATCTTCGCGTGGTCGAGTCATCCCTGGTTTCGAGGCAAAGGTGATCTGGCAAATCAGCTTCAACGTGCTGCGTTGTCTGTTTCCAATAACATCGCTGAAGGGTTTGAACGAGGCTCAACGAATGAACTGCTTCAGTTCATTTACATCGCTCGAGGTTCCGCAGGCGAAGTTCGCTCAATGTTGTGCGTCATTGAACGCATGGAGCCGCCTGAGAATTTGAGATCTCAAATTTCAAATTTGAAATCAAATGCCGAAGGCATCTCGCGGCAGTTACGAGGCTGGGCAAACAGTTTGCAGAACAGCGATATCACCGGGCAACGGCATCTCAACGACCAGTCGAAGCGAGCGTTTGATAACAAACAGAGGACCGATCGCTTTGTCGACCAGGTTCGAAAGAATGCAGAAGAAGCTCAGGCAGAACGCGAGCGGGAAAGGCTGCGAGGACAGCAGGTGCAGAAGGAGTCACCATCGAATCAAGATGTTTAGCACCAGCGGCAAAAAGCAAGTTGTCGCCACCTCAGATGATTGAACTGCAAAGACGAAGCATTTCAAATTTCAAATTTGAGATCTCAAATTCATCCAGCAAACTCGGCACTACCCATTCCCGCCACCCTGCCCGGCCGCGACCGATCATTGTTCCCCGTTCTTCTTCTCCAGTGCCTTGCCGATGAACTCAGACAGCCCCGGACCACGAAGAGCGCGGGCTTCGGCGAGGATTTCGCCGGTGTCGCCGTCAACGAGCAATACGAACGGGATGCCACCTACGTCGTGTGAGATCCCAAGAGACGTTTCCCAGCCCTTGCCTTCGTAGATCTGGCTCCAGGTGATTTCTTTCTCTTTCAGAAACTCCGTCACCTTCTCTTCCATGTCTTCCTGATCAAAGCTCACTCCCAGGATTTCAAACCCTTTGTCGTGCCACGCTGCATAGGCTTCCTTCATATGGGGAATCTCGCCAATGCACGGGCCGCACCATGTGGCCCAGAAGTCCAGCATCACGATCTTGCCCTTGAACGAACCAGGAAACTCCACCGTGTTTCCATCCATCGTCTTTGCTGTAAACGAAAGCGCTGGCTGACCAACAGTCAGGTTCGGAGGAAGTGGCAATTGTTCGACAGGTTCTGCGGCCGTTTCCAGCAGCAGTTTGCCGTCCTTCAGTTCGAAAGCATAACTCGTGCCTGTGAAGTTGAACGGCTGGCCAATTCGAGCCATCTCGAAACGGCGACTGACTTTCTTGTTGCCATCGCGATCAATTGGCAGACGACTTTGGTCGTTAATGGTCCCATCGACGAAAGTTGACAACATCTGGCCATCGAGTTCAAAGGAGTACTCAGAGCCAAAATCCGGATAGTACATCAACGTGTTCTTGAGCTGAGCCCGTCGTTTGTCCGCAGGGTCGAAGCGATACATTCCCAGCCAACCGGTCTTCTCTTCATTCAATTGAATCTGAGCACGTCCAAAGTGTGTTTTGAATTCGCCCTGCTCGCGAGCTTTCCATTCGGTGGCAGGATCATTCGTCAGATCGCCGTCGCCATTGGTGTCGACAAACAGGCGAGCATCGCCTTCTTCCGGCTCATCGATCGCAAACGCCCATTTCTGTTCGCCGATTTCAATCCAGCCGAACTTCGGTGCCTTCAGGTCTGCGGGAGTCTTCGTGACGATGGACGCTTCCTGATCCATCTCGCCGCGAATCGGGCGATAGCCACCGACTCGCTGAGTTACCCCTTCACTCAGAAATGTCTCCTGAACCTCGCCGGCCGACAACAGTTCTGCGGCAGTCAAAGATACAGCAATCGCCAACGCAGTCCGAGAGATCTTCGCTCGCAACATTTTCGCTTCTCGTCCGTAAACAGGGTTTCGATTCCTCGTGAATCCAGCGGAAGAATCGCGAAAACAGGCGGTTCTGACAAGAGGACATACGTTGATCGCATGTTCAAGGAATTGGAATCACCGGCAGCACAAGATGCGATGGATGCTCGGTATCGTGGAAAATTGTCTGATCAGCGACCACGGGTTTGGTGGCCAGACCGATGTTGTCTTCGCCGGTGTTCAGGTTTCGGAGATAATAGGGATAGTAACTACTTGAGATTTCAACACGGATACGGTGACCCGCGAGAAACCGATTTCCTGTTGGACGCCAGAATTCAATGACATAAGGATAGACTTTATCCGGCTCCAAAGTGCTCAACCGAGAAGCATTGAATGCTCCGCCGATTTCCGGATCGCGATGGCGAGCTCTCATCACACCTTCCGCCAGAAACGACGATCTCCCATCCGGACTGACATCACAGAGTCGTACCATCCAGTCCGTGTCTTTGGCACTGGTGGCTGCGTAGAGATTTGCGGTGATCGGTCCGATCACGTCGATGTCTTTCTCCAGAACTGGCGTGGTGTAGACCAGAACATCGTTTCGTTTGGCTGACACGGAGATGTCTCGTGGCCCATCAATATGACCGTTCTGAAACGCTGCAGAAGGCGTCGGATCCTCAGGATCATAGGTATAATGATCGAGTGATTCTGCTGCCGGAGGAGATGTCGACAGACTGCCATCGCCGGAGGAGGAATTCGCTTTGCCGCCGCTATGGAGATAGTACTTCGTCCATTGTGTCTCTGGCAGAGGCCACTCTTGCGCGGTTCGCCATTCATTGCGCCCCAGCACGAACAGATGAATCGGAGGATCCTGCAGAATTCCGTTCTCGATTTCTTTCAGGTGATAGTCAAACCAGCGACACACATAACCGTTCCAGTCGATGATGGCTTGAGGTCCGAAATCCACATCGGCGGCAATGCGATGAGTGTTGATGATGTGCTCCCAGGGACCGATCACCATTCGAGGGCTTCTGGCTTCGGGAGTCGCGCCATACTTCTTCATGGCCAGATAGTTGCCGGGGGTTCCCGGGAAGTTGGCATCGAACCAGCCGGTTGCACCAAGTGAGGGGACGGTGACTCGACTGTATTCTTCAGGCTTCTGGTACGCGATGGCCTTCCAGTATTCCCCTTCGGCCGTGTTTTGCAAAATCCACTTCTTCCACCAGTCTGTCGGAAGATGATGGCGTGTTTTTTCGAAGTCGATGTAGGGCAGATTGCGATAAGCCGCTTCGCGATTGACTGCAAATCCGCCATAAGGTCCGGGACCGGAACTATGAGGATTTCGGCCGCTGACCATGCCGGCCCAGTCCATCATCCAGCAGACAAAGATGCCGTTCTGGTAAGGGCAGTTGTAAAAATTGTCGGGCGGGGCAACTTCCGGAACGATGCACTTCAACGAAGGCGGCGCTTGAGTGGCGGTCCACCACTGAGTCCAGCCCATGTAAGACAGGCCGAACATTCCGACCTTTCCTGTCGACCATGGTTGTCTCGCCGCCCACTCGACGAGGTCATAGCCGTCCTGTTTGTGCAGCGGAGAGAATGGATCCCAGTCGCCGCCGGATTCAAATCGCCCTCGTGTATCCGCGTTGATAACGACATAACCGCGAGCCGCAAACAACTGAGCTCGCGCTGTGTTGCCAGATTTGTTGTACGGAGTCAGGTAAACAATTGCCGGAAAACGTTCGTCGCTCTTCGGCCGAAAAATGGCGACCTTCAGTTCGACGCCGTCACGCATGCCAGCATTCTGGTTGAGCTCTGAGAGAACTTCATACTTCCGTGGAGAAATCTCTCCGGCCGTTGGCTGTTGGGCCTGCAGTAATGAAGATCTACCACAGAGGACTACACACAGTGCAGATAACTTGATGAGTGACCAGGATCTCATGAGATGGCTACTCGGCAGGAACAGACCCCGTCGGCGGAGCGACGGGCGAACCGTACACCCGTCGCTCCGCCGACGGGGCTTTCGAGATCTTTCCAGCGCTGTCAACAATCGTGCTGACATCGTGTCATCAATGATTAAACACAAACTCACGAGTATTCAGCAGAGTCCACAGAATATCTTCAACGGCTTTGCGACGATCGTCCGTGTTTGTCAGTGATTGCTGCATCAGTTCCTGTTCCTGAGCAACCGGGAACCGGGAAACCGTGGCCAGATAGAGTTCTTCGATGAGGACATTTGGCGGAAGTTCAGACGCAGCCAGGGAGGCCGCTCTTCCGCGGCGGTCTTCAATCTTTGCAGTTGTGGTTTCGGAGTTCATCAGGTGCAAAGCCTGAGCCATACTCGGTTCAACACCGCGCTCGCAGGCACATACGGATTGACGCACGGGTCGGCCGAATGTTTCCAGAAACAGCGATGGCAACTTATTGTCCCAGACCTGAATAGCACGGTAGCCTTCCGGCCAACCGTTGAATCGTTCCGGGATTCCGGTGGCCTGAGAAATGGCATCCAGCAGCACTTCAGCCGGCATCGGCTTAACGGCTGCTCGCGAATAATTCTGTTCATCCAGCCGATTCGAGTCATTGATTGTTGAATCGAGCTGATAGACGCGAGAATTCAGCAGTGTCTTTGTGAGAGCCTTCATATCGAATCGCAAGTCGATGACGTGCTGAGTCAAAGCCTGCATCAGCGGTTCGTTGGAGGCGGGATTTGTCGCTCGCAGATCATCGACGGGTTCAACCAGACCACGACCCCAATAGTGAGCGACGAGTCGATTGACGAGGCTCCGTGCAAACTGATGATTGTCGCTGGAGGTCAGCCACTGAGCCAGGACCCGGCGTCGGTCTTTGGGTTCCGGAAAAGTTGCAGGTGCTGCACCAAGACCCGCGGCCGGAACAAGTTCACCGGTTCGAGGGTGCTTCAGGTCTTCTCCAGGTTTATCAACGATCTTGAGAGCTCCACCCGGCAACGATTTTCGATCCACTCCTGTGAAGAAACCTGCCAGAGCGAAGTAGTCTTTCTGGTCCCATCGTTCGAACGGATGGTGATGACACTGAGCGCATTCGATTCGGATTCCGAGAAACAACTGACTCACGGCGCGAGCGGCTTTTTCCGGATCAGCCTGTACCTGAAAGAAGCCTGCCGGTGAGTTTCCAACCGTTGATCCCTGGGCCGTCAGAACATTATGGACCAGGCGATCCCAGGGCGTGTTTGCCTGAATCTGCTGGTGGATCCAGCGAGTCATCGCCACGGTGCCCTGTGGCGTGATAATGTCTTTGTCGGCCTGCAGCAGATCGGCCCATCGCTGAGCCCAGTACTCGGAGTATTCAGGGCGCTCAAGAAGTCTGTCCACGAGTTTTCGACGTTTGTCGGGATCGGTGTCAGCAATAAACGAACGAACCTCGGCGGGTGTTGGAAGTGTTCCAATCGTGTCCAGAAAAGCGCGTCGCAAAAACATGGCGTCGTTGGCCAATTCACTGGGCTGGATCTGGAGTTTCTGTAACTTATCCCAGACAAGATCATCGACAAAACTGTTGCTGGCCGGACGAGTAAAGTTGATCTCGGGGCCCGGCAGAGTAACTCGGCTGACGGCCACATGTCCCATGTATCGAACGAGGACAGCGGCTTCACCCGGAACATTGGTTGCCTGGATCAGGCCTTCTCGACTGACGGCGGCGACGACGTCATTGTTGGACTGAAAATCGGCTTCCGAAGTGATGCCTCGGACTGCCCCCGACTGACAGAGTGCCACAACACGAAGCTGCTGAGTTCCCTGCCGCGAAAGAACGATGTCTGCTGGTTCCGTTCTGATCGCAACGATTGGATCTCCGGATTCGTCATCAAGAGACAACCCTTCGGAGACCCAGCGAATCAGCATCCTGTGCCAGCGCGATCCAAGTTCGATTCGTCGACCGCCACCGTGAGGAACACTGGCGACCGCTTTACGAATCAGCAGGCTTTGTTCGGGAGCAGCCGGGAAAACTCGACGAGCATGACTGTCGCGAACAATGGCATCAAAGTCGTGGCCGGGATCAAATCCAAATACGCTGAGCCGAAAGCCGTTTTGTCCTTCCGCTTTGCCATGGCAGCCACCAGAGTTGCAACCAGACTTGGAAAGTATCGGAATGACATCATGTCGAAACGATACAGGCGTCGGTCTGGAGATGCCGTGAACTCGAATCGAGGCCGTTGCAGATAATTCACTGTAACGAGCCGTCAGTGTGGCTTCCCCTTCCGAAAGTGGATCAATGCGACCTGTCCCGCTGACAGCGGCGACATTTGCATTAGTCAACGACAAGGTGGCGGATCGAGTGACGTCAATTCGCCGTCCCAGGGAATCAATCGCAGTGACGAGAAACTGATCGGAACTTTCCGGTGACGCGATGTCCAGTTGGTTCGGCGAAATTTCAATCGCACTCCATGAGGCCGCCTGATCATCAGCCAGCACGCCATGATTGAAAGCGAAAGCCGTCAGGATCATCAAACAAATTGTTCTGAGAGCAGATGTCGTCAACATCAGTCTCCGAATGCGGGTTACGGCGAGCAGGAGTGTGGTGGGAAGCAGCGTTGTGCCTGTGGTCGAGGAGTATGGCAAGCCGCCGTAAGGATTGCAATTTGTTTCGCCGCAGTGGGTCGGAATTCGGACGCAGCCGTACCTTCACAGCGGCGGACCCAGAGCGAAATCCAACGCCTGCCGAGGCTTTGATTTGGTCTCCATTAAGCTTGTAGAGCTAGCTTCAGCCGGCTTTTGATGGTCGATTTTGTCCAAGTATGCCGACTGAAGTCGGCACTACGAACTGAGACAACTACACGCTAACGCCATTACGTGGTAAGGACTACCGCCGCTTCGACTGATCGATTAATCGACGTCCGCCAGTTCAATGCGAATCCGCACAATCTCATCGCGGACCTGCATGAAGGCATCGACAACATCCGGATCAAAATGGGTACCACTTTCCTCTTTCAGGATCTCGAAGCATTTATCAATTGGGAACGCAGGCTTGTAGACTCGTTTGCTGCTGAGAGCATCGAAGACGTCGGCCACTGCCACGATGCGGCCACTGAGCGGGATGTCTGCGCCCTTCAGACCGATTGGGTACCCATTCCCATCCCAGCGTTCGTGATGAGTCAGAGCGATCTCAGACGCCATCCGGAGAAGAGGCGAGGAACCAACACCGATCATCATCTCACCGAGACGGGTGTGTGCACGCAGCTGGACAGATTCGCTGTGACTTAATGGCTGAAACACTCGTTTGCCCAGCCCCACATGGCGCTGCATGGTTTCGAATTCTTCGGGCGTTAGTTTTCCAGGTTTTCGCAGAATATCATCGCCGATGCCAATCTTGCCGATATCGTGCAGGGGAGCCGCGTGCTCGATGAGTTCGCAGGTGGCACGATCAAGTCCCATCTGCCGCGCCAGGATGCCAGCGTAACGACCGACTCGCACGACGTGATGGCCGGTCTCGTTGTCTCGAAACTCTGCCAGTTTCGCCAGACAATGAATCAGTTCCAGTCGTGACAGCATCAACTCTGCTGTTCGAGACTGAATCTGTGATTCCAGCTCACGGCGATGATTCAGCATCGCGTCAAATTGCGAACGCAGCAGGAGTGCATTGCGAACACGAGGCAGCAACGACGTCGCTCGCAATGGTTTTGTCAGCAACTCGGCCGCACCGAGTTCAAGTGCATCGGTGCGTACTCGCTCATCTTCTGATGCTGTGATCATGATCATCGGAATATTGCGCAGATCCGGGCTGGACGCAACCTGCTGCAGAATCTGCAGACCGGAAACGCTCATCACAACGTCACAAATTACGAGATCGGGCTGTTGCGTAATGATACGTTCCAGAGCAGATTCCGGCTCTGTGTGCGTTTCCACTTTGCGGTATCCGGCAATCTGCAGGCATTTCTGGATCAAGCGGACATTGATTGCTTCATCATCGATCACGAGGATTCTGCGATTCTGAAATTCGTCAGTGGCTGCCATCGTGGAGGCAAAGGGCCCGGCAACGGCGTTCAGATTGCGCAGCGAAGCGGCCGTGGCAGGGAGAGCGCGATCAGGGATTTCGATCCCAAGCGTTTTCTCGATCAGCTCGTGTTCGCGAGCATTCAGCATGCTGGTTGGCATAATTCATCATCCGAAGGCAACTCGGGGGAAGTTTGAGCTGTCTTTGAAAGGGCGTTATTGAAAATCGTGTTTCAGATCTCCAGCGAAAGTAGGCATCAGCCCGACCCGCGCTGCAAATTTACAAAGTTGTCTTCACCGATCAGCAGCCTGTTGATTTAGTCGCTTCATCAGCCGCAGGGCGTTAGCCCCCGGTTGTTTTTCATCAGTTTCGCGTTGAAAACCGGACGCTAACGCGTTCCGGTTGATTAATTCAACAGGCTGTTGGACCTACATCGTTGAAGCTGTTTCACATAGTTCCGGATGAAGTGTCTGACGAGTGCGAGGGACGGACTCCAGACACAACATCAGATCAGTGCGGAAGTCGTGGATTTCGTCCAGCAGTGATTTCAACATCACGGACTCATCCAAAGCGCGACGCTCCAGCGCACCGGCTGACTCTCGCAGTCGCATCGCACATAGGTTGGCTGCGACACCTTTCACACCATGACTCAAATGCTGAACGGCCAGTCGATTGTTGCCTGCTATAGCTTCTTCGAGGTCACGAAGACTCTGTCGGCCTCGAAGTTCAAACATGTTCAACAGCTCGATGGCCAGATCCGAGTCGCCGAAACACTGAGACATCAGTTGTTCAACATCGAAGGCTTCCGCGACGGAGGCACTTCCCACGCAGACGCGTGGCACCGTCTCATTTGGAATGGGCTCCAGGCTTTTTGACTGAGGTATTGGCATCCAGCGAAGCAGCATGTTAGTCAGAGCCTGGCAGGTGATTGGCTTCGTCAAATAGTCGTCCATACCTGCTTCGAGGCATTCTTCGCGGTCACCGGCGACAGCGTTCGCAGTCAGTGCAATGATCGGTATTCGTTTTCCGTTACGGGAAAGCCCGTGGTCCGGAGATTCTGTATCTCTGATGAGTCGGGCCGCCTGAAGTCCATCCATCAGAGGCATCTGGCAATCCATCAGGATCAAGTCAAACTCGCCGGATTTGGCCCGATCAACAGCGACCTGACCGTCTCCGACGATTTCGCACTCGAGACCGAACCTGCGGAGAAACTCACGGACAACGACCTGATTGATTTCGTAATCTTCAGCCACCAGAACGCGGAAGTCGCGAGAAGACTGTTCTGTCACTGGCTCCGTGCGAATCAAATCTGTTGCGCCAGTCAATTCCGCTTTGTCCTCCGGATGTTCTTCTGATGGCGGCTGCAGGCAGACCGTAAACCAGAACGTCGAGCCCTTTTCGGATTCGCTTTCGACGCCGATTTCACCGCCGAACAGCTCAACCAGTTTCTTGCACAGAGCCAGCCCAAGCCCCGTGCCTCCGAATCGCCGAGTCGTGCTGCCGTCGACCTGTGAGAACAGTTTGAACAGTCGATGTCGGCGGTCAACAGGGATGCCGATCCCTGTATCACTGACCGCGATGCGGACCATCAGATCACCGATATCGGTGTACTGCTTCTGAGCTTCAATCGAGACACGTCCCTTTTCGGTGAACTTCACGGCATTGCTGACCAGATTCAGCAGAATCTGGCGCATTCGGCCATTGTCCGCAGAAACCCATTTGGGAAGATCCGGCGACAGCTTACAGACAATTTCGAGACCACTCTTTCGCGCTGCCGGAGCCATGATGTCGGCCACATCGTGAATCAATTGGTGGAGATTGAAATCGACCGGATCGAGTTCCAGCATACCCTGTTCGATTTTGGAAAAGTCCAGAATGCCGTTGATCAGACTCATCAAACAATCGGCAGACGACTGAGCTCCGTGGACATATCGTTGCTGCTGCTCGTCAAGTGTCGTCGAGGACAACAGTTCCAGCATTCCCGTCACACCATTCAGCGGCGTGCGGATTTCATGGCTCATATTTGCCAGAAAGTTACTTTTCGCGCGGCTGGCGCTCTCGGCAGCGGAGATTGCACGAGTTCTTTCGTTGACAACCCGGGCCAGCTTTTCCATGTGCCGCAACTGAACATCCCGCAGCGCGCTTTTCGCGGTGAGAGACAGGGCCAGTTGACGCACTTCGATCGCATCAAATGGCTTACGAAGGACGAGGAACTGATCTGTTTTTCCCAGACGATTCACGATCTGCCGCCAGGAGTAATCGGAATAGGCCGAGCAGATGACGACCTCCAGTTGAGGATCCACTTTCCAAAGTCGCCCAATGGTATCAATACCGTCCCATCCGGGTGGCATACGAATATCGACAAAAGCCATGCGGTAAGGACAACCCTCCTCCATCGCCTTCTCCACAAGTGCCAGAGCTTCTTCACCCTGGTAAGCAGAGTCGATCTGATATTGCGTTGCGGCCGTCGAGCCCGGCAATGCGTCTGAGGTTTCTCCAAAGAGATCCAATTCCGCCTGTGTCAGATTGCCTTCATCGTTTGAGGAAAGCAACTTGCGAAAGTCCAGATGAATCGCGGCATTATCATCGACGATCAGAATTCGATTTTTCTGTGATGAAGCCGACGGGCTGACGTAAGCGCTCATACGTACTGCTCCTGGAACTTTCCCGAGATTTCGGGTTCTTTGTGTAACGAACTGGACTTAACGAATGAAGTAGCGATTTCGTTAACCGCTTCTAAGGTGGAATTCTCTGTGGAAGCCGTGGAGCTTTGTAACTTCGCCGGAACAGCTCGCGGAATCGTGATTGTGAATGTGGCTCCGGTCCCGGGACCATCACTATGGGCCTTGATATCACCGCCCATTTCTCGGATCACATTGACGCAATAGTGCAGTCCCTGCCCGGAACCTTCTTTTCGAGTTGTGAATCCCTGCCCGAAAAGTCGCTCATGGATTTCGGGAGTGAATCCGGTTCCTGTGTCACGCACTTCAATCTGAAGCGCGTTTGTTTCTGGAACAGTTATGTTCAGGGTGAGTTCATGATTCCGTCCCGGTAAAGACTGCATGGACAGAAGAGCATTTTTCTCAAGGTTTACAAGAACCTGGGCAACTCGACTTCGGTTCAGCTCCAGCAGAGGCAGTTCCGGCATGTTGATGGTCACTTTGACGCCGCATTGTTTCTGCAGAGCTTCATTGACCAGCAACGTCTCTTTCAGCAATCCTCGCAGTTCAACCTGCTGGCGAAAATCAGACTTGCGAGCATGGCTTTGTTGAGAGGCAATCGCCTCGCGAATATGCCGGATGGTCTCCTGTAACCGCTGAAGCTCGTTAACGTTTTCGTCCTGCTCCTTTCGCAGCGTACCACTGAGAGTCATCAGATAGCTGATCAGTTTTGGCCCCCGCGGATCTTCACTGAAGAACTGAGCGGCATTGGACGCCTGTTCGGAAAGCAGCGATGCGGCCTTCTCCAGACCGTTGAGACGGGAATTGCTCAAGCGGTCGGCAATGACTTCTGCACAGCAATTCGCGGTGTTGACCGCATTGCCGACGTTATGCAGAACCTCTGAAGCAATTTCTGCCATGCCGGCACGATGGGCAGACTCTTCTGTTTTTCTTCTGGCATCAGCAAGATGAGCCACCATGCGGTCAAAACTTCTGGCCAGAATCCCGACTTCATCCGTGCGGTCCAGGTTCAGGCGTGCCCCCAGGTCATCTTCCATGCCGACGCGTGTCGCGTGGGTTGCCATTGTCTGAAGAGGCTCAACGATCCGCCGACGCAGGGCGATTCCAGTCCCCAGCAGCATCAGGAGGACACCAATGAGACTGCAAAACATTGCTGCATTCTTGGTAAATTTCCCCTGATGAGCGATTGGACGAGCACTCTCTAATGTCAGCAGAGCAACGGGAGATCCATAAATATCATCGAGTCTTCGAGAACTTAGCAGCGTATGCTCATCAATCTCTTCAATGTTGCTTTCAACGGAATCCGACGAGCCCAATGACTCTGAATTGATTGCCTTTTCCAGTGGCAAAACATCCATTCGGCAGTGGGTTCTTTTGCACATCTCAGCAATGCGATCATCATTAAGAAACCGTCCCATAATCATCGCCCCGCGGATCGGACCTTCACGTCTGGACGACACAATCGGTCTTGACGCGATGATCATCAGGCCATGAGATGTCTGAACCAACCCTTCTTTGACATCCTCAGTGCCTGAGAATTCGGTGAGCATGTTGCCCGGCTTTCGGAGATCCTGAGTAAGGTCCGGAACCTCAACCTTCTCCTGCGAATCCGGATCCAAGCAACTGAATGCAATAAGCTCTCGAGAAGGCGTCAGGATCGCAACAAGATCGTTACCTGTGGTGTCGTGAAATGAAGACGAGAGATTGGAATCACGATAGGCCTGATTTCGGTCTTCGAGAAACTGACAGGTATCGTCCCAGGCTCCATAGTCAAATGCGAGAGTTGAGACGGATTCGGCAACTCCATCGACCGCTTCCTGACAGCGGTCGAGATTTCGAATGGCGGCATCCTGCTCCAGCTTCGTGAAGGCCGGAGCCATCACGAGCGCGTGCATCATCCACGTTGTGCCGAGGAAAACCGTCGACAACGCGATCAGCAACAGGGCCATTTGAAGTCGGATAGACATCAGTGACGCTCGAAAACACTTTTTGAAGAGTAACCCGTTCAGTTGCGCAGCCACCCACCCTTGTGGGGTACACGACAACGCTAGAACACGTTGATCAACTCTGTCGTCAAATGTTTCAGATAATCAACTCCTGAACCACAAGTGCTGGAATGTCCTCATTGGACAGTTGTTGTTTTCTGGATGAAAACCCGTGTCGGAAAGTTACCAGGTTCCATAGTCCCCGGGGTATTTCCCTCCGGTGCAGGCGTAAGCTGTTGCTGACACTTTCGCGTGATCCAGTCGGGACCGGAATCCTCACAACGCTGCGTGGTTCAGTAGTCGGAATGCCGTTTTCTCGGGGAGTGTGTGAAACGAATGGTGGCTGTGCCACGCAAAAGAGAGAATCTTTTCTTTCGTGGCCTGGGGTGAATCACCTAGAATTCATGCGGCCGTTACTCGCCTTACAGTTTTTGCGCACCAACTATTGCATCAATTCCTGCTGAAGAGCCTGATCCATGACCGTCGGTTATGTACGTCCGGACGTTGCTGACATGGTGCTAAGGGTACTGGAGCGCCCGGTGCATCCGGAATTGTTCGAAACTCTTTGTCAGATAACGATTCCGGTCGGACGCAATCAGGCGACGTTACGTATCAGTAACTTCGGACATGCCATCGAATTCAGAACAGAGCAGAAAAACGTTATCACCGAAGTTGCCACAAGTAAGTTCTCGCCTCTGCCGCTGAGCGGGCGGATGGTGGATCGTCGATTGATCGGCTACCGAACTCACTCCTTTGAATGCCCGGGACTGAAATATCACTGCAGCTACCAACTGGACGTTGTTCCAGCCGAGGTCTTTCTGCAGGTACATCGAGAAATGGAGATGGACGCTCGCAAAGCGATTCTGTCGGCGTCCTTACCTGGTTCGAGCACGAGTAGTCCTGACTGCCTGAGTTACCTCATGAGCGACTTGTTGCCGGAAGGCCTGGTCATCCATTCCTTTCACACGTTTCCCGATAACGGGGCCGTGTTGAGAATACAGACGCTGTTTGAGGTCCTGTGAATCCGCTGCGACGGTCTGGTGTTTACTTCAGACGAACTCAAATGAACAACAACGATCCTTTTGTCGGCTGAAGGCTGACACTGGAGCCACTTTGAACAGAGGTCGTCCTCTGCCTGAAAAGCACTCTGCCGTTCTGCGACAGCGTTCTTTAGCTGGCCAGCGCCGCGTTCGAGGTTTGGCTTTTTCGTCCAGAATTCTACGGACACGCAAGTACCTCGAACTTGGCGCTGTGGCGTTATGTATCTGCTCTATCGAACAGGTGGCTTTGGACGCAATGCGGATGAGTAAATCTCACCTGCGATCAGCTTCCCGGCAATGATCCCATCGTATGCATCAAATGGCCAATGGATACCGAGGTAGATGCGACTCCATGCGTTCTCAAGGATGGCCTCTTCAAGGTGTTTGTAGGTGCGAGTCACGACCGGGCGTTTCTTTCCATCGCTGCCTTTGTTGATTCCGTTGTATTCATCCGAAGTGAATGAAAACGAGATCTCAGCCGTTCCATAAAATCGCGATGTCATATTGAAGGCCGCAGCGCCGAACGTGGAATGGCCTGATGGGTAGGCAGGGAATGGCGGAGTAAAATTGACACCATCGCCAGCTCCATTCGTCGCAGGTGCTCCCAGAGGACGCCACGCTGGATCGCCGATCGTGTAGATGTTCGTATCATTGTTTCCGTTGCGAATTCCGATGACCGGCCGCCAAAACTCGTAATGGTATTTGGAGTACCAACATTGAATTCCTGCATCGGCCATCGCCAGATTTACGAGTGCAAAGAGTCGAGCATTTTGTTCGGTTGTGTTGCGTTTCTGAATGGCGATGGTGCGCACAATTTGGTTGTAGAGACGAGGCGGCGTTCCAAGGCCAGGCGTCCCGTCGTAACCCCAGAAGATTCCTGTAATCGTATCCTTTTCGCTCCTTAATGTCGGGTACTGTCCTGCGGCGCCTCCCCAGTTGGCCAGAGCCTGATAGGCCACTGCGTATTCAAACGAATCAAGCGCTGGAGGTGGTGGCGACAAATGTGAATGCACATCGGCAATGACGAACGGATCAACATAGCCCCAGTGCGGTGCATGAAACCCCTGATTGGGATGCAAAGGATCGGGACGATGATAGCCGGGCAATGTGCTGAAGTTATAGGGAAGGTTGAGGTTTGAGTTGTCATTGCTGCGATCATTCAGAATGGCAAGGGCAACTCTCTTCCCCAATTCAATGCCCTTTGTACGCGGCGTCCCAGCGGCGACTCCGGCCATGGCGCTGGTGTAGGCCGCGCGGATCTTCGCTGCCTGCTGTGGAAAAAGTGACAGCAGTGTATCCTGGGCAGCCGCAGAAACGGCGGCCGTTACATTGGCTGAGTTATATCCGCTCGGCTCCGTGAGATAGGGGCTGTACTTGTGATTGATTGAGTTCCACGCATCAAACATCGCTGCGGAAACGATGGCAAATGCTCTCGATGTTCGAGTAGGGCCGCCCTGATCGGCGATCAGGAGGCGACTATCACCAGCATTCATGTCGAGCATCACCTGATTCCAAACCAGAATGATGTCGGCAGAAGGGTTGTAGGGCGGCAAAGTCTGGGCCAATACCTGACTTGGCGCGGTAAGAGCCAGAGTGCAGCACAGAACAAAAAGAATACGATGAATCATGAACGTGAACCCTCGCTCACCAGGCGATCCAAATAAGACGCACGACCATTTTCAGAATTCGGCGCGTGCGCGTTTTAAGCCGGGCCGCATCGTGGGACGCTGTCGAGAGTCAACGCAAGGTTAAAGTCTGCGTCACCTGCTCAGACCCACCTGCGATAACTGATGATGACGGTTTCAGCGATTCTTTTGGTTGTAGCGAAGTTTCCGCTGGGCCGGGGTTGGTTTCCTGGCTCTGGTTTCTTCGACTGCTGAAACCTTGAGATTACCCGAGCGAAATTACTCTGTGATCCTCTGCCCTTTGAAAAATACCCTGAATCCCCGATCGTATGAGCACCCCCGTAATGGGTGCACGAACAAGTGAAAACTGACCCGAGTTGGCAAGGATCATCAGGATCCCAGTGTTTTCGAGCAAAACAATCGCTTTGTGCAGAGCAACTGTCTCGCGTCTCGAAGCCTGAAATTGCCGCCCAGTTTTACGAAATGAGGATCACTTCTTGGAGCAGGTTTACCTGAACGCCTACAATTGCTCTGCTGTAGCAGTGGTGTTTGACCAATCCCCGGACCTCGCAAATTCCCTTCAGAGCCGAAACCAGACAGATTCGGCCGAGCATGGGCCAGGGAGTGCCGCAAGACCGTTTTTTGACGACTCCGACGTCGTTAGCGAATTCTGACTGATTTCATGACCATCGACTGGGAAGCATTTACCAATCACACGCTGACAACTGCGGAAGTGCGGCTGCTGGGGATGGTAGATGTTCCGTCTGTGCTTGCGTTGCAGAAGTTGATGGTTCACGAAGTCAGACTTCAGAGCCGGACCAATGCCGCGATTCTGATCTGCGAACATCCTCCGACGGTGACTGTGGGCGAAGGAGCGACGTTGCTGGAGCTGCCCGCATCTCCCCGAGAACTGGAATCTCGACTGATCGCGGTCCATAAACTTCATCGCGATGGTCACGCCATTCTCCATCAGCCAGGACAACTGGCCGCTTACGTCGTCGTGTCACTGCCGGAATGCAGCATGAGTGTCGACGAGTATCGATCGTGCCTGCAGCGAGCGATCGTAAAAACCTGCGAGGAAGTTCAGGTGGTTGCTTCAATTCAGCCGTCTGATCCCACCGCCGTGTATGGCCGCCATGGTGTTGTTGCAGAAATTGGAATTCACGTCGACAATGGTGTCACCAGCTTCGGAGTCTTTCTGAATGTGAGCCCTCGTCTGGACGAAGCTCGTGAAATCGGTCGCGGCATGCTGGGCCAAAAAGTCTCTTCATTGAACGCGGAACGAGTCCGCCCGACTCAAATGCCGCAGGTGCGATCGGCTTTAATTCAGCACTTGTGTGAAGAACTGGGCTATCCTGACTATCATTTGCACACTGGTCATCCTTTTTTGAAACGAACTCGGACCCTGATCCATGACAAGTTTGCCAATCCTCAATCAGCCGACGAATGAAACTCCTGTTGATGAGTCTGCACTTTCGGGCGTGAACATTATCGCCGGAGGCCCCGTGCGCCGGTTGCCTCGGTGGCTGAAGCGTCCGTTGCCTCAGCCCGGAATGGCTTACACCAGCGACGTGATCTCCGATTTGAAACTGGAGACCGTCTGTGAAAGCGCGAAGTGTCCGAATCGTACCGAGTGCTGGTCTCAGAAGACCGCCACGTTCATGATCGGCGGCAACGTGTGCACTCGACCATGCGGCTTCTGCTCAGTACCGAAAGGCAAGACTGAACGATTGGAACTGGACGAACCAGAACGCGTTGCCGAAGCCGCCGCTCGCCTTGGACTGCAGTACGTCGTGATCACGTCGGTGACTCGTGACGACCTGAAAGACGGTGGTGCAGAACATTGGTATCGCACGGTCATCGCGGTCCGTGAAAAGACGGGGGCTCAGGTGGAAGTGCTGGTGCCGGACTTTCTCGGTAACCGTGCTGCGATCAGTCGAGTAATCGAATCGCGTCCGGATGTGTTCAATCACAATACGGAAACAGTTCCGCGTCTCTATCACCGCGTCCGCCGCAATGCTGATTACCAGCGTACTCTGGACTTGCTGAAGCAAGTGAAAGACGAAGCTCCGGACATGCCGACAAAGAGTGGGCTCATGCTGGGGCTCGGGGAAACTCGCGATGAACTGATGGATGTGTTCGCCGACTTGCGAGCCGTCAACTGCGACATGCTGACGCTGGGCCAATATCTGCAGCCGACTCCAGAACATCTTCCGGTCGAACGATTCCTTCCGCCGGAGGAGTTCGACGAAATCGGCGAGATGGCTCGCAAGCTGGGCTTTGGAATGGTGGCCAGTGGCCCGTTCGTGCGAAGCAGTTACCACGCTGGTGAGATGGCTGAGCAGATGTCGTGAGCGACGAATTACTCCGTCACAAGTTCGCTCTCGACGTTATCACGAATTCGGCGGAGCTTCATATCCACCTTCTTGATCGTGACCGGCTTGAATTCAGAAACAGGAGCTGCGGAATCCTTGGCATCCGTGGTGACCGTTACGATCCAGCGGGCTAACCCAAACGGGATGTCTTTGGAAACCCAATACTCGCCTTCGTTTGTGGAGCGAATCTTCTGGCTCTCCATAACCAGCTTGCCCTTCATTCGAGCGGCCGAAAACGTTTGGCCCTGGACCAATGTTTCCGGCTGATCAGCCGAAGCCACGACTTCTGGTTCCGCATAGCTCGTCAGCAGGGAAATCGTGGGATAGAAACGCAGCGCTGGAGTCGTAATCGGAGTCACAGCTTCTTCACCCAGACGACGAAAACCTTTTACGATTGGCAGCATCTCGTTAGGAATGCCGTCGGCATCTTTGGCTTCCGCGATAACTTTACTTTCAGGGATAAGAACCTTGTAGATACGCGCTCCCACGGGTCCTGGGTCAATCCCGGCGGCTCCAGCTTTGCCTGTCAATGTCTTGATCTCCAGCCAGCGACACGGCTGAACCTTGCCTTCGAATTCGGCCTCTTCCTGCCCAACTGACTTGATGCTCAGTTCGCATGTCCACTGCAGGGGTGCCTGATCGTCCGGACCAGTCGACTGAATCAGCGTGCCTTCGTACTCCACGGACTTGCCGTCTTCAGGAAGATTATAGATCAATCCCTGAGCGGACACGGAAGTCCCGCTGAAAGCCAATATCGCGCAGACAGAGAAAGCGATAGCCAGAAGATTCAGGCGAGCCATAAATCAGAGCCTCAGCGGATGTCTTTCGAGTCGTGGGGACACGATGGATCTGAATGCGCATCTGCCGAGCAAAAATGCCGGAAGAGATGCAGAAATCAGCCGGAAACAGAAATCCCGGCTCCGGAAGTGTCGCAAACCCGACGTTCCAGAAGCAAGAGTAAACGACGTTTCGGCTCGGAATCGACCGACCCTGGGGCAATTCTGCGGGTTAGCGAACGGATATCGAGCATCAAAAGGGCGGCCTCCTGGTCATGGGCCGCCTTTGCGGGTATTCTCCGGGCCGATTGGCTGTCTTTGATTTGAGCCCTGGCAGCCTGTTGAATAAATCAGCCGGAACACGTTAGTGTCCGGTTTTCACTGCGAAACTGAGGCAACAACCGGGGCTAACGCCCCGGTGGCTGATGAAGCGACTAAATCAACAGGCTGCTAGTGCCGACTTCAGACAACATTGAAGACCGCAAACTTCAATTGAACCACAGGCCAGCGTCTCTGCCCCCCCAAGAAACCACCAGGAAACAAACATGCCCCGCCACGATGACCGCGCTCCGGATCAACTACGCCCGATCTGCATTCAACGAGGATTCACAAAGACTTCGATCGCGAGCGTCCTGTTTCAGGCCGGATCCACGATGGTTCTGTGTACCGCGAGCCTCGAAAAGTCGATCCCGCCCTGGCGAAAATCTCGCGTCGAAGGGGCTCCTGTGCTGGGCTGGGTGACAGCCGAGTACAACATGCTGCCCGGCAGTACCTCTCCCCGAAAACAACGAGATCGCTCAAAAGTCGATGGCCGCACTACGGAGATTCAACGGCTGATCGGACGAAGTCTGCGAGCGGTCGTGGATTTCGAAGCGCTCGGAGAGCACACGATCACGATTGACTGTGATGTCCTGCAGGCCGACGGAGGAACTCGCACCGCCAGCATCACCGGTGGATACATCGCGCTGGCGGAAGCCGTAAAGCAGATCAATTCGCCGCGCCCCATTCTGCGTGATTCAGTCGCCGCGATCAGTGTGGGAGTCGTCGACGGAACTACTGTTCTCGATCTTGACTACAAAGATGACAGCACGGCCGAAGTCGACATGAACGTCATCATGACGGGTTCGGGAAAGTTCATCGAAGTTCAGGGCACAGCGGAGGGAGCTCCGTTCGATCAGGAGGCTTTGAATGCGATGCTTGACCTTGCGAAGTTCGGCATTCGCCAGCTAACAAAACTGCAGCACTGAAAACTTTGGACTGGTCGTCGTGTTGGCTTTCAGGTTCGCTCCGAAGCGCGACGTCCCTTCTCTATGGTCTCTAGGACTGGAGTTCCCCAAAGAAAGTAGGCGATTGAAAAGTGTGGTAGAGTAGAGACCACAAGGAGCGCAAGCGATGACGAAGAAGTCGGCTGGTGACGCTGGCAAGGTTTATAAGAAATATACGGAGGAATTCAGTAAGGACGCAGTCCGTATGATCGAGTCGGAAGGTTTGACGACAGCGGAGGTGGGGCGTCGACTGGGCGTGAATGCGAATCTGCTTCGGAAATGGCGTCAGACATACGGAAAGAAGTCAGAGACGCAGGCTGCTCAGAGTGATCTGGAAGCGGAGGTGCGTCGTCTTCGTGATGAGAACCGTCGCTTCCTGATGGAGCGAGAGATCTTAAAAAAAGCGGCGGCCTTCTTTGCGAACGAAAAGAACTGAGATATCAGTTCATTCAGGATCATCTTGATCAGTGGCCGGTGTCTGTAATGTGTCGCGTAATGCAGGTCAGTCGTTCGGGCTACTATGCGTGGAAGATCCGTCCGGTGAGTATTCAGGCGACTCAGCGGGTCGAGTTGATTTCAGCGATTCACGTCATCCATGCGGGTCCTGAGATGCATGCTTATGGCAGTCCTCGTATTTACCGTGAGTTGTTGAATCGTGGTTATGAGGTTTGCGAGAACACCGTCGCGAAGCTGATGAACAGCGAGGGGATTGCCTCATCGACGGCAAAAAGGTTTCGTGTAGCGACCACGGATTCACGACATTCTCTGCCAGTTGCAGAGAATATTCTGGACCGAAACTTCACGGCAGAAGGCCCGGGCCAGAAAGTTGTTTCGGATTTGACGTACATCGCGACAGCGGAAGGATTTCTGTATCTGGTGTGCATGATCGATGTGTTTTCGCGGCGAGTGATCGGATGGTCGATGAGTCATGAGATGACGACGGATGTATTTCTTTCGGCGTTGGAAATGTCTCTTGGACGACTCGGCGTGAAAGACGATCTTCTGTTGCATTCAGATCGTGGCAGTCAGTACTGCAGTGCGGCATTTCAGGCGGCGCTGGCTCGTCATGAGATTCGGCGTAGTATGAGTCGGAAAGGCAACTGCTGGGACAATGCGGTGTCGGAGAGTTTCTTTGCGAGTTTGAAGAAGGAGCTTGTTTACCAGCAGAATTATGCGACTCGTGAGGAAGCTCGTCAGAGCATCTTTCAGTGGATCGAGACGTTTTATAATCGCACTCGTCTGCACAGCCATTTGGGTTACATGAGCTCTGAACAGTTCGAGCAGCAATCTTGAAGGCAGAGGTGCAGTAGGTTTTTTAAGGCATAGGTGGGACAAAGAAATCGTATTGAAGAAACGGCTGCAGAAGATGTCTGCAGCCGCGACGGATTTCCCCGCCCACGTCGGACTATCCCTTGATGAGTTGCGGGCACCGACCGATAGGTTGGTCCAGCAGAGCTCATCTCCGTTTCGTCTGATACATGACGATAGATCACAATTGGACGACGCGCCGTGCAAAGTCCAAAACATCCAATCCAGAGCGCCTACCAATTCTGTGGAACTTCACTGACCAGCAGATCGACCAAGGCTCGGACTCCGGCTCGCACAGCAAAACCGCGATGAGCACCCTCCTGAAACCCATACCGCCGGCCAACGCCCCGTCAACGGGATCCATTACGCTTCATCCGCTTGCCGCAGATTCCATGCCGTTGTAGCGATGCGAATGTGAGCATACGAGATTTCGCTTTTTAGATGTTCGAACAGTGGCTTTAGACGCTCAGAACCAAGCTGTCCGATGGCTTCGTTGATTCGCTTCTCCATCGCGGGTGGCACCCAGGCACCAATATCAGTGATACGATGAGCCTCCACGTACATGCCCAGATACTTGCTGACCGTGTCCATGGAACGGCCCAGTTGATGGGCCGCGTCTTCCATCGAAAGGCCCTGCTCAAACAGATCAAAATACTCCTGAGCTTTCCCTTCGCTCGGACCCTTCGTCGCTTGTCGCAAAGCAGGGCGAGCCTTGACCGCCTCGTCGAGCCCGACGTTTGTGTCGACGTTATTCGCTTCGCACCATTGCTGAATCGTGAACAGGACAACCGCTCCGAACTCTTTCTGCTTCTGAGCACCAATGCCGCTGATCTTTGTCAGCATGTCACCTTTCGTCGGTCGGTGACGCGCCAGATCTCGCAGAGTCGCATCACCGAAAATAATGTAGGGCGGCACATGCTTCTGAATGGCCAGACGAGTTCTCATGGCTCGCAGCTCTTCGAACAGATCTCGATCCACGCCGGACCACGGATCCTCAAATGGCTGCGCGGAATCGGCAACGCGAGTTCTCAACAGAGTCGGCGTCTGTTTTCCCTTCAGCAGTTCTCGTCCCGATGGTGTGACTTCCAGGCAGTTGAATTCGCCAGCCTGTCGCAGGAACCCCTGAGACAACAGCTGATCAATCCAGTTTCGCAGTTGCGGCTCAGACTCATCTTTCATCAGACCGTGGGTGGTCAGTTTGTCATGGCCATTCTCCACGATGCGTTTCGCCTTTGATCCTCGAAGCACCTGAGCGGTATACGCCGCTCCGAATCGTTCGCCCTGCCGGACAATACACGACAGGATTTTTTGCCCCACGATCAGAGGATCCGAGACCGGCTCCATTTCCTTCAAACAAAAGTCACACGCACCGCAGTTGCTGGTTTCCAGAATCTGTCCGAAGTGTTCAACAAGCTGTGCATGGCGGCAGCGAGTACTCACGCAGTACTGCTTCATCGCCTGCAAAGATTCACGGCCAGCGTCCAGCACTGCAGGATCTTCGATATCCTGCATCAGGAACTCCCACGTGTCGACGTCGTTCGCTGCGTAGAGCAGAACGCAGTCGGCTTCCAGGCCATCGCGGCCTGCTCGTCCGCTTTCCTGCTGATAATTCTCCAGTGACCGAGGCATCTCGGCATGAATCACAAAACGCACGTTGCTTTTGTCGATACCCATTCCGAAGGCAACGGTCGCCACGATGATGTTGACGTCTTCGTCGATAAACGCATCCTGATTCTTCCGGCGATCTTCATCCGACATGCCAGCATGATAAGGCAACGTGCGGAAGCCCAGCCGATTCAGAGCTTCACTGGTCGCATCCACGTTCTTGCGACTGATGCAATAAATGACTCCGGATTCCCCTTTGTGTCGATTCAGGATTCTCTGAATCTGCCCGATTGCATCGGTCCGCCGTTCAACTCGATATTGCAGATTCGGTCGATCAAACGAACCGACCAGAATCTCACAGTTCGTCAGACCCAGTTGCTCCACAATGTCTGCCCGGACCTGCTCAGTGGCGGTGGCCGTGTAGCCGTGCACAGAGATGCCCGGAAAAATCGTCTTTAGGTTTCGAAGCTGTCGATACTCGGGGCGAAAATCGTGCCCCCATTGACTGATGCAATGAGCTTCATCGATCGCCACAAAGGAAACTCCCGCGTTTTGCAGGAACTCGACGGTTTTGGTTTGCACCAGTCGTTCTGGAGCGATGTACAGCAGCTTGAGTTCTCTTCGGCGAATCTTGTCGGCGACTTCGATCTTTTCACGATTCGTCTGCATGCTGTTGATGCAGGCCGCTGAGATCCCAACGCTCTGCAGCGAATCCACCTGATCCTTCATCAGCGAAATCAGTGGTGAAACCACCAGAGCCAGGCCGTCACGAGAAATCGCCGGAACCTGATAACACAGCGACTTGCCGCCGCCCGTGGGAAGAACGACAAGCGAATCCTGATCGCTCATCACGAGCGACATCGCTTCGCGCTGCAACGCGCGGAAACCGGGATAGCCCCAGTACTGTTTCAGGTTGGACAACAATGTTGTCGCGAAATGGGACTTATCTGCTCGGCCATCGTTGGTCGAATCGTCTTCTGAAGCAGAAATCTGAAAACCCGGTTTAATCATCGAACACTACTTCCCGCGGAATGCGCTGGGGTTGAGGGCTGACAGCCCGGCACAACCTTTGCCGGGGCCGTGACGGTCTGTTGATTTAATACCAACCCGAAGCGCCAGCGAGGCAAAAAACGCAGAATTCCTCGCTGGCGCTTCGGGTTAATAGGCGTTTCTCTTCAGAATCTCGACTAAATCAACAGACCGGTGAGCCACCGGACTGCAAAAACATTGAACTTCAGGCCTGAAGGGCCGACACATCAGCCCTTGTGCCGACCCGTCGGGCCTCGGATTCCTCTTGTTCGCATACGGGTGGCTCACGCCACCGGCATTGGATATGTCGACCCTACAGGCCTAAAAATGCGCAACTTCAAATCTTACGCCTCAAGTTGTTATTGACGGAACTTATTTCGGGACTGGTCCTAAGCTGCCTCGCGGCTCGATCGTAATCCGCTGGCAGGCTGCTGCTGTCGCCGAAGTCTACCGTTCTGAATTGTGCACGTACCAGCAGCAGCTTCAAAGTCAGTCTTGTTAAGCAGGCAACGCATGTCCGATGATGCCCCAGGGATCAGTCCGCGTTTTTTGAACGGAAGCAAACGAACTTCTGGCGAATGCGAATCCTTCGGCCTCTTTGCTGACTTCTGAGAAGGCATTTCAGGAAGTCATTTTGGAATAAGTCTCACCCATGCATGGCGAAACTGAACTCAGCCGCGGCAGTCGATCAGTGCGACTGTTGTGAGACGTTGACAAGCTGGCGTGAAGTATCACTCTTGTCTGACTTCCTGCGGTCGATGCGAGGAATGGGAATGTTCAGCTCCGAATCCTGCTCGCTGAGCTTCAGCATTGAACTGTCAGTATGCCCGGAAGGGCGACTGCCGGAATCAACGGCCCATTGCATGCCAAAAAAAGGAACTCCGGAATTGCTGTCCATCTGCATGAAGGATTGATCATAAGCGCAGCCGGCCAGTGAAAGACTGCAGTAGCAGGCGACGAACAAGGCTGAGTATTTCTGAGTCATCGGCGTAGACCAGGCAACAGGGAACGAGAATTCAACGATGATCGCGCCAGCAGCGGGCGTCCTCTGACAAAATCGACACACAGATCCCCGTGTCATAGCAGCCGATTTCAAAATGGGACATGTGGAATATGACAACTGCGGGAGTAACGGCCTTCGCTTCGAGAACAAAAGGCAATAACATGCCGAATACACTTGTCCGGGACCCACGTTGCGGCAAAACCTGCCGATCGACAACACCGACGCTTCTCTCGAAAAGGTTTCCCATGCGTGCACGTTCTCTGCTGATGGCCTCCGTCCTTGCCGTTGTCCTGAACTCCGGGGCCGTGCACGCGGATGACTGGACTCAGTTTCTGGGAACGCATCGCGATGGTGTGTCAGCCGAAAAAAATCTGATCAATGCATGGCCTGCGAGCGGTCCAAAGGTTGTCTGGAGAACTCCGCTTGGAGTGAGCATGTCCAGCGTCGTGATCAGCAATGCTCAGGCCTTCACGTTGTTTCAGGATGAGTCCAATCTGTACGCGGTGGCTCTGGACGCAGCAACAGGGAAGGAACTCTGGCGAACAAAGTTCGCGACGGCTTATGAAAATGCAATGGGAAATGGTCCGCGAGCAACCCCGACTGTCGCTGACGGCAAGTTGTTCGTCTTCACTGGCGAAGGAATCCTCGCAGCCTTCAACGCAAAGGATGGCAAAGAACTATGGAAGGTTAATGTGCCATCGTCGCTGAAAGGCGAAGCTTCAGAATACGGAATGTCCTGCTCGCCGTTGGTTTTTGGAACAACGGTGATCACTCACACGGGAAACCCGGATGCAGCCGTGGCGGCCTTCGATACAAAGACGGGAAAGATTCAATGGCAGTCCGCAACGGGCAAAGCCGGTTATTCATCTCCGGTGTTGATGACTCTGGCGGGCAAGGAGCAAATCGTGACTCTGACTGCTGACGGAGCGTTTGGACTGGAGACGACAGATGGAAAGGTCCTGTGGAAGTTTCCGTTTCCGACTGAGTACGACTGTAATACCGCCTGCCCGATTAAAGTGGGCGACACAGAAGTTTTGATTTCTGCAGGCGAAAACCACGGCTCTGCCCTGCTGCAGATTTCCGCCAACGGGACGAAGCTTTCCGCAGAAGAAGTCTGGTCCTCGTATGGCAAGGACAGTCAACTTCGAGCGGAATGGCAGACGCCTGTGATTCATGACGGG
>JAXMBU010000064.1:0-38816 GCA_046349735.1 Planctomycetaceae bacterium
AATAGCCTCCTGGGAACTGTTTTCAAGCCCAGGATCCCGGAATCCCGCGACCGGAGAACTCAGGCAATGACTCAGGCCGTCGCCGAAACATTCGGGCGACCAAACAGCTCTGCGGAGTCGGACCTGCATCAGTCGCCCGGAAAAAGTCATGAATATCACCGCATTTCGTAATGCCATTGACATTTTGAGATCGCACCCCTCGCCACAGGTCCAAATGGGGATTCAGTTGCCTCCCCGATGTGGCGTCGATACCGTACCGGCTTGATTTCCCACCCAAGTGTTGCCGCTGGCAGCCTTGGCAAAAAACGGTCCATTACGGAGCAGTGAAAACGTGCGTCAGGTGAATCGCTGGATATTGTTGGTTGCCGCCATCCTGCAAATTGCTGCAGGTGGAGAATTGATGGCTCAGGGGCCGTCGAAAGAGCTGGCCGTCAAATTGATGTCTCTGCCTCCTCGGCCGAAACGTCCCGATCTTCCGCCCAGCCAACTGCCGTTGCAGTTTATTCAGAGCGAACGAATCGGCTTTCTCGGGAATTCCTCCGCCGAGCGAATGAACCTGTTCGGCCACTTTGAAACCCTGCTGCATACCCGATTTGCCGACAAAGAACTGGTTGTTCGCAACTTCGCTCGCCCTGCCGAGGAAGTTGGCGTTCAGCAAAGATCTGCTGACTATACGGCTTTGGATGACCCGCAGCTGGCGTTTGGTGCAGACACCTATTTCTGCTTCTTCGGATTCAACGAATCCTACAAGGGCCCGGAAGGGATCGACGCCTTCAAGCAGCAGTACAAACAATATCTCGACACGATGACCAGCCGCTATCCACGCGATGATGAAAAATCGCCGCCGCGATTTATCCTCGTCTCTCCGTTTGCCTTTGAACCTACTGGTGATCCTCTGCTGCCGGACGGTGAAAAGGAAAACGCGAATCTGAAACTGTGCTCTGCCGCCGTTGCGGAAGTGGCTGCAGAACGCAAGCTGGCCTTTATTGATGTCTTCGAAGAATCTCTGAAACTGGTGACTCAGAAACCCGGTATGCAGCTGACCATCAACGGAGCACACCTGAATGCGTCCGGCGATCAGGAGATTGCTCGATTAATTGATGAAAAGGCGTTTGGTTCCGCTTCTCCTGCCAGCTTTGGCAGTGAGAAGTACGAAACGCTTCGAGCCGCCATCGTGAACAAGTCGTGGGTGCATCTCCAGGACTATCGGATGCTCAACGGCTGGTACGTCTACGGCGGACGACGCACGTATGACACGGAAACGTTTCCTCGCGAATACATCAAGATTCGCAAGATGGCAGAAGTCCGCGATCGGTACGTGTGGGATCTGGCTCAGGGCAAGGCAGATGTTGCAAAACCGAACGATGCAGAAACCGGTGAGCTGTTTGTTCCGAAGACTCGTTTCGGGGAACCTCGTCAGGACTATTCTGAAGCAGAAGAGCTGCGATATTTGACACCTCAGCAATTGATCGAACAGACGACAGTTCCAAAGGGGTTCCAGATTCAGGCCTTCGCTGACGAAACCATGTTCCCTGAGCTGGCGAAGCCGGTGCAGTTGAACTTCGATAACAAGGGTCGACTGTGGGTGGCTTGTATGCCAACGTATCCACAGTGGAAGCCGGGAGATGCCCCGCCGGACGACCGCTTGATTATCCTGGAAGACGCAGATCATGACGGTAAAGCTGATGCCTGCAAGGTCTTCTATGACAAGCTGCACTGCCCCACCGGGTTTGAATTCTGGAACGGCGGTGTTCTGGTCGTCGATCAGCCTCGCATGCTGTTCCTGAAAGATACTGACGGCGACGACAAGGCCGACCTCGTTGTTCAATTGATGGACGGCTGGGCGTCGGACGACACTCATCACACCTGCGGTGCATTCGAGTGGAGCCACGGCGGTAAGTTGCATATGCTGGAAGGTATCGCCACCAGCACAACTCTGGAAACACCATGGGGACCTCATCGCAGCCAGGGAGCTGGCGGCGCGTATGTGATGGATCCTCGATCGCTGAAGATTCGGCAGTTTGCTCTGCCCGGTCAGTACAACATGTGGTGCTACGTCTTCAATGGCTGGGGACAGGGCATTGTGGGCGACGGGACAACGGCGAATCACGCCTGGGATACACCGCTGTCGGGTGCTCAGTTTGGCGGACGGACTGGCCTCAACTTCGTGTTCAACAACGAAGGCATGCGTCCCGCGCTGGGTTGTGAATTTCTCAGCAGCCGCCACTTCCCGGATGACGTGCAGGGACAGTTTACTTACGCCTGTGTGATCAACATGAACGGGATGCCTCGATTTTCGGTCGCTGACAATGGCGGTGGCTACGCGGGAGCTCGATTGAAGAAGGAAGACGGCAGTCCGGACGACTTGATTCGTTCGTCAGATAAGCACTTCCGCCCGGCGGATCCTCAGATCGGACCAGACGGAGCGCTGTGGTTTGGTGACTGGGCCAACGCTCTGATCGGTCACATGCAATACAGCCAGCGTGACCCAAATCGCGATCATACTCGTGGACGCATCTATCGTCTGGTTTATCCGGAACGCCCGCTCGTGACTCCAGTACTCAGTTCGGCAAGTCCGCGTCAGAGATTCTGGAACAGCTGCGAGAATACGAATGGCGAACTCGCTATCGTGCTCGTCGAGAACTCCATGGCCGACCTTCAGACGAAGTTCTGCCAGCAGTCGAAGCGTGGGTCAAGGGGCTGAAGAAGGATGATCCGGAATTTGATCGCCTGCGAACAGAGGCCCTCTGGATTCAGCAGTCTCATCACGCTCTCAATAGCGACTTGCTGTCCGCAGTTTTGGCGAGCGAAACATCTGACGCTCGTGCCGCCGCGATTCGTATTGTTGCTGACGAGCGAGAATCACTGCAGGATGCCCAGGCGATGTTGATCGCGGCATCGAAGGATGCCCATCCACGAGTTCGCACAGAAGCCGCTCGCGGGCTGAGCTTTTATCCGACCATCGAAGCTGCCACAGCGTTGCTGGCGATGACCACGTTCGATGCAGATTACTGGGTCGATTACACGATCCAGCATGCTCTGGGTGCAAATGAAAAAATCTGGCGTGCTGACTTCCTGCAGGGCAAGATCGCGGAAGCGGGACCTCGAGCCACCGGCATCGTGACTCAACTGATGGCGGCGTCCAAGAGCGGTGCGGCGGCGCTGCCGTTCCTGCAAACGTTGATGTCACAGCAGCCAAAGCCGGAAGAAGAACGCAACAAAGCCATGACGGCTCTGGCGGGGCTTAAGGGCGATACTAATCGTGGACGCGAAGTGTTCGTTCGTAACTGTACTGCTTGCCACAAAGTGGGGAATGGTGAAGGACGCGAGTTCGGTCCAAACCTGGCGGGCGTGGCCAAGCGAATGAACAAAGTGAAGATTGTGCAGTCCGTAGTTGATCCGAACGCAGAAGTGGCCGAGAAATATCGATCCACTCTGATCGTGACGACGGATGGCATGCCGACCGCGGGGTTGGTTGTGTCAGAGAACGATACCGAAGTGGAACTCTTTGACGGTAAGGCTGTTCGCAAGATCGCCAAAGCCGATATTGAAGAGCGAGTGACTCAGCAGCAAAGCAGTATGCCTGAAGGCGCCGCTTCAACCGTTGCTCCATCAGAGTTTATTGACCTGCTGGAATACCTGTCCGCTCAGAATCAGGACGTGCCGGCCCAGAAGTAGGCACGATTTCTCTTCCCAATAGCCCTAACCGAACACGGCCTGACTGAAAACAGCGGGCCGTGTTTTTTTACGCACAACATCCGGCGTTGAACGCTCATCTGAATTTGAGCGGTTCATTACTCTCAGACTCGCTGGCGATGAAGTTCAGGCACTACGCAATCCACCATCTTCCGAGCATCAAGCGGAACATTAAGAAACTCCTGAATAGCAGCGGCTGCCTGAACTGGTCTCTGAATGAGCTCTGCATACTCGCAATTGAACACCTGAATATTTCGTTGAGTGCCAAGCCACTGATCGACGGTCTGGAGATGCTTCTGGAAATGAGCCGCCATCATCTCAGCGGGTGGACCCGGTGGTTGCCCACGTCGCTCGAGCATCTTTTCCTGAGATCTCAGTACTTCTGTCAGGTTGCGACGTAAAAAAACAACGTTGTATTCAAAGTGCGAAGGAAGCTTTAGGCAGCAGAAAGGAAATAATCTTGACGGCTTTGCCTTCCGCCTCGGCAAGCCACGTCGCGTCTCGTTCCAGCGATTTCACCCTCGCGTCCTCCAGATAACCGCGGGGATTATCTTCGTCCGCCGGACGATGTTCATCCCCCAGAACAGGAAGCCCGCCGGCCGCCAGCATCTGCATGGCGAGAGATGTACCCGATCGAGGAAGCCCGGAGACAACGGTGATCATAGAGATTTCTTCACTAAACGACTCGGATACCAAACAGACGACCGAGAATCAGACTAAAAATCATCATGAGACCGACCGCTGCCACGATCCATGGAATTTCCGTCTGTCCAATGAACATTTCACGTCGCGGATAAGACACATGAATTGTTCGGAATGGACCTTGAACATCAAGTGGCGTTTCCGACGGTGACAGTAATTGAGACAACACGCCGGGGACAACTCGAGCCTGGGACAGTCGTGTGAGATGATCAACGGACGACAGAGATTTTCGCTCCGTCTTGTCCCCGAGTGTGATGTCAATCCACCCTTCTCCATGTCCAGTCGCGGTAATTCGCCACCCAAGTTCGTTTCGTGAGGGCACTCGAACCGGGAGTGGATCGACTTTCAGGTTATCAGCAAATTGCAGTTCCGCAGAATGACTGAGAACAGAGTGCGATGGATCCAGTCCCACAGTCAAAACGGCCTGTTCCCCAATTCGCAGCGGCCGACGATCGAACCACGACTCTAACTGGGCGAAGAGCAATATCAGTGGAATCAATCCCACGACCATGGGACGAAGGAACTGAATTAAGTAGGCCCCATTAGCCAGCAGGATCCGTCCACAGGCTGAAAAGCTGGCGCGCAGGTCATGTTGAAACATCAGGAGTTCGAGAGTACGTGCAAGCAGCCTGTTGCGAGTTCGACGAATTTCATTCGGGTCCGACGAAAAGTGAAACAAGACGACAAGCACTATCGCCGTGACAAAGGATGCAAAGAGCATTCCCGGCCACGCAGACTGCATCATGAACGGACGCAGCAGCAGATCAAACAGCCCGTTAATCACCATGTTGAGTTGCGAAATCATTCAATGTATCCTAGTCCCTGCAGACGTTTGCGCACCTCTTCCTCAGACTGCGCCTGTTGAACCTCCGCCGCAGTTTTTTCCAGGATATGGGTGATGAATTCATCGACTGAACTATAGCCTGCGACCTGAGCCGCCTGTTTCAGCGTTGCATAGAGATTGCGATCAATCTTGACTCTGGGCTCAAACATCATTGTGTCTCACTGTGTTTTCGAAGAGGCCGTTAAAGCAGCGCGGTACCTGTCATTGTCTCTGGTATCGGGGCATTGAACGCTTTCAGGATTGTTGGTGCAAGGTCTTCCAAACGAGGAGAGGCCGCGTCCAGCCTGCGACTGCTGAGCAAAACGCCGGGAACAAACTGTGGATCGATGCAATGATCGCCGCTCCAGACATCTGTATTATCAAGCACAAGTTGTCGCGGAAATCCGCCAAGAATAGTCTCCCAGGACGCTCGATAATTTTTGCTGTATCCAATCAGCAGATCCGGCGCCAGGGAAACGTACGGACCTGAATAGATGTCCGTTGCGCGAAAGACATTGGCGATGACCAGCTCGTTATTGTCCGGATCTCGAATTTTGCAAAGTTTTTCGATAAGTTCTTCTTCAAGGTCAGCCGCCTCAGCGTCGTCCAAACAGCCAAATTTTTCGCGACCTTTACGATTCAGATAAAGACCATTCAGGCCAAGCCCGAACGCACGCGTCCGGCTCCAGTCGACATCATGGAAGTTGGTTGAGCCCTGGCGTACGGCAGGCGAGTTCGTTACTAACAGCCCATTCTCCAGAAGCCATGAGTTGAGATTAAACTGGCGTCGAAACGGAGCGAAGCCATGATCTGACATGACAATCAGCCACGTCTTCTCATCCAGCCTGTCCAGGGCCAATCCGATCGCCTCATCAACTTTCTGATAGAGCGATCGAATAAAGCCGCCTTGTGACTCCGCGAGCTCCGGCGTGAACAACGGATGTTCGGGGTCAATCGAGCGCCAGAACACATGTGAGCTCAGATCCAGCGTCGAAAAATAGAAGAACAGGAACCCGGTCGAGAAACGTTGCAGTTCGTGCTTAAAAAATCGCATTCGTTCGTCATGAACGAACATAGCCTGCTGCTGGTACTCAATCGCATCCAGCACTCCGGCTGACAACGCGTGAGTATCTTCAACCATTCCCTGTGTGTAATAGTATCCGAGTTCACGGACAAGTTTGCGCGAATAGTCGGGTGGTGTCGACAACGGCAGCGATGGATTGGCAGGATCAATGTTCATCGGCGAAACGTAAAGGCCGAACGGCCGACGAACACTCTTCAGATAGAACCGACAGATCCCGGAGGCCTCCACAAGATTCGGAATGAGTGGGAACTTCACAACAACCCAGTCACTCCATTCCTTTTCTTTCAGAATCAGCGTGTGATCCTGAATCACAATCCGCACGACAGCATTTTCCGGGTCGCGGTAAATCGTGAATGGTATCTGACTTTGTTCCTGTTTCGCCGAGAATTCGTTGACCGGCCCACGCAGCTGACACTCGACGACATGATCACGCACCGGCACACGTTCGATTCGGCCGCCGGAAACATCGCGTGTCTTTTCTTTAATGTTGTCGGTGAAGAATGTGAAGGTGCCATAGCCGCCCTGCAAATCGGGCGTTCCCATCCCCGCCAGGGTCCGCGCCTCACTTTCAGTCGGAGGGAAGTTGGCGGGCATTCGAAACACAGAACAAGGCACTCCGTGTTGTTCAAGTTCGTTCCAAAGTGTTGCCCCATGCCTCAGGCTCTTGATTTGAGCTGCCGATGTTGGCAGTACAAAATTGCCGATCGTAATCGGCTTGCGGCCCGGCACGATCCGACTGATCGACTGGTATGGCAGCATCGTCTCGGGGTCTCGCGCGATGAAATCAAAGATCCCATGGCCTCCAGGATTTGTTCCCGAAATAAAGTTCGACCATGCCACGGGACTTTGAGGTGGATTGCTGGTTGCAAGTGGACTGAAGGACCCCATTTCCATCAGCCGTTTGCAATTTGGCAATAGACCTTCCGAGATGAACTGCTGCAACAGCCCATGATCCATCCCATCGACACCAAGAACCAGCACACGTTCGAGATCGCCTGATGGCCGAGTCACTTTGTTTCCTGAACAACCAGCTCCCAAAACGAGTGCACTTGTCGCCTGCAGAAAACGACGACGTGAAGGGCTCAAGGTACGACATCGTCCGCGACGCTTCATCTCGGTGATTCCAATTGAGGGACGTCAGAGTCCGGGATCGCAGGCGATAAACTCGACCCAGATGAAGATTGGTCCGGAGACTTCCGGCTTCCAAACTTCCACGGTTTCCCATCGAAGTAGGCCGGCATAGGTATGCCAAACAGAGTAAGAACCGTTGGAGCAAAATCCAGAATCGAAGGTGCCTCTGCCTGAGACAGCGGCTGATTACAAAACAGCATCCCCGGGACCAAAGCGGGATCGACACAATGGTCACCGCTCCATGGGCGATCGTTATCTCGAAACACCGGCCCATCGCATCTCCCAACGGCATTCTCCCACGAAGCACGGTAACCCTTTTCATATCCGACGATGACATCTGGTCCGTTGGAAACGTAGGGCCCGCTGTATTCCTTATGGCAATCATGCACTCGATAAACGGCCGAACACTTCCGGTCCGGATCCTGGAGTCCAGCGAGCTTATCGATGATCTCCGCGCGAAGCGCCGCTGAGTCCTTTGGCGGAACAATGCCTTTCGACTCTCGTCCTGTCTGGTTGATATAGATTCCAGTCAGACCGAAGGCGTAGGCCTTTGTCCTGCTCCAGTCCACACCCTCAAAATACTCACCTGCAGTGCCTGAGCCGTCTTTAAGCGTCAGGTACCCATTGTCCCTCAACCACGCGTTGAGATTCACTCCGCGACTAAAATCACAGAAGCCGTGATCGGAGATGACAAACAGAAAGTCATTGTCCTTGACTTCCTTCCGCACACGCCCAATCAGATCATCCATTCGAACGTACATGTCATCGATTACAGTTCGATGCCGTGTAACATCGCGACCTCGATTCGCCGGATGATCGGCCACATCATGCCGCCAGAACATGTGCTGAATGCGATCCGGTCCGTCAAACACGCAAACCGTCAGGCCTCGCTGCATTCTCCGCAGGGAGTCGAAAAACATCCGCTCGCGTTCCTCATGAATGGCCCATGCCTGCTCGAGAAACGCGTCTTCGCCAACAACGCCGGAGTTCAGTCCCCACGTATCTTCCGCCAGCCCCAGGGTTCCAAAAGAGTCATGCAGCCGGGCCAGATACATTGAAAAATAGAGTGGGTGCGAGATCGGCATCGCCGGACGTTCCGGGTCCAGATGAATCGGCGACACATACAATCGAAAGTGAGGAGAGAGAGATTCCAGGCGAAGTTTGCACAGCCCGCGGACCTTCGTAAACCATCCGATCCGATACTCGATCCGAAGCCAGTCAGATTCCTGGTGCAACAGCACCACGATCTTCTCTGACCCGTTTCGGACCTCAATTTTCTGCTCTTCATCATCGATTCGAATACTGAGCAACGTCTGAAAGTCGGCCGATTCCAGCCCGGTCGGCTTCGGTGGTCCCGGCAGCTGAGCATTGATCTGCCGACCGCTTCGATTCACCAGAATCCGCAGTCCGCCAGTCGTGGCGCGGGCTTCATCGGGATCGGTTGTGAACAACGTAAAAGAACCCTGAGTTCCTCGCAGGTCGGGCGTACACATTGCCGAAAGAGAAAGTCCGAAAAATCGCTCCGGCGGAAACGTAATCGGCACTCTCAAAATGGTGCTGAACGTTCCGTAATCTCCCAGAATTTTCCAGAACGGTTGGCTCTTCCGCAACAGACGTACGGTCGTGCTGCTGCCGAACCATTTCCGCCACCCAGTGGCCTGCCCTTCGACGATTCGGGCTGACGAGAGTTCAGGGAGATACGTGCGCACGTCGCGATTCAGAAAGTCATAAATATTATGTTTTCCTGGATTCACTCCCGTCTGAAATGAAGACCACGCCACGGGCGAAATTGGAGGCAACGTGGTGGCCAGATCCGAGAACGTCCCCGTCTCGGCCAGCCGCTGAAAATTCGGCAAGCGTCCTTCTGCCATCAGCCGGCGAACTCGACCAGGATCAAGACCATCAAGCCCGACAATAACAACACGACGTGCAATCGGCTTCAGTTTCAGTCGCAAACGCTTGATCAGCAGAAGCAGAACACGAATCGGCCACGTCAAAATCGAAACCAGCAACAGGCCCAGCGCAGCAAACAGCACCAGAAACGAACTGAGAAACGTAATTCCCGCGCCCGGACCAATGTAAGCCTGAACAAAGAGACTTTCAAAACTGAACACAGAAAGCCCCTGCCACCCAAAGATCCGACAATGGCGATTTGCAAAAACTCACCAGGAATGTTGTCAACGGAGCTCTCCTTAGGAATAGTCCCGAAATAACTTCCGTAGCTGAAGTCGTGAGACTTCAGTCCGAACTCTCACGAGTTCGGCTACCACGGGAACTTATTTCGGGACCGTTTCTAAGTGTGATTCCGATCTCTGAATCAAGGAGAAGCAGCCGTGACCTGGTTCCGCCAATTGACCGGCTTCGACGAGACATCGCCACAAGCGGTTCGTGAGATGATCCAGTTGAGAGGCTCTCAACTTGTTTCACTTGTGAACAACAGCAGCTACACGTTTGGGTGTCTGGAAATACCGACTCTAGCCGAACTCAGGGAACGCATCCGCGATACTCAGGCGGCGCCATCGAAGATAAGAGTTCGCGAAGTTGTCGCTGATGTTCAGAACCTGCACAGGGACACCGTGAATACAGGTGCACTCTTCCAGGTAGCCTCACAATTCAACCTGCTGGAAATGGTTGGGCCGGAACGCACACCGGAAGACGGCATCGGCATTTATGAGCTTGATCGAACTCAGGGGCCGGCTTGTGCGATCGCCTGCGGAGCTGGAACTATCTACCGCAATTATTTTGTGCCTGTAAATGGACAGACTGGTCAGACGACAACGAATCAGATCGACTGCCTCGCCGATATCGGGGAGCTACTCGGCAATCAGGAGTGTCGCCTGTGGCAAATGGAAAACGGATATGCGCTGCCGTCTCAGGCCGGCCTTGCGGAGGTTTCTCAACGACTGTTGTCTTCAAACGAACAGCAGCTCGATGAATTGCGGAGCCTTCTTCGGATTGGAGTGCAATGGGATACGCAGGTCACACTCAGCAATTGTCAGCATTTCGTCACTCAGGCGTATTGTTCCGCCATGCCAGTGAGCTACACCGGGCATTCGTCGTCTGCGTGGAAGCCATTCGCTAAGTTTGTGCTTGAAGCCGCTTATGAGGCCACGTTGTGTGCTGGAATCCTGAATGCCAGAGCGACAGGGAATCGAACTGTCTTTCTGACATTGCTGGGTGGCGGGGCTTTTGGCAATATGACCGAATGGATCTCGGACGCCATACGCCATGCGTTGAGCGTGCATCGCCATGCGGACCTTGATGTTGCCGTTGTCAGCCATGGGACTTCACGGGAATTCGTCAGGGCACTAGCTAAGGAACAGTCTCGAAATAAGCTCCCGTCGTAGCCGAACTCGTGAGAGTGCGAACTGAAGTCTCACGACTTCAGCTACGGAAGTTATTTCGGGCCTGTTCCTAAGGAGTACTCAGCATAGTGCGGACAGATTTGACGAACATGACCATGGTGATCGACCGCGGCGGCTTGATGTTGTCCATTTGAACGGATGCCGAAGGCGGCATCAACACCTTTATCGACTCAAAGATATCCGAGCCCGGCGATCCGATGTCTGCGCGGATGGATTGAAGCCTGCTCCTCAGTCGTCAGGTCTTCCTTCCGATAAACTGCACGACAGACGCTAAGCCTGTGTGATATTCACCCTCCACGACGTCTCGTTCGACTTCCTGGCACAGAAGAAGTTCACAGTTGGAAAACTCCGCCCGCAGATCTTCGACTGTCAGCAACATGTCCGGATCTTTCGGCCCGCCGGTACTGCGTGATAGCTGCGACTTTGCGTAGGCTTCGAGAAGAATGATGCCTCCCGGCTTCAGGCACAGCTCAAGCAAAGGGTAGAGTCGCTGACGTACCAGAGTCGGCAGGTGTGCAGAAATCGAGACGACTGAGCCAAAACTGTTTGCCAGTGGTACATATGACGCGAGGTCGACGACTTCTGTCCTGATCGACACACCTTTTGCTTCCGCAAGTTGATGAGCTTTCGCAAGCCCCACCTCGGCGGCGTCGACGCCCAATACGTCGAGGCCCTGGGAAGCCAAATACACTGCGTTGCGTCCTTCACCTTCTGCAAGGCTCAGCACAGGCCCTTTCAGCAGCTTTGAGTGCTCCACAAGAAAAGTATTTGGCTCGGTGCCGTAAGCAAAAGTTTCTCCGCGATAGCGATCATTCCACATGACTTTCTCCCGACTGCGTTTCTCCATGCTCCGTACTTGCTGGTCGCGATCTTTTTTCCAGATCTGTCCGCCATGCTGCTGAAAGTGCCGGGCATAATGACAAGCGTTGATCATCTGCAGGGCGTCGCGGTTTGGCATACATCACAGTGTTCGCCCATTGGACAGAAAACTCCGGAAATGGGCGAGCGATCAGTTCGAGTGTCATGCCGGCCTCAATCTGTCCAGTCTTTATGACACGCAAATACCACCCGGTTCGGCCATTTTTCTGCACAAGTACAGCCAGCCCTGGCAAGTCCCACCTTCGCGAAAGCTTCCAGCACGGCTGACGAGGTTGCGAGATCTCCAGAACACTATCGCCAACTCGAAAGGTATCGCCGATACAGCACCGCGACTCGTCCAGACCGGTCACAGTGAGATTCTCACCAAAGCCACCGGCTTCAAAACACTTGTCAGGAAATTCCGTATTCCACTGGTCGTAATGCTGCGCTGCGTAGGCGAGGATCGCTTTATCCGGTCCGCCATGATGCACGAGGTCCGCCTGCTCGTCACTCGCGATCCCTGTCTGTTGGACCTGTACCATCCCTGACACTCTGGCTTTGCGAATCGCAAGACCTCCATGGTTCAGAATGGTCACGGTCTCTGCCAAATGTCTGCACAACACCGGTTTGGATTGAGAGTATCCTCGCTGCTATTCTCATTGTCGCATCTTTCCAGACGCGGATGCAGCTCTCCATACCTTTCGCTGCATCGCTGAAGCAGAATCGCGGGCAAACTTCTTCTGGAGCCTGCGAACAATCGGGTATCCAAGTCGGGCCAACAAATGTTGTGGTCGAGAGAAAGCCAGAATATCGTACCAGACAGAGTCGTCGCTTCGGTCCCACTCGATCAGGAATCGCTCTTCGCCGCACTCCACATGACCGGGCAGTGTTCCATACATGAAGCCGAAACGCTGGCATTCATTCGTCGCCACATCAATCACGGAGATGATTTTGCAGGCATTGAGGCACCAGACTCCAAATATCCTGGCTAACACGGCGACCATTTGCTCCTGCTCAAGCGGAATATCGCAGGAGCTCGACTCAACCCAGCCAAGCTGAAACTGTCCCCAACCTCTCAAGACGGCCGTTGCTTCATCGAAGACCGCGTGGCCCGTTCCCAGTCTGACTCGAGTATGGTCAACGACAAACCCAGCGGGAGGAGTCTTCTCGGTGCCACCGATTGCAGAATACGTGAACTCACAATTCTTCTGCTGGGCAAGGAATCGTTGAATGGCTTCGGAGGAAGGTTTTTGGAAGAAGAACATCGCAATGCTCCGGCAGTTGCCTCAAGGTCCTGCACGACACTGTCGGTATATCCGCAGAATAACTGCCACGACAACTTATCGTTGCTCCTTCCTGTGAAAAGGGAAGCAATTATCACCGGCATTTGTCAGCGAACCCCATTTTCCTGCTGATGGCCTTCGGAGTTCTTCTCCCATCTTTTTCAGGGCGAACGGTTGGCGTAAGTCGACCGGCATGTGTCCGGACTGTCGATTTAATTGCTCCATCAGCCGCCGGGCGCTAGTGTAGTGTCTCTCAAGTCCCTTCGTTTAACCCGTGGCCGACAGGCCAGGCATTCCCTGCTCCTGGCCTGTCGGCCATGGGTTAAACGGTACAAAAGCTCGGATTCATAAATCAACGAAAGAGAGAGACACTACACTAGCCCCGGTTCAGATTGCCGCGCAATTGCAGCAAACACCGGACGCTGGCGCCTTCCGGCTGATAAAATCAACAACCTGTGTCGTTGCCGGGCGCTTCACACCGAACCGCTCGCCGGTGTCGTGTCTTCTTTCGTTGCCGTCACTCCAGGCCATTTTGTTGGGGCCTGCCGAGGCCGTGAATTTATTGTCAATCAATCGTCCAGACACCCAAGGGCAAGCTCCTAACGCCAAAGAGTGGCCCGCCAGTAGCCCATAGCTCACTCGCTGGCGCTTCGGGCTTGTAAACATTCAAGTCCATTCAGGAAAAGCCGTGCTTTTGCTCCGTACCCACCTTTTTTGCGCGGGGCCAATTTTTCTCCATGTTGACTGGACTCAGTCGCTAATCGATACCCTGAAACGCCACATCTTCGTTATTGTTCCGCTTGTTCGGGATCACGTCCCCATGTTTCGCTTCAGTGTCGTTAGCGGTACCTAAGATAGATGGCATCCACAACTCAGCCGACTTTACAGCGTCTTTTGTCCCTGGATCAATTTCGGGGATATACCGTGCTTGGCATGGTGCTTGTGAATTTTGTGGGCTCGTTTGCGGCCATCCCGGCCGTGCTCAAGCACCACAACAACTACTGCAGTTATGCGGACACAATTATGCCGCAGTTTCTGTTTGCAGTCGGATTCGCGTTTCGACTGACTTTTGATCGCAGAGTCCAGCGTGAAGGTGCCGGTGCTGCTTATGGGCGTGTGATCCAGCGGCTCTTTGGCCTTGCGCTGGTGTCGATTGTTGTCTATGGAACGTCTGCGCCTGCGGAGACGTGGTCGCAGCTGGTTGAGATGGGACCAATGGCGGCTCTCGGTCCTTCCCTGAAACGGAATTGGTTTCAAACGTTGATGCACATTGCCGCCACATCACTCTGGGTACTTCCGGTCATTCGAGCTGGCCACGGTGTTCGAATTGGATACGCCCTCCTGTCCGCAATCCTGCACGTTTTCTTATCATGGCAGTTCAATTTTGAATGGTGTAACACGTCGCCAAATGCCATCGACGGTGGCCCGCTCGCGTTTTTGACGTGGTCAATTCCTGCGATTCTGGGCACTCTCGCCTGTGATTGGGTGAATACCGAAACACAACAGACTCCCTGGCTCAGACTGGGCATTGTCTCATTCGCACTGATGGCCGTGGGCTGGGGCTTTTCTTGTGGTACTCGATTTTACGACGTGCCGGTGGAGAAAGTTGAACAACTCAAGGAACAGCGACTTGCAGAGAATCCCGTCCTGCCCGCTGGCGATCAGCTGGCGTTTCGGGGATTCGCGGAATTGCCCTTCGTGCAGCCGCCAGATGAAAAGGAACGAAAGTGGAATTACTGGATGATGAGCCAGAGAGCGGGGACGCTGTCCTATCTGACGTTTTCCGCAGGATTCTCGCTCCTTGTCTACATGGGCTTTCACTTTTTATGCGACAAGCTGCATTGGCAGCTCGGTCTGTTTCGACTGTTCGGCACCAATGCGCTGATCGCCTATATCCTGCATTCCATGGTCATGGGGGCTATCAAGCCATTCGTTCCCAAGGATTCGCCATTCTGGTACGTGGCTGTCGCCTGGCTGTTGGTTCTGTCTATCCTGTGGTTGTTCATTCGTTATCTGGAGCGAAATAAAGTCTTTCTGCGACTTTGATAATTCCAGGGCCGAATCAATCGCAGTACTGCTTCACGCCATGTGTAGTTCACTGACTGCGGCGGTTTCGACGTCGGCGGCGATGGCCAGTTTCGAGAGTCCCCCTCGTCGCGGGGTTGGGAACAGATTATTCCACATGCCCTCCCGGAATTGCAGCGTCCCGAAATTGCTGTTTGATGCCACCTGCTGAAATCCGCGACGCCCCCCCTGGTCTTGATGTCTCGAACTTCTGACATGACATTCCTGTTCGGATCGATCATAATAAGCGGCACTTGAACACGACCTTCCTCACCAGACCCTGCTGAAGAATCTCTCCCATGGCCACCAACTTCTGCGGACGAACTCGACGTGAAATGCTTTGGCAAACCGGCTCCGGATTTGCCGGCGTTGCAATGACGGCATTAATGGATCGCGACGGTTTTCTGGCCAGCCAGTCCGTTGCGGCCGATGGCGAAACGCCCTTTGCCAATCCACTGGCTCCCAGGCAGCCGCACTTCGAGCCAAAAGCCAAGAACGTCATCTTTCTTTACATGTACGGTGGGCCCAGTCAGGTCGACACGTTCGACTATAAGCCGTCCATGTATGGTATGGATGGCAAAACGATCGAAGTCAAAACGTTTGGTCGTGGCGGACATCGGAATCAGGGACGGATCGTCGAGCCTCGCTGGAAGTTCAAGCAATACGGACAGTGCGGGAAGTGGATCAGCGATCTCTTTCCAAATCTTGGCACCTGCGCGGATGACATCGCCTTCATTCATTCGATGACAGCGGATTCGCCCATTCACGGCTCCGCGATGCTGATGATGAATTCGGGAAGAATTTTGAGCGGTCATCCGTGTCTTGGTTCGTGGGTTAATTATGGCCTCGGCAGTGTGAACGAGGACCTGCCGGGATTCGTTGTGATGCTGGATCCACGAGGTGGCCCGATCAGCGGCTCCAAGAACTGGAGCAGCGGTTACATGCCCGCGACATACCAGGCCACGGTGATGCGTTCTGGTGCGAACCCAATTCTTGACCTGTCGCCACCGTCGGAACTGGCTGGTGGAGCTCAACGAAAACTGCTGGATACGCTGCGAAGTTATAACGAGGAACACCTGGCACCTCGCCACGACAACTCCAATCTTGCGGCTCGAATCGCCAGCTATGAGTTGGCTTATCGCATGCAGTCTCAGGCTCCGGAAGCTGTTGATATTTCGCAGGAGACTCAGGCGACTCAGGAACTGTACGGGCTGAACGACCCAAAGACGGAGAAATTCGGGCGTCAGTGTTTGTTGGCCCGCCGAATGGTCGAACGCGGCGTTCGTTTCGTGCAGATCTATTCCGGGGGTGCTCACAACGACGACAACTGGGATGCTCACACGGACATGGAAGCCAATCACAACCTCCATGCGGGCGAAACCGACAAGCCGATTGCCGGGCTGATTAAGGATCTGAAAGAGCGAGGACTCCTGAAGGATACTCTGATCGTCTGGGGCGGTGAGTTCGGTCGTCAGCCAACGGCGGAGTATGCAACCGGCAGCGGCCGTGACCATAACAGCTACGGTTTCACAACATGGATGGCCGGAGGCGGCATCAAAGGCGGCACAACGGTTGGCACCACCGATGAAATCGGCAGCCGCGCGGTTGACGATGTGTTCCACGTCAAACATATGCACGCCACGGTTCTGCATCAGCTGGGGCTTGACCCGGCGAAGCTAACGTACTTCTTTGGTGGCCTCGACAATTCTCTCGTCGGCGTCGAAGGCGCGCAGCCGATTTGGAAGATTATGTCGTAAAGGCTCTGAACGGAATTCGAGAAATACCAATCCCATACAAACAGCCCCTGGTGAACGTCAGGGGCTGTTTTTTTGTGATGGGTTCAGCCAATGTCTGCATCGTCAAGCGGGTGCTACAGCAGGTGGCAAGGTTTTGTCGTCAGTCAAAACCGGTTCGCTGCATCGGTGCGTTCCTGTGAGCTTCCCGCAGCGAGCTCACGGACGCAGCGAAAATCGTCATACTTACGAAAGACATCTTTCGAACCTTTACCTCGGTGCAGCATATGAAAAACAAACCGACATCGCGTTGCTCGCGGTGCCCTTGGCGGCTCCTCCCCAGCGGCCCTGTCGCGTCAAAGGAAATGATGTATCTCCGGGCCGTTCAGCAATTGTTGAAGTAGTAATCGATCCGGTACGTTGGCAACCGTCTGCATATTTGTGTTGCAACCTCAATGAATCCACGTCCGGAAATCCTGTGAACGACCCGGTCCTGGTTCTATCACAAGGGCGCGAGTCAAAGATATGCTCGGGAGCGACTGGTAAGGCAAAGTCTTTCAGAGAGGATCAGGCGGCATTGAAAATGTCCCCGTCAGCCTCGCAATCAAGTGCAGAGTAGGTTGTCGAAGCGTTTCCGGGTAAGATTCTGCACAGAAACAGAAGATCGCATTCAACATGATGTCGTGAATTCGTTTGACGAATCACAAGGACCTGCGACACACTCTGCCAACATGGCACACACAGCTCTCGATCGCGTGGGATATTGATACAGGGATCTCATTGCAATCCTGCGAATGTCTGCCCCGTCCTTCGCAGGCCTTCGATTCTCTGCATGGAGTCAGAATTCAACGTCATGAAATTGATCATCTTCTCTGCCATCTTCTTTATCACCGGGTTCGTGTTGCAGACCTTGAACCGTCCACCAGTCGAAGATCTGGAGTACGAAGCGTCCGTGGCCTGGAACGAGACGAACCTGACTGTGGCAGAACAAATGGCCAGACAGGCATTGGGACGGAATCCTGCCTCAGTTCGCGCTCAGGAAATCCTGAACAAACTCGCGGAGCCCCTGCGACGGCCTGAGATTGAACTGGCACTGAAGCTTGGTGGTCAGAATCGTCACGAGCTCAAGGAGAAACAATTTGCGGAGGCGGGGCGCATTGCTTTGTCGGGCAGCTTGTTTCGAATTGCGAATCAACTGCTATTCGAGGGACTTCAGCAATATCCTCGAAGTGCCGTGTTGCAGCATCAGTATAGCACATTGCCGGGCCTGCAGCTTGATGCTGAACAAATGCAGACGCGGTTGATTCAGTGGTCGAAAGTTGGAACACCTCCCAAAGATCTCGTTGTCATGTTTCTAGGGCTGGCCTCAATTGACAGTCGAGCAGCGTCATCGGCGGAGGAATGGCTCAGAGCCAGCCTGGCTGCAGACTCGAATGATGTGGAATCTCGCCTTGGCCTCGCACGGTGTCTTCTTGCGATGGGCCGGTATCGAGAGTGCATTCAACTCCTGGAATCGCACTGCCATGATCCACGTGTCGCAACACTTCAGGCTGTGGCGTATGCCACCGACAGAAACCTCGAAGCCGCTCAGCGGTTGTTGCCGGACTCTGAACCTGCCACGATGCGCGCGGAGTTTTGGTATGCCCGGGGTTTGATCTATGTGGAGCAGGAAAAGTGGGAGGATGCAGAGCTTGCTCTGCGAAATGCAGTCCGTGAGCGACCGCTGAATAAGTCGTATCGATCTCGACAGTGTGAGATTCTGCGACGCCTGAAAAGGACCGAGGAGGAGGCCATACAGGTGAAACATCTGGAGAAAGTGATTCGTGTTGTGCAGGCTTCTCTGAACCTTCAACAGGTTTCTGACACATCAGAACTCCTGCCTCTCGCGGAAATGTGCAGCGAAGTCGGCGCTGAAGATATTGCTAAACTCGTTTCTGCTGTCGCGAGCCATTAGATAACCCACCCATGCTGAAACGTCGCTTCTTACTTCGTACCACCTTTCTGGCCGGAATGTTGGCTCTGGGTTTCTTTGCGGGCGAAGTCCATGAGCGTTCTCTTGAGTGGCAGGCGGATCGCCGTCTTGTGAAAGAGTTTGATATTCGGCCGGCCGCGTTGCCCGTTTACGTTTCCGAAGCAGGCCAGCAATTGTTGGCTTCGGGAATTCGATTTGAAGAAGCAACCGGCTCCGGCGTCACGTTTTCATACGACAATGGACCGGAGCAACAATTTCATCTCGCCGAAACGCTCGGAGGCGGCGTTGGAGCTTTCGACTTCGACAATGACTCTCATGTCGATCTGGTTTTTGTCGACGGTGGCAATCCTGTCGAATGGCCCTCCAACAGAACATCGCGGATAGAACTCTATCGCAGTGAAAGGAATCTCCGGTACTCCGCAGTCACTCCCGTTTCGGGCGTTGTCTGGACAGGATACGGCCACGGGTGTGCTGTCGCCGACATCAATAACGACGGCTTTGATGACATGCTGGTGACGGGCTATCAGATGTCTGCACTATATATCAATCAGGGAGACGGGACTTTCGAAGAAGCGTCAGGCTTCAGAGAACTCACGGGCGATCGATGGTGTGCCACGGGCTGCTGGAGTGACCTCGACGCTGACGGTGATTTGGATCTCTATATTGCCTGCTACGCCGATACACCTCGCAGTCTGCCCACACCAGTCTGTGAGTCGGGCGGAGTCCGCATTCATTGCAATCCACATTCCTATCGCGCGGTTACAGATCTGTTGTTCGAGAACCTGGGCACTGGCGAGTTTGTGGATCGCTCAGACACCTCTGGAATTGCTGCCTACAAAGAATATGGCATGGGAGTGATCGCGGCGGATCTCGATGGAAACGGCACGGCAGAGATCTTCGTCGCAAATGATGGAGACCGCAATTTGCTGTTTCGGCAGACGTCTCCGTGGAAGTATGAGGAAATCGCGCTGAACAGCGGAGTCGCGTTTAATGGTCAGGGCGAAACGATGGGGTCCATGGGAGTTGCCTGCGCGGACTTTGATCGCAACGGATTGCTTGATCTCCTGACGACAAATTTTTCGCACGAATCAAACGCACTCTTTCATCAGGTGAGCCCTCTGACTTTCGTTGACACGACTCAGGGAACGGAGATGGACCGCACCAGCCGTTCTCGAGTTGGCTGGTCGGCGATTCCTGTTGATGCCGATTGCGATCGATTCATGGATCTGTTTGTCGCCAATGGTCATGTCACCGATATGCCGGGAGAGGACTGGGCTCAACAGTCGAGTTTACTGCGGGGAATCGCGAACGGCTTTGAAGAGGCCCGAAACGCTGGGCGATGGCTGGAAACACCCTGGCACGCTCGAGGAGCCAGCCGAGCCGACTTAAACGACGATGGCCTTGATGATCTTGTGGTGAGCTTGATCGATTCGCCCGCAGCTTTGTTGCTGAATAACTCAAACGCTGCGGGAAACCGAGTTCAATTGAAACTGATTGGCACACAAAGCTGTCGCTCTGCGGAAGGAGCCATAATCACGGTAGCGACCGCGTCAGGAAAGTCGACGTATATTGTGAGCCAAAATGCCGGATACCTTTCCTCCAATTCCAGCGTCATCACAGTCGGCCTCGGTGCCGACAAGACCGTTGACCAATTGCGTATCCAATGGCCCGGCGGAACCAGTCAGGACGCTGGCCCCATCGCAGCGGGCAGGCAGTACACCGTCATTCAGGGACGACAGGCACTGGTCAAGTAAGGAACGCTCCCGAAATAAGTCCCGTTGCTCACACCCCGACGCGTCAGTTTTGAAGTTGCGCATTTTGGTTAGGGCTGAAAGCCCGGCACATCCTCTGCCGGTGCCGTAACGGCGTGGTGATTTAACCGCCACCGACCCTGAATCGGTCGTTTAGGAATAGTCCCGTAATAACTTCCGTAGCCGAAGTCGTGAGACTTCGGTCCGAACTCTCACGAGTTCGGCTACCACGGGAACTTATTTCGGGACCGTTTCTTAACGGCTTTTGCACCAGTGCCGTCCAAAGGATTTTCAGTGGTGCAAAAGCCCACGGGCCCCTGAGGCAGGCTGAGGGGGGGATTAAATCAACACACCGGTGAGCCACCGGACTGCAGAGAACACACTGCGATTCAGGACTGAAGGGCCGACACATGCACTCTTGTGTCGACCCTCCGAGGCTGAAAACACGCAACTTCAAAAGACGTCGACGGGTTGGGAGTTGAAGGCATGAAAGCATCCGGAAATTAATCTGGGGCTGCTCCTGAAGTCTTCGCATAGTTGTCGCCCAAACAACCGGCAAAAAAAATCCTCCTCTGCAAATCACAGAGGAGGAAAGACGTTGAGGCTTTAGGCCATCAGACGAGCCCACTCAAACAACTCATACGCAACCGACTCGAGTTGCTCCAAAGCAAGCCTGTGTTACACCATCAACTACTTTTTAGCGCCGCCAAATTGCTTCGCATACTCTGGATTGTCTCCCAGCTTCTCTGCTGCGGGCGCCACTTTTTCAGGTGGGATGCCTGCTGCGGGATCTGTTGTGCCACCACAGCCGGAAATAACCATTGCAACACAAGCCAGAAGCAACGACCCAAGAGTGGTTTTCAAACGATGCATGGGAAATCCTTTGATGTTGATTAAACGAGGAAGGATAGCGTGATTTCAACTTTGAACGCCAACCGGAGTGCGGAACTACAGACAAGTAAACTTTAAAGGCTCCAGACACTCGTAGTAACAGTCCGCGATTGTCATCAACACGAGGCACGTTTTCAACTATCAGATCTGGGTGTCTGCTACGAAAGAGCAAAAGACGCTGCGGATAGGGATGCGGCGGCCGCGAAATCGCGTTCCGAAGCAAGAGGAGCAAGAGATGGTCAATGTCTGTATACGCCGTTTAACTGACCGAGCCACCGAACCAGCCACTGTTTTGTTTTGAAAACTCACCTGACAGCATCATGTTTGAGATTCAGTCTGTGTCTAGCGCGTTTAGATGAAACACGAAAATATCAGCCGTTGCGTTCGATTCAATTTGTTGGGCTGACCGCAAAGTTTTTGGGTGGTATTCGGACCTCGAAAGACCATTCCCAGACCTGAAGCGGAACGTGAACAAAGCTTCAGTTTTTGGCAGGTTTCCGATCGATTAACGTCTGCAAAGCTCGCATGTCTGCCACTCAATATTTTCTTTGGTGGTCACAACGCCTTAAGTGTGCTAAGGCGTCTTGGTCGCTGCCCAAAGAACTCGCCCGTAGTCGCAGGCTGCCTTTTTTTAAAAAAAATTCCGTTTTTTTTGTGTCAATTTGTACCGTAATCTCACTCGATAGTTCATCCTTACCCTGTATTGCGTTGTTTTCCGAAAACTTTTAACAAGGGGTTGCTAATGAATTTCAGCAAGGGAAATCTCAGAAAGCGTGCCATCAGCTGGGCAGGGTTCACCCTGATCGAGTTGCTGGTTGTTATCGCAATTATTGCGATCTTGATTGCGTTGTTATTGCCTGCTGTTCAGCAGGCTCGTGAAGCGGCTCGTCGAACTCAGTGCAAAAACAATCTGAAGCAGATTGGTATCGCGTTGCACAACTATCACGACACCCACAGCTGTTTGCCGCCGTTGAAGACCTGGGCAAACGGTATCGACTGTCCGGGTGGAACTCCGTGGGATAATACGGGCGGCTTCAGTTGGCGTGTAATGATTCTGCCGTTCGTTGAACAGTCAACGATGTACAATCAAATTGACTTTTCCACAGTACATTCTAATCCAGCTTGCACAGGCTCTCAGGCAGTATGGGCCAACATTTCGAACAAACCGATCGCGGGTTATCTTTGCCCAAGCGACAGCACTCCAGCAATTATCGGCACTCACGCCGGTACGAACTACGGAGCGGCGGTTTCTGCCAGTGCACAGTGCAAGTTGCCGTACGGTCAAACCTCTGGAACAATTCCATACGAGAAGCTCGCTGCTGTGTTCCAGATGAACAGCAACGTTGGACCAATGAAGGTCACCTTGACCGATATCAAAGATGGCACGAGCAACACAATCGCTGTTGCTGAAGTCTTCCGGGCTCGTCGCACCGCGATTCGAGGCGGTGGCGGCTATGGTCTTGACACGAATGGCCGCTGCTATCGCTGGATGGTAGAAGGTGCCTGCGAAGTCACGGGGACTCTTGGCCGTGGGGGTACTCTTGGTAGCATGTCCGGTGGGTTCGAAGCCAGTGGTGGAAATCCTGGTGGAAACTTGCAGGTTGGAGCGACTGCACCAAAAACTGGCGACGGTGGTCCTAACGATAATCGCGCTGATCAGGCTACCTGGAACGGCGAGAACGATGAAGGCATCCATGATGGATTTAGACCCTCTTCCAGCACTCACACGGGTGGTGTTCAGGTTCTTCTGGCCGATGGTTCTGTGAAATTCGCATCGGACAATGTTGACTCCAACACATGGAATGCAGCTCACTCACGAGCCGGTGGCGAAGTACTGGGTGAGTGGTAGTTTTCACGAGATCTGTTTACAGATCGTGTAAAGCAGTGTAAATCTGTTCGGCACGCCTGGCTCTTAAGCTGGGCGTGCCGTTTTCTTTTGTGGGAGCCGGAAATGAGGAAGCTCATCGTCGCGACACTGCTGATGGGGGCCGTGGCGTTTGGAGTCTGGTGGCTGTTTCAGGCGGCAGATAACTCACAGCCAGAGCGACACGGCTCTTTGAAGAAAGGATCATTACCGAAGGATAGCCCCCTCTTTGTCGGAACGACTTCGTGTCGAGATTGTCACACTGAGATTGTTGATCTCTATTCGACCAGTGGCCATGCCCACACATTTCACGCGACCACGGATTCAGAATTCGCAAAGAAACTGGATGGCGGCACGTTCGATGATCCACTGCGAAAGGGCCAGTTTCGGTACCATTTCGATTCTGAAGGATTGGCAGTTTCTCTGCCAGAGAAATTTGGCGATGAGCTTTTCCCATTGAGTTATGCTCTGGGATCCGGAGCCCATGGTGTCACGTTCCTGACCCTTCTGCCTCACCGAGATGGCAGCACGATTGGTCTGGAACATCGAGTCACATGGTACAAACAAAAAGCCGGCTTGGATCTGACCGTGGGCCACGCCTATCTTGGTGAACCGGTCGAAGATGCGGAACATTTTGGACGTGTTTTATCCAACCGCAAATTGACTCAGTGTATCGAATGCCACACAACCAGTGGGCACGTCGCGAACGGGCTTATTGAGGGACTGATTCCTCACGTTGGTTGCGAGAGCTGCCACGGAGCGGCTGGTCATCATGTCGTCGTCAGAACATCCGGCGGGGAAGACGAGGACTTTTCTGCAGCGAAGACCTGGCCTGATGCCAGGTCAGAACTTCGGACCTGCGGTCGATGTCATCGATTGCCCGAGTCGATCAAGAAGTCTGAATTGGTGCGAGAATCCAAAATCCTGCCCCGATTTCAGCCGGCCGGACTCATGCAAAGTCTGTGCTTTCAGAAATCGGACGGAGCCATGCGTTGCACCACATGCCACGATCCTCATGAAAAGACGTCCAAGGATACCACACGATACGAACGGCTATGCATGGATTGCCACCAGACTCAGTCTGTCGCGTCCTGCCCGACGAGTTCAAACAACTGCATTGAATGCCATATGCCGCCCATCAGCCTGGAAGGCGTAGCCTCCTTCCACGATCACTGGATCCGCATTCGGAATGAGAAGGATCCTTCAGTCCTGAAACCCGAAGTGGATTCAGAAAACTGATGATCACTGTGGTGGCCTCAACAGTTCCGCAACGCGTTGATACAGTCCCCCGGCGCACCGTGCGGGGTCAGGAGACCCGCGCACAACGGGACCCGCGCACAACAGGAGACCTCTCGTTGTGGCCGGTCTCCGACCGAGCCACCTCGCCTGACCGTCAGGTCTCAAAAAAACGCCTCGCGCACCGTGCGGGGTCAGGAGACCCGCGCACAACAGGAGACCCGCGCACAACAGGAGACCCGCGCATAACCGTTGACCTTCGCACACTTGTTTGTGCCGACAAGGAAACTACTTGGCCTGCTTCAGCAGTTCCGCAACCCGCTCATACAGTTCCCTGGCTTCCTCACGTTTGCCTGCCGACGCGGCTGCTCGAGCTAACGCGCCGAGATAACGGACGGACTGTTGCTGCGCGCCATAAAGTTCCTTGAGTCGCTCATATGCCTCCTGAGGCTTTCGCTCATACAACAGCAAATCCGCTTCGAGAATCCTGCAGTCCGGATTTAAGGGCTCGATCTGCGAAGCGACCTTGAGATGCTGCTTTGCGGCCTCGAAATGTCCCTGGTCTCGAGCCGCAGATGCCAGAATACGCAATGCATTAACCTCCCGGGGATTGATGCCGAGACACCATATGGCTTGCTCTTCGGCCAACACCGGCTGCCCGGTCTTGTTGTAAGCGTAGGCCAGATTCAGGTGTGCTTCATAAAGATCCGGTTCCAGACGAATCGCCTGCTGCAGCGGTTCGATCATTTTTTCCGGATGCAGCATTTCATCATGGATTTCTGCCAGCAGTAGAAATGTCTGTGCTCTGTCCGGAGCAATGCTGGCGGCTTTGTCCGCAAACGACAGCGCAGTCTCCGGTTTCTGACTTTGAAAATACAGTTCCGCCAACGACAGTTGCGGGCCAAGACTTTCGGGGCTTTTCTCCGTCAACTCCAGCAACGCTGCTTCCGCTTCCGAGGTCTTGTTGTGCATGATGCAGAGAACAGCAATCTGCTGGACCGCATTCGCTCGCTGCGGATCAGAAACCGGAATCTGTTGAAGGCACTCAATGGCTTCGTCCGGACTGGAGTCCCGCAAAAGTTTCGCCAATCGCAACTTTGCAGTCGTCGAGTCCGGATTGTGTTGGATCTCTGATCGCAAAGCCGACACTGCAGCGGCCACATCTCCGCGTCGGAGTGCGGAGGTAGCCTGCTGCATAAAATCGGGAGCCTGATCCCTTTGTCGAATGTAGAGAAACAAGCCGACCACCGACGTCACAATCAGGACGAATGCCGACAGCCGAAGCATGCTCTTACGCGGAGGAAGACTGGTCTTCTCGCTAACGATTGCTTCATTCTGCATCGCCGCGTCCTTCAATAAGCTTGTGGACGCCATTAATTCCCAGAGATCGCCACGACTCTGTCAGGCCACTGGGCCATCGGACGGTAACGCGGTCAAGGATCTTCTGTTCTCCAATACCAATCTGTGTTCGCCGTTCATCGCTGGCCAGATAGCTGACGCTGCCGTTGCAAAGTCGCACGATTCTGCGGTCTCCCAATTTTGCGTCAATGAAAGCACCGATGGCCTCCCGGTCCGTTCGCGTGCCGATCAACTCGATGGTCACCGAATGATTATTGGACTCGCTGTCGTTACGCAAAATCGCAGCCGAGTCATTCAAATGGAGAATCGCAAGATCTGATCGTCCATCACGGTCAAAATCCGCCATACCGGAGGAACGGCCGACAACTTTTGTCATAAAGTACGATCCCGCGTTCAGCGAAATCTCCTCAAATCTCTGACCATTCCTGTTCAGGAAAAGCTGTGGAAGTTGTGCGAAAGGAGTGTGGCGTTCCAGTTCGGGTGGATAAGACTGAACGTGTCCGTTCGCCACGAAAATATCGAGCCAGCCGTCGTTGTTCACGTCGATAAATGTCGTCCCGAAACCGAGTCGCTGTTTGCTGGGAGCACCAAGGCCATATTCCGCCGTGACGTCGGTGAAAGCAATTCCATCATTGCGATACAACGTATTGGTCTCGTTGAAATAGTTTGTCACGAACAAGTCGATTCGACCGTCACCATCGATGTCGCCGCCGTTAACACCCATGCCTGCTTCGGCAACGCCAAAACCATTGACGGCAACACCTGTGACCAGAGCGTCGTCCACAAACGTGCCGCGGCCGGAGTTAACCCAGAGTTGATTATGGACGGTATCGTTCGCAATATAGAAGTCCAGATCACGGTCTTCATCGGTGTCAAAGACAAAGACACCGAGGCCGGCTCGGGGCGTTTCTGACATCAGCCCGGCCTCCTGCGAGATGTCCGCGAAAGTCCCTTCGCCATCATTTCGAAACAGAATGTCGTATTCGTGCTTCTGGAATCGCGGGTGACAGCCGCCCGGATATCTTTTGCCGCCTTCGTCATGGCTGCACAACGGATAATCGTTGGGCGGCAGTTGCAGATAATTGGCGACGTAAAGATCCAGATCGCCATCAGCGTCCACATCGGCCCAGGTGCAACTGGCTCCAAATCGCTTGTCGTTGAGTACGGGCTGATCAGCAATTTCCGACCACGTTCCGTCACCATTGTTCTTGTAGAGATGGTTCGGGCCGTAGCTGGAAACGTACAAATCCTGAAACCCATCATTGTCGTAGTCGCCGACTGCTGTTCCCATGGAGTAATCGAAATTCCTCAGTCCTGCCAGTTCTGTAATGTTTTCGAACGAACCGTTTCGATTTCGAAAGAGCTGATCACTGTGTTCCGGCTTGACAGTTTCCACCGTCGGGAATGCTGCCCCCTGGCAAAAAAAGAGATCGGGCCAGTCGTCACGATCATGATCAATCCACGCCAGACCAGATCCCATGAACAGATGCAGGTGCCGCTCCGGCGTCAGAGGAGAATAATGCTGGAAATCCAGTTTCCAGTCAGCAGTCACGTTTGTGAACTGAAGTTGATCATCCTGTGCGCTGGTCGAGCGACAAAGCATCATCCAGCTCAGCAGAATCAACTGCCCCGACGATCTCTCGGTCAAACATCGGTACAGTCGGAACAGAGGCCTTGTCGGTGATGTGTGGCCAACTTGAGCTGAGTACATTGCCATTAGCCGGGCAACCTTGCTGTCGGAATTTACTGATGCAGACATTGTGCGAATGTTAGCCACTCCTGCCTCAAATCCGTAGGCAGTGACGAGTTCGATCACGCTCCATCATACACGTTCTGAAGTTGAGTTGCTCAGGACTCCAGGAACTCCTCGGTTCGAAAACCGGGGAATGATCACCGCTCGACTCGTTATCGCGGAATTTACGGTTGTGCAAAGCAAGAACGGTCCCGAAATAAGTTCTCGTGGTGCCGAACTCGTGAGAGTTCGGACCGAAGTCTCACGACTTCGGCTACGGAACTTATTTCGGGACTATTCCTAAGACGTTCAGCTCCATACCTCACTTACGTTTCAGGTTGTGACAAACGCGAACTCTCAATGTCAAAACATGCAGGCGACATTCTCGAAGGATATTGCTCGGCTGTTGCACAGAGATCTTCGGCCACGTAAACTCGCGTTCAGCGTGAAAAGCTCGGACGGGTTCGGCGGTCGGAGCAGCCCCAGAGTACCTTTCAGAACAACTGCCGTCATATCTGACCAATTTGATCCGCGAATCCAGGCAGACGTAAAGAATGAAGCCGACTCATCCCCCACAGGTTGGCCACTCAGCGTTTGGAAAGCGGGTGCTCCTGTGTATTTTCGCAATGGCGGTTCTGGCGTCACTTCACCCAATTTCGTGCAGCGACTACTGGTGGGAACTTTGCAAAGGACGTGAAGCTTCAACCGGCTCGCTGTTTCCAACCGGCAAACTTGTGGCGGGACCGATTCGCGCTGAAGCCGACTGGGCCAGCGGATTGCTATTCTACCTGCTGCTCGACAACGGTGGCGTTATGGCACTTACGTGTCTCAAGATCCTTTCAGCAGTGTTTGTTGCCTCTTTGCTGATCCGCCAAACTGTCCAACGGAATGCCATCGCCGGGGTTCTTATTGCAACGACACTCCTCTGTGCCAGGCAGGCATGGGAACCATCCCCGTTATGCTTCGATACAATCGGCCTGCTGCTCGTGTTGACCCTCACGAAAGCCCTGCTCCCTGCGACCAGCCGCCGGGCATTCGTTGCCTTACTGATCCTGATGGTCTGTTGGTCTCATGTTGGTTCACGCAGTGTGATGGGACTCCTCATTGCCTTACCAACACTGGTGGTATCTGCTCGGCGACCCATCACAAAAGTTGTGTGTATTACGATGCTGATGGTTGCCACCAGTCTGACTCCCGCAGGATCGGCAACGATATTGGATTCGTTAAAAACCACCTGCCCGCTGTCCGTTGAATCCGGCGCAATCCTGAGCATGGCAGGCTGGAATCCGTGGTGGACTGAAATACTTCGAATCGATCACGTGGCGTGGCTGCTCCTATGCGGCTTGTCATGCTGGCGTGCAATCCCGGGACAGACTGGAAACTTCCTTTGGGTACTCGCTGCCACCCAGATTCTTGCCGCTATGTCGCCCGAGAATCTGCCGCTCGCGGCCACGATAATGGCTTACTGGGCGGCAGGTTGCTGCAGTCCACCGCCGATGAAAGTCTCTGCTAAGGACGGGACGCCCATCAATTGGGGACCGCGTTTGGAAAGACTCGTGTTCATTGTCCTGATGGGAACGCTGGGAACATGGGCTCTGCAGCCGTGGGATGGTTGTGGCAGTGGCCTTGGCTGGGGAATAGATCCTCGCCTTTCTCCTGATGCGTTTTCGGCTTCCCTGCAATCGGTCAGCCTGACCGGAACAGCCCATTGCGTTGGCATTCGCGAAGCAGGGCTCTTGTCCTGGCATCTGAGAAAAGGTGCGAAAGCGTATGATACCCCGCGAACGGCCTTGTTGAATGATCGATTGAAAACTCATGTGCTTTTGACGGCCGATCTTTCGAACAACTGGCAGGTTTCGCACCGCAGAACTGACCAAAGCTGGGGCGGCTGGTGGTTGCCGCTGCTTGATCGAAAAACAACGACGCTGGTGGTTCCGTCCGAAGAGTTAAAGCTGATCACAGCACTTGAGCCAACAATCTGGAAGCCGCTTTCTCTGAACTCTGTGAGCCTTGTTTACGGCAAAGCGGGTGATGCTGGCTGCAGTCACCAAATTATCAATACCTTGTCGTTGCGGGAGTTTGTGGATCACGGGACCTGGGTTTACCAGACCTCAAGTGAAGAGAGTCAGGCACATACGGACCTGACAGATCTGATCTATGGTCAGAACACCGACTACGAGAGCATGCGTCTGGCAAAAGTTTTTCGTGCCATGAAAATGTTCGTGGCTGCGCTGAAAGTTTTGTCGGTACTGCCAGTCGAATCAAATCCCGAGCTTCGAAAGGAGTATGCCCGCAATCAACTTGCGTTGGGCTATGAAGAACGAATTCTCTGCGGTCGAAGCAGCCGATTTCGACTGGATGCATGGAGCCTTGCGACTCGACAACCTGAGTCCGTCAGCTCGATCGCGCAGAATGTCCTGAACTGGACTGACGCAGATCTGACAAAGAATGAAACTCCGGACATCGCAGCCACTCAATTGTACCTCGGAGGAGACCATCAGGCTGCGATTCAGAGACTGAAAGACGCTGATGCAGAAACGCTTTATGCAAAAGCGATGATATTGCTGGAGTCTGGTCAGACGAAAGAATCAGCGGCGGTTCTCCAGCAGTTGGTTAATGAGTTTTCCGGAAACCGCATCGCAGCTTCGGCTCGAAGTATTCTGGCATCTCTTACATATTGACAACGGTCTCCTTCGCGCAGAGTTTCTGGATTCGACTATGCTCAGCAGAGGTATGACAATTCGACTGATCGTGTTCACCGTTTTCTCTCTTGTTGGGATCTGGTGCTTGAGCTCGTTGTCTCTTCAGGATCCGGCATACGTTGCTGCGTTTTCAGTGCGTGCCTCCAATCACCAACCGCCACCGATGAACCGCTGTGCGTCATGTCATCAGGACGTGTGCGATGAGTTTCAGAATGCACCACATACTCGAACTCTGATTGAAGCGAGCACGCCGTCAATTCTCAGTCGGTTTGCCGGGCGAAGCTTTCGGATCGCAGAGAATGGGCCTTTGATTTCGTTCGAGGAGCGAGACAAACAGCTATGGATGACTTCAGAGACTTACCCGGAATCATTGAAGATTGAGTGGATGTTTGGTTCAGGTCAGCATGCAATGACGCCAGTCAGTCTTCTGACCAATTCCGATGGTTCCACAGAATTGATCGAGTGCAGTGTATCCTGGTTTCCCCCGGATCTATTAGGGGCAACACCCGGAGCAGACCTGAGCGGCTCTCCCGGAATACGATCACTGGGCGAAACTCTCGATCATGCAAGAACGATGGAATGCTTCGGGTGTCATGTCACTCACCTGCCTCATGATAACGGGCAAATTCGTCAACGGGAGATTGTCACAGGCGTATCGTGCGACAGATGTCACCCCGGGGGAGAAAAACATATCGCATCAATGGAAGAAGGCGCTGCATTGTCGATTGAAAAATGGTCGCAACTGTCGCCTCTGGAGTCGATCAATCAGTGCGGTGAATGCCACCGCCGCGCTGATCAGCTGACAGCTTCGGAGCTTTCTCCCGATCGACCTGTGCTGGTTCGGTTTGCCCCGGTCGGTCTGGCAATGAGCGCCTGCTTCCTTAAGCAGGATTCTGTTCCGGGAGGTCCGCATTCCTTTCGTATGGACTGTATGACATGCCACGATCCACACAAACCCGCCGAAGAAGCCAAAGAGTTCTACATCGCCAAATGCCTGCAATGCCACGGTCCCGAAAAACATCAGGTCGCAGAATGTACATCCCCGATGACATCTGGTGAATGTCTGGATTGTCACATGCCAACCGTTGGCTTGACAGAGAATCTGAAGCTGACAGATCACTGGATTCGCATCCGAACGTCATCAGATTTGCCTGCCGCAATTGATGTCGCACCCGACTCGAAACCATAATGCAGTGCTACCTGCCAAATCCCGAACGCATTGCTCGGCCGTCTTTAGCGACATTGTCGCTCCACGCTTTCCCGTCGCGGCCCCCCGAACCGCGGAGTCTGCACACCTCGCCAAACGACTCACAGCCCAGGGAGCAATTCGTAAACCAGTCCGACTTCCCGCAACACAACTGCCCAGTTATTCATTTTGAACAACTGATCTCGGGAGGGCTCCGCTCCTGCGGAGCCGTATTGGCTCTTAGATCTCAAATCCCTCTTTCACGCCATCCCTCGGCCTTCATTTTGCAATTTCAAATTTCAAATAATCAATAACCATTTCCTCGCTACTTTTTCTCCGCGGACCCACCCCCTCCCTATCTTTCAAATTTGAAATCTCAAATCCCCATCTGCGATTCGACTGAAAACTGAAATCCGAAGAATCCCCTGTCGTCAGTATTAGGTCCACACCGAGGAGGTCTCGGTGTTCAACGCATAATGGCACAGCCGCATCTCGGCCCGCATCTTCTTGACGCACGGCGGATCGGTGGCGGGGATCACACCAATCAACGCCTTCTCGTCGACGGAGCTATTGCCGCCACGTCGTTCCGAAGCAGCAATCGCCTCCAGCTTTTGTCTGGTCTCCAGAAAATCGGGCTCGAGTGTTTTAAGGACGTCAGTCCGGTAGAACTCATCCGCACGAACCCCCTGGATTCTCTGCCACGCCAGCACCTGTTGAGCCGGCAACATCCGGTGTCGGCTAACAGTGCTGTCGGCTAACAGTGCCACCCACCAAGTTGACGTCCCGCCTTCGGACTCATCATCCCCGTGCTGTCCGAAATGTCAGGGTCGCGTGCAACAAATCGTTTTTCAGGCAAAGCCGAGTTGGCGAACCGCGATGTGGGGTGATCACCGGCCGTCATGGTATCGAGGCCGCAATGGCGGAGCCGAAGCTCACACTACGACGCATTAATTCTCCGTACCGATCTTCCGACAGGCATCGGCCTTGTCTCTGCTGCGCCGAGAGTGCGTATTCGGCTGCTCTTTACTGGCGATCGGACATTCTTCGAGATCAGCACCGGCGACTCGCGATTGTCGACTACTCCCGCCCGCGTCTTATCCCGAGCCATCGTCACGATCGAATCCTTGTTCGGTCCGGAATTCCGGGTGGCAAACTCCGCCACTCCCGGTAAACTTTTCAGGGCCGCCGAGTGCTCGTGATTGCTTCCGCATAGAGCTCTTTCAGCCCCGTGCAACCAAATCCACAAAGCGGAAAATTTCAACGCACGATCTATGCGTCGGCTAATCGCCCGACGTATAGAGCGCAATTCGTTCTTCCGCTCCTGTGCGTCTACTCACGTACAACGATCGATCTTCCCTTGCCCACCGATTCATATGACTTCAATCCGTACGCTGCACCTGCGGTCGTTCCCGACCCGCCAGTCGATCTCACGGCACCGGTGCGGATGCCCTGGTCACACCGCTTGGTTGTGTTTCAATCGTTCGTCATCGTGATATCGCTGGCCGTCGAGGCATATGAGCATGAATCCATCGTCGGGTCTGGCCCAATTTTCTCCGCCGTCGGGCTGGCCATTGTGATTTGTGCCGTACGCCAACGCGATTACACCGCAACGCTCATCGGCGGTTCGGCGATCGCATTTGCGTCACTGATCGTGTTCCTGATAAATTATAACTCATGGGGCCCCCCGGAAGGCGACCAGCCTATTACGATCCTGTCGTTCGCGTACGCGGTATGTATGCTGCCGATGTCAGCATGGTTCGTGTTTGCGAAGCGCAAAACGGCCGCAAACAAAACGATGCACTCCGAAATGCGGTAGCGCATTTCTCCGCATCGCAGCGTCATTCTCCGCAATCGCGTGATCGCCAGCGTTCGGCCTTAAGTCCTGACTCTTCGACCGAGATTTCCTGCGGAGACGACCGCACATGAACGACCATGAACAAAAACTGATCGCCGCCTTCATCGTGAAATCGAAACGCGATCGATATCGGTTCCTGCTCACGAGCGGCGATCCAAACACGCGCAGCGAAGCTCTTGACCGACTTAATCACTGCCGCGATTTCGACGAAAGATTTGTTACATGGTTACCACGAGATCCACGTTCAACAACCCGCAGGACAGAAATTGCCCTTGCGCTTCAGCAGAAAGGCAGTCCCGCGAACATTTACGTTCTTGCTTCTGCGTGTCCTGCCGACGGCAAAATCATGCCACTTCTGGAGGCGATGAACGCAATCGAATCGGCTGGATGGGGCGCGATCATCTCATGCATTCCCGGCCAATTGGCCTACTACTTTGATGAAGAGGGCGACCGCCGCGCGATTCTGGAGCGGAAGCCATGTCCGTAGAATGAAGAAGCGAGGCATAAGGAAGAAACTGAACTCGAGTTGCCCATTACCGGGATCTGAAATGGAAGCTCGCTCCCGGCAATCGGGCGAGCGGAGCCGTTCTGTTCGTGGAGACAGATTCGTGACAACCCACCGTGAAAAACGCGAAATTCTGCGTCTCGCTCGTAGCGGTCACCTTCGTCGACTTCAGCAACTTCTGCAGCGCGATCTTGACGTCAACTTCTTGCATCACAAAACGGGAATGACACCGTTGATGACTGCTGCGCACGCCAGGCATGTTGCGGCCGTTGAACTACTGCTGCAACACAACGCTGATCCCAATCTCCGAGCGATCGACAACGCTTCGGCTTTGCATTGGGCTTGTCTGCATGGTGACGTGCAAACGGTCAAAGTGTTGATTCATGCTGGCGCCGAATTGAACATCCGCCGTCAGGCCGATCGGGATAACGATGGCCCTGCCCCAATTCACATGGCGCTCGGCAAGTCCAATGATGATGTCGCAATCATGTTGATAGACGCAGGGGCAAGCGTCGACCTGGAATACTTCGGTGAGTCAGTTGTTGAGTACGCGGAGCGTTGTGGATGCGACCGAGTGGTCGGCCATCTACGTCAACTCGGCGTCCGCCGCTAATGCAGAGTCTCGCTCAGAAAGGCCCCTGGAGAACGGAGTATTTTGGCTTATTTAACCCGTGGCAGACAGGTCACGATCAGAAAAAGCCTGGCCTGTCTGCCACGGGTTAAACGAAGGGATTTGAGCGACACTACACTCGTGTAGTGTCTCACACTGTCGTTAATTTAAGCGGCAACTGAATTCGAGCGATTTCTCCATTGCGTTCGAGCGTTTGCGAATCCGGCGAGTCATTAGACATTCGGTACGCTGATCTGCAAGTGATCGTCCTGCCCCCGAAAGGCAATTCTGTCACCGTTGTTTTGTCATTGGATAGTGACTTTGACCCGAAAGGCCCGCAGTCGCACCTCCATCACGCGGTCGCGGAAAACGTCATATTTACGGTGCTGTGAGGCTGGCCTCGGGTTTTGGCAAAAGTCGTTTTGTTACCTCGGCGTCAGATTGGTGAACTTCAATCCATTGATACGCTTCGTCGCCAATGGATCGAAGTCGTCGGCTCAATCGGGCCAGCATAAAACGGCTCCAAACTGGAGCGGCGGATCGGGCGATGTTACAAATGACTGGTTCCTTACCCACGGTAACGCATTTTTTGAATCTGAGTATTTCGTAGGGTGTGACAAGCGGAGCGCAGGCACACCAATTTTGCTGCCCATTGGTGTGCCCGCGCGTTGCTTGTCACACCCTACAGCCAGTCCCATCCTGAACTAATGCGCCGCCGTGGTTCCTTACCGCCGTCGGGTTACCTTTATCGTTCTGCCAGGACATAATGACGCAAGACATCACTCTCTGCTGGCACCCCGACCGACCAACCGAAGAACTGTCGTCCGCAGATGCGGTTGTTGAGCGACTTCTTGAGATCTCGCTGGGCACAACGTCAGGCAGCGGTATCGCATTCGTGCTGGCGAAACCAAACGGACAAGAGATGATTGTTATTGTCGCTGGGCGGCATTGGGCTCTAAACTGGTTCCCCGAGGACTATCTGGGCCGTGGATGCGTTGGTTCGTATCACACTGTCGCAGCAGAGTCGAAAAGTACCTCGAATGATATCGTGACCTATTTCGTTCAAGGCCACCATAGTGAGTGCCTTGCGAGCGAGACAATCGGCAAGGAAGTCGCCATTCAGGCGATACGACAATTCCTGGCTTCATCACAAAGACCGGATTGTGTTCAATGGAACATGGACTGATTTGCAGAACAAACCATTGCGACGCAGCCGCAGGCCGCGCGGTCTGGTGAGACCCTCGTTGTTTGCTGCGACTCGGTGAATCGTGACATCACAAGTGAGAACGAATGGCCTTTCACACTGCAAAATACGATGTTTACGTCGCCCTTGGCGATCCGAAGACTGCACCACTCTGGAAGTGGAAAGCATGGCAGCGGTTCTTGCCCGCGATCGACCCGCTGATCAGTGCCTCACGGGGGAAGCCCGCTGTTCGCTCGACGCAATTCAAGGCCAAACTGGCAGGCGACGTTAAATTTGGAAGGCTCGGTTGGAATGAAGCGGATCACCAGAAGTGGTGTCATGGGTCGCCAGCAAACAACGAGAAATCCAGGTCCTGGCGTTTTCTGAGTACGGAAGTCTGGTCGCCTGCGTGGACCGAGTGCGAACGCGAAGACTTAGCACCAGATGTATTCTTGTCGATGGCTGACGAGTCGATTGCAGGCGGTCCGCGTAAAGGCTTGCTGTTCAATCCGGTAGTAATTCTTGCCGTCGTATCGGAGTTGGCCCGACGACACCCGACTGGGGTAGACACCGCTGTGTCTGCATTACGAGAATTAACCGGGGCGAAGCTAATCGGCTACAAACGACGTCAGTGGGGTAAGTCCGACGGGTCGGATGGCTTCACCAATGCGATCCAGGATTTGGCCTACAGCGGGCTGTTCAAACCGGGTCCGCGCCACGAGAGCGAACCTGGTGTTCACTTATTCGCCGACAAGTGGAAGAACGTGTAGATCCAGGGGGCCTTTAACAACTGTACGCACACAGGACTGCGGGCCGCGCGGCTTTGAAATCAATCTCGTTCGCGGCGGCCGAGTGAACAGTGCCGTTATTATAGAAGATGCCATCGTGTCTGATGTCGATGCCGCGAACTGCTTAATCGATGCATGGCTTGCTTACCGTGACACGGCCGCACAGATTCTCGTTTCAAGCCTGAATCTTGAATCTCCAGAGCAGGTCTTGATGCGTCCGTTTCGTGGGCATCATGAACTTGTCGGCACAGGCTGGTGTTACCGCACTCACGGGACGGGGGTGGATATGGTACGCAAGAACGGCAAAGGCGGTATCGACTTTGACTTTTCGTGTACTCCCGGAGAACTGTTTGCATACCCGGATTGGTGGAGACTTTGTATTTTCATGAGGCGTGTCGTCCATGACGCGAACGTGGACATAACTCCGTATTATTCCATCATCGCGAGACCATCCTGCTACGAGCAAACTGTCAGGGCTGTATTGGACTCACGGAGGGCAGGATAGCAATTCGTACAACTCGAAGTCGCCTTTCCTTTTGTCTCCAACTTGGCTCACCATGGCCTCGTGAACGCTGTCACTCGGTGTTAACCATGAAATTCTTCCCGGGCCGATGGCCCGGGCTATCTGAACGGATGGGCCTTTGGCCCGAATCCGACTAAGGAACAGTCCCGAAATAAGTTCCCAATATCACAACCCGACGCGTCAGTTTTGAAGTTTCGCATCTTTAGGCCCCGGCGGGCCGACAATTCCAATGCCGGTGGCGTGAGCCACCGGTGTGCGAACCTCAGGAATCTGAGGCCCGGCGGGCCGACACAAGGGGCGATGTGTCGGCCCTTCAGGCCTGAAACTCATTGTTTTTGCAGTCCGGTGGCTCACGCCACCGGCAGAGGATGTGCCGGGCTTCCAGCCCTAACCAAAAAATGCGCAACTTCAAAAAGCGTCAGCGAAGGATCGACGTCTGGCTCAAAAATCCCTCGCTGACGTGTCGGGTTGTGATGTCTCGCCTCAGGAAAATACGGATGTTATTTCGGGACTGTTTCTTAGCGGCACCCCACAGGCATTTCTGCTGGGATTCGCCTACGGCTCGCCAATCAACGAAAACAATCAAGACGCTATTCAACCATGGCCTGTTGGGCAGCGGGTGCTGACCTTGATTTTCGTGACAGGCACCGGCGGCTAGCGCCGTTCCGCCCACGATATCGGCAACTACGCCAGTGTTTTTCTGGCTTCTCGCAGCAGGCTCGCGGTTTCTTCGATGCTGATGCAGCCGTCAGTAATGCTCACACCGTACTTCAGCTTCGAAAGATCTTCCGTCAAAGCCTGAGCCCCCTCGACGAGATTGCTTTCCAGCATCAGCCCAACAATTTCTTCATTGCCCGCCGCACGCTGCTGAATCACATCCCGCCAGACTTCCGGCTGACGGCGATAGTCCTTGCTGGAATTCGCATGGCTGCAGTCGACCACCAGTCGTGGCGGCAATTTCGCATCGCGCAACATCTGACTGGCTTCGCTGACATGCTCGGCCTGATAGTTGGGGCCGTTGCGGCCACCACGCAGAATCAAATGCCCCAATTCGTTCCCGCGAGTACTCATGACGCAGGTCTTGCCGTCATGATCGATGCCCAGGAAATTGTGCTGAGCTCGCGCCGCCTTCATGGCATTGATCGCGACTTCCAGACTACCTTCGGTGCTATTCTTGAAGCCGACCGGCATGGATAATCCGCTGGCCATCTGACGGTGCGTCGGAGATTCTGTAGTGCGAGCACCGATCGAGGCCAGAGTAATCAGGTCGGCGATGTATTGAGGAGTAATCGGTTCCAGCATTTCCGTAGCCGCGGGCAAACCGACCGTGTTGATGTCCAGCAGAATCTGGCGAGCCTTGCGCAGACCCGTCGCGATATCGAACGTATCGTTCAGATGAGGGTCGTTGATCAGACCTTTCCAGCCGACAGTCGTGCGAGGCTTCTCGAAGTAAACTCGCATTACAACGAAAAGTCGGTCACTGACTTCGTCGGCCACGGCTTTCAGCTGGCGAGCGTACTCCAGAGCCATATCAGTATTGTGAATCGAACACGGGCCCACGATGGCGATGACACGTTTATCATTCCCGCGAAGGATGTTCTCGACGACGCCTCGCGAGTCCGCCACGTGGTTGGCGATGGCTGACGAAACCGGAAACTCCCGCTTCAGTTCTGCCGGAGAAATCAGCGGAGAGGTCCCAATAATGTTGACGTCCTGCAAAGGGCGAGCAGGAGTGGTAGGATTGGCAGCGTTCATTCGTATTTCGGCCAGCGGGGCCATTTCCGGGAGTGTTCGTGGCAGGGACCAGACAGCAGGCTTCTCGGCCCGGTTTCTGGTTCAGGAAATCACAGGGCCATAGATTATCAAACATCCGGCCACATCATTCAACGGCATACTCCGAATTGGCCGGATGCGGCAAAA
>JAXMBU010000065.1:0-38286 GCA_046349735.1 Planctomycetaceae bacterium
AAAGCGACGTGTATGCTCTGGGTGTCTGCTATTACCTCATGCTGACCGGTAAGTTCCCGTTCGAAGGGGACTCCGTGAACACACTGATGAAAGCCATCCTGACAGCTCGATACACCAGTGTTCGTCGAATCAATGAAGATATTCCGCTCGACATCGCCGAGTGCGTGTCCCTCATGCTGAATCGAGAACCCCGAAATCGCCCAAGGGACGCAGCAGCCGCTTCGCAATTGTTGCAGGCAGTACTCGGCTCAACGCGCGATCTCGACAATCTCATCTACGACGCGTTTAACGGTCTTCCCAATATTCAGTGGGAGTCTGATGGTGACGATGGCTTCAAAGTCCATCTCACGCTCCGCGATGAAAGAGCTCAGACTGTCTATATCGAGAACAGTGAGCATTCCGCAGGTGATCGCCTGCTGATGATCTACAGCATCTGCTGCGAGGCTCGTTCAGATTTCTACGAAGATGCTCTCCGGCTCAATGCTCTAATGCATCACGGAGGCATCTCAATACGCGACATCGGCGGTCATCCCTATTTTGTGATGGTTGATACCTATTCCCGAGCAACCGTCAGCGGTGAAGACATCCGCCGCAGTGCCATCGAACTTGGGTCACGAGCCGACTCGGTGGAAAAGCAACTGACAGGCAAAGACGTCAACTAACTGACCTAAAAGAAAAACCCCGAGGTATCTGCTTCCTCGGGGTTTCACAGATTGATCATTCTTCAGGCACTGCACTGGCCAAAGTCAGCCATGGGTTCCAGTGGCCTGTTCATACAATGCCATTCGCCAGAACTATTTCCCAACCTGGTAGCACATCAACTTGTCCTGCTCACGCAAATAGAGCTTGCCACCAACAACGACCGGATGTGACCAACTTGCACCTTTCTGATAGTCCGGCGCAAATGAGCCCTTCAGGTTATAGCCCGTCGGTGTTGCTTCAATCAGAGCGACAGTGCCATCCTGATAGCGGAAGATCAGATGGCCATCAATAAACAGCACCGCTGCGGAACCTTTGCCCGCCCCGCGAAGTTTTCCGCCCCACACGATTTCTCCTGTCAGAAGATTCACGCACGTCGGAAAGCCTTCATTCTGCTGATGTCCGGCGTAGATATGTCCATCCAGCAGAATCATTCCGCCATGATGGTTATTGAAGACCTGGCCTTCCAGAAAATACTTCTCTTCAGCAACGATTTCGTCACCGTCCTTCTTTAATTCCACAAGAGCTGCTCCTGTCTTGTAGCTGGTTGAGGCAAAGACCAGATTTCCATCAATGATCGGAGTTGGAATATTGGCCACACCGTTGGCAACTCGATTATAGCTCCACAGTTGCTTTCCATCTTCCGCTCGAATCCCGATGAGACCACGGCCCACCAGTTGCACGTACTGCTTAATACCGAGAGCATTGGAAATCATGATGGATGAATAGCCCGCTCCATCCTTGCCAGCACTGCCATCGATGGAAGCCTTACAGGCCCAGATGTCTTTGCCGGTCATCTTGTCCAGACAAACAACCATCGCATCATCGCCACCGGGCGTGCACAACACGCGATCACCATCAACCAGTGGAGATTCTGAAAAGCCCCAGCCGGACATCATTCGGCCATTCCATTCCGAGAACTTTCTCTGCCAGACAATTTTTCCGGTCGCAGACTTCAGGCAACTGATAGCTCCGTCCGAGGAGACGACGTACAAACGATCTCCATCGACCGACGGAGTACATCGAGACCCTTCGTACTTATGCTCCGGTCGTGTTTCCGTCAGTGGCTGCTTCCACAGAACCTTCCCATCCGCAGCGCTGGCCGCAATCACGGATTGCCCGCCATCGACGTCGCCCAGTGTGTAGAGCACACCGCCGACGACCGCAACGCTCGCGTAACCTTCGCCAAATCCTTCGACAGTCCAAAGATGCTTCGGTGGATCAGACTTCCAATCCTTCGACCCCAAAACTTCGTCGGACTGAGCATTCCGTTCCGGCCCGCGCCATTGCGGCCAGTCAGATGCCTGCAGCAGACCAGGCAGAGCAAGTGAAATGATCAGTCCACGCAACAATGAAACCATCGAAAATCCCTCATCAAAACTCATTCGAATCCGTAACAGGCCGACCATAATTATTGTCGATGCTTTACATCTGTGCCAGAGTACCCCACTGAACGTCAAATCAGGGTGCTATTAAAGCAGAGGTTCGAGAGACGTCTTCCACCACCAACTGATCCGCACGACTTAACAGACTTTTTCGCAGGCGGACAACTAAACCAGCCGAGCCAGTGCCGTCATATGTCCACATTTCTCGCATCACTTTGGCAGACCCAAATCGCGAAACGCGTTCTGGCTGGCCCAGCGTCTGGACCACCTGCTGAGCCGTCATGCCTTTGACAACACGCCCATCGCGAATCGCAATCTGAATATCGTCCTTCGGCAACGTTTCCATCTGCTGCGTCGTCAGCCATTTTCCGTTCAGCTGTTCCCAACCAAGTACTTTGAGTCGCTCAGCGATCTGAACCGCATCGCCCGGAGATTCCACAGCGGCGATGGCCCACGCGGACTTCAGGAGATCTATTCCCTTTTGCTGATGTGCAACATTCTTCCATTGTTCAAACACAAACAGGTATTCATCCGCAACGCGCAGCACACCTGCCAGTTCCGATGTTCCAAATCGCTTTTCCTGAGCAACCAGCCAGTCCGCGATGATGGCGTCCTGCCCATCACTGCGTTTGAGTCCATTCAGAAGTTCCAGCAACTGCTGCATCTCGCGACGCGACAGCTCTGAGATACGCCCCAGCCGATAGTCGACTTCACGTTGTTCAAGCCCTGCTGCCATTACAACTTCTTCCGGCAGCTCATCTCGCACAAGTCCCGCAAGTTCTAAACCATTGCTACCGTCCGGTTTCACCATGAACTGAATCTGCTCACCTCGAACCGTCCGATACAACAAACGATGCAGGATCTCGCGATCTCGAACGTTTCCTTCGTTGTAAAGCCTTATTGCATCCCTGGGAAACCCCTGTTTCAGTTGATCCGGAACCTCCATCTCCGGCTTATCCCATCCGCTCAGCTGCTGCACACTTTTCACGAGTTCTGAACCATCCGCTCGAGCCTTCCATTTCGTCAGAAGGATCTCATAACCGATCGCCTGCAGGAAGGAGTTATTGACCTGCTGAGCCTTCGCAACAGCAACGACTTTCGCCAGTTGCGGAACATCCCCGGACGCCATTTGCCTCATCGATTGCACTGAGCTCAGGCGGATATCTTCCAGCTCTGACGACAGCGATTCATCACCATAGAATTCAGCAATTTCAGCGAATTCATCGGCTAACGCCAATAACTCATCCGGCTGACCCCCGGGCAAAGCCTCAACGCGGTTCGCCAATCTCTCTAAATCTGTCTCCCGGATCGTCAACTCGCTGACCAGAAAAGTTATCCTTTGACCATTCACTGCAAACTTACCGGTGATGTCCATCCGCTGTCGCTCGCGCATACGATCCGGAAGACGGATGCTGCCGGGAAGCCGAAATTCCACCTCCAGTTTTTCAACTCGAAACGAATCTCCGGTTCGCCCGTTGAACCGACCTTCAAAATTCAGTTTACGGCCCTCGTCCGCAAACTTTTTCCACTGTTGCTTTAACTTCAGGACCTCAGGAACAGTCGTCGTTTGCCCAATAACAGGACTTCCGGACAGCATAACCATCAGGGCCATTTGAAGAACGATTCGGCCGTTCATGGGATAGCCTCCTTTCCGGCTTTCTCTCCACCTTCTGCAGGCAACGTGCTGTCAATCACTGAGTCGTGAACGGACCTGACAATCTTTGACTGGTTGTCGAGCACAGCCTGCAAAGTCGTGGATGCCTTCAAATCGAAACCCAACTGCTCCGCATGAAACTCTGTGGTAACCAGCGTACACGAGGCGCCGTCCAGCACAATCTCCCATCGCCGATTAGCGGGGCTCGGTGCCCGACATTCACGAACACAGGCAGTGAATAAAACGTTGGGTTCGCTGCCATCAACAACACAACTGGAGAGTACGGACGACGAAACGAAGACGTCGATCGGAATGTCGTGAATAATGAGTGGAAAATCCAGCTGAAATTCGAACGTACCTGTCATGCGACGCTTCAAAACCATTTCAAATACGAAGCGCTGGCCCTTGAGTCCTTCAGCAACATTGCCCGCCTTGGCAACATCCAGTGAACCATCGTTCCGTATCGCATTGCTGAACTGTGATACAAGATCGATTGATGTCAATTGTTGCACCGATTCTGTTTGTCGAAGTAGCGACTCCGCAACTCGAGCATCCTCATCGGTTCGACTTAACGTCTTCGCGGCTTTCACCGCGAGAATCAATGACTCGCTGAGCGCACTCAGGTCCTTTTGCTTCAGTGCTGTCTCGGCGCGGTCCATTTCCAGTCGCCAGACTTTGCGAGCCTGTTCAAGCTTGCGTTGATGAATTGTCCAGAATCCGGTGGAACAAAGAATGATACATCCGGCCAAAGCAAGAAGTCGTGTCGGAGAAAACACGCGCCGCATTCGCGTAGCAAAGCTCGGTCGAGGAACCTGCACCAAAGGAATCGCGGCTACGGGTTCCTGAGCATTGACTTCAGCACCACCACCAGATCGGGAGCCTTCTTCGTCAAAAGATCGCTTCGACTTTCGCCCCTTCGGCTTCAGATCAACGGCCGCTCCATAATCGCGCAGGCCCACGGACTCCTGTGGCTTCCTGACAGATCGCGGCTCCTGAGATTCGTCCGCTTCCGGCGGGTCATCTCCTCGAACGAGATCTCGAACAACCGTCCCGACACGTTCCAGTACCGGGCCATCGACCACTTCACTGCGGATACGTTTCGTTGTCGGATACACGTTGACGGGCAGCACGAAAATGCTGCTTTGGCATGCTGAGCAGACAGCAATCTGATAACTGGTTCTGCGAATTCCCGTGACCCGATGCCCACAGTCACACGGCACTTCAAACGGAACCGGGATTGCTTCCGGGGCAGAGCCGAACAGTCTGGATTTCGCTTTCGCGAGTTTTGTAAGCAGGCTGGACATGACGCCCCTGAATCAAAGACCACCAACGTTCACGCGAGGGCATTGTGACGGTCTCCGTTCAGGATTTCCACTCGAAAGCGTTCTTCGGGATAACCTTGGACTGCTGCTGCCCAGCTGCCGCTTTCACCTCGGCAGCCTGCTGCTGAGAATTTAACTGTGGGAACTTCAGGAGACGTTCTCCACAGCAGGCTATGGAACGGAAAGCTGCAGCGGGCTGCAGCAGTCCAGGAATGAATGAGTGAAACATTATGACTGACAAGGCACTAAAACCACGTATCAATCTCCGTGAACACGCTGTCGAGATTTGATTCGGTTGTCGTGTCCCGGAAGATTGACGGCGAGCCCAGGCTGTTTCGCAGATACCAGTCCTGGCCATTCCCACCAATCAGCGTATCAGCCGAGCTGTCCTCCTTCACCGTACTTCGCGTCAGCGTAAACCCGTTATGAACGCCTCCCGCCACGGTCCCCTGCAGATGACCGACTCGGACAGTAAAGAGACTGGCGGAGGTCCATTCGCTCAGCAGAGAATCCAGGGCTGCGAAATCGTTTTCGTAGATGCATCTGGCCCCCAGCAACAGATCTTCTCCGCTTCCCCCGGTCAAGGTGTCGGCTCCATCACCGCCGATCAGAATATTCTTCCCCGCACTATCAACCAATGTATCGTTGCCCGCACGGCCTGCCAGAACATCGTCTCCGCCGTTTCCGGTCAGCGTGTTGGCCAGCGAGTTTCCAATCAGGATGTCGCTGAGCGATCCGCCGATCACATTCTCAATTGTGTTAGCAGCAGAGAGTGTCAGAGTCAGTTCCGAATTAATCACCTGCGATGTGGCAAGAGACAATTCGACTTCGATGCGCTGTGTGGTTGTCGAAGCGAAATCCAGCGTGTCGATGCCAACACCAGACTCAACAATCGTGTCACTACCAAGGGCAAGATCCGTATCGAACACATAAACATCATTGCCAGATCCGCCCTTCAGCACATCATCGCCACTGCCTCCGGTCAGGTTGTTGCTCAGCGTATTGCCCGTCACGATATCGTTCAGCATCCCTCCAAGGACGTTCTCAATCGTGCTGCTTGAGCTAAGATTTAGCGTCAGGCCGGCGTTCACGGCCTGAGCAACTGCAAGCGAAAGATCAACGACAACCGCACGCGTGCTCGTTGGGCGGAAGTCCAGAATATCAACGCCACCGTCCGCTTCATTAATCGTATCGCTGCCTAAACTCACATCTGTATCGAAAACGTAGACGTCGTTGCCGGCGCGACCAGTCAGCAGGTCATTTCCTCCTCCGCCTGTAAAGCGATTGCTCAAAGAGTTTCCTGCAAGTGTATCGCCCAGGGCTCCGCCGATGACATTGTCCAGCGTATCGACTGCTGAAAGCGTCAGCGTCAGTCGTCCGGAAGTCACGGTCTGGAGACCAGCCGTTGCCAGGTTAACGCTGACCGAACTGTTCAGGGTACCGCTGAAATCCAGTGTATCAGCCCCACCGCCCGATTCGTTGATGGTATCGCCACCAAGAACAAGGTCGGTGTTGAAAAGATAAGTGTCATTTCCCGCGGCCCCAGTGAGCGTATCGTTCCCTCCACCGCCAGTCAGAACATTATCCAGCGTGTTTCCTGTCAGAGTATCGTTCAGAGATCCGCCAATCAGTTTCTCGATCGTATTGCCAGCAGACAGCGTCAACGACAGAGTCGGATTGACAACCTGCGATGCCGCATTCGACAGATTCACAGAGATAGCCTGTGTCGTCGTGCTGCTGAAATCGAGCGTATCAACGCCTCCTCCCGCTTCGTTAATGGTGTCCGCGCCAAGATTGACATTGGCAGCAAACAGATAGGAGTCATCACCAGCTCCACCGGTCAGAGTGTCATTCCCCGGTCCTCCTGTGAAGACGTTGGCCAGAGTGTTTCCGGTCAGAGTGTCTCCCAACGCACCGCCGATCATGTTCTCGATTGATGTTGCGGATGACAAAGTCAGTGACAGTCCCAGGTTGATGACCTGCGAGGCCGCGTTGGCCAGATTCGCGGTCACTCCCCGTGTTGTGGTGGCACTGAAGTCGAGTGTGTCGATGCCGCTGGCGTCATTGATCGTATCGCTGGCCAGTGCCAGGTCAGAATCGAACAGATAGACATCATTCCCTGCGGCACCGGCGAGCGTATCATTTCCGCCACCACCAGTCAGCGTATTCGCCAGGCTGTTGCCGGTCAGAGTATCCCCCAGAGAACCGCCGATGACGTTCTCGATCGCATTCGATGACAGTTGCAGTGTCAGCCGTGATGCCGTCACGACCTGAGCAGCGGTGCCGGACAGATCAACCGCGATAGACTGGGCCGTCGTTCCACCGAAGTTGAGCGTATCGAGACCTCCTGTGTCCTGAATTCTGTCAGTCCCAAGGGCCGTATCTGTATCAAAAAAGTAGACGTCGTTTCCGAGCCCCCCGGTGAGCACATTGGCCAGTGAGTTTCCGGTGATCGAATCGTTCAGAGTTCCGCCCATCACATTCTCGATGGTGTTAACCGCAGAGAGATTCAGCGTCAGGCTGCCGGGTGCCACGGTCTGCACAGCCGCATTAGAAAGGTTGATCGCAAGATTTCTGGTCGTCGTTGCACTGAAGTCGATGGTGTCTGCCCCGCCGCCAGCTTCGTCGATGGTGTCGGCTCCGAGGATCAGATCGGCGTCGAAAACATAGGTATCATTTCCGGCAGCTCCGGTGAGAATGTCATCACCTTCGCCGCCAGTCAGTCGATTGGGCCGAGCGTTTCCGGTCAGCGTATCACCAAGTGATCCGCCGATCACATTCTCAATCGAATTTCCTGAGGCGAGTGTCAGAGAAAGATTGGCATTCACGACTTGGGTCGTGTTAAGACCCAAATTGACCGCCAACGAGGTACTCGCGGTCTGGCTGTAGTCCAATGTCTCAATCCCTGAAACATCCGTGATGATGTCAGATCCCGAGGCCAGGTCTGTGTCGAAGACATAAACATCATCACCTGTTCCTCCATTCAGAATGTCGTTGGCAACTCCACCAATCAGCGTATCGTTTCCGCCATCGCCGTTGAGAGCAGCCGTAGTGGACACAAGTCGATCGATACTTAACTGATCATTGCCGTTCAATCCATTCATCTCGATATTGTTAACTTTCGTGGCATCGATCGAATAATTCACGCCGTTGCGAGCCACCTTCAGTGACACCGCCGCCCCCGCTGGTGCAACTCGTTCAATGCTCATCTCATCAGCAAAATTGCTGCCGGTGAGTGACAACACTCCTGAGTTCAGTTGCACGGGAGCATCCGAACGATAACGCTGTGCGTAAATGCCATAGCCGCTGTTTTCCTGACCTTCGCTTTCCCATGTGACAACAAAATCTCCGGCGGCATTCATCGCTATGGACGGCTCAAGTTGACCTTCCTTCGTGAACGTGTTGACACGGAACTCGCCCCCTTGTGTCACTCCCGCCGTGTTGTACCGCTGTGCGTAGATGCCGAAGCCATCGCCGTCCTGAATTTGGCTTTCCCAGGAGACAACAAAGTCACCGTCCGCATCCATAGCCACTGACGGAGCTCTTTGCATGCCCGGCGTAAATGTGTTGACGCGAAACTCTCCTCCCTCCTTCAATCCTGTCGCGTTGTATCGTTGAGCATAAATCCCAAAACCACTGCCGTCCTGACCATTGCTGGTCCAGGCAATAACGAAATCTCCGTCATCAGCTATCGCCACCGAAGTATCGCCCTGATTGCCGACCGTCGTCGTATTGACGCGAAACTCGCTGCCCCGTGCCAAACCTGCCGAATTGTATCGCTTCGCGTAACTGCCGTAGCCGGCGCCGTCCTGATTATTGCTGGTCCAGGTAACAACAAAGTCGCCATCGGCATCCATCGCCACGTCTGGTGCGACTTGAGCATTCGCCGTGAACGTGTTGACGCGGAACTCAAGCCCCTGCACCACTCCAGCGGCCGTGTAACGCTTCGCGTAGATCCCGGTATCGCTGCCGTCCTGACTGTCACTCTGCCACGTGACAACAAAATCTCCAACAGCATTCATCGCCACCGATGGAAATGCCTGGTCATCGGTCGTAAATGTGTTGACACGGAACTCAGCCCCTTGAGCCACGCCCGCTGAATCAAACCGCTGAGCGTGGACACTCAAACCACTGCCGTCCTGATCAGTGCTCTGCCAGGTGACGACGAAGTCCCCATCCGCATCCATCGCGATCGAAGAATGCAACTGACTTCCTGCCGTGACCGTGTTAACTCGAAACTCGGCCCCGATCGGCACACCCGCCGAATCGAAACGCTGCGCGTAGATGTCGTCGCCGCTGCCACTCTGAGCTTCACAGTACCAGGTAACGACAAAATCTCCGTCCGCATCCATCGCCACTGAGGAATCATACTGCTCAGTCGGTGTGTATGTATTAACTCGAAACTCAGATCCTGCAGCTTGAACATTGGTCATCGCAAACACGTGCTGATAGTAGCCGCCGGGCGTTCCATCGACATCTCCATCCAACGAATTGCCAGTCACACTTCTGACCGAGTCAAGCACGGTTAATTGGAACGTTCCAGAGGTCAACGAGGCTCCCAGTGTCAACTCGGCTTCGTACTTGTTCGTCTCACTATTCAGTTCGAAAGTGATGCCCGTAATCAGACTGCTCACATTGACACCGTCTTGAGCGAACTGCCAGTTCGCCAGGTTCAGTACGCTATTGGCACCACTCGCCCCACCGCTGACATTCATGTCCTCCGAGAACACCACCATCAGCGTATGCAGTGTGGTACTCAGTTGCCCGCCGGGAGCAATCTGTCGTTCTAAGTCTCGAACTTCGGTCACCGTCGGCCCGGCAGTGAATGTTGTTTCGTTAAACCGCTGGCCATAGATTCCAAACGAGGACCCGTCCTGGCTAAGACTCTCCCAGGTCACAACAAAATCTCCGTCCGCATCCATTGCCACCGACGAATCTTCCTGCTCATCGGCAGTTTCCGTGTTGACCTGCAACTCACCACCCTGTGCGACGCCTGCCGCGTTATATCTTCGTACATGAATGTCAGATCCATCGGCGTCCTGAGCATAACTTCGCCAGGTGACTACGAAGTCTCCATCAGCATCCATCGCGACAGCCGGAGCATCCTGAGAGTCCACGGTTGTTGTATTGACTCGAAACTCGCCTCCAAGCGGAGCACCGACGGAATCATAACGCTGAGCATAAACGTCTTCGCTGATTCCGTCCTGAAGACTTTCCCACGCGACAACAAAATCCCCGTCTGCATCCATCGCGACAGCTGGACTGGCCTGACGTTCTGTCACCGTCGTGTTGACGCGGAACTCGCTCCCCTGTGTTACTCCGGCTGCGTTGTACCGTTTTGCGTAGACTCCAAAGCCACTGCTGTCCTGAGCGTAGCTCTCCCAGGCGACAACAAAGTCTCCGTCTGCATCCATCGCCACGACTGGACGGGTCTGGGTACTTGTTGTAAACGTGTTGACCCGGAACTCGCCTCCCTGCGTGATACCAGCTGAATCGTAACGCTGCGAGTAGACGCCGGACCCATCGCCGTCCTGATCAAAACTCTGCCAGGTAACGATGAAATTACCATCCGCGTCCATCGCAACTGCGGGAAGACCTTGACCGTTGGTCACTGTCGTATTGACGCGGAACTCTCCGCCCTGAGCCACACCTGCCGAGTCGTACCTCTGCGCGTAAATGCCAGAGTCACTGCCGTCCTGAAGAATGCTCTGCCAGGCGATGACAAAGTCCCCATCGGCATCCATCGCCACGGCCGGAAGACTCTGCTCATTCACCGTAGTCGTATTGACGCGGAATTCTCCACCCTGAGCGACACCCGCAGCATCATACCTCTGCGCATAGACGCCAGTAATACTGCCGTCCTGGAGACTACTTGTCCACGCAACAACGAAGTCCCCATCCGCGTCCATCGCCATGGAGGCTGCAGCTTGAGACTCCGCGGTGGTTGTATTGACGAGAAACTCCCCTCCGACAGGAGTTGCCGCAAGAAGCTGCCTGGATTCAAGCTGTTCAGCTCCGGAACGACGCAATCTTCGGTACCGACAAGGTCGCGAAGAATTCGTCAGGCGTTGTTTCAGTTGCGTCAGCCAGGATTTATGGTTCAACATGGGAGGCTCGATTTCAAAGGATCAACGATCGACTGAATGATGTACAATGATTTGTAGGATGGGCATTCCTGCCCGTCGCAACACGGTCTTGTCTGCGAGACTTGGTCGGACAGGAATGTCCAACCTACGTTTTGAGGCTTGTCACACTCGGCTGTTACTGGCCCGACTGTTCGTAAATCACGTTTTCTGGTCGCAGCCAGTACGAAAAATCAGGAGCCGTAAAAGCCTGACGAACAGCGTTGTGTGCATGGTTCAACACATTCACGTTTCTGACTCCAGGCAGGTACTGAACGTCGTAGATTTCCGTGCAGCCAGCCGTGAATTCGAATGTGCTAACCAGCTTGCCTGTGAGCAGGTCGATCACTGCCAGTCCGCTGAGCAGCCTTTGATGACGCCGCTGAACCGGCAGTCCGCCGAAGATGTGCTTCTCACGAATCTGACACATGCCGACCACGGCATAGCGACCGATCAGACACAGTCCACGCAGATAGGCTGGCAATGTACAGACGACTCCGGCGGAGCCCTTCGCGGGATCAAAACAAAGCAGCTCACCCGCACCAGAATTCAACAACCACAGTCGCCCCTGATGCCATCGCGGCGAATGAGGCATCGACAAGCCTCGCAGGACCACTTCGTCCGATTCTACGTCAATCAAAACTCCGCCGGTCGCTTTGTTCTGACGCCAGCCTCCAACCGTGTCCGTTTCACCCAACGCCGTGACATACTTCGGCTTGCCATCGACAACAGCCAGACCATTCAGATGACAACGATCTTCCGGCACGATGTCGCTGATGAATCGCGGCTTCCAGCGAGGCACAAATGAAAAATCCTTGCTCAGTCCCGACAAACAACTGAACCGCGAATTCACGAACCACAACCCATCGTCCGCAAACGCTACGTCATGAGCATTGACGTCACCGGTATGGTAGGTGGCTCGCGGAAGGTACAGAGCGTCATACTTGCCTCGCTGATCGGGCAACAAATCCGGAGCCAGCAGCGTAGCATTTGCAAGCACCGTGATTTCATCTTTTGTCGCGAGCGCCAGCTTCCCCGGACCAACGGCGAGCCCCATCGGTTTTGTGAACTGCCGCATCAGCACCGACGCCTGAGTGCCTCGCCATCCCAGCGTCATCACTTTCCCAGCCTGATAAGTCGTAAGGATCAACGACCCAGACAGATCAGACAGCCACTGCGAAAACGACTCTGTGCTTTGGCAGGTGACTCGCGTCTCAGCAGCTAGCTCGCTGGATGCTGCATCTTCTGCAGACGACGAAATCGCTCGGGAATCAGCACTTAATGAACTCAACACGGGATTCTCCTCAAGGGTTAACCTGAAGCACTTGTGCTCCGAGCCGATGGACATGCTTTTCCCCACCCAGCGATGCCGACGCGAAACCTCGGCCAAGATTTTCCCGAATTTCTTTAGCTGCCGAGGAAATCGCACCAAACTGGCCGGATTCTGTGAGCCTCGCCGACCATTACCACGTGCTTTTTTGCAGGAGAATCAACTGAATGCCGGCATCGCAGGAGGTCGTCTTCGCCGCCTTGAAATGAGCCTTCCCATCGGACTCATGTTTTGCTTAACCGGGTCACACCGGTAATAATGCTGACTTCCCGCCTCACGTGTGCCTGCAAACTTCGGAGCAAAAATGCTGCTTCAACTCTGCCAGATTTTGATTCTTGCTGCCTCCGGACTTTTGGCTCAGGAAAGCTCCGACGCCCATCAGAAACTACATGCGGAAGCTCAGCAAATCCTCGCATTACCAGCAGCCGAGCAGGACCTGATTCGACTGGTGCAGATCGACTTGTCACTCTCCGACGAGAAGGATCCAGCCAGCCTCGAAACCTGTCGCACTATTCTGCGGACCCTCGCCGTTTCAGAAAACGAAACCGCCATGGAACATGTTCGGGCGATCTTTGAAAATGACCCGGAACGCCGCGGTCTGGCTGCGTGGGCTCTTAGCCAATCCACTACGCTACGTCCGGCCGATCTGCAGGACTGGCGTTACATGGTTCGATCACTCAATGTCGTGTCCGGTGAAGATGCAGCCTCCGTGATGAAAGCGTTGATGCGTTTTCGAGTTCGCGCGAATAAACCTCAATGGGTGCGACAGGTCATTCTGATCGGACTACAGATGACTCCCGAGCAGCAGCCCGCGGCCATCAATCTGCTGAAACATTGGACGACGATGCCAAAGGGAAAAGACAACTGGAAACTGCCAGACTACCAGGCGTGGTTCGCCAAAGAACATCCAGAGCATCCCGAAGCGGTGCTGCCTGTTGATTCCACGACTCGTAAGTGGACCCTGGCCAGCCTGCAAACGGAAATTCAAAACCTTGAGCCAACGCCCGACATGGTGGAGGCAGGTGAGAAAGTCTACGAAAAAGCAGGCTGTCAGAAATGTCATCGCCGCAGTCAACTGGGACAGGCATTCGGTCCCGACCTGACGTCACTTGGTTGGCGCCGGCAAAAGAAAGAAATCCTGCAAGCAATCCTGTTTCCGTCTCATGATCTCAACGAGGAATATCCATCAGTCCTGGTCGTCCTCAAAGACGGACGGACTTTGAACGGAGTTCTCTCGTCCGGCGCAGAAGGCATGATGAGTGTTGTTTCAAACACGGCCGTTCGAGAAGAATTCCCGCGAACAGAAATTGAGAAGATCGTGAATCAAAAGATCTCGAACATGCCGGAAGGAACTTTGGAACCACTGACAATGGACGAGATAAAGTCTCTCTTTGCCTACCTGACATCGGTCGACGGTGTGCCCAAACCACATGGCGACGAACTTGAATAGTTCTGAAACGATTTCGTGATCGGTTGAGTTAATCAGCCGGAACGCGTTAGCGTCCGGTTTTCGGGCCATAATCCGCAAATACAATCGGGGGCTAACGCTCGGCGGCTGATGACACGACTAAATCAACACCCCGCTCTCCAGTTCCACGACAATTTCCCGCAAAGGCCGCTGCATGAGAACTGTTGTTCTAGTTCTGTTGCTGACGAGCACAACGTTCGCCGATGAGCCGTTGCAGTTTAATCGCGACGTGCGGCCAATTCTTGCCGAGCACTGCTGGAACTGTCACGGCCCCGATGCCGCGGCCCGCAAAGCAAATCTGAGACTCGACACGTATGATGAGGCTATACGTCCTGCAGAATCCGGCCTGCATGCAATCCTTCCGGAAAAACCCGAGGACAGCGAACTGATCAAACGCATCAACTCCAGCGACGCAACATTACGGATGCCGCCGGATTCATTTCAGAAGCCACTGACCGCCGCTCAAATGGGTATCCTCGAACGATGGATTTCCGAAGGAGCAGAGTTCCAGAAACACTGGTCATTCGAACCAATCGTCCCGGCAACTGTCCCCGACAGCCCGGAAGTCCGATCGCTCCTGGATTCTTCGTCCACGATCAACCCAATCGATGCCTTCGTTGCCGAATCGCTGGCAAAACGACAGTTGAAATTCTCTCCCGAAGCGTCTCGAGAAACTTTGCTGCGGCGAGTCACCCTCGATCTGACAGGACTGCCTCCTACCGCCGCCGATCTCGCTCGAACTGACGAATCTTACGAAGGGGTCGTCGATCGACTTCTTCGCTCTCCACACTTCGGCGAGCGGATGGCAGTTGAATGGCTGGACGCGGCACGATACGCCGACACCAACGGCTACTTCAGCGATAAGCCGCGTCAGATATGGTTATGGCGTGATTGGGTGATTCAGGCCTACAACGACAACATGCCATTCGATCAGTTTACGGTCGAGCAACTGGCAGGCGATCTTCTTCCCACGCCAACAGTTCAACAGCGTATCGCAACCGGCTTCAATCGCAATCACGTCTCGAACAATGAAACAGGAATCATCGATGAAGAATTTCGCACGGAATACGTCGTTGATCGCGTCGATACGACGATGACAACATGGCGGCCTGACAGTCGGATGCGGCTCAGTGTCATGATCACAAATACGATCCCATTTCTCAGCAGGAGTTCTATCAGCTCTTTGCATTCTTCAACAATGTCCCGGAAAAAGGTCTGATCGTCACAGATGATCCGCCTCCAGTGATGAAGGTCTCTACTCCGGAGCAGGATGCGGAACTGGCGAGATTGTCACAAGCGACCACAACGCAGCGCAGACGTTTGAGCCAATTCGGATAAAGCTCGCCACCGAGATCTCTGGATGGGAAGCCACGGCTCGTCAGTTGCTCCCGCTCCCGCCAGAGCAAGACCTCCTTCTGCATGAAGCCTTCAACAACGATCTTCAACCAGAAACTATGGCCATCGGCACAACGTTGACGTATCAGACCGGCATTCGAGCTCAGGCCGCGTTGTTCGATGCGACACAACATGCCTCGCGAGACCTACAGCACTTCGACGCAGATGGTCCATGGACGATCGGTCTCTGGTTGCTGCCTGACAATTCACTCAGTTGCCCGCTGTCAAAATTGAACCCGAAGGTAATCGAACCGGCATCGAAGTGCTTTGGCAGAAAGGTCGAGTTAATGTCAACGTGGTCGCCAGTTGGGGACTGACGCGATCGAAGTCACATCGATCACTCCGGCCAAAGCAGGGCAGTGGCATCACGTCGCAATTACCTATGACGGCTCCAAATCAGCAGCCGGGCTGAAACTTTCCTCGACGGACAACCTGTTGAGGTGAAAATCGATCGCGACTCCTTGAAGAGCAGCGTTCGAAATGATCGACCATTGCTCATCGGCCGCAGAGATTCCGGGCTGGGCTACTATGGCCAAATGGATGAACTTCGGATTCTGCAACAACCACTTGCTCCGCAGGCAATTCAGGACTGGTATCACGGCGATCAAATCCACGGAATCCTCGAACGACCATCCGACGCTCGCAGCGCACGCGACTCGGAAACCCTGATGGATTTCTATATCGCTCGTCACACCGATGAGAAGACTCGTGCTGCCAGAAGCCAGGTCAAAGAAGCCCTGGAAACTGAGATTCGCTTTCGCAATTCGATTCCTTCCACGCTGGTGATGGAGGAAATGCCGCAACCTCGCGAAACTCACGTTCTGATTCGGGGACAATACGACCAGCCCGGTCAGAAAGTTGAAGTGGGAACTCCCACGGCGTTGTCAGCTTGGCCTGATACGGCGCCAAAGAATCGACTTGGTCTTGCGCAATGGCTGATGGATCCTGCCAATCCGTTGACCGCACGCGTCGCCGTCAATCGACTTTGGAAGCAATGCTTCGGGGACGGGTTAGTCCGCACGGCGAATGACTTTGGCAGTCAAGGAGAGCCACCGACTCATCCAGAGCTCCTGGATTGGCTGGCCGCAAACTATCGCGATAACGGATGGGATACGAAAGCTCTGCTGCGACTGATCGTGACTTCTCGCTCTTATCGACAATCGTCTGACCTTCCAGTAACCCGTTAACAGCTCACGACCTGCAGAACCGACTGCTGTCTCGCAATTCTGCCTTTCGCATGTCGGCTGAGATGATTCGTGATCAGGCTCTGGCGGCATCCGGCCTCCTGCGTCCACAGATTGGCGGTCCCAGCGTAAAGCCCTATCAGCCCGGTGGTCTCTGGGAAGAAGTCTCTTACAACGCGGAGGATTCCTACGAAGAATCCAAAGACGATGGGCTCTGGCGTCGAAGCCTCTACACCTACCTCAAACGACAAGTGCCTCCGCCATCATTGCTGGCATTCGACGGCACAACGCGAGAAAAATGCACGGTGCAGCGAGCCCGCACAAACACTCCAATTCAGGCCCTCATTCTGCTCAACGATCCGACGTATCTGGAAGCAGCTCGCATGCTGGCGAACAGCGTTCTCCTTACTAAAGCGTCGAGTGATGAACGCATCTCTGAAATCTTTCGACGCATCCTTAGTCGCACCCCGGAACCTCGTGAGTCAGCTCTTCTGATCGACCTGTTACAACGTCAGCGCATTCATTTCCGAACAGATCCAACGGCAGCCGACCAGCTTCTTCATGTCGGCGCAAGTCGACATGAAAATTCTCATGCACCAACCGAGCTGGCAGCATGGACCATGACCGCTCACACAATTCTGAATCTTGATGAGGCGATCACGCGCAGATGAACCAGCTTTCTCCTCGCCGCCATTTTTTGACTCAGTCCGGAATCAGCCTCGGTTCCATGGCTTTGACTTCGCTGCTGTCCGCATCCGAGCAATCTCATGTTGGCGTCTCGTCAGCTCTGTCGCTGCCAATTCGTGCGAAACGCATCATCTATCTGTTTATGCACGGCGGTCCATCACAATTGGATCTGTTCGATCACAAGCCCGAGCTGCGCAAACGACACGGAGAGGAATTGCCCGCTTCCGTCCGTGGTGATCAGCGTCTCACGGGAATGACAAGCGGACAGAAATCGTTTCCGGTCACGTCTTCGGCCTTTCGGTTTCATCAACGAGGAGAGTCGGGTGCATGGGTGAGTGAGATTCTGCCGGAGACAGCAAAGATCACCGACGAACTCTGCATCATTCCCTCGATGCACACCGAAGCGATCAACCATGATCCGGCCGCGATGTTACTGCAGACAGGGCATCAGCAACCCGGCCGTCCCAGTTTCGGAGCCTGGACCAGTTATGGACTGGGCACAGAAAACAGCAACCTCCCCGCGTTCGTCGTCCTTCTGTCACACGGCAGTGCGGCACGACCAGCCGATCCGCTTTATGCTCGACTTTGGGGGCCAGGGTTTCTTCCGTCCAGCCATCAGGGGACAGCATTTCGCTCGGGAGGCGATCCTGTTCTCTACCTGTCCAATCCGCCCGGAGTCAGCTCGGACTCGCGGCGAGATCAGCTCAACGTTCTGTCAGCCCTGAATTCTGCTCGATCAAACATCACGGGGGATCCGGAAACGGAAACTCGCATCGCGCAGTACGAACTGGCATTTCGCATGCAAACTTCGGTGCCCGAACTCGTCGAGATGAACGACGAATCGGAGTCCACCTTCGCAGCTTATGGCCCGGCTGCAAGACAACCCGGAACCTTCGCAAGGCATTGCCTGCTGGCTCGCAGAATGGCCGAACGCGGAGTTCGCTTCATTCAACTTTATCATCGAGGCTGGGACCAGCATTACAATCTGCCGAGTGATATTCGACTACAGGCTCGCGATGTTGATCAGCCAGCCGCCGCACTGATCCGAGACCTGCGACAACGCGGATTGCTGGATGAGACACTCGTAATCTGGGGCGGTGAATTTGGGCGCACAACCTACACTCAGGGCAAACTGGAGCCGAATAACTACGGCCGTGATCACCATGGACGATGCTTCACGATGTGGTTAGCCGGCGGCGGAATTCGTCCGGGACTCGTTTACGGTAAGACCGACGACTTCTGTTACAACGTCGTTGAAAATCCCGTCCATGTTCACGATCTGAATGCAACTCTGCTGAACCAGATGGGGATCGACCACACTCGCTTAACCCATCGATTTCAGGGTCGAGACTACCGCCTGACGGACGTCCATGGGAACGTCGTTCAAGGCATTATTCAATAGCGATCACGGTAGCTTGTAGGGCACGACGGCTGCACCGGCAGACGTTGCTGCCGGACTCCACGGCTTCTCGAAAGATCGCACAACCAATTCCTGCCCGGAACCTGACGGCTCAAGAATCATCAAAGCCGTCGCGTTCAGCGCAGGGTCAGCCTGCGATGCCTGAGCGACACCTTCGGCTGGCAGCACAACGGAATCTTTTGCAGCGGTCACCACGGCCACCAGAATCGTCCAGCTTCGGCCATTGAGATCTGCCTGATACTGGCCACAGAGAAGTTCCGGAGTTTCTTCCGCCAGCAACAAGCCGGAAAAGCCCTTTGCGGACATCTCCTTCTCCGCCGCAAGCTTTACGGCCGACCACTCCACAGGCTTCAACTCAGCCACGACTGAACCTGCGGTCGCCGCTGGAGCCTCGTCGAAGAATCCGATATCCGGCACGACGATATTCTCATCCAGTGACTGAGCTTTCTTCAGATCTTCAGCCGCCAGTTTCTTCTCCCCACGCTTATAGCGTGCGACCCCACGATTCATCCAAGCGGGCGCGAGGTCGGGAGTTATCTCGATGGCTTTGGTGTAATCCTGTTCGGCCTCTTCGTAGCGTTTCTGAGCCAGATACACACCAGCTCGCTGATACCAGTTGGCGGAGTCTTTCGGATCCAATTCCAGTGCCTTGGCATAGTCCGCCAGCGCAGTTTCATAATCTCCCAGGTCGACGTGACAGAGCCCTCGATTTCGATACGCCAGGGCTCCCTGAGGATCCAGGTCGACAAGTCGAGTAAACTCGACAGCGGCTTCCTTGAATCGCTCCATCTTGGCAAGAACAACAGCCTTGTTGTTGAGCGCATCGGTTCGTTCGCTGTCCAGGATCAAACATTCGTTGTAGTCGTTAAGCGCTTTTTCCAGCACATCCAGATTCTCGTAAGCCACCCCACGCTGATATCGCGCCTCGGGATCTTTGGGTGTCGCATCGACAACTTCGTTCAGCAGTGGGATCGCTTCCGCCGCCTGCTCACGTTCCATCAAAATCCGCGCACGCTCCAGCTTGACCTCCGGTGAATCCGGGGAACCACCACAGCCGACAGAAACAACAGCCAATAAGAGCCACAACGGCCATGCTTGAGCATTACGGTTTGAAAACATACCACAATCTTCTGTTAACAGGCACGAGAGCTGGAGGATTGAGCGGCATCACACATCGACTGCAATCGGCAGCGGATGTCCCGCAACGAAGCGGGCAAGTCAAGCACCTCAACACGAGGAACGGCATCGAGTCCGGCGAACTGACTCAGCTGCGAAGATGCCGCCAGCACCAGGATTGGCAAGTTCGTAAGATCCGCAACATCGGCCGCAAAGTCGACCACATGCGATGGCACGAGTTGTGTTGTGTTAATCACAACCGCAGAGATTCGATAACGGCTTATTACATCCAGACCGCTATTGAAATCAGAAACAATACGACACGGCACCTGATGCTCGCGAAGATAACGTCGCAAGGTCGAACGATCGCTCGAAACAGCCGCCACAACACAAACCTCTGAGGGTGCCGACAAATGGTTCAACGCGGCAGAAGCAGTCGCCTCTGAAGTCACCGAATCCTGTAGCAATTCAGCGGCTTCAGAGACCATCGTCGGAACGGCTGTCTCTATCGTATTGTCAACACTACCCTCGGACTGTAAGTTCGCAGCTTCGAAAGCAGGAACCAGAGATACATCTCCCTGGCCACGCACCCGTCTGACAATCACCGCCATCCGATGTCGCCACAGATCAGGGTCTGAAAAGGCAAGGTAAGCAAAGGCCATGATCAGGCCGAATGTCCACATCCCGAGGAACGCGCCGATTCCCACATGCATCAAGACGCCCATGAACAGCTTTGGGTGGACGAAATTTTGGATTCCAGACCAGCACGATGAAGAAGCTTCCACGCAATCATCTGATATGAGCAATCAGAAACGGCAGCCACGGAACCCACGCCATCAGTCAGATCCATGGTCTGATATTCTTCATTGGCGATGACTCGCCACATCGCTTCGCCCGTCCACCAGCTCGGTCCCTTCAACTTGGCAAACCCCGCCCAGAAATAGATCGCACAAAGATGCAACTGAATCAGCCGCATCGCCACTCGAGCAGACGCGAACTTCCGCGGAGCATCAACCAATCCCTTGCGCCCCAGCCACCATCGGCGAATTAGTGAATCAACTGATACAGCCGCGCCCGACGGCCCGATGCTGAGATAAAGACACAGCATGCCGAGGATCTGATCGAAGCCGAAATTTGCAATCGGAACTCGTTGCGAGTATGAGATTGTGATCAGAAACGACAGGATGGAAGTCACACGAGTCGCGAAGCCAAGGCAGAACATCGCGCTGATTACAAGACAAGCGATGTGCATCGGCCAAAGATACTGGTCGCCGGTCCACAACCAGAACGAAAAGATCGGACGATTGACATACAGAGCCTTCACCGCGTTCAATGGTTGAAGCCCGTCGTCTCCAAAGAACGCTTCCAGATCCAGCGTCCAGACGGCAACGTTATAGAACAGCATCCAACCGCCCAGCAGACGGATGATGCCCAACATCAACGGATCGGCTGGCTCAAACCAAAAACGATGCCACGCCTCCAGACACCCATTGACGTATTGCCGCAACCATACGACGCCACTGGAACGCAGCAGCCCACGAGCCTGCAACATGATGGTGTCCTCAGAAGCTCTGCGCAACAGATGATTGTTGAGAAGCCTCCGTGGAAAAATCAAACGCTCCCAGCGTCTCAACCTCAAACGTCTCCGGATCATCCAGCTTACCACCCGCCTGGATTCGCAGGATGGAGGATGGCTCATGACTGATTCGATTCAATGTGATCGCCGTCGAATCATGTAATGCCGAAAAATGTCGAGCATAGGCTTTCTGAATCTCAGCCTGAGTCTCATCATCAAACGCCCAGAGATTCTCCGCCAACATGAAATAGCGATGGTAGAGTAACCGAGGGTGAATCGAGAGATTCGGAAATCGCCCCACAACGGGTGCGTCACCCGGACGAGGAACGGCATAAGAAATCAGTGTGCTCGCACCGGGATCGGGAGCAAAAAAGTGATAGCCATGGTTCAGGAACAGTAGTTCGTTGTACGGCAACGCAAGACGGTAACCATCCATCAGCAATGGCGACGCAGGCGGCATCGCGGCTGGAGAAATAAACACAGCGAACACATGGAAGCCCAGCATAAGGCTTACGACAAGGTATCCGCATTTCTTCAACAATTTCAACATGTCCGGACACCAGACATCTCTCATCAATCCCCAAATACCGCATCACCCGTTTCAGGACGACAAGCGATAGTTTGAAGGGACAAGAGTCTCCAAAAAAACTGCATTCCGCACGATCCCGTACGGAATGCAATCGGTATCAAAAGCACTCAGAACAACGAGTCGCCAGTCTGAGCCTGTTGAGGACCTCCATCAACGATTTATTGCCGGAGACCCATCCGTTCTCAGTGACCAGCTGAGCCACAAGAGCTACCAATCGAAACTGTACGCAAGGCCACAGCTTAACTGAGCACCGTGTGAGCCGTATGATCCGTAAGAACCATGTGACGCAGCAGCCTTGCGAGCTGCTCGGCAATTTGCGAGATCCGTAGGAACGCATGATGCGTCGGTGCCTACTGAGCCACAAGCCTGAACATCACCAGTGGATCCACAGGATGTGTAGGAAACGCCTGAGTTCTGTGAACCGCATGAAGCGTAGGAACCGCAGGAATCATTAACCGGTTCGCACTGAACTGAACCGTGATGCAAGGATCCGTGTGAACGCTTACCAGCTTCTGCAGAGCAGTCCGAACGACAGCGCAACGCGAAAGGCAAACTACCAAACACCTTCTTCATTACCAACCTCCCGTTTGTTGAATTGCAGCGAGAATGTGCTGCTGCCTTCGACGCCCCATGCAGAACGTCACGCGACACAAGTCGAAAGACTAGGAGAGATGAGCTCAACTGTCAAGCAGAGAGGAATAGGAAGAATGTGACGACTTTTCTCATTTTCAATTGTGGGATGTGCACACAGCCTACGCACACCAGTAAAGTGTGGAAGAACCACTTAATTGTTTTCTCGCAGTCCTTCTAAGTGCCCCAGATTCTTCACTGGAGCAAAGATGCTCAGAACTTCGGAGAGTAATTCCTGATCCAAAGGCTCTGCGCAGAGCCACTGAGCCCAGTTTCGAATGTTCACGGGATTCGCACTGCCGGCGACAGGCTCGCAATGTCCGGATGTGCACCGAAAACTGCACGGCCAACTTCGCTATATCCACACCACGGTCCGCACAGTGCGCAGCCGCCGCTCTCGCCGCAGCTTTCACATTCTCCGGTTCCTTTAACTTCGCCCTTGGCAGTGGAGCGTTTGTCAAAAGACGAGCTGAGAACGGGCCTGCGTTTACTTCTCGCCTTTCGCTTTCAGATACGGCACTGTCTCGTCAACAAACCGACTGTTCTGGAGCGTGTATTGGTTGTACGACAACACACAATCCACATCGATCTGGTCGCAGATAAAGCGAAAGATCTTCTGAGGATATCCGCTGAAGCCGATGAATCGAACTTTCCCTGACTGCTGAATCTTCCGCAGAGCAGGGATCGTCTCATCGACAATCTGCTGCATCGGCACAAACTCGATATCGTGACTTCAGAATGATGTCCAGATGATCGGTACCTAAACGATGGAGACTAACATCCACACTCTCGCCACTCTCTTCTAACGAAATCAAAATGCGCCCAGATCATATCCAGCTAACTTTGTACACAGGTGTAACTATCTCGTTACACCTCTGCGGCGATGCCCAGCAAGACTTCACTCATGCCACGTCCAGTACGGTGATGTGTCGATAAAGTTCAACCCACAGTCCAGCGCCCACGGACACTGTTGGGTGCTTCACATCAACTGGACACTGCCAGTCTGGCCCAGTGAGAGGCTCCGAAGCTCAGTACAGGCAACTCAAGCCCGGTCTTTCCAGTACACGCTTTTTCCACAGCATTGTCACCATCAAGAGAAGTGTGAGTACCCCGCGAACAGACTAACGATAAACAGCGGCTTCATGTGACGATCAGATATTCTCCGTCACCTGTTTTCGATCTCTTCGTTCTTCTTTGGAGAAGATCCGTGTACCGTGTACCAGCCTTGTGCAACCTTGAACGACACATGCAACAGCAGCGGCTGCGTAGGCATTAGTGAGGATGCCCCGGGATATGTCGCAGCACTTTCCCCTTAATTGTCTGTGGTCAGACTTCCAGCCATTCACCGTTTCAGCACTCGGCAACTTTTTGATCGATATCAATCACACTTGCATACCCAGACGCACAACAATCACATTGTAAAGGCATACGCGTAGATTTCCTTCGCCAGCGCTGAGCCCGTCACCGCCAGCTTCCGCCAGGCCGATCAACTCCTCCAGCCAGGGTTGTTCCCGCAGTTTTTCAGATGCAGGCCAGCCCCGGTCCTCTGCAATGCTGTTCGAATAATCGGATACAGACTGGATTGCTTCCTCAGCTTCCTGCTGAACATAACTTCAGATTCACAGGCAGGCCATAAGTTTTAACGGCATGGGCGATCACAACAAGATCGTCGTTGAACTCTTTTTCGAACTGAACAAGATCTCCGACATAATCAACGCCCTTGTTGAAACGCCCGGTAAACTTCGGAGCGATGGTCTGCGGGCGAACTTTCTCGTCGGCAATGCCGTCAGAATGATCAGCAATTCCGGAAGCGTCTGCAGTGCGTAGTTTCGTCCATGGAAACCTCTGCAATGATATTCGCTTCGCCACGTTTTAGCTTCGACGATGTAACGATAGATCCGGCCAGCGTCTGAACAGCCAGCGAATACTTTGAGGCAACTCGCTCTACATCGGCTGCGGTGATCACAAGCAGCGACGACACTCCTGATGTTCAGAGTTCCAATCAACTCCGGATGCCTTGCAATGAAGGCAGCGACATCCTGCGCGGCGGCTGGCTTGCCAATTGAATCCGCCACATCAATCGTGGAAGAAATCGGAACAGCTCATGAACCGATCCACTGTCTTCAGCTGGATATGGTCCGCATCAACATGCAGCGCCTGAATCCCGACTTCCCAACTCATTGCTGCTTCTTGTCCAGCATCGCCGACGCTCTGCGGCTCCAGACCCGATGAAGGTGTGCTCGCGAGTTGATTTATTCCAGACTGGAGCAACCTCAATCCCATGTTCGGCGAGCATCTGAAACGCTCATAACTGATTTCGCCTGATGAGCAAACCGATCACCAACACCAAATGAGAAACGTTCCAAAACCTTGTGACCAAAGATGCCACAAGTGAAAAATAACTAAAGGGCTGGCACCGGGCAGCTGATAACGCATTCCCCGGTTGCCCCGGTGGTTGAAACCTTTGCCACTTGCCTCGCATCAGATGCTGGAACTGAAGTAGTGCAGAAGTCTGGTCCCACCGGAATAAACCCGGTGGCGGAGTTTAATCAAGCTGTTTACCGCCCAGCCGAAGGCGCCGGCCTTTACCGCCCAGCCGGCGCCTTCGGCTGGGCGGCAAACGATTGAAGCTATAGACCGCGACTGCCTCAAGTCACGTCGGCCGTTGACCATTCGCCATTAATTCGACGCCACACGCCGCCAGGATTCTTGTTCTGCAGTACTGGTGGAAGCCGATAAGGTCGAACCGCATCGTAAGACTGCAGCATGCCAAAGCGAGTCACCGACGCTGGAACTCCAACCGCTGTAAATCCCGGATGACCAGTCGCTGGGAATGGTCCACCGTGGTTCATCGCTGCACTGACAGCAACACCCGTCGGCATCTTGTCATTCAACAATCGGCCAACTTTTGTTCGCAGGACTTTCTCGATCAGAACGTAATCCGCATCATCACTGCCAGCCGTGTCGCTGTAGATACCACCGGTCAGATTGCCTTCCAGCAATTCGCCGATCTCAACCATCTGCTCGACAGAATCAGCAACGACAAACAACGATCCGTTTCCGAACGCTTCGGTCTGGAAAACATGCGGATTCGCCAGGAACTGCCGGCCAGAAACTCGCATCAGAGTATTCTGGAAGCAAACTCCCTTTCCGCCGCCCGGCTGACCACCGGTGACCAGCGAAGCACCAGCATCCAGAATCGTCCGCACGCCTTTGCCAAAACTCTCACGCACGCCAGCAGACAACATCGTGCCGACCGCGGCCTTAGCGAATCGCTCCGCGACAGCAGCGATAATGCCTTCACCCAGTTCGCCTGCAGGGACAATCACCAACCCAGGATTCGTACAGAACTGGCCGGTCGCCATCAAACAACTGCCAGTGAACTCATCCGCAATGGCAGCCGTTCGCTCCTTCAGGGCTCCCTTCAGCATAAACACGGGATTGATGCTGGAAAGCTCAAGATAGATTGGCTTCCCGGCCGCGTCGGCCGCTGCTTTTAACTTCAGCCCGGTCTGTCGAGCACCCGTATAGCCAACGGCACCGATTCTCTCATCGGAAACCAGCTTGATGCCATCTTCATGGCTTGTTCGATAGATCAACTGAACCAAACCTTTAGGCATCCCGGTTGCTTTGATCGCTTCCAGTGCCGCTTCGGCGAAAATCCGAGTCGTCTCGGGATGACATGGATGCCCCTTCGCGATCACCGGGTTTCCCGCTGCGATCGCCGCGGCAAAATCTCCACCGGCAATTCCGTTATACGCATATGGGAAATTATTCGGCCCAAAAACAACAACCGGCCCGATCGCGCCAAACATCGATCGAATATTGGCAGCCGTATCAATCGTGGGGACTCGCCACGATTCGCTGCGAGCCGAATTCGCTGCCTGGCGAAGCTGATTGGTTGTTCGAGGAAGCTCACCATCCTTCAATCGCGGCGACTTCGCCAAACCGGTTTCCGCGTGAGCCGTCTCAACCAACAACTCCGCCCGCGCTTCAATCGCATTTGCGTACGCTTCAAGAAACTCAGCAAATCGAGTCCCCGGCCAGCCACGCATTTCGCGAGATGTCTCAGCCGCGACATTGATCACGGCATCAATCTCATCCCAAGGGCTGACTGGAAAGACACCTGGTAGAGTTTCCTCAGTCGTCGGATTCACCGCCTGAAACGTTGTCGTCCCCTGACTCTTAATCCACTGTCCGTCACAAAGAATTGAATGCACTGTACTCGTCACGACTCTGAACCTTTCTTGTACGGGCTTCGCCCGTGTTGTGTGCCGATATTTTTAGCTGCGAATCATTAAGCGGAACGAACCGGGGGCTAATGCCCGACGACCGATGACACGAAGTTCCCCACCGGGTTTACCCCGGTGGTTTACGGGCCTTTGCACCACTCATCTCACACCTGATGCTGGAACTGAAGTAGTGCAAATGCCTTTTTCCACCGGGATAAACCCGGTGGCGGAGTTTATTTGTGGCCCCATGAAACGCCCAACTGCCACTACCGCACAGGATAGCACAGTTCCCCACGATCTTGCATCTAGCGCAACTTGGAGTATCAGCGGTCAGAAGCGGCGTGGCAACCGAGCACAAAACAATCCCGACTGAAAGGTCATGCAGAGGTCGTCAATACGTCGCTGCTCCGCAGCTTGGCGCATACTGGGCACCGTGACCTGTGGCTGAAGCCACAGGCTATCAAACCGCCGCTATTCCGCAGCGAATCGAAGAGAAGTTGCAATGAGACTGGCTGCGGAGCAGCCGCTTAACGATAGTCTCGGGCTTCAGTCCGAGGTCCGCGATCACGTTCTTATCGAAAGCTCCAGAGGAGCGACGTAAACCTCGTCTGACCGGTATCCAAACTCACGTCTCTGTCAACCGATAAAGATGCTCCCCGGCTTTGCGAACCAGCAGAATTCCCTCATCTTCTCGATTAGCAAAGGACTCCACATCAATCGTCGCAGGATCTCGATAGCCGAGATTAATCCGCTCACAAACTTCGCGAGGAATCTGTGAGGCGACCGTGACCTGGACGCGAGGTCGCTCGATGCCGTTCTCGAATGTCCCGGTCCCGCGAACGTGTGTTGAATGGGCCAGAACTCCCCATGGCATATCGCGGAACTGCTCCCACTGCTTCGTGAAGTAATCGCGAACATGGTAGCCAATTCGTTCGATATTGGCTCCGTGAGTGATCGAGATCTCTTTCATGTGCGGAGCGTAGATGATCAGCTCGCCGCCATCCGCGACCACCGGCTCCAGTTTGTACATGCACTTCCCGGCGACCCACAGTTCGTCGTACATCTCCGGCGCACAGGACAACACCTGACGATACGGCTTCGCATGTCGTTTGATATGCACCTGCCCGGACAAATTCGAAGCACCTCGCCACGCTTCTTCCGGCGTCCCGTAAAACATGCCATACGGAGTCGCATCGGTGGAGACCACAAATGCAAGGCATCGACGTTCGGCCTTGATCAGCTTGGCAGCTCGATCCACAACGCGACGAACCGGAGTATCCTGAACTCCAATAATACCCACGTTCGTGATCAGAGCTCCGAGCCAGTGGAAGAAGTTGAGCAGTTCTGGTCCGGAGATACCCGGGAAGAAATACTTATTGCCGCCGCTGAATCCAACGACCTCATGAGGAAACACAGGACCGACGATCAACGCGATGTCGTAGTCCAGAATCCGGCGATTAATCTGCACCGGCACTTCCATCGATAAGACGCCCTCGGAAATTTCACGAGTCTCTGCCTCGGTCAACACACCGATTGTTGCCAGTTCGGCTGGGTTATCCCAGGCATGATTGAACAGCCCCACATCGCTGCAAGGGTCGCTGTCCGCAATCCCCAGCATCGACCGAATCTTCTGCTGTGGCATCGGCGGATGCGTTCCCAAAGCCACCAGAACGTCGAGCGATTTCGTGACCGGCCGCAGCATCGACCGCAGTGCGGGGAACAGCACGGGCAGGGGAGCCGTACGAGTATTGTCCGGAACAATCAACAATACTCGTTTGTCGCGAAAATCACTGACCGGAACATTCTGATGCAACCACGCTCGCATCTGATCGGCGTTCAATGTGGTAAGTGGAGTACTCATAAATGGCTTTCAGAAGTCCCTGATGAACTGTGCTCGGTTAAAGATCGCAGCGAATCCGCAGGGTTCTAGCGATGTATCGCTGTGAGTGCAAAGACGAGAGCCGCTGAATGAAGTGCCGACGTCAATTTATCAGGAATCAAACTCCGGCCGCATGCAGACGCAGCGGATGGGCGAACGGTTCTCCACGCATTTCCTTGAGCTTCTGCTTCTGATCATCCGTCAAAATTGCATCTAATGCCTTTTCAAATCGTTCCTTCGACTCTTTCAACTTTGACGTCGCCTCTTCGCGATTGCGGATCGATGAGATGGATCTCACATCCTGCATTTCCGAGCGCACCTTTTCGTACGCCGCCATCTGCTCGTCAGTCACCTGAAGCTCATTGCGAACATCTACATGCTTTAACGCCTGAACCCCCAGACGCTGATAGTTCAGTTGTACAAGACGTTTTTTCTGTTCGTCAGTCAACTTGTCCATCAAGGGTTGCTCTCTCTCCTTGATCCGCTTATTCAAATCAGCAAACGCGTTGCCATCTCGACTTCGCGACGCAATCCTGAGTTCCGGTTGAATGTTTTGATTCAAGGTGCGTGCGTCACCAACGAGTTCTTTCAATTGATCTTCATTAAGTTTCAGCTCGTCCTGAACTTCTTTAATTGTCAACAACGCCGTGACGGGTTGATACTCTTGTCCTGCCCCGAAAGTCTCTCGAGGTAACAGCGGTCCCTTAATGACCTGAGCTGAACATTCAGTCGAGACCAGAACCATCGCAACAGAGAACGCACAAATCTGTGCAAAGGTGCGATTGAATTGATGTAGCACAGGTCTCATAATTATTTCTCTGAGCAGTCAAGGGTGGTAATGCGGCACGCCGAATGGCGAGTACCACCATATTCTAAACTTGCGAGGTGATCGTGTTCAACTTTTGGCGAGTCTGCGCCGCGTTGTGGCCGATCTCTGACCGAGCCACCTCACTCGACCGTCAGGTCTCCATTCGCCCCGAATCGCTAAAAGTCGCGGTGAGCAATATAGATGCAGCCTAGTCCCAGCATCACGGCAATAAACGCCAGATTGCTCCACAACGACACGCTCAAATCGAACGTCACTCGCTGTTGATTGAGATCATCGGAGCCACCAGCCGAACGTCCTTCAGGGCCTCCGGAAATCTCAACGGACTTCTTTCCTGTAACCAAATACTGCACGATGTTGTCGACCTCGGAAGGCTTAGGCAGCAGCACATAGAGCGGCCGTACGACATAGTCATAAGCCTGATGAGGCCATTCCGTGAGCCCCTGAAATGACTTTTCTGAATCTGATTCAGCGGACGCGTAAACAAAGATGGAACGTCGTCCGTTTGCCAACAACAGTTTCCCCTGTTCATCAAATCGGATCGCAGAAACAGATCCGTTTTCACGAGGTGTCCAGTCGAGAAACTTGCGAGTCTTTCCGTCAAGGCTCAGCAGATTTCCGCCGTGAGTCATCACGACGCCCCAACTGCCATCCGAAGAGAACTCAGCAGACTTCGGCACGTCGCCCGTTGTCAGAGATGTTTGCTCCAGCGTCTCCAGAGTCTTCGCATCCAGAAGTTGTACGACACCGTCAGCCATGGCGCACAGAACTAATTCGCCACCAGCGGCAATCGTTGCGGCCTGCTTCTTTTCGAAGTCACGTGTTGCCCCCGCGACATAAACGCCATCTTCGCGTCGGTTCAAAGTAGTTAACGTTCCGTTGTCCCAATACACCAACTGATCATTGGAGATGTTAAACGCCACGGCCGCGTCAGCTCTTTGTGGCTTCATCGGAGTTTCAGTCAGGGCTTGAAATGCCTGCGATGGACGGGCCATCGGCCACGGAATCGAAAGCTGCTTTAAGAATGCCTGTGTTTTCCGGACCTGATCAGAGACACCTTTGAATTGATAAACCGATCGAATCCCGGGCAGAATCACATCCCCATTCTTGTTCATAAAAACTGCAAAAACAGGCTCCGGAGTGACTGATTCAACTTCACGCAAGTAGCCGTTCTCTTTGTCCGCACTGATCAACGTGGCAGCCGACGCACCACCAAATCGTGACATATCCGCCTGCAACGCCAGAATCCGATCTCCTGTCGCGGAGGCGACAATCCGTGGACGAACCCCGCTGTAACGAAGACTTTGCAGCAACTGCATCAAGTTGTTGCCTCGCCCGTCGTCACAGATACGAACCCAGTCCGATTTCTCCGAATCCCAACGCCGAAACTTCTTCGCACCATCAACAACAAAAACTTCTGAACCTGCTGAAGTCACTTCCACGAGCTGCTGAGTCTGAAGGTAGCCATTGGTCATGAACCCATAAACCCCGCCTGTTGTTGTCACAACAACCCAGAACACAACAACGACAATCAGTGCGACCGTTGGATTTCTCCAGATGGCTCCGGCTAATGCGGAGACTGAAAAGTAAACCGCGAACAAAAAGACATAGAGTGGAATGCACAACAACAACTCCGGACGCCAAAGCCCGAACCGTGTCCACAACAGCAGCCAGATCCCTGTCACCAGAACTCCGGCACACAACGTCGTAAAGGCACAGCCGCCGATAAACTTGGTGACAAACAAAACCGTTCGACTCACTGGTTTACTAAGCAGCAGCGAAATCTCACCAGGCTCGAAGGTTCGAGGAATAATCGACGCCGTAACAATCAGCGAACTGAAGATTCCGAAGAACCCCAGAAAGATTGACAGGATTACGATGATTGTCTGATCGATCAGTTGAGAAGACTGGCTTGGCGCTCCCTGTAATGGCCCGAAGAGCACCATAGTGCCATACGACAACGATAACGACATCTCGTCTTCGACCACAAGGCTCTGGCTGAACGCCGCCGCCAGGCGTTTCAGGTTTCGGGAGGCTCGGATGTCGGCAATCATGTCGGCTGCATCGGCCGCCCGCAGCGACTCATCCAGGTCGACCGAAGCCCAACTTTCAGGATGATAAAACTCCGGCAGCGGCAGCAGTTTATTCACAAGATCGAGAACTCGCGCCTGAACTCTGACAGGACGAGGCCCGCCAGGGCCGCCCGCAGGCGGCTGCACAGCCGGAGGATTCAGATAGCCGTCAATCTGTTTTCTTTGATCATCTTTCAGCAAGCTCCACAGGTGCGCGGCCGGAGTCCCCGGCGTCTTGGGTCCATCCGCCAGCGTTTGCAGGAACAATTGCGTATCGACCAATTCAAAAGGTCGCAACTGAGTACTTGGGGCACTGGTGAATGACAACGGCGCCAATGCAAGCAACACGACGACGATCGCAATCAGGGCGATCAACAGGACTCGCGAGGCCGCTGCTTCGCGAAACGAATCTTTCAGAATGGCAAAGACAGCCTTCATGCTTCGGTCCCTCCCACAAGGCCAATGAAGACTTCTTCCAGAGTTTGCTCCTTACGAGCCAGCCGCCAAATACTGATGCCAGCCTTCCGCAATTCATCGACGACAACGTCCAGATCGGCCTGCTTCGGAATTCGAACCTCCAGTTCATAAGCACCCGCCGTAACGACTCGCAGTTTCGAACCAGGATGCTGATCAGCGATTCGGCGAACAGCCGCTTCATCGCCCGTCACCTGCATCTGCACAGGGGCATCCGCAAGGGCCGCAGTCAATTCTCGAACACTGCCAGTCTTCAACAGCTGTCCGTGATTCAGAATCGCAACGCTGGAGCAAATGAGTTCGATCTCCTGCAGCAGATGACTGTTCAGAAAAATGCTGTGGCCCTGATCGGCCAGTTGTTTGAGCACATCACGAATCTCGCGCCGCCCAACCGGGTCGACTCCGTCCGTCGGCTCATCCAGCACAATCAAATCGGGCCGATGGAGCATGGCCTGAGCCAGCCCCAGCCGCTGAAGCATCCCTTTTGAATATCCGGAAACGCGTTCCTTTTCTCGACCTCGCAGTCCGACGACTTCCAGCAGCTTCATTCGCTCGGCGCGAATCGCACTCATCGACATGCCGCTCAGGCTGCCATAGTACTCCAGCGCGGTGAGCGCCGTCAGATGTCGAGGAATACGATGATTCTCCGGCAGGTATCCAATTCTGCGTCGTGCTTCCATCGAACCGGCCGCATGCCCAAGAACTTTGGCATTGCCACCCGATTTGCGAATAATCCCGAGCAGAATCTTGATCAACGTCGTCTTGCCGGCGCCATTCGGTCCCAGCAACCCATAGATCTCACCGCGAGGCACCTGCAGCGAAACATCATTCAACGCAGTGAACGAGTTTTTCCTCCAGAATCCTCGACGATAAGTCTTGCTGACTTTCGCCGTCTCAATGACCAGTTCCGCCGTACCACTCATACGTTGTGACTCTTTGCTCGCACTTTTTCCACGATCGCACTGGCTTCGCGAGCAGCCTTCGTGATCTCATCCCAGCGTTCCGCGTCGATCGTGTCTTTCTTCGCCAGCCACGAACCTCCCACAGCTAGAACATCCGGATCTCGAAGATAGCTTTCCAGGTTTCCGGTCGTAACTCCGCCCAAAGGAATATACTTCAGCCCCAGATGAGCATACGGAGCCTTAATGGCACTTAGCATATTCAGGCCACCACTTTGTTCCGCCGGGAAGAACTTGAGTTCTCGACACCCCGCGTGAACGGCCATATCGATATCGGTCGGAGTCACAACTCCAGGAGCAAATGGAAGTCCCAACTCGATGGCGCGACGAATCACCGCAGGATTGGTTCCTGGCGAAACGGCAAACGTGGCTCCGGCGTTCACAACCTGATCGACTTGCTCCGGAATGATGATCGTGCCGGCACCAGCCATCATCTCAGGCACTTCACTGGTAATGGCCTTCAGACATTCCAGAGCGGCTGAAGTTCTCAGCGTCAGTTCCATGATGCTGACTCCACCCGCCAGCAGAGCGCGAGCCACCTTGACGGCTCGACGAGGATCATCCACTACCAGAACGGCAATGACGCCGGTCTGATGCATACGTTCAAGAGCTTGTGCTGAGAATTGCGATTGCATGGTTCTACTTCGCCCATCAAGCGACATTATTAGAGGGAAGAGCAGGGAAGGATGAATTGGCCTGAGCCTGAGGCGCTAGCCGATTTTTTGGTTGCAGATCGGCTAGCGCCTCAGGCTCATTCGCGAAAATCGGACCACACCTGCCAAGATTAGCAGAACAGAGCAGGAAGGCGAACAGTCAGGCAAGACATCCGTTCAGCAGGCGGCCATTGCGAAACTCCGTAGCGGATTGCACACAGCATTCGCCTTGCGGCAACAATCCTTTTCAAAAGGTCTCTCTGTCAGATTTCTGATTAGATGAAAAACGCAATAAAGGACGGTGCTCTCATCGCAGGATGGCAACACTGATATCCTTCTGGGGCGGTAGTGGAAACGAAGGCTTGGCTGTCAAAACCAAGGATCGCTGGAATGTCGTCATCAACGATGAGCTGGTTATGATGGTGTCGGACGAGTCGTGCAGACTATCACAGCGTAGAAAACGGAGTGAGGCACAGATGGCAATTGGAATCAGTCCGCTGGTGGATTTTGCATTCAAGCTGATGCTGGGCAATCCTGAGCATTCTGGAATCACGATCCACTTTCTTAACTCAATTCTGGTCGGTCAACCACGGATCACTCAGGTGACGTTTCAGAACCCGTTCCTTGATAAAGAATCGGATGACGACAAATTGTCTGTACTGGACATTCTGGCCACCGACGAGCATGGGCGGCAATTGAACATCGAAATGCAGACTTCGCTGCCGGCCGGGATGACTCAGCGGCTGACCTACTATGTTTCTGCGCTGTATGTGGGTCAGTTGAGTGAGGGTCAGCGATACTCAAGACTTCGCCCAGCGATCAGCATCTGCGTGCTTTCGCAGGCGATGTTTACAGCGCCTCCTGCACTGCATTTGGACTTTCGGCTGCGAGAAGCGTCGACAAAACTTGCTCTGACGGACGATCTGCAAATCCATCTTTTGCAGTTGAATCATCTTCAGGTGACCGCAGAGAATGTGTATGATGCGACGCAAGCGGAACGCTGGGCCTATTTCCTGCAGAATGCGGATAAGTTGACGCCTGCGGAAATCAGCCGCCTGTTTCCCGATCAGGAATTTTCCGAAGCTGCCGGAGTGCTGGAAATGATCTCCAAAACCCCCGAACAACTGTTGGCCTACAACGCTCGCCTGAAATTCCAACGCGATGAAGCGGCGAGGATGGAACAGGCAGCACTGGATGGCGAAGCAAGAGGTGAAGCGCGCGGCCGTGAAATCGGCGTTGAGATCGGTCGAATCTCGCTCCTGCAGGAACTTCTTGGCCAGCGTATTTGGTCAGCCGAAGAATTCGCCGCCTGCGATGCCACCCAGTTGAACGCGATGGCCGATCAACTGCAACAGCAGTTGCGTGCTCGAAATTCCTGACCCTCAGGAAACCACGACACGCTATGACGCCAAGGCTGAAGCGTCGCCAGTACCGCTTGGGCGCGTGTTGATCTAATCGCCCCCGACCCCGCGTTTGGGGTTTAACGGCTTTTGCACCAGCATCGAACGGATGATTTTGACTGGTGCAAAAGCCCGCAGGTTCCTGAGGCAGGCTCCGCTGCCGGAACTGCACTCTCAACGACGAGCCCTCTATTACATGACGCTCAGCAACAGCAGTGCCGAACAGTATTGGACCTGCCCCCTTTTTCCCGATCAGACATTAGCCAATCGGTTTCTTGAAAGCGGAATTCCACATAAAATCACGCTGGACCGAGTAAGCGTTGTCAAAAAAAATGCAACTGGTTGAATCGCGACATTACGGTCATGGATTTATCATGAACGCCTTGTGCCTCGTAGCGGTCCTTGCCTAAACGACATTCACTCTGAAAGTTGTTCACCATGCCATCTCGTTTGACCCGAAAAAGAGTGATTCTCGGTGTTGTCGTCGCTCTGCCGCTGCTGATTGGCGGCGGGTATTTGTCGAACTCACTTACAATTGCAGCATGCGAAGCGGAGTTGCTGGCGTTTTCAAAAGAGCAATGGAAGACCAATGGCGATGGCCAAAATGGCTACATCGGTGAGTCAAAACAAGCGATGCCGTATGTTGTCGAAATTGAGCTTGGACTGCCGAAAGAAGGCATGGTTTTGCGACGCTATCTCTGCCTGTTCGGCAAGCCCGTCGTTATCGGAAATTCACCGAAAGTCGAAGCCCAAAGCGTACCTTTAAACGCGGCTGTATCAGCGAGCGATGCCCCAATCAATGTGGCTGGAAACTCAGATTCACAATCGACCGGCAAACGGGCTGAATCAACCTCCGAGGGCTCGAGCCAGATTACTCGTGGCGATATGGTTTTAATCGTCGATGCGGTTCCAGATCTCAAAATGAGTCTCGACGAGTTCCGCAACGAGTTTGGTGGAGGTATCGACGTTGATGATGCCAAACGAAAACGATTCGATAGGAAAATCGTTGAGGTTAGCGGTATTGTTACTGGGTTCGGGTTCTCAGACGGGTTGGCAGAGCGAACCACCGTTTTGCTTACGGAAGATGGTTCCGACCCGTGTCCTATTGCCACATGGAATAGTCGCCCCTGGACTGAAATTCTTCCGGGGCAAAAAGCGGTGTTAAGAATGCAGATTTACCTGCCGGCTCCCGCGCAGTTTGTGCCAGCATCGAAAAGCTACGATCATGCTGTCAATGCCGTGATCGCTAAAGTCGAAGGAGAAACGTCGCTGACGCAGCTTTCTGCCGAGGAGTTAATGAAAGTATTCGTGACAGATCCCGCATCTGCGGATCGAGAATGGATCGATCAACCAATCGTAATCGAAGGGAGAGTAAGGTCTCGCGAAGATGGTGTGCCGAGACTATTTCTCGACACAGATTCAGGCGTTCCAATTCGGTGCGACGAGTTCTCTGACGCCGATGCAGAACGCGTCAATCCCAACGACACTGTTCGCTTACTGGGCACGTACGCGGATCGTTTTGATGACAAGGAACCGAGACTAGAGGCTATCTGAAAATCAAAATGCTGTATTTTCTGTAGTGAAACGGAGGATGGTCGTGTTTTGGGGCGAGTCGGTTGAGCATGAGTTGGATCTGTGAGATTTGGATCATGTTCTCACTGGAGTCGGTTGTTCGTTCGACATCTCGGTTCAGTCGGCGATAGCGATTGAACCACGCGAATGTTCGTTCCACGACCCATCGTTGCCGCAGCGGATGGAAGCCCTTCACGCCTTCTGGCTTGCTTGAGAAATTCAGTTCAAACGGGAGTTCCTTCGCGACCATCCGAGCCAGATCACCTCGATAACCAAGGTCAGCATGCACACGTTCTACTGTCGGGTAAATTTGATTTAACTGTCGCAGAAGCGGATCAGCGGCGACTGCATCATGGACATTGGCTGCCGTCACACAAACGACCAGAATCAATCCCATGACATCGGTCACAATATGTCTTTTCCGGCCATTCGCACGCTTGCCTCCGTCGTATCCGACCTCGCCTCCCTGATCAGCGGTCTTCGCTGTCTGGCTGTCGATACAGGCCACACTGGGCTCTTCGCTGCGACCGGCCTGAGTTCGAACCGCAACTCGCAACCCTGTCATGATTTGCTCCCACAACCCGGAGCGACGCCATTCGTTATAGTACCAGTTGACGGTCTTGTAGTTCGGGAAATCGTGTGGCAACATGTCCCACTGACAACCGGCGCGATTGATGTAAAGGATCGCGTTCACCACCTCGCGAAGGTTCACTTCTATGTTGCGACCGAGCGGTTTCGATTTTGGCATGAATGCCTCCATCAGAGTCCACTGGGAGTCACTCAAATCGGTCGGATAAGCAGCGCGTGACATGTTGACGTCCTTGTCAATCTTCGTGTCGTAATCCAATATGCCACAATAGCTTACACGACTTCGTAATTCTCAGATAGCCTCTACTCTACTGTAAACTAATCAGCCCCGCGGGAGCATTGCCAGAGCCTTTCACATTGAATTTGAAAACGGACATGGATGGAGATACTCCGGTGTTTACCGCAGACTCCCTTGTCATGCTGTACAGATCCAACCCAGGTGAATTCCGTCGAAGATTTGGAAGACGCTCTGTCCGGGTTAAGGGAATAGTTAACGAGGTCGACAATAGTTTTCCTCGCGTCACAAAACTCTACATCCTGAACAAAGCCGGTCAGACTTTGACTTGCAGTTTCGACGAATCCAGTGTCCCAAGCGGCACGATAGCGAAAGGTACGGAAGTAATTTTTGAGGGAGAACTCTCCGCCTCAACGATTTCAGATGTCGATCGAAACGAGAGTCTGGATTTTCCCGGCTGCAAGATTATGGGAAAATGAAAGTTCCTCGCCGAATTCAACTCCGTACATACCCAGTCTGCACATTCTGACATTCGCGTATCTCAGTTTGGCTGTTTCATCCGAGTCTGGAGCGACGTGACCGCGCTCCACAACCATTTTAACCTGGGACGGCATACTGTTTTGGTTCGATACTTCATGAACCGAACAGTCTTTTATGTTCTCAATCGAGCGGTGGCTCGGCTGACGATTTTCGAGAAGCCGGAGGACTTTGAAGCCTTCATCCGAGTGCTGGATGAAACGTGGCAAATTGGCTCACTGCCAATCGTGGCTATGGTGGCTATCCGGAAGAACAATTGCCGCGAGAACCAACTTTCTCAGC
>JAXMBU010000066.1:0-38003 GCA_046349735.1 Planctomycetaceae bacterium
CCTTGGCAACAAATCAACTTAACACCGCGCACTTCATTTCGCGCAGAACCGGATAAAGCAGTCACTGATCTCGATCTAATTGAAGACAAGAGAATACAAATCGGCCTCTTTCATCTCGAAACGAAGCATTACTGGCTTTCCAATTAATGTGTCGACAGCGGAATTGTTCTTCCATGTGACTTTGCGATCAATGGCATCGCCGTAGATGAGATCGCAGTCTTCCAGTCGAAAACCCGAAATTGCGGACCCATCTGGATTGTACAACCCCACTCGGATCATTCCCGCAGCGCTCGTTGCCACGTTGAGTGACAATTCCCTGCCTGTAAATGTCAGGGGGGTCGTCTGCAGTTCGCCCATCTTCAGTTTCGCATGCACAGAGGCGAACCCATCGATCCTCAGCGAGTATCGACGCAGGCGTGAATTGCGGCCTGTAAAATACGACTCCGTCGCATAAAGAGACAATTCCCGAGGAGCATCATCCTTCGCGGAATTCGTCTCGACCACATGCCACGCAATATAGTTATCGCCGTAAGACCAGTTATGCTGGGTTCTCAAGCCGGGCCGCAGGAACACATCATTACTCTGGCGAAACTGCTTACCGTCTCGACTGGTGATGTAGACCGAATCCGTGATCGCAGTTCCATAACGCGGCGTGATTGTCATCCGTTTTTCGCGGAGATTCCACTCCGGCAGCAGCGGCGTCGATGCCGTCAAACCATGATCCACATACCGCGCGGGAAAGCCGAGATAGATCTGAGGTGCTCGTTCGTATGGTTTAATCTGGCTTACATAAAACTGAGCTAGTTGCTCAGGACCTTCGCCCTCAGGAAACTGAATGGTGCCCTCATCCGTCCAGTTCACAAAATCATCCGATACTGCACGATTCACAAGTCGAGTGCCCGATGTTCCTTCGCCAGAGAAAATTCGATAGTACAAAACGTACTTCTGCTCTTTAGTGGACCAAAACGAGATGTTCTGTGAGTCGAAAATGCCCTTGTCGAAAACAGGTTTGTCCTTCATCGGCGTCCAGTGAATTCCGTCGGGGGACTGATACGCCCAGACACCTTTCATGCAGTCAAAGCCGGCTCCCGTGGCCTTGTAGCGAGCATCGGGAGTCGCCCCGGGATTCTGGTCGATGAATGGCGAGAAATCATGACACAGGCCACCATCTCCCATTCTGTCGAGCATAATGTTGTTGTCTTTGGATCCGTTGAATTCACACAGGCCCAGATTTGGACGATCCCATTTGATACCGTCATCGCTTTCAAAATAGCCAATCGTCAGCGGACCACCGGGTTCAAGTCCCGTCGGAATCTGCCACGCGTGATAATACATTCGATACTTTGATTCCTGCTTGTCGTGCAGCACTGTGTAATAGCCACAGCCGTTTCCTTCCCACGGAGCATCACACGTGACAGAGATTTCTTCACGTACGGGAGAATGCACCAGCAGTTGCACATTCTTCATCTCGCCGATCAAATGATCATCAATGAAAAGTTCTCGCTGAGTTCCCAGGTTGATAACGTCAACTGTCTGTCCGTGGGCCACCGAAACCATTGGAGCGAGCAGCAGAACCGGTGTAGCCAACAACCACAATCGAAGAAGATGTGCGATCATGACGAAGACCCTGAAGAGTCGGCGGGAAGAATACGGGCGGGATACGTGAAGTCGTACTGGATGCTCCACGATTCTATCGCTGAGTGCAAGCTTCCGGCAATGGCCATTTGCATCTCGGACAGTCGGCGATCCTGGTATGCCATCGATGCCGAGCGGGACTTCGCCAGAGGTCGCGACCTCAATGAATTTGAACGGTTTCTAGTCGCCCCCGTTCCCTTAGCAAGTCGTTCTGCCAACTGTTCGCATTGCGCCCAGAATTCTCTTCGGCGTCGATTTGAAATGAACAGGCAAGCGGAGGAGTTCTGATTATTCTGCGTAGATCGTAAACGCAGCATCACTTGGCCGCATCGCGAATGTGTAACCAGGAGAACAAAGACCCTCTGTGAGCAAGCTGTTCCGGAAACCAGCAAGCCAGACCTATTCAAAGCGCAGACTCTGCTTCTTGCTTCCTCTTAATGGAGCCTGAGCAGGCCGTGCACTTCGTGAGTGGAAGCTTCGAAGGTATCAAAATTCGCCTTGCGAAGAATTTCGGCTAAGCTCTTTTATGTCGTCATCAGCCCGCCAGCGGCGATTGCCAGCCATTCATCGAAGACGCAGAATTCAGCTCACCGCATCAGGAGTCGTCCAGTGGCCCGGGAGGTGGTGTCGATGGACTCAGCAGCAGGCTGCTGAGGGTGGAAAGCTGCAGCGGGCTGCAGGCAGTCCAAAGTCGTGGGGGAGCAAGATTATTTGAGACATCTACTTCACGACATCGGGTGCGGGCCAATTGAGATGTTGATGAAGGAAATCGAATGTTCCCTGACCTTTGATGCTGTGACCGCCCAGAAAGAATTCAATGTCGACGCGATCTGACATTCCGAACTGGGCGTACAGGAAACGGACCTTGGCGAACTCGTGAGCCACCCATTGATCACGACCAACACCATCATGATGTCCACGTTCGACCATGAAGGGACGTGGAAACATCAGGTAGGTCATCTCTGCATAGTCGAACGTATGACCCAGATTCCAGTAGGGCATTTCCCACTCAATCGTTCGCATAAACGAAAACGGCTGGTCCGTTGACGCCACCTTGCGAGTCCATTGATTGAAATCGCCAGAGCAGATTGACAGGCAGTATTTCTCCAGCACCGGGGGCACTCGAACAGCCGTCTCACCGCCATAGCTCAGGCCATAAAACGCGATCCGATCACCATCAACGAACGGCAAACTACTCAGCCACGTCAACATCTGATCATGTTGAGCGACAATGAAACTGAACAACGTGCAGCCAATCGCGTTGGCCTTGCGATCCAACCATCGATACTGATCCTCTCCGCGATACAGATTGTGCGGCGCGTAAGTCACAAAGCCACGTTCAGCCAGCTTTGCTGCGAAGTCATTGTAAGCCGTCGTGTGATTATCGATCGTATCACGCGGCACACCGTTGCGGCCGTGCTGGCAGACAACCACGGGCCTGCGTTCCTCGGGCTTCATGTTTTTCGGAATGACCAGGGTTCCCCAGGCGAACAATGAATCATGCACGTCCAGAACAACATCGTAAGCTGTCCATAGGTCCGTTTCGGCAACCTTGCGAGTTCTGGCATTGGGCGGCGCCAACGGCAGATCAAAGCGCCCCATTGCTTCCGTTGCGAACTTCTTGCGATAGTCCGCGGCCGCAGCGATGAACGCTTCCGGCTTCTCGATGGCGTGCAATTTTTCCGTGCTCCAAGGACGCTCGCGCCATTCTGGCTTAACATTGTACAGAAAGAATTTGTCTCGAATGTGTTCCGATTGTTGAACCAATGACTGCACGTGTTCTTCTGCCTGACGAACACACCGAGCCTTACGTTCGGCAATACGAGCCACCGAGTCGGCTCGTCGATCACGATCGAATGCACTCGTTCCATCTGACGGTTTCAAATCAAATCGATTCAGAAATGCCGTCAGAGTCTCGACTGACCAGCGAGTCGTTGGTTCATCATTCTCACCCACAATCAACTGTCGCGCTGCATTATCTTGTTCGTTACGAATTTGTCCGAATTCCGCCCTGACATTCTCCTTAGCTGGCGTGCTGAGATCACCTTTGTGGCCTTTGATCAGAGGAAACTCGCTGTGCTCAATCAGCAGTGCTCGCGGCAATACTAATGACGCGACTTCAGCGTTGCCGAGCGACAGAGAACGTCGCCAAACATTGCGATAGATCGGTTCTGACCAGATGGCCTCACTGCTGTTGAAGTAGCCGCTGATCAGCGTCACATCGATTCGCGGATCGATGGCTGCTGCATGCAAAGCCAGCAAGCCACCTTCGCCATATCCGACGATTCCGATCTTCGCGATGGCAGGTTTATTTTGAGCGAACCAGTCCAAGGCTCCGAGAATTCGCTGCACGTCATATCCGATAACGTGTCGGCCCATGTGGAACGCCTGCCGATAAATCCACTCGCGCTGTGTCATGTCGGCCTGACGAATCCGAGCATCCTCTGGTTCCAGTTTGTCTCGGCTAATGATAGCCGGAATCAGCAGATCAAATCCCTGAGCAGCCAGGCGAGCGGCAATCTGCTGCTCCGGTGGCAGTCCTGCGGCGAGTCCCATAAGTTGCTCGGGCGTTTGATCGGCATCCGGCACGACAATACAACATCCTCGCGCCGTCTCTTTCTGCTGAACCCAGAGTCCTTCGCCCAACACATTGGCAAACACCGGCCACCGCACCTGAAGAACTCGAGCCGTTGCGGATTCTGAAACCACTGCCGGATTGTTGAGATCACCGAACTGCTCAAGCCTGGCCGGGAATCGTTGTTCGACCACACCCAACACGTGCTGCAGTTCTTTGCGAAGTTCAGTGCGTCGGGTGTCATCCATCGGGATTTCTCGACGTTGCCCGTCTGCGACTTTGATGCGAGATTCGATAAAACGATGGGCTCCAATCATCATGCGGCCTGACAGATCCGCTTCGGGCCATTCCAGCGGCTGCGTCCCCGCCAGCGACTCGATCATCGGCGGGGACTTTTCCGGCATCGCATGGAGCAGTGCCAGTGTTGCCCAACAGGCCGTCGTCATGGAGATGAATTGATCTTTGCCGTGGGGATAACCTGTTTCGAAATAAAGTTGAAACGGCTTGCTGCGTGATGTGACGTGCCAGGATCCATCGGACTGCTGCTGTTTCACAAGGTATTCCAAACCTCGACGATAGACCGGATCCGAGGCTGACATGCCGGACTCTGCCAGCGCATAGAGAACTGTCGCAGTGGCGTAGGCGTCGCTGTCGAGTTCCGGTAGTTGAGCCCATCCTCCATCGGCACGCTGCTGACGTTGCAATTGATCAGCCCGCTCGTCCATGTGGGTATCAAGTTCAACGTATGGCAGAGTCAGGAGTTGAAACACGAAGTCTTCCGTCTCCAGTGGCTTGGCGTTTTCGAGCCATTTCTTTGCATTGGATTTGGCTGCCGCGATTTCTTCTTTTCGGCTATCGTTTCCGAAAGCCTCCAGTGCTCGCAGTGCAAGATAACTGGTCGCGAAATCACTCTTCTCCGACGGCGGACGATTGCTGGCACATTTCCAGACTCCAGTCGAATCTTGTTTGCCTCTGAGATAACCGATCACAGCATCGGTGACTTCATCCGCGTCGCGTGTTCCAGCTTCCAGACCCCACAAAGCCCAGCCCGCAGTGTCGACCTGGCCGCCTGTCCCTTTGCCTTCCTGATAGAGCTTCTTTGAGCGATTCAAATGAGCGTACGTGTGGTCCAGTTGCCGCTGCAGATTCTTTGAATCGGTCACAAAACCATGTCGTCTGGCTTCGATTAACGCAACGATCGGCATCGCCTGACCATGACAGGTGAAACATTGTCGCTGACGAGCCGTCTCGGCTGACGAAATCTCCAATAACGGCAGCGCACGTTCAACAGCCTGCTCGATCTGCTTTGGCGATAACTCCTGAGCATCAGCGGTCTGGTCATCGAACACCGGCGATATAAATGCCAGAAGTACAATCGCAGTCAGACGAATCATAAAGTGCTGATCCTTTTGCGCTTAATGGCTCAGCGGTGCGGGCTTGCTCACGCCAGACCGATATGTAAACAGCTTTTCCGGATTTCGCGAGTGAACGAGGGGGAGACACCGGACTTTGTGGACAAACGGTCCTGGTTCCGGGCTTAGAGTGAAATGGAAAATGCGCGACCAGGTCGACATGAGCAGTTGAGAACTTACGTGGCGAGGACCGGTGACTGCGGAAGACATCCGGACGGTTGAATTCATTGTGACTCGACCGAAAGTTGATCTGAACTGCCCTGGCTGCGTGGGGGGCTTCCTGGGCGGACATCGCTCCCTGTTTCTCGGAGGGCTGGATGATCGCATTGAAGCCGTTTACGTCATGGGTGATTTGGCTGCCCCCTCAGTTAGAACGCGACTGGATATCTCGATTGTGTGACAGAATGACGCGCTTTCGCCGGAAAAACTGTTTTTCCAAAATCACGATGCGGGTATGCCAGCGCTCAATAGTGCGGGATCGTTCAGAGCGGGTAGGTTCTCATGGATTAACTGCCCACCAGGTCTTATCGCTAGTCGCAGATAGAGCAACCTGTAAAGGGAGCCATACATCCCCAATCAGATCTGGAAGTCCGCTAAAAAACTTCAATAGCCTGCAAGCTTTACCGGATCGCTCCGATCAGAAGAGCCAGTAATTCACAACATGACTCACACCCTGACGCTCAGCAAAAACTTGTGAAATGATTTTCTGTGCGAATGAAGTTCAGGGGTGCGCAAATGAGCGAGATCGAACTGATCCTTGAAGAGTCTCCGTCGTATTCGGGGTGCTGCCTTCGCCTCAGCGGTGATCTGAATGTGATCAACGCCCAGGCTCTGCATCAGCATGTGCTGTCGGTCTGCGAGAAGTTTCCGGAAGTGGTTTTTCACTTCTGTCATGTCACGGCCTTTGATGTTTCGGCCATGCAGATCCTTCTGTCTGCCGGAAAACAAGCGGCGACTCGAGTGACCTATCGCATCGGCGATGGTGCCGACTGCATCACGCACTGGCTGAATATCGCCGGCCTTTCATCAGCTTTCGCTGATCAAGCCGCCTGAATCGCATCATTGGATGCTGCATTCCGGTTCCCTTCTCTCCGAATTCTCGGGCTACCATGAATACTCTGACGAAAAAACTGACGTCCGGCATTTCCTCGCTATTGATCAGGCGGGAAAATGGTGCGGAACATCTCCGAATAGACGACGCTGATAGTGAAGAGTCTGCCGACTCCGCCTTCTCGTCTCCGCGACGAACACATTCCAATCAGGAACGTCCGCGGCTTGCGAGGAAGGCAGATCCTACCGAAGTGGCGGCGATGCTGCCGATACTGGATTCTCTGGCGAAACATGTTCACGAGACTGCAGAAGACTTGCAGCATTCCGTGCTGGAAATCAGCACTGGATTTGGTGGCATGGCGGCTCGTGTTCGCGAAACTGTCGAGACAGCTCATAGTGGTCTGACGTCCGACAACGGTCTCAATACCGACGATACTATCCACGAAATTCGGGCCGTTTTAGGCAGTTTGCTGTCGGCCGTTCAGGAATCAACAAACTCGTCACAGCAACTTTCCGAGCGAATTCAGAAGCTGGAACAAACACTAGGCGAAGTCAACGCCAGCCTCCGTCAGGTCGAAACGATCGCCGAGGAAGCGAGAATTGTTGGCTTGAATGGTCGCCTGGAAGCCGCTCGGGCCGGAAGCCACGGAGCAGCCTTCAACGTCGTTGCTAACGAGACAAAAAACCTGGGAGTTCACGCGGCGGAAACAAGTGCTTCGATTCGCAAACAGGTCGAACAATTAAACCGCTCTTTGCATCAGGTGTCCACAGAGTTGCGTGAGCGGATCTCCATCGACGCTGCTTCTGCTCTGGACAGTCAGGTTAAAGTCACCAACCTCCTGGATCAGCTGGGAGTCATGCACCACGGACTCACGACCTCCCTGCAGCGAACAGAATCGCTGAGTGAAGGAGTTTCGCGAGACATCACAAAGTCCATCATGGCGCTGCAGTTTCAGGATCGAGTCAACCAGCGACTGGATCATGTTGTCGAAGCGTTGCAGGCTCTGAAAGAAAACTTGTCACCATTCAGAGATATCGCCAGTGCGGAGCGAGCCAGTTCACGTTCTGCCGACTGGCGCACGTGGCTGAATTCTCGCAGCACGATGAGCTCCGAACGGCAGGTGATTGGACAGGATTCGCAATCGAATTCTTCAGCCACTGCATCAGACTTTGGAAGTGTTGAATTGTTTTGAATATCTCAGGCGGACGGTAACTGGGCTGTTGATTGAGTCCGCTTATCAGCCGCAGGGCGTCAGCCCCCGGTTGTTTTTTGTGATGTTGATAGAAAAACCGGACGCTAACGCGTTCCGGCTGATTAGATCAACACGCTGTAACTTCACCGTATCCTTATCCTTTGTGTTCTCTCTACTACTTTGATTCTGCAGGAGTGTTATTCGTCATGTCAAAGATGGCTCTCGTCGTTGATGACTCCACATCGATGCGTCAGATGGTTGCATTTACCCTGCAACAGGCGGGATTCTCCGTGATTGAAGGATCCGACGGCAAGGACGCGCTGGGAAAGGTGAATGGAAAGAGCGTGAATCTGGTCGTCACCGACCTGAACATGCCCGTGATGGACGGCATCTCGCTGATCAAAGAACTGCGGAAGCTGCCCAACTTCAAGTTCACTCCGATTCTGATGCTGACCACAGAATCACAGGACGCCAAAAAGCAGGAAGGCAAGTCCGCTGGCGCGACTGGCTGGCTGGTGAAGCCTTTTAATCCAGATCAACTGCTTCAGGTTGTGGCCAAAGTCGTTCACTAAAACAACGGCCCTGTTTCAACCCCCATGTTTGCTCTGCGCCCTCGGTGCGCGCTGAGCAACGATGAACTGTGTTCCGCTGACGACTCGTTCGTCGTGACTTTTCTCCCCCGGAAGTCTGATCATGCAAATTGACCTGAATCGTTTTCGAGCCGCTTTCTACGAAGAAGCGGGTGAGCATCTTGAGAACATGGAAGCCGGACTGCTGGCCCTGGAGACCTCCGGCGGCGACAGTGAAGTGCTGAACACAATCTTTCGCGCAGCCCACAGCATCAAGGGCGCGAGTTCCACGTTTGGGATGGATGAAGTCGCGAAGTTTACGCATGTCCTGGAGAACCTCCTGGATCGCATGCGTGAGGGCGAGATCCTGCCGACAAACGATTTGTGTGAGCTCTTACTGAGATCCACCGATGTTCTGTCGGGCCTGATTCAGGCAGAGAAGAATAATATTGCTCCTCCTCCTCAGGTGGAAGATACGTTTCGAGCCTTGCAGCAGTATTCATCCGCCTCGGCTGCGACACAGGCGAAGCCCCTCGCTTCTGCCACTGTTGCCACCCAGGCGGGACAAACGTACCAAATTCAGTTTCGCCCTTCAGCGTCGTTCTTTCACTCCGGCCAGAACCCTCTGTTCCTGATCGATGAACTTCGCCAGCTCAGCACGTCGTTTGAAGTGAAGGCGGACATCTCTCGAATTCCGTCGCTTTCTCAGATGGATGCTGAGATCTGTTACGTCAGCTGGGAAATTTGCCTGACGGCGACAAGTCCGGAGAGTGCCCTGCGTGATGTCTTTATGTTTGTGGACGATGACAGCACACCGACGATTCGGAAGGTTGAAGAATCTTCTGAATTGTCAGCCAGCTCCGAGGCCCACGTTGAAACCACGGCTGCAGTTGTTGAATCGAAATCGCTCTCCGCTGCGTCACCTTCCGCCACGGCTGTGCTCACACCAGTGACAGAGCCGGTTGCAGGGCCCGCTGAAACCGAACGACGATCCGGTGACGACCGACGAGTCGAAAAGAAGGGCTCAGGCGCGGCAGCATCCGGTGCTCCGACTTCATCCTCGAGCGAAACAGTCCGGGTTGACCGCGAACGGCTTGACAAGATGATCAATCAGATTGGCGAGTTAGTGATCGGCACGTCTATGGTGGAACAGGATTGGTCCAGGTTCCATCCGGACACGGAGTCGGCCGCACTGGTTCAGCTGGGAAAGATTGTTCGCGACCTGCAGGAAATGAGCCTGTCTCTGCGAATGGTGCCGATTGCAGCCTCGTTCCAGAAGATGACTCGTATCGTACGGGATCTCAGTCATCGCCTTGGTAAGCAGATTCATCTCGAGACAGAAGGCGAAGACACCGAGCTCGACAAAACAGTGGTCGATCAGATCGGTGATCCGCTGCTGCATATGGTTCGAAATTCTGTGGATCACGGGATCGAACTTCCGGAAGAACGAATTGCCGCTGGTAAGCCTCCGGAAGGCACAATCTGTCTGAAAGCCTATCATCAGGGCGGCAACTTTATCATCGAAATTCAGGACGACGGCAAAGGGCTCGATCGAGACCGCATTCTTCGCAAAGCAATTGAACGCGGGATCGTCTCTGAGAGTGACGATTTGTCGGATGAAGACATTTACGGCCTGATCTTCTCAGCGGGCTTCTCAACGGCCGAACAGGTCACTGATGTTTCAGGCCGCGGTGTTGGAATGGATGTGGTTCGCCGCAACGTGGAAGCTCTGCAAGGCAGCATCTCGATTCGCTCCCAGAAGGGAAAGGGCTGCCGGATGATCGTCCGACTGCCGCTGACTCTGGCGATTCTGGACGGACTTCTGGTACGAGTCTCGAGCGACAGCTATGTGGTGCCTTTGCTGTCGGTTGTGGAGTCGATCAAACCGAACAGTTCTGACATCCAGAAAGTGATGGGCAAGGGCGAAGTGATCACACTTCGTGGAGAGATTGTTCCATTGCTCCGGCTGGATCGAATTCTCAGCCTGCAGCGGAATCACGGCAACGCGGACGATGGACTCCTGGTGATTGTGGAAGACCAGGGACGAAAGTATGCCCTTGTGGTTGATGAATTACTCGGTCAGCAACAAGTGGTCATCAAAAACCTTGAAACAAACTTCCAGAAGGTGCCTGGCGTCGCCGGTGCCACAATCCTTGGTGACGGACGAGTCGCCCTGATTCTGGATATTAACGGCATCTGCGGACTTTCGATCCGACAGGGGACTTCAGCGACTGATTCAACGCTCGCAGCCGAACCGGCCTGCTCCCTGTAGTAACGACGCCCCGCTGTGAATAACGGAGACAGCGGGCTCAATGGGTTCTTCGCTTACCTCGACCAAAACCGAGTTGAGTCCATTGAATGCTATGCAGAACAACTTGTTCTGCGGAGGAAACAAACGATGAAACTCAACCCGACTTCAAACAGGAGTGCTACCATGGCCAAATCCAAATCAACATCCAGCCGCCCTAAGACAAAATCTCAGCGATCTGCAAAATCAAAGCCGGCAGCATCTCGCAAGGCATCCAGCGACGCACCGAAGGCGGTAACACGCAAGCCTCGCAATGCATCGACGCCCAAAAGTGGAAAGAATGCACCATCGGCTCAGGAGCTTCAGCTGACTCACGAATTGCTGAACCGAGTTTCCAGTGCGGTGATGGTTGTCGATATGGATTTCATCGTCACCTACGTCAATGAGGGCACAAAGAAGCTTTTCGCCAGACATGTTGACAGCTTCAGGAAGCTCTGGCCCAACTTTGATCCATCCGCCATTATTGGCACCTGCATTGATGGCTTCCACAAAGTGCCGGCCCATCAACGACGACTTCTGGGCGACCCGCGGAATCTTCCCTTCACGACTGACATTACGGTCGGTGATGCCAAGATTCAGCTCCATGTGACTCCTGTGATGAGTTCTACCGGAAAGCCATCAGGGTTCGCCCTCGAGTGGAGTGACGTAACACTACTTCGCGAAACAGCCGGACAAGTTGCTGCGATCGGTAAAGCACAAGGGGTTATCTCGTTCAGTCTTGACGGAATCATTCTGTCCGTGAACGACAACTTCCTCAATGCAACCGGGTATCGTCAGGAGGAATTGATTGGCAAGCATCACAGTATGCTCGTCGATCCGGAGTATGCGGCATCAACGGAGTATCGCCAGTTCTGGGAGCACCTGAAACAGGGACAATATAAAGCCGCTCAATTCAAGCGAGTGGGTAAGAATGGCCGTGAAGTCTGGATTCAGGCTTCTTACAACGCCATCCTCGACCTCAACGGAGTGCCATTCAAAGTTGTCAAGTATGCGACCGACATCACTCAGGCCAAGAAGCTTGAATTCGAGATCGCAGAGCAGCAAATGAGAACCGAGCGAGAAGAACGCGAGCGCAACGAGCGTGATCGCCAGTTCGCGGAAGAGCAGCAGCAGAAGGTTCACGAAGTTCTCCGTGTCTGTAACTCCCTGGCGACCGGTGATCTGACGGTTGATGTACCAGACCTCGGAAGCGATTCCATTGGGCAGGTGGCGAAGGCTCTGGGTTCCGCTATTGAGAGTATTCGAGAAACTCTGAGCGAAGTGAACCGTGTAACCGTGACCGTTGAAACGGCCGCTTCTGAACTGAATGACGCCTCGGATGCAATTAGTCGAGGAGCTCAACATCAGGCTTCCAGCATCGAAGAGACAGCTTCCCGTGTGGAAGAGATCACATCGACCGTAAAATTGAACACCGATAATGCTCAGCAGGCTCGCCAGTTTGCTGTTGGGGCCAGCGATGTTGCCAACAAAGGCGGATCTGTTGTGGCCGATGCGATTAAGGGCATGGCCGACATTAATCAGTCTTCGACTCGCATCGCGGACATCATCACGACAATCGACGAGATCGCGTTCCAGACCAACTTGCTGGCTCTGAATGCGGCTGTCGAAGCTGCTCGTGCCGGCGAGCAGGGGCGAGGATTTGCAGTTGTCGCCTCAGAAGTTCGAAATCTGGCTCAGCGAAGTGCATCAGCCGCCAAGGAGATTAAGTCGCTGATTCAGGATTCGGTTCGCAAAGTCGAAACAGGCACCTCGCTGGTAAATCAGTCAGGAAAGACTCTGGAGGAAATCGTTTCATCCGTGCGACGCGTCGCCGACATCGTGGCTGAGATCGCCGCTGCTTCCAAAGAGCAGCTTTCGGGGATCGAGCAGGTCAACAAAGCCGTCACACAAATGGATCGAGTGACCCAGAGCAATGCGTCACAGACCGAGGAAATGTCAGCAACCGCTGCGGGACTGTTACAGCACGCACAGCAGTTGCGAGAAGTCGTCCAGAGATTCCAGCTGGGAGGTGCATCCGACTCTGCAGGCAACGCAGACAATCGCAACTCCGGCCGCAGCAATCGAACACCAAAGCGGGAGTCGGTTGACGAGATCCTGAGTAAGGTTGCACCAGCTCCGGCAAGGAAACCGGCCGGTGCTGGATTCATGGAATTCTAGTCTCAATGTCGTCGCAATTCGGCTCCTCGCGCGTTGCGAGGAGCCTCAATCCCGTAAATCCTATCACTCCAGACAATGCTTGAGAGAGTCATGAACGTCATTCGGAACCTGACAATCGGAAAAAAGCTGTCCTTCCTCACGGTGTTTCTTTTAACGCTGATTCTCTTTAGCTCATGGTTCAGCAAATCGATCGTTGACCGCGTGAAGGTCACGGGACCGGTCTATTCTGAGATCGTTTCTCGCAAGGATCTGCTGGCGGATATCCTGCCTCCTCCGATGTACATTATCGAGGCCTACCTCACGGCTCAAACGGCGGTCGATATCACTGATGCCGCGGAACGAGAGAAGCTGATTCAGAAACTCGGCACTCTCAGAACTGAATATGTAACCCGTATTGAGCATTGGCAGAAATCATTGCCGGAAGGCGAACTGCGCAACATGCTCCAGGGAGAATCAAACCGACAAGCCGATGTCTTTTTTGAAGTGGTGGAATCAAAGCTGATTCCTTTACTTCGCGCGGGGAATCTTGAGGCTTCTCGCGAACTTCTTGATCGGGAACTTCGCGTCAGCTATGAAGCTCATCGTGAAGCACTGACCGCTGTCGTTGACGGTACGCAGAAAGATGCCGCCACACTGGAGCGAGATACTGCGACAGAACTGGCAGGCACCCAAACCAGGTTGTTTGTCATGACGGGTGTTCTGTGTCTGATCATTGTCGTGACATTCTGGTTTGCAGGGCGATCGACAACTGCTCGGCTGTTCGCTGCTCGAAAGCTTGCTCAGGAACTTGCTGCGGGGCGATTCAAGCAACGACTTGAAGTCGTCGGTGGAGATGAACTGGACCAGATGAGCGCTGAACTGAGCAGCGCTTCGGCCAGCCTGGATGCAGGATTCTCTCAGATGATTGAATCCATGGATTGCGCCGCAAAGCGTGACTATTCCAAGGTAATCACACAGTCACTCCCCGGCGAACTTGAACGCGGTAAAGCCTCTCTGAACACAATGCTGGGCACATTGAATGAACTGGCCGCAGAGAGTCGTGAGAATCGAGCACTCGCGGAAGCTGTTGGCAAGTCACAGGCCGTGATTGAATTCGGATCTGATGGCACCATTCTCAACGCGAACCCCAATTTCCTTGCGACGATGGGTTACGCTCTCGATGAAATCAAGGGGCGACATCACAGTATCTTTGTGGATCCGGCGGCAGTCAACAGCCCAGCCTATCGAGAGTTCTGGACGAAGCTGGCGAGCGGGCAATTTGATTCCGCCGAATACAAACGCATCGGCAAGGGTGGTCGAGAAGTCTGGCTGCAGGCCTCTTACAACCCAATCGTTGACTTGAATGGCCGAACTTACAAGGTCGTCAAGTACGCGACGGATATCACAAGCACAAAGTTGAAGAATGCTGATCACGAAGGTCAACTGGCAGCGATCAGTCGCTCTCAGGCCGTCGTTGAGTTTGACCTCAAGGGGACAGTTCTCAGCGCTAATGAGAACTTCCTGAATGCTGTCGGATATTCTCTGAACGAGATTGTCGGACGACAACACAGCCTGTTTGTCGACCCAAGCTACGCCTCTCATGCCGACTATCGACAGTTCTGGGCTGATCTGGCGGCAGGCCAGTTTCGCTCTGGTGAGTATCGTCGAGTTGGCAAGAACGGTAAAGAAATCTGGATTCAGGCTTCCTACAATCCAATTCTCGATGTGAACGGCAAACCCTGCAAAGTGGTGAAGTATGCCAACGACATCACCGAAGCAAAGAAGCTTGAACTTCAGCTGGCGGATCAAAAGCGGAAGTCAGAAGAAGACGAACGACAACGGAACGAACGTGAGCGGCAGATCGCTCTGGAACAGCAGGACAAGGTTCAGACGATTCTGGAAGTTTGCAAAGCGATTGCTGCCGGTGACTTTACCGCAGAGGTACCAGACCTCGGCAATGACTCGATCGGCCAGGTCGCCACTGCACTCGGTTCCGCAGTGAACGCGATTAAAGAAACGCTGCTCGAAGTACGCACCGTCGCAGAGACCGTTGCGTCGGCGGCCAGCCAGCTGAACTCCGCATCAACCGAGATTTCTAAAGGAGCACAGCATCAGGCATCGTCGCTCGAAGAGACCGCCTCCAGCCTCGAAGAAATCACGTCCACCGTCAAACAGAATACAGACAACGCTCAGCAAGCTCGTCAACTGGCGAACGGCTCACGTGATGTCGCCGACCGAGGTGGTTCGGTTGTTGAAGAAGCTGTGAAGGCGATGTGTGAGATCAATCAGTCTTCAACTCGCATTGCTGACATCATTACGACAATCGACGAAATCGCCTTCCAGACGAATCTACTGGCTCTGAACGCTGCCGTCGAAGCCGCACGAGCTGGTGAACAGGGACGTGGGTTTGCCGTTGTTGCCGCTGAAGTTCGCAACCTGGCCCAGCGAAGTGCATCGGCTGCGAAAGAAATCAAGTCCTTGATCCAGGACTCCGTTCGCAAAGTCGAAAACGGAACGGACCTGGTCAATCGATCGGGTAAAACTCTGGAAGAGATCGTAGGATCGGTCAAACGTGTCACGGATATCGTGGCCGAGATTGCAGCGGCTTCAAAAGAACAGCTGACTGGTATCGAACAGGTCAACAAGGCTGTGTCTCAGATGGACCGTGTGACACAGAACAATGCGTCACAGACAGAAGAGATGAACGGTACAGCAGCATCGCTGCTGCAGCATGCCGAACAACTCAGCGAAGCCGTTGCTCGTTTCCGACTTTCCGGAGAAGTACAGACTCCGAATCGAAGCACGAAAAAGACCACCCGTCCAACAAAGACGTCTGTCACCTCCGGACGAACGGCCGGCGCGAAGAAGACAACTCCCAGGATGGACTCGATCAGTCTCGATTCAGTCACGGACCGGCTCGAGCAACTGGTGACAACTGGATTCCAGGAATTCTAAAGAGCGTCCGAGGGACAGGGTGTCTTCGAGAAAAACACCCTGTTCCCGCGGGCCTCCCACAACTAACAAGATCAAACAGATTCCTCGCATCGACATCCGGTCGATGATGCATCAAATTCAAACTCAGGCTTCATGTACAGGAAATTCTTATGAGCACGGCGTCTGCATCAACACATTCGTACGCTGGTCAGGACACGATGGAAGGCGGCAGCCAGTTCCTGACATTTCAATTAGCGGAAGAGCAATTCGGCATCGACATTCTGCGCGTGCAGGAAATTAAGGGGCTGACTCATCTCACGCAGATCCCGAATGTCCCCGCGTATATCAAAGGTGTCATGAATCTTCGTGGGACTGTGGTGCCTGTGGTCGACCTTCGACATCGATTCAGTATGCCGGCTGCCAGCTACAACCAGTTCACGGTCATCATCATCGTCACGGTGGGCAAAAAGGTGATGGGCCTTGTCGTCGATGCGGTTTCTGATGTACTGAATGTCAGTGAGTCGGAGCTGGAACAGCTTCCCGAAATGGGTGGCGGCGTCGACACAACGTTCATCACGGGAATGGCCAAGTCCAGTGATCGTCTGATCGCACTGCTGGACATTGATCGTCTTCTCGGGAACAGCATGGCGGCCTGATCAGGCGGTCTACTCTTCAATTTAGAAACAGCGGTTTGTGATGCAGGACTCGTCGACATTCATCTTAAAGCCGAAAGAATTCAAGCTCTTTCGTGGGCTGATCTATCAGGAAGCCGGGATCTCACTGGGAGAAGGCAAACACCAACTGGTGGAATCCCGTCTGTCCAAACGCCTTCGTTCCCTTGATCTGACCAGCTATCAGGAGTACTACGACTACCTGATGAAGTCGGATGAGGATGGCGAAGAGCGGTTGAGAATGATCAACTGTCTGACCACCAACAAGACTGACTTCTTTCGTGAAGATCATCACTTTAAGTACCTGAAATCTCATGTTTTTCCGGCCATCGAAAAACGCGCCAAGGAAACGGGTGAGCGAAAGCTGAGAATCTGGAGCGCAGCCTGTTCGACTGGTGAGGAGCCCTATACCCTGGCGATGACGGTGCTGGAACATTTCGGACCCATGTCAATCAATGGCTGGGATATCCGCATATTGGCTTCAGATGTCGACACTGACGTCCTCGCCCATGCTCAGAAGGGACTCTACGCGGCGGAACGAGTCAATGATGTTCCGCGAGATGTCCTCAAGCGGTGCTTCATTCGCACATCACGGAGCGAAGAATCGCCGTACCAGATTCGACCAGAACTGCAGGAGCTCATCACGTTCCGAAGAATCAACTTCATCGAAACCGAGTGGCCCATCCATACCGTGTTTGATGCGATCTTCTGCCGAAACGTCATGATCTATTTTGATGAACCGACGCAGGATCGATTGCTCTCAAGATTCGCCGACGTACTCATCCCGGAAGGTCACCTTTTTATCGGACATAGTGAGTCCATTCTGCGTCTTGATCGCATCTACAAGTCGATTGGGAACACAGTTTATCGACTTCGGCCCGGCGTCGGAGGAACGGTCCGCGAACGATCCGGAATTGTGTTGCCGGGAATTCCGGCACCACCTGATGCGGCTGATACTCCCAAAAGTATCCAGCCCGAACTTCGCCAATCTGAGTTAGTGGTCAAACCCCTGAAGAATTCCACTGCGACCAAACGGACCGACAAAGCATCACGCCGATCAACGAATGTTAAGTCACCAGCCATTTCTCTCGCGAATGCTGACAATCGAAGTGAGGTTCCAATCCGCCCGATCATCGTCGGCGAACTCGCGGCCAGTGCGACGCCTTTGCGGTTGACAACGTTGGTGGGGTCATGCATTGCGGTCTGCCTGTTCGATCCCAAATACAACATTGGCGGTATGAACCACTTTATGCTGCCGTGCTGTACCACATCTGACAAACAGTGTGCGACGTACGGCATTCATGCGATGGAGTTACTGGTGAATGAAATCATGAAATTTGGAGGCGACCGCCGCCGACTTGTGGCAAAGGTTTTTGGTGGTGGCAATGTGCTGGGACGTACCGAAGCACCAGGCTCGATTCACGCGATCGGGGATCGGAATGCCGAATTCGCGATGGACTTTCTGCAGACGGACGGAATCCCTGTGGTCGCTCAGGACATTGGAGGGATGGTCGGCCGTCAGGTTCATTTTCTCACTCATACAGGCCAGGCGTTCGTGCGGCCAGTGCAGGGAGTTGACGAAAACTTTGAGCAAAACGTACGTCAAATGAAAAGCAGGGTCAGGGCGCCGGCCGCAGAGAGTTCATGCGTCGTCTTGTTCTGATCATGCAAAGACACACATTTGACCAATCGAGGAAATACCATGTCGAAGATAAAAGTTCTGATCGTCGATGATTCGGCGCTTATGCGACAACTGTTGACAGAAATGCTGTCGGCCGATCCGAGTATCGAGATTGTCGGTACTGCCAGTGATCCCTACGTCGCCCGTGACAAAATCATCAAGCTGAATCCGGACGTGCTGACGCTGGACGTTGAAATGCCGCGCATGGACGGACTGACGTTCCTTGAGAAACTGATGGCTAGTCGCCCGATGCCGGTGGTGATGGTCTCATCGTTGACGGAACGAGGATGTGAAACCACGTTTCGTGCTCTGGAAATCGGGGCTCTTGATTTTGTCACGAAACCAAAGATCGACGTAGCGACCAGTATGCTGGATTTGAGCGATGAACTCGTTCGCAAGGTCAAAGGTGCCGCCAATGCTCGCGTGCGTCATCGACCGGTGCCGGAAGTCGGACGCACGCCCGTCGTGAAGTCATCCATGGGATCCGAAGCTTTGATCACCAGTACTCATAAAGTGCTGGCGATCGGAACTTCAACTGGAGGCACAGAAGCCCTGGCGGATATCCTGACTCGATTCCCGCCGGATGCCCCGGGGGTTGTTGCTGTCATTCACATGCCGCCTGGTTATACAAAGTCCTATGCCGACCGCCTTGATCGAAGCTGCCAGATCCGAGTCAAGGAGGCGTCGGACGGGGACAGAATTCTGCCGGGGCACGCCTTGATTGCTCAGGGTGACCGTCACCTGGAAGTCCACCGCAGCGGCGCTGTCTACTCGGTCAGGGTCTATGAGGGCGAAAAAGTTTCGGGCTTTCGGCCGTCCGTTGATGTTTTGTTTCGATCCTGCGCGAGGTATCTCGGCACCAACGGTGTGGGAGCGATCCTGACCGGCATGGGCCGCGATGGCGCCGAAGGACTCCTGGCGATGCGAAACTCAGGAGCGTTTACGATCGCTCAGAATGAAGCCTCCTGTGTCGTCTTTGGAATGCCGAAAGAGGCCATCGCCATGAATGCCGCATCCACGGTTCTTCCCCTGGAGCGAATCGCGAATGAACTGCTGAAAGCCGGAGTCGCGAAGAATGCTCAGATTCCTTCTTCGATGGCGACAGTGGGTTCAACACCCTGATCGATTGAAGTCTGGTCTATCTCTTCCGTGACACGTACAGCATTTCGTTTCGATTCGATTCACAACGCCAACAGCACATCCACTCGCAAGCAGTCATCCCATGTTTCATGTTCGTCGCTCACTGGCCGACGTGCTTCATCGCCTGGCCAATCGCATTTCTTCTTTGGGGACAGTTCACGGGCAAGGCTCGGAATCGCCCCTTCAGAAGTCATTGCAGGGGCCGGAGCTCAACGCCGCCATTCCCGGCGATGTTGAATTGGCCGCGGGTGTTCGAGTCCTTCAGATACTTTCCGGACAGTTACAGCAGACGGCGATGGATATTCAGGACTCGATCGTGCGTGTCAGTACAGGCTTTGCCGGTATGGCTCAGCAGGCTGCCAGTGCGGTTCAGTTGTCGCAGTGTCGAGTTCAAAGTCGCGAAGGGATGAACAAGGTTCTCGACGCCGCGCGGAAAACTCTCGACGAAGTCGACACGATTGCCCGAGAAGCCCGCATGGTGGGGCTGAACGGCCAGATCGAAGCTGCGAGAGCTGGACAACAGGGGATCGCGTTCTCCGTCGTGGCCAATGAAACCAAATCGCTGGCTCTGCACGCAGCGACCACCAGCGACATGCTCAAGAGGATGCTGAATGAACTGGCCGAACTGCATGAGCAACTCGTGGATGCATTGCAGTCGTCTGAATCTACAAGCGAATGCCTCTCTCGGGAGATTACTCGAGCTGTTATGGGCCTGCAATTTCAGGATCGAGTTAACCAACAGCTTCAGCATATCACCGAAACACTCGACGCGATTTACGATCGAGCTGTCCCGATCACTGAGCAGGTTCCCGCCCGCAAGGTCGCTGCTCGCCTGGAAGACTGGCGCGAATGGATGCAGTCTCGCTCAACAATGGAATCAGAAAGGACCGTTGCTGGTTCTTGTTCGGCAAGCCCATCGATCGGCAATGACGCGTTTGGATCCGTTGAGCTATTCTGACTCATGACTCCTGATCCTGCTGGAAATCGTGACACGGCGATTTCTTCGCGTCAGTATGGAATTCCAAGATCTCGCTCCAGCAGGGCTGCTGTCATTTCGCCCATGAAGACAAGAATCAGCCCGGCAAAGAGTACGCCTGTGGCTGACTGCGTATTCCGGTATCGCAAAATTCTGACGACCATCAACGAAATGACCGCAGGCACCAGAACGCCACCAATCAGACGCATGCTGAGCCACAGAATGTGAGTTGTGTCTGTGGCCGACCAGCCGAACTGCAAAAGAACTACGCCACTCACCGCCATTCGCAACAGAGCCGCAGCGAAGAGCGTCTTTGCAAACCATGTGAGCGGCTGAATCGACATCGTGGGAGTCGTCAAATACCAATGTCCCAGCAACATCCCTGTCAGCATCGCGCCGAGAACGCCGGCAGAGGAGAAATCGGAAGCCAACTGCACTGGAGTGCTGGCTCTGGAGTCCGCTCGCACTGCATGCAGGGCCAGACTCAGTACACAGCAAAACCCCATCAGATAAATCGTGACTCGACCCGGCCCGCGTCGTCCCAGCTTCCAGACGATATGTCCGACATACGATGTCAACGCGCCGACGATCATCAGGCCCTTCAGAATTGAAACCGTCGACTTTGCCTGCTCAATCCGCGCTGCAGGAACTTCAACCGCAGACGCACCGGATGAGCCTATTGAGAGAGTTGACGATTCAGCCGTCAATGCCGCCAGCACGCAGAGTCCCAAACCCACAAGCATCTGAATTCGAAAGAAACCATCGGTGACTTCTTTGCGCGGCATCAGCAGCCACATCAAAGCCACACCCGCGACAAGTTTCAGGACAAATAGAGCCACCATAGGAATATCAATCAGTGCTTGCCATTAATCAGAGCCATTGCTTCGGCACGGCTGCCGAGATTATTGCGAAATAATCCGCGTACCGCACTGGTCACTGTCAAAGCACCTGGCTTTTTGACGCCTCGAATCGTCATGCAGGTGTGCTCCGCCTCGATGACGACAATCACGCCTTTCGCTGCCAGTTCATTCTCGATCAGGTCGGCGATCATATGAGTCATACGTTCCTGAACCTGTGGTCGACGAGCGACCTCATCCACGACTCGCGCCAGCTTTGACAGGCCCGTCACTTTTCCTCGCGGAATATAACCGACGTGAGCTTTCCCCATGAACGGCAGCAGATGATGTTCGCACATGCTGTTAAAGGTAATATCTCGCACCAGCACCATTTCATCGTACTGCTCTTCGAACACCTTCTTCAGATGCCGACCAGGTTCCAGATGCAGACCTCCGAAGATCTCTGCATACATGCGAGCAACCCTGGCCGGAGTTTCCTGCAGCCCGTCACGGTCGGGGTCTTCGCCAACGGCCAGCAGAATTTCTCGAACGGCGGCCTGAATGCGCTGCTGATCGACAACTCGAGTTTCCGGTGGCAGGGTGGCGCCGGCCAGGATGTTGTTCAAATCGGTCATAAGGAGGTACTTCGCTCTCGCAGGTCGAAATGGAATTCCTGCGATTCTAGAAGTCCGAACGAATCCGCAAACCCAAACTCCCGATGTTTTGAAGGATCGGCCGACATTCGCAGCCATGGAATCGACATTTCCAGCACACGGCAATGTCGACGCGTCTCCGGACGGGAAAATTCGTGCAGAGAACGCTATTCTGCCACGCGTCGACCGTGACGCAGGACGTTCGCGAAGATGTCGTACGCCGCAAGAATTCTCCAAGGATCAGTCCATTGGCCGAGAAGCGAGATTTTGATGAGTTCCTCGAGAAGTTTCATCGCCACCATGAAGTCATGGTGGAAGAACTTCACAAGGTGATTGTGGGCCAGGACGCCGTGATCGATCAGATTCTGGCCGCGATCTTTACCGGCGGACATTGCCTGCTGGTTGGCGTCCCCGGGCTCGCCAAGACTCTGGTGGTCAGCACAATCGCCAAACTGTTGGATGTCAATTTTCGGCGAATTCAGTTTACGCCCGACCTGATGCCTTCGGACATTACGGGCACGAATGTTCTGGAAGAAAGCGAAAGCGGTCGTCGAGAATTCCGCTTCGTTGAAGGCCCCGTCTTTACCAACATTCTGCTGGCAGACGAAATCAATCGAACACCACCGAAGACGCAGTCTGCATTGCTGCAAGCGATGCAGGAACGCGAAGTCACGGTTGGGCAGAAGACATACAAGCTGCCTGAACCGTTCTTTGTGATCGCAACTCAGAACCCGATCGAACAGGAAGGAACATACCCGCTGCCTGAAGCGCAGCAGGACCGCTTTATGTTCAACGTGAAAGTGGATTATCCAAGTCTGGAAGAAGAAGAAAAGATTCTCGAAGCCACAACCACCGGAGAACGGGCCGAGGTCCGCAAGGTGCTGTCGGCGAAGTCGATTCTGTACCTGCAGAAACAAATCAGTCAGATTGTGGCCAGCCCGTTTATCATCACGTATGTGACTCGCCTTGTTCGAGCAACTCGACCTAAGGATGCCGCAGCGCCTGACTTTATAAAACGTCTCGTGGACTGGGGAGCTGGTCCCCGCGCTGGGCAGAATCTTATCAATGGAGCCAAAGCATACGCTGCGATGGACGGACGACCGAATGTTTCAATCGGTGACGTGCGCAAAGTTGCGATCCCGGTGCTTCGTCACCGCATTGCGACAAACTTTCAGGCTCAGGCTGAAGGTCTGGATATCGATGAGATTATCACGAAACTGATCGCGACGGTGCCCGAACCGAATATTCCAAAGTACGAGCGTTAAACTCTGGTGCTCTGTCAGCGCGAGGAAGAGAGGTTCGTCATTCCTGCTGAGGCAGGAATCCAGTTCATGGAAAAGTGGATTCCCCCCGTGCGGGAATGAAGGCTCAGAAAAGGGGTCGGGAACCAATAGCCAGATGGCCCGAAGGATGCTGCGCACTATTGGTTGCCGCCCCCTTTTCTGTGCCACCACACCTCTTTACAGTGTTGGCTGTGGACTAGTTGCGCGGAGTAACTGTGTGCGAAGCGGCCTGAACTCGCAACAGGCGACCCACCGGCTTCTTCAGGTCCACGATCACCGGCTGAGGTGTCTGGGCAGCGCCCACGTTGCCGGCTGCGTCGCGAGCTAGCAAGCGGAAGTACAGCGAGGATGGCGTCCCCGGGCGAATTGACCAGTCGAATCCCCCCTGATCGGCCTGCCAATCGAAGACCGGAGTCCACGGGCCATTGGGAGTTGTTGAATACTCCAGTCGAACTGGTGATGGCGCCGGATGCAGGTCGGTCACGCGCCATGCCAGCTGAACGGTCCCAAACCCGTCGACGCGAACGGATGGCTGCGCCAGCTCGACGGCCGGAGCAGCTTCGTCAACGGTAACAATAATCTCCGGAACTTGTCCCGGCTGAGGTGGTGCGTCGGCAAAACCAAGACCGTTACGAACTCGAACGGCAAAGCCGAATGTTCCTTCGCCCTGGGCATCCACCTGAAATGGACTTCGCAGGTCGGTATCGTTGCCGTAGCGGAACCATTGCTGACCGCCATTCTCAGTCACAAACAATTCAACCGCGCTGACACCAGACGGACCAACGTCTTCCACTTGATAGTCGACGTCAAAGATGTGTGTATTGACGAGCTGCTCGTCGCTGGCAGCCGGACTATTCACAGGATTATGGAATCCCGGGATTCCTGGCATGGCTGGAATCGTTGAGGATACCTGAGAATTCATCGGGGCTGCATAGCCACCGCCAAAATTCGCAGCGGCCGTAGCCTGAGAGTATCCAGCTGCCGGAATTGAGTTATTCGGGGCCTGTGCAGCTGCGCCACTTATCGGCTGACCTGAATAGCCCGCTGGCACATTGCTCGATGGCACATTGCTCGCGGGACGATTTTGTGGAGGTGCTGCAAATGGAGATGCCCCCATCGGAGCAGAGTGAATGGCCACAGGCATCGGTGGAGGTGACATTGTATTCGTGGACGCCGCCTGCGAGACACCTTTCAATACCAGTTGAGTTGATGCTTCACCGCGATTACCAGCCGAGTCGGAAATCTGACCTCTAACGGCAATAACAGATCCGGGGCCTGCTGGAATCACAGCCTGACCGTTGGCGACGGGATCAAGTGTGACCGTCTTCCAGCGCCCGCTAGTGCCGTCGGCGTATTCAATCGCCAGTGTCTCCGGGTTTGCGCTGACATCTGTGCAGGTCCAGTTGATCAGAATCTGCCCGGGAGTCGATTCGAAAAGTTCCAGCTTGAGATCTGGTGATACCGTATCAACGACAACATCAAGTTCGGCCGGTGTGTTCTTCGCCGGAGGGGCCACATTCCCCTGCGGATCGGTCATTCGAATCGCAAAGGAGTAACGTCCATCGCGAGGCGCCGCGAACATGAACGAGTCCTGGGAAGCCGGCACGCTTTGCAGTTGCTCCCAGCTGGTTCCACCGTTTTGAGATCCAAACAGAACTGCGAAGCCTTCGGCCTTCTGGCCCGGCTCGGTTTCAACATCAAACGGAATCTGAAACTGCCCCACATTGGTCACCAGTGGTTCTTCCGCATGGACCACCGGCAGTCCGGCACCGGCCAGAACAGTGGCAGCGCCAAGGAAGGCTGTTGCAGACAGCGATTTCCGATTGCAGCGTAAAGCGGCTATGAATTGACGGAGAGTCATCCCGGCGGTCCCTCGCTGGAGACGCTCGCATGCCAGATCAGTAGATTACCAACTGGCCGACGATCGTCGTTTTCAAAACAGCATCGTGTTCAAATCCCCCCGACCGAACCTGCGCGCAGCGGTCCAGTACACGATACTCCTGATCGATGTATCGGATGCCACGATTTGACGACTTGATTGCATTGTTGCGATCGTGCCAACCAGGGCGATTATCCGGAGGCATCCCAGCCTGTTGATCTACTCAGCCGAAGAACGCCAGGCCCGGTTTTTCATGACGAAATGCAGGGATTTGAACCGAGGCTAGCGCCCATCGGCTGATAATTCGACTAAATCAACGGACTGATCCAGGGCAGGGAGAAGACTGGAAACCGTGCTGCGGCAAATACTGCAGATGACAATGCTCAGGATTCTAACGCCCAGGCAAAGACCTGTTCGCCTGAATATCCCACTTCAGAGCCAGTACAGAAGACATCAGGAATTGGGACGAGACGATGTTCAATTTTAACGATTCTGCCGAAAGCACTGATTCTGTCGCCGGTCGAAGGCCGAAGAATAAACGCGTGATCAAATTCGGGACGGCCCGAAAGGATGGCTGAGGGATTACCTTTAGTTGGCCGTGATCACCAGAAAATATCTGACGAGCCTCGGCAACGCGGATCTCTGATCTGTTTCCGGGGGCGATTGAGACAACTACAAGTTGTCTGCATGATCGATCCGCCTGCCGAGCCCTCGTCCAGTACTACCGTGTTGTCCAGAGGAGAGGTTAAATGCTGAAACGTTTGATCGTACTGGCCGTCATCACCGTGGCCGTGCTGACTTCCGTCCGAACCGTGGAGGCTGCTCCTCCAGGACAGCCGTCTGACTGGCAGCGGTTCTACCACTATCCCTACGTCTACTACCCACACTCATTCCAGAAGCCACAGCAGTACGACCACATGTACTACCGCTATGAGCCTTCCATGAGAATTCCAGTCTACAACAAGAACTGGTACAACTTCTATCCAACGGAGAAGCCATACCACACCGGTCATCACTACATACTGGACGTGTTCTGAAAGAACTCACCGAAGAGTCGCAAACAGCTCAGGCTGACAGTTTCAGGCTCTGGGTCATGGAATCGAAAGATCGGTTTCATGACTCAGGGCCTGTTTTCGTTGATCGTTTCCAAATGTCGTTCCACTTTTCCGGGCGACATTGTTCATCGCGATGGGTTATCAACCAGGGGCCGGATTCATCGTCGCAACTGGGCATCGTGCTGACAAATGGGGAATGCCACAACTTCAGCATCGCCTGCGGACAGTACCGCATTTCAAACGCTGATCGAGGAAGTACTGCTGCCGAATTGATCCGCCTCAATTTCCATCCGCTGCAGCATCGAAACAAACAGATTGCTGAGTGGAGTATTGTTCTCGCGGTTGAAAGCCAGATGTTGCCCGTGTTTGAACCCACCTCCGGCCAGCAGGATCGGAAGGTTCGTATTGTCGTGTGTGTTTGAATCACCCATATTGCTGCCAAAGAGAATTGAAGTTCGATCCAAAAGCCGTTCGCCATGTTCGCGAATTCCAGCAAACCCTTTGATCAGTTCATTAAGCAATCGCATCTGCTGGCGATCGGCATCTTCAAGCTGCCGCAACTTCTCTTCGGCCTGGCCATGATGACTGAGATTATGATATCCATCGGTCGTGTTGCGATCATCGCTCAACGTAAAGACCGGCGTCGCAAATGCATCCACCATCAGGGTGACGATTCGTGTCGCGTCGACCTGAAAAGCCAGTTGAGCCATCGACAACATCAGTTCAAAGCGAGCAAATAGCAGCTTGACGTCAGCGATCTCCTGGGGTGCCTCACGATTTGCCGTCGGACGTGGACGAGTTTCCCATTCCCGAGCGGCCTCGAGGCGATGTTCGACATCACGCACGGAAGAAAAATACTGATCCATTCGCTGACGATCATTCACTCCGATTCGACGATTCAAGCGACCGGCATCCTGCAGCAACGTGTCCAGAATACTGCCCCGCTCATCAAGCCGATGCAACTGACGAGCGACCTCATCAGGATTCCCCTGCACAAACATTCGCCTGAACAAAGCCGGAGCACTATCTTCGGCCGGCAACAGAACTCCATCGCGTGTCCACGAAAGACTTCGATTGGCCTTGTCGATGTTGACACCAAGATTCAGTGTCGAAAATCGAGTAATCGGTCCGAGTTTCTGCGCAGCAAATTGATCCAGCGAAATGCTGTTTCGAAAACCACTGCGTGTGGGACCGCGTGCCGCTGTCAGAAAACAATTTTCTGTACTGTGTCCTCCATGCACCGCCGGATGAGACAGCCCACTGAACACGGTGAACTCGTTGCGATTCTCAGCCATCAACGAAAGATAGGGAGAGAGCGAATAATCCCGTCCGGTCGTCTCTGGGAAAAACGGCTTCGGCAGTACGCCCAGATTGTTTGATATCAACAGCATTCGACGAGGAACGCGGGGCTCATGCTCATCAGCCAACCCTCCATTCATGCATTCCAGCAACGGCAATGCGCAGACAACTCCCGAGCCGCGCAGAAGATGCCGACGAGAGATCCTTCGAGAAAGAAACGGAGACCGCTGTGAAGCTGAGGATGTCAAAGAGATATCCATAGAGGTGCTTGAAATTTCAGACCTTAACCCGTCGCCTGCTGTCGAATAGTACTCAATTCCTGTCAAATTCACTGACTCAGTCCGTCAGCTGTTCGTTGCAGAGTTCGCCTGTCAAAACCGCCGTATTCGGAAAACATCGGCAACGTTTCAACATGTAGGCCTTTGCCTCGTGTCTGCATTTGTAGCATCGACCCGAATATCATGCGACTGATGCCGTTAAATCGGAGCATTAACAGAATGTCATGCGTTATCCCCAAAGCGGACTACGCAAAAAATCCGCTGCATGAATGAGAACTCTCATTCATGCAGCGGATTTAAAATTCATTTCAACGAAAACAGTCGTCCTGCAAACACCATCATTCAGGCAAACAGGCCAGGAATCACCTTGCCATCTCGAACGATCATGACTGGTCGGCCGGTCGGGGTGTGATACTCATAGGTGTGGTCAATTCCCAGAGCATGGTAGAAGCTGGCAGCCACATCATCCGGTGAGAAGCCTTCGTGCTTTGGCAAGCTGGCAGTTTCATCGCTTTCACCAAGCACCTGACCACCCTTAATTCCGCCGCCACCGAGAATCATGAACATGTTGCGAGGGTAGTGGTCACGACCAATTCGCTCGGTGTTGATCTTTGGCGTGCGACCAAATTCTCCAGTCACATAAACCACGGTTGATTCGAGCAAGCCACGAGCCGCAAGACCAGTGAACAAGCCATACAACGCCTCATCCAGAGCTGGCAACTGTTTTGTCTTCAGAGTGTTCCAGTTATCACGATGTGTATCCCAGCCACCATTCGTAACAGTGACAAAGCGAACACCGGATTCGACAAGTCGCAAGGCCAGCAGGCAGCTGGAACCGAGCCCGGACGATCCAAAGTTCTTCGTGAAGTCGGGAGACTCCTTACTGATGTCAAACGCCTCCCGTGCTTTATTGGACGTGATGACCGTATGAGCCTGTCGGCCGAATTCATCCATCCCATCCAGCAGTTGGCTGTCCTTTTCGACATCACTGAAGGTTCGGTCAAGATTCGACAGGAGGTTGCGTCGCTTCTCAACATCTTCAACCGTCAAACCACCTGACATCGAAATCCCGCGAACTCGAAACGCCGACCCAATCTGGGGCGTCGTCGTGGTATTCATTGGAGCATACTTAACTCCCAAATAACCTGGTCGCTGCGCGCTGCTCGGGATTGCGACGAATGGTGGCATCTCCGGAATGCCAGGACGTTCCTTCGTAACAACAGAGCCGTATCCAGGAAACTCCAGCGATGGCAACGGGCGATTCCCCGTGTTCACATACCTGGTCCCCAGATCATGAGCCGCCACGGCATGCGTCACGCCTCGCAGCAACGTGAATTTATCCATGCAGGTCGCAATCTTTGGCAGATGCTCGGAAATCTCCACACCTGGCAGACACGTCTGAATCGGATTGAATTCACCACGATACTCGGACGGTGCGTTCGGCTTGAGGTCGAAGGTGTCCATATGAGATGGACCACCATTCAAGTTGACGAAGATCGCAGCCTTACCCTTGGCGTCCGGATTGATATGACTGGCTGCTGCGAGCTGAGCATAACTGGCGAGAGAAAGACCGGTTCCACCGACCACTCCTGCCTTCAGAAAATCACGACGACCCACACCATCACAGGTTCGAAAGAATGCCATAAGAAAACTCCTGGAGACTTATCAATAACTAGAGGTTGGTTTCAATGAGATATACTTCGAAAGGTCTGTTCCGCCACGTTTTCAGTGAGCGGTACGGCGCTAGCCGCCAGTGTCGATTCAAGGGGTATTTGTAACCCGAAATGTGAGTGAGGGAGACATCAACAAACGCCCGGTTGAAAATCCCTCACTATCGCTTCAGGTTACGATGAACTCAGCGGGCCAACACCGGTGGCTAGCGCCATTTCGCTGACTGAATTCGCGCCGCGGGGTTTCACACCCGTGGCAATTTTCCCTGACTAATGATTCACCATGAATTCACGAGTATTCAACAGTGCCCACAGCACGCCGCGAACTCCGTCAACTGCATCTGCAGATTCTGAGATATACCCCTGAGACGTACGCACTTCTTCTTCCGTTGGATATCGACTCAACGTTCGCAGGTACGCTTCGTTGATGATCTCCGTGAAGTTGATGTTTGACGCAGCAATGGCCTCAGACGGAGAAGACTCAGAGGCAGCCGGGGCTGAATCCACTTCTTCTTCCTTCACGCCAACCTTTTCGGCCTGAGCTTTCAGCCTGGCGATTTGGTCCTTGAACGACTTGATCTGACCTTCTTTGCCGTTTTTTTCCGCTTCGGCCAGACGCTCTTTCAGCTTTTTGATCTGACCCTTATACCGATCACGCGCCTGATTCCGCTGATCCTTCTTTGAATCTGCCGCATCGGCAACGGACTTGCGAGTAAACGTCAGCGAGTTCTTCGTGGCCATGTCCTGCAACCAGCCATCGCCGTCGTCGATCATCGACAACAGCTGATTGTCGTTTCGTACGAAGATGGTCTGCAGCAAGCTTGGCTCTTCAGTGCGGTCACAATCGCAATTGCTTTCGCGAGTAGATCGCCCGAACACTGTCATCGCATAGTCCGCCGGGTTGCGATTTCGATTACGGAGCCCGGAACCCGGTATCGAGACCGCTCGCTTTTCCAGTTCGGTCACAAACTCCTGATTCCTGGCATCATTACGAGTCGCCTGAACCATCATGTCGTATGCGATCTCTGCCGGAATGCGTCGAGGCACCGCGCGGCTGAAGTTGCGTTCATCGAGTCGATTTGTCGAATTCGGAACCCAGCTAAGCTGATAAGTGCGGCTGTTCAGAATTTCTCTATGCAGCCACTTCATGTCAAAGTTGTGCTCGATAAACCCGGCCGCCAGATAATCCAGCAGAGCTTTGTTCACTGGCGGATTCGCAAGGTTCAGGTCATCCGAAGGCTGCACGATCCCGACATTGAAATAATTGGCCCACACTCGATTCACAAACGCACGAGCAAACAGCGGATTTTCCGGAGCACGCAGCCAGTCCATCAGTGGCTGACGAACATCTTCGTACTGAGACAGATCCACAACTGGACCAGCCAGCAATTTCGCCGTGGCCACAGGCTGAGCTCTGCGATCAGGTTTTCCGTTATCCTTCTTCTTGTCCTTCGTTTTGACCGGGGTTGCCTTAGCCTTGACCGAATAAACTTCAGCGAACGGAATGACTTCGCCGCCCTGAACCTTCTTAGCGAGAATGTTGCGAACATCATTGCCCTTCAGTCCCTTGGTCTCTTCAAACTTCGCCACCATCGCATCATATTCAGCTTTGGCGTCCGGACGAGTATTCTGGCGGCCAACGGTCGCCTTGAAGAAGCCCTCGAACTGCTTGAAGTCATCCTGAGTCCACTGGTCGAACGGATGCTTATGACACTGAGCACACTGAATTCGAGTTCCCAGGAAGGTGTATGCAAACGCGATGACTCGATCTTCCGACGTCTGAAAATTCTGTCGAGCCCAGAAATGTGCCAGACCAGAACGGTCTGCATATCCGTCTGCTCCAGGGCCGCCTTTGTGGTACAGCTTTGAGATATTCTCGCAATACTGCTGGTAAGACTCACCGGGCTCGCGACTGACCGCCATCACAATTCCCTCAACGATCCTGTCGTAAGGAACATTGTCGCGAACTCGCTTTTCAATCCACGCATACCAGTGCTTCGACGCTTCAGTCTGCACGGGAGTCACGTTATTTAACTTGTCGTCACTGTTGCCGGTAAAGTCGCACAATTTCGTAGTCCACCAGGCGACGTATCCAGGACGCTCGAGCAATTCGTCGATCTTCAGTTTGCGCTTATCTGATCGAGTATCCGCAAGGAATGCTTTTACTTCAGCCGGAGTTGGCAACGTTCCCGTCACGTCGAGGCTGACTCGACGGAGGAATTCCGCATCGGTGCAGGTTTCAGACTGCACAATGCCAACCTTCCGCAGCTTTGCGACTACCAGTTCATCAACCTTCGTCGGAGCCGCAACCTGCGGATACTTGTCACCGAAGTTCTCTGACACTGGTCGAATGACCGGCACCGGAACCACAGCGCTGTCGTAGGACGCCACAACGTGCGTATCGCCCGACGATCCTGCCATGACCAGACCATCGTCCGTAATGTCGGCGATCTGGTCATCGTTTGTCTGGAATCGTGTCAGTGCTGTCACGTCTTCGCGAGTTCCATCCGTCCAGATCGCCACAGCCTTTAACTGCTGCTGTTGACCATCCGCCGAAAACAGGATTTCTGCTGGAGTCACTTCCAGCTTCGTCAAAGTTGGTGGTTCCTCCACTCGAGCCGGCGCGCCAGACTGAATCCAGCGAAGGATCACATGATGCTCCCAGCTGCCTTCTTTCAGACGCTGGCCACCTTCATGCTGAATCTGCATCAACGGCTTGGTCAGAATCAAACTCTCCTGCGGAGTTTCAGGATCAAGACGACCATACAGTTCATCGTGGTCGAGTCCGAAATCGTATCCAAACAGGCTCATGCGAAAGCCACCACGGCCCTGAAATGATCCGTGACAGCTGCGACCATTACATCCCAGCTTACCGAGCAGCGGAATCACATGTTTCTGGAAGTCCGGCGTTTCTCCGCCCGCCTCTGCACTTGCATAACGTTGCGACACTGAAGCCATGACTTCTGTGCTCGCCTCAGAAACTGCTGTCGCATCTGAAGTCGTCTGTTCCTGAGCAACCCCGACCACCGATACGGTGGCCACCACCAGTCCGAATACAGCGACGGAAATCCATTGTTTGATGCTGATCTGCATTTCAAACGCCTTTTCAAAACTAACAAACGTGATCTACTTCTTGTCCGCTGCAGCTGTTGGCTCGGGCGCCTTTTTGCCGCTGTTCTTCGGGACGCCCGCCTTCTTCGCGAGCTGTTCCCATTCCTTATCCACCTGAGCATCCATAGGATCCGACAGAGCCGACAACTGCTCATCGATCTTCCGCTGTTGCTCAAGCAAACGTTCTCTGTCCGCTTTTAGCTGAGCCACCTTCGCTTCACGACGCTGCTTCAGCAAACTCCGAATCTGCGTTTCCAGCTCCGCATCGCGACTCAACGACCAGCGCGCCGTCAACACTCGAATCTGCGATTCAATCTTCCAGCTTTCCAGCTGAGCGTCATAGCGAGTCGGATTCTTTTCTCGAGTTCGCTCCAGTTGCTGAAACTGCTGATTCAGATCTCTGATGGCTCGGGAAAATTCATTGGGGCGAGATTTTTCGAGCTGCTCAAGGAGACGAGCCAGCTCCGGATGATGCTGAGTTGCAAACTCCATCGCTGCCTTACGCTCCGCTTCGGACTTTTCGCTGCGAGCTTTCTTGTCCGTTTGCTCCGGCTTGCCGGGCCCATCAGCCCTGGCTTTTTCTGCCTGCTGACCTGCTTCCGGCTTCTTTTCATCCGCCAGAGGTTGCGTTACGAAAGCCTGCAACGGCATCTGAAATCCAGACCCGAGTCCTACGATCGCAACGGCAAACAAAGCCAGCAGTCTCATCAATCCAACTCTCCAGTGTTCAACACACTCAACACTGAGCCATTTCGACCTGTGAGCGGTACGGCGCTAGCCGCCGGTGTCTTCCAGTCTTTGTCCCGAAACTCACCGGTCGCTAGCGCCATGCCGCTCACGCACCCCGGCTTCTAATACACATCCGATTCCTCTTTCGACTCAAGCTGGACGCTGCCGTCTTCCAGCTCAATCGCCATCAACAACCATTCTGGTGTCGCCACCTCCGACAATGCCGGATCTACATCTGTCTCAACGTCCTGCAGAGCCAACAGCTCCGAAGTCTCCGATTCCGAGATCAAATCCGCAAGAGCATCCACCGTCTCGGCATTCACGACAGCCAATTCACCAGACGATCGTTCGCCAGAGCCGGCCGCAAAAGTCAACAAAATCCCGGCAAGCCCCAGACCGGCCAGACTAACTACGATACGAGACATCTGAGAACGAACCAGGACAAAGGCTGGCGTTGAATCGACAACCGACAGGTTGACCACAGGCCGAACCGACTCAGCAGAAGATTCACGACAAGCAACAGCGATCCCAGCCTGCAGTCTAGTCACGTTCAGGACCAGCTCGCACAGTTCTGCATCATCAAGCATCGCCAGCTCAAACGCTTCCGCATCAGAATCGGAAAGCTCACCGAGCACATACCGGGCCGCTCGCCATGCACGTTCGTCGGCGGCAGTCCCGGTCGTCTCTGAAGTTTGCAATTCGTTTGTCATATCGATCCCCAGCCCGTCTTTCGAAAGCTTCAGTTAATTGACCCACAATTCCCTGAGCTCGGAGTCTTCTTTGAGCCGCAACAAAGCTCGACGCATCCACGTCAATACTGTCCCAAGCGGCAATTTCATGTCAGCAGCAATCTCAGCAAATCCCTGCCCTTCATAAATCCTTCGCCGAACCACTTCCCGCTGATCCGCTGGCAGCTTCGCCAGTGAGCGACGAATCGCTATCGCCAAATCGTCGCTTACCAGAACCGCATCCACCATCCACTTCAAATCATTCGACCGACCGAATTGACCAGCGATCTCAGCAGCCCCCGCCTGATCCGCCAGTTTCTGCCTCTGAACATTCTCTCGTCGAATCTCTCGACGAATCTGGCGAGCCTCATTCAAGGCCACCTGAAACAACCAGCCCCGCAAACTATCCTGTCGCCCGGCCCGACTGGTTTCAATTGCTCGTATGACTGTCTTCTGAAACGCATCTTCCGCCAGATGACGATCCTGCAAAACTCCTGCAAGAAAAATCTTGAGATCACCTTCCCACTGGACACAAGCCGCCTCAATCATCTCGCGATTTGCCGCGGAATGGCCGGTAGTCGCTTTTTGGTGATCAAAAGGTTGTTGCAAACTGGCAGGACTTTCTGGTTCCTTCTGCGACAACGACAATCCTCCGAAGATCACGTCTAACGGGAATGAAGATGCCCGGTCATCAGTGTTTATTTCAGCATTTTTCGGCCTGCGAGAGAATTCCCCGCCGTGATTGTTCGGCAAAACATGCTTAACTGTCGCCTTCGCCCAACTCAACTGTCTCGATTTTGCGTCACAAGGGCCTGATGTCTTGTAAACCCGTGATTCAGCCCCTAACATCCCGCCCCGGAAAACAGCTCCTTGGCACGAATCAGTTCGCTGAGCGTACCACTCGCTGTTTGGGCAGATAGCTCAGTTGGTAGAGCACAGGACTGAAAATCCTGGTGTCGGGGGTTCGATTCCCCCTCTGCCCATTAGTGTTGAGTCGATAGAGACGAAATCAGCCGAAGACCCGCGAAAAACATGAGTGTTTCGCGGGTCTTTTGCTTTTAACGGTTTGACAGTTTCGACCATTTCGCGGGTCTTCGGGGCCGCCTGTGGGGCCGGTCCTTCCAGTTTCGTTGTAGGGTGGGCGACTTTGGCTGATGCGCGGTTGAAGTGTTCGTCAGTTAATTGCAGATAGTGCTTTGATGCCACCAACTGGCTGTTACCAATCCACGACGTGACCGCCTGCAGCGGGAAGACTTCGGCCAATTCCGTTTCCCGAGTCGATCGGAGATTCTGGAACGGCTTGGGCCACGGATTCAGCCCCGCCCGTTTGATGATCTTCTTGAACGTGGTTCGAAGGTTCTGTGTTGACTCGCGATATCGTGTAATCACGAACGTTGAACCGTCTTCCGCTTCCCGGAATCCCTCACTGAGGATTTCCATCAGCTCCGGGAACAACGGAACCAGACGCGTTTCCTTGCCTTCGTGGTGCTCAGTCTTGGGACTGTGAACCAGAAACCGCCCGTGTTCCCAGTTGATATCCTGCCAGCGAAGTGCCAGAACTTCAGTTGGGCAACGCATCCCGCCGAACCGGCAAAGGGCAAAGATCATTCGCCATTGCAGATCGGGGCAGGCGTCCAGAATCTTCTGAGCATCGGATTTCGTGACGAAGTGAAACTTGCGGCGTTTCCTTTACCGTCGTCACATGATCGGCAAACGGGTTTGCCTCGATCAACTTCCGGCGAATTGCCGCCCGGAAGAACTGTTTTGCAATCCCGCAATAGCGGCCACTGTGTTTTCAGCATGGGCTTTCCCGTACAGGTAGGACCGAAAATCGTCAGCATGCCCTGCGTGGATGTTCTGCAACATGACCGATTCGCCGAAGTGATCAATCAGATGATTTGTCACCGACTGCAGCCGCCTTGTTGTCGCCACCTTCACATCGGAACGCTGTTGAATGTAGTGTTTCAGGAACATTCCCAACGAACTTGATTCACGGGGTTCCACCAATCCGACACTCGCCAGTTTCGCATAAATCTTGGGACCGATCTTTGCGAGCCACAGAGTGGTTTGCCGATCGATTGCCAGGTTGTTGGCTGTCTTCGCGGAATTCAGTACTTCAACATGCCGCCCGATTTGTTCGGCCGTTGCCTTGTTGATGCCGGAAAGGCGAATCTGCTTTCGTTCACCGCTCCCGTCGTAAAACCGAATTCGCCAGCCGTTGCCGTCCTTCAAAACGCTTGCCATGTCCAGTGCCTTTCTGAATGCCTTAAAGAGAAAGACGGGAAGACGGTAAGGCATACCGTTTTGTCAGCTTCGATGATCAGTCAAAGCCTATCCCGTCCGGAACAGTATCGTGAGAACTGGCGAACATCGCCAGACATAGAAACGATCTCTGTTCGAGAATTGCAGCCGCTCGGCTTCTCTCAACTGTTCTGGCTGTTTGCTGAGCTCTCGGCCTGCAATTGATCAAGCCAGGCCAACAAATCCGAATGCCGCCAGCGCGGTGACGAATCAGAAATGTAAATTGGCTTCGGGGCTTTGCCGGCTTTGACCATCAGTTCCACTTGTCGCTCGGAACATTGGAAGAACTTTGCCACGTCCTTTTTCTTCATGAGCGTTTCGGCAATCAGCGTTGCTTCTTTCACGGGGTCAATCCTCTTTTCATATCTGCAGTTGATGGGGACAGTTGAACGCCGACGGACTGTTCCGGCGGCAAGGTGGCTACCCAGACCGTCGAACCGTCACGAATAGTGATGTCTTCGGGGTGACCTTTTGCCTGAATGAATCCCTGTTCTCGAAGCCAAACGCGGCGTGGGCGTTGTGAATTGCCGTCCATTCCCAGACCGGTCTGAATCTCCTTGTCTGTTGCGCCACGCTCCCCCTGTTTTGCGATGAAGTCCAGAACGCGGGAAGCTTGTGAACGCACAAACCTCCGCGCAGATTCTGCAGCTGCACGACTCGGTTGACTGCCGTTGTGATACGGCTTTGGCTGGGGTGAATTCTGGCGACTGTTGAGAATACTGCCCGTCGGCTGGTCTTGCGGATGGAGTTCGGCTTTCTCTGATGCCTGTTCAACGTTCCAGGCATCGCGTTTCGAATTGTCTGGACTTTGGACCAAATCAGAAGCGGCCCCGTCCTTCCAATCTTCGGGGGTGTCTTGGTTGTCATCGTCTCGGAAAAGCGTTGTTCGTTTCATAGCGTTATCTTTCGTAAAGAGTGTTTCATTTCGCTCGAAATAATCAGGCGTCAAGTTGTGTGGTGGGAAACGCTGTTGATAAGCCAAAAGCCTTCATCACCGATTTCACCAATCCCGCAGACGGTTTTCGTGGATCGAATCCAGGGCAAGGCGTTGTCGCCCTTTCGTTCTTGATGCGGTGGCAGACTTCCAGAACTTTGCCGATCTCTGGGAACGGGTCAGCATTCAGGCCAAATTCCACCAGTGCCCGAATGATGATGTCCTCCGGATAATGGCAGCCCAGAACAAGAGCCCACGTTTCAAGTTGGTGCGGTGTGAATTGCATCGTCCGTTTCATTGAGCAGAAGCGTTGCAGCGCCTCCTGAACTCGTTTCGAAGTTGTCCGGGCCAAAGACTGTGGCGAATGCATCAGCGTTTGCCCGCTCGCGGATTGCGAAACTGTTGCCCCTTGTCTGATAGGTGGCGTTTTTGTGGTTGTCATATTTTCCTTCCAGAACTTTGGTGACGGTGTCGACTTTCAAGAACCATTCGAGGTCAGCTTTCCAGCCCCGGTCATTCATCCCACGGCAGAAATCAGAGCGGCTGATTCGGTCAATTGCGTCGCGCCATCGCGTCCGGAATTCAGCGTCTTTCCACCTGGACTTCAGTTTGTCGCGTCGTGTCGCGGTCAACCTCTGGTGAACGCCCAGCGAGTCGTTCCAATAATGTTCGATGTCCTCAAACGGGGGCGACTCAGAAACCAGAACGGGCGGACTTCGGCCCGGTTTTCGTGGCTGTCTGTCGCGAGCGTTGGAACCTTCCTGAAACGGGATAGGGTCAGGATCAGGGAAAGGGTTAGAAGGCAGTGCAGTTTTCCGGCGATTCTCGGGCAGTGAATCGGGAGAATCACCGGCCATGAATCCGGATGTATTCCCGTCATTCGCGCCCGTATTCCTGCCCGGAATGAGTGGTCTATTTGGTTCAATCGGTGAATCGTCGAAGGCGTCCACGCCCGGCGGAATCAGTA